>CAJQSV010000001.1 GCA_905616445.1 uncultured Pelagibacteraceae bacterium
GTAGAAGCTTTAGAATATTCAGTTGCTCGACCTTCAAAAAAATTCATGTGTTCAACACCATTCAGCATGTTATCTAACCATGTTAAAGGATTCTTTTTAACATCATAAATAGGATCTAAGCCTAACTGCTCAAGTCTTCTGTTTCCAATAAATCGAATGTATTGTTTGATTTCATTTGCAGTCAAACCTTCTAGCGGCCCCATTTGAAAAGCCAGATCAATAAAAGCATCCTCATGCTTAATTATAGTTCTGCAAGCGTCATAGATTTCTTTCTTTAATTGATCCGTCCAGATTTGAGGCTCTTCTTTGATAAAATCTTTAAAGAGTCTTATCATGGAATTACAATGTAAGGTTTCGTCTCGTACTGACCAAGTCACGATTTGACCCATGCCCTTCATCTTATTGTGTCTTGGAAAGTTTAATAAGATTGCAAAACTTGCAAACAGCTGAAGTCCTTCAGTAAACGCAGAGAACACGGCCATTGTCATTGCGATATTGTGTTTTGATTTAACATCAAAACCTTGCATGTAATCATATTTATCTTTCATCTCTTTGTACTTCATGAAAGCAGAGTATTCGGTTTCTGGCATACCAATAGTATCTAACAAATGTGAATAGGCAGCTATGTGAACCGTTTCCATTGAAGCAAATGCTGTCATCATCATTAAAACTTCTGTTGGTTTAAAAACTGTTGTGTAATGTCTTAGGTAGCAGTTGTTAACTTCTACATCAGCTTGTGTAAAAAATCTAAATATATGAGTTAAAAGATTTTTTTCTGCTGGTGTGATATTTTTTTGCCAATCTTTTACATCGTCTCCCAGTGGCACTTCTTCTGGCAACCAATGAATTCTTTGTTGAGTTAACCATGCATCGTAACACCATGGATATCTAAAAGGTTTGTAAACTGGATTCTCAACTAGCAAACCCATCTTTTTTGGTTGAATAAATTCTGGTTTAATTTTTTCTGCTACTGACATGATAAACACTCCTCATAGTTGTTATCTTTATTATTAGATTCGTTATCCTTCGAATAAACATTTTTTGTCACATCTGTTGATGATCCGGTTGAAACATTCTCAGCTCTTTGAATAGATTTAGATCTACAATAATAGAGGCTTTTCAATCCTTTTTTCCATGCTTGAAAATGAATATCATGAAGTTCTTTTTTATGAATATCTGCGGGCACAAAAACATTTATTGATTGAGCTTGAGATATATGTGGTGTTCTATCTGCACCCAATTCTACAATCCATCTTTGGTCGATTTCAAAAGCTGTTTTAAAAGTATCTTTTTGCTCAGCTGTTAAAAAATCTAAATGAGAAACCGAACCTTGATTTGTTGTTATACTTGACCAAACTTCGTCTGTATCTTTTTTATATTTTTGAAGAATTTTTTTAAGATATTTGTTTCTCACATTAAAAGAACCTGAAAGAGTTTTGTGGGTAAAACTATTGGCTGCGATCGGCTCAATACCTGGTGATGATCCACCACAAATTATCGAAATTGAAGCAGTCGGAGCTATAGCTGTTTTATTAGAAAACCTCTCTTTTACTCCATATTCCTCGGCATCCGGGCATGCGCCTCTTTCTTCTGCTAGCACAACAGAAGCTGCATCTGCTTTTTCTTGAATGTTTTTAAATATTTTTTTATTCCAAACTTTACTCATTACTGAACCAAAAGGAATATTTTTTTGTTGAAAATATGAATGAAGACCCATGACACCAAGCCCAACGCTTCTCTCTCTCATCGCAGAATATTTTGCATTAGCAAATTCATCTGGGGCTCTATTTATAAAGTCGGTCATTACATTATCTAAAAATCTCATTACATCTTCAACAAATTGAGTATTGTCTTTCCATTCATCATAAGTGTCTAAATTTAAAGATGAAAGACAGCAAACTGCAGTTCTTTCTTTTCCATTATTATCTATCCCTGTCGGTAAGGTAATTTCACTGCAAAGATTAGAGGTCTTAACTTTTAAACCAGCAAGTTTGTGGTGCTGAGGAATCTGTCTATTAACCGTATCGATGTAAATAATATATGGTTCACCTGTTTCTACTCTTGCTGTTAACAATCTAATCCATAAGTTTCTAGCTGGAATAGTGGATTGCACGGTTCCATCATGAGGACTTCTTAAGGCCCATTGGCCATCTGTTTCTACAGCCCTCATAAAATCGTCGGTAACGAGAACGCCATGATGTAAATTTAAAGATCGTCTGTTAACATCACCACCAGTTGGTCTTCGCATTTCAATAAATTCTTCAATTTCAGGATGGTCAATCTGCAAATAACAAGCTGCTGAACCTCTTCTTAACGAGCCTTGACTTATTGCTAGCGTTAAAGAATCCATAACTTTAATAAAAGGAATAATTCCTGATGTCTTACCGACTTTTCCAATTTTTTCTCCAATAGATCTTAAATTTCCCCAATAACTTCCGATACCACCGCCTCTTGCTGCGAGCCAAACATTTTCTTCCCATAAATCAGTAATACCTTTAAGACTGTCGCTCGCTTCATTTAAAAAACAAGAAATAGGTAATCCTCTTTCTGTTCCACCGTTTGACAAAACTGGTGTGGCTGGCATGAACCATAAATTGCTAATATAATTATATATTCTTTGTGCATGCAAGTTATCGTCTGCATATACACTTGCTACTCTAGCAAATAAATCTTGATAAGATTCGCTTTGGCCTAAATATCTGTCGTCTAATGTTGCTCTGCCAAAGTCTGTTAGGTTAGAATCTCTCGATCTATCAATCTTAATTGTTATTCCTTTTTCGTTTTGAAAAAGTTCTGTATCACCAGATAGTGAAAAAAGGTCTGGTTTTTTTGGGCTATTATTCTTAAATTCTTTAATATTTTGTGAGCTAATAGAGCTGACAGCTTTTTCTATAGCTAAAGATACGTTTTTATTCATAATGTGCTCTATTTAGAGTTTTTTTTTAATAAAACAACTATATGTTGTGTTCACTTTAATTTGATATACTAGTAGCAAAACAACATCAATAGAACATTATACGAACATTATAATATTTTTTCAAGTGGAAAGTTTTGTTGATAAACAATACTAAAAAATAACCTATATGTTGATTAATTCAAATGGTTTTAGAGAGTACGATGCAAGATGGCTATACAAAAAAGATATAGACCTCGAGGGTATAGAGAATCTTGGTAAAGGCTTGGGTTCACAGATTGTAAATCATACAAAAAAAACGAATCCAAGGGTAATTGTTGGACATGATTACAGATCGTATAGTGAAGAAATTAAATCAGCTTTAAAAAAAGGTTTAATGTCTACAGGTTGTTATATCGAAGATGTTGATCTGGCACTATCCCCTACTGTTTACTTCGCTCAATTTAATCTAAATGCTGATGCTATCGCAATGGTGACAGCAAGCCATAATGAAAATGGATGGACTGGCGTAAAGATGGGAATCAAAAAAGGATTAACTCACGCACCAGAAGAGATGAATGAATTAAAAGACATTACATTAAATAAAAAATTTATATTAGGTGAGGGAAGTGAAAAAAAAATTGAAAACTTTAAAAAAATATACATTAACGATTTAATTTCAAAAAATAAAATTAATAAAAAAATCAAAGCAGTTGTTGCTTGTGGAAATGGAACCGCTGGAATATTTGCCCCAGAAATTTTAAGAGGAATTGGTTGTGAGGTAATAGAGTTAGATTGCGAATTAGATTGGACATTTCCAAAATATAATCCAAATCCAGAAGACTTAAAAATGCTCAATGAAATTGCTAAAACTGTCAAAGAACACAAAGCAGATATTGGTTTTGGTTTTGATGGAGACGGTGATCGAGTTGGTGTTGTCGGTAACAATGGTGAGGAAATATTTTCAGATAAAATTGGCTTATTAATTGCAAGAAATTTATCCACAACACACAAAGGATCAAAGTTTGTAGTAGATGTTAAGTCAACGGGACTCTATGAAAAAGATAAAGTTCTGTTAGAAAATAAATGTGAAACAATTTATTGGAAAACAGGGCACTCACACATTAAAAGAAAAGTTAATAAAGAAAAAGCATTAGCTGGATTTGAAAAAAGCGGACACTTCTTTTTTAATCAGCCTCTTGGTTATGGTTATGATGATGGAATTAATTCAGCTATACACGTATGTCATTTATTGAATAATCAAAACAAAAAAATTAGTGAAATTATTGAAGAACTTCCCAAAACATATCAGACACCAACAATGGCACCGTTTTGTAAAGATGAAGAAAAATATAAAGTGGTTGAACAGTTGGTTGAACAAATAAAAGAATTAAAAACTAAAAAAAATAAAGTAGATGGGCTTGATATTCAAAAAATTTTAACAGTTAATGGGATAAGATTTAGCTTGTCAGATGGTTCGTGGGGATTAATAAGAGCTTCATCGAATAAACCTTCGTTAGTTGTGGTGACAGAAAGTCCAACTTCAGACGATAGAAAGAAAAAGATCTTTAGTTTTATTGATGATTTACTCCAAAAAACTGGAAAAATTGGTGAGTACGACCAAAAAATTTAGCGGGAACCTGGAAGCAGAACGCCTCTTGAAAATTAAGATTAAAGTGGTAAAAAAAAAAATGAAAAAGATACTAGCAAGTTTAAGTTTATTATTAATGTTAACATCTTGTGCAACCCCAACTGTAGTTAATGTAATTGGTCCAAATGACAGTAAATTAAATTGCGATGAACTAAGTGTAGAGATTGCTAAGGCCAATCAATATGCGGATAAAGCACAAGAGGCAAAAAAAATGAACACACCACATAATATAGGTGCACTACTATTTTTTCTTCCAGCCGCAGGTGTTACAATGAAAAATGTAGAGGAAGCTGTGATGGCAGCAAAAGAAAGATCTTTACATTTAAGTAAGCTAAAAGAAAAAAAAGGTTGCTAAGTTGAAGTCACCTAGCAACAGAACTCTCTTGGTTTATATAAATTTATAAATTATGTTTGATGCCGCTAGACAAATAATAAATATACTTAAAAATAAAAAAATAACCTTATCTGTTGCTGAATCGTGCACAGGTGGAATGCTTTCCCAAGTTATAACTAGCGTAAATGGAGCTTCAGAGGTTTTTAAATTTGGTATTATCACCTATTCAAATCAATCTAAAATTAAATATCTAAAAGTGCCTTTAAAAATAATTAAAAAATACGGGTCAGTGAGTGAGGAGTGCTGTCGATCTATGGTTAATAATCTATCAAAAGTATCAAAAGCTAAATTAAATATAGCAATTACAGGTATAGCCGGACCTAAAGGTGGGTCAAAATTAAAACCTGTAGGACTAGTTTATATAGGAATAAAAAAAAATAGCAGAACTGAAATCAATAAATTTTTATTTAAAAAAAAAAAGAGAAAAGATATTAGAATTAATTCTGTTAAAAAATCCTTAGAACTTATTAAAAATTTTATTTAAACAACTTCACAGCTCTTTGCTCAAAAGCATCAGTAATTTTATTTAATCCAAAGTTGAAATAGTTTTTCATTATTATATTTAAAAAGTTATTCTGAAGTTCGAAGTCTATGATAAAGTCTAGCTGTGTTTTATTATTTACTTCTTTAAATCTCCACTCATTTTTCAAATGTTTTAATGGGCCTTTTATGTTGGTCACCGTTATTAGGTCTTTTTTTTTTGAATATAAAACTAAGCTAGAATAAGTCTCATTTATAAATTTTTTACCAACTTTAAGATCTGCTTTTATTTCAATGAAGTCCTCTGAAACTTTTCTTTCATGGATTTTTCCATCCAAACACCAAGGAACAAATTGAGGATATTGTTCGATATCTAAAACTATATCAATTAAGTTTTTTTTATTACAAGAAATAATTTTTTTTATTGAGGCCGATGACATTCTAAAGCTTTATCCCTGGCGTCTTTTAATATCTTAAAGTCTGTATCAGCGTGATAGGAGGATCTTGTTAAGGGTGTTGAGGAAACTAATAAAAAACCTTTTGAAATTGCAATATTTTTTAGTTCTTTAAATTCTTCTGGATGGAGATAACGATCTAGCGGAAAATGTTTAGTAGAAGGTTGTAAATATTGCCCTATTGTCAAAAAATCTACCTCTGCCATTCTTAAATCATCCATCACTTGAATTAGTTCATCTTTTTTTTCACCCAAGCCGACCATAATCCCGGATTTTGTGAAAATACTTGGTTTTTTTATTTTAACTAATTTAAGTAATTCTATTGAAGTAAAGTAACGAGAACCAGGTCTAACTTTCAAATACAAACTTGGAACAGTTTCTATATTGTGATTGAAAACATCAGGGTTTGCCTCCAAAATTTTTTCGTATACATTTCCTTTTTTTAAAAAGTCTGGTGTTAAAACTTCCACTGTAGTTTTGGTGTTAATTCTTTTTATTTCAGAGATAACATCTCGAAAATGATTTGCACCCCCATCCTCAAGATCGTCTCTATCAACAGAGGTAATCACTACATGTTTTAAATCTAATTCCTTCACAGCTCTAGATATCTTAAAAGGTTCCATGGGATCTAAAGAAGAAGGTTTTCCAGTTTTAACATCACAAAAAGCACAGCCTCTTGTACAGGTATCACCCATAATCATAAATGTTGCGTGTTTTTTGCTCCAGCATTCGGTTATGTTTGGACAGTTTGCTTCCTGACAAACGGTGTTTAATTTATTTTTATTTACTATTTCTTTGGTTTGGAAAAATATTTTACTGTCTGTAATTTTAGATCTAATCCAATCAGGTTTTTTCTTTAGTGGGCTGACTATGTTTTTTATCTTTTCTGGATGTCTTGGTTTCATTATCTGAGCTTAATTAAAATTTCATTTTTTGTTCCAAATTTAAGCTTCGTTCGATATAAAGTATCTAGGTAATCAAAATCAATATTTTTAGATAACAATCTATTTTTGTGCTCAACAACTTCTAGTTTTTTTTTTAGTTCTAAATTTTTTATAGAAAGGTTTTTTTCATAGGTGCTTTTTTCGAAATAGGAAATTAAGCCTCTCTCCCCACCTATTAAATTGATACCGATATAAAGAGTTAAAAAAATTTGAAAGAAAAATAGTTTTTTGGCTTTTAGAATTTGAAAAAATCTCATGGTTAGATTCTAGCGATTTTAGAAGATTTTCCAAGCTGTTCCTCTATTCTCAATAACCTATTGTATTTAGATACTCGTTCTGATCTAGCTAATGATCCTGTTTTAATTTGAGTTGATTGAGTAGCCACAGCTAAATCGGCTATAAAAGTGTCTTCTGTATCGCCAGATCTGTGAGAAATAATAGTGTTAAAGTTATTCTTCTTTGCAAGTTCAATCACATCTAAAGTTTCAGTTAGAGTTCCAATTTGGTTTACTTTAATTAAGATTGAATTAGCAGATTTTTCCTTAATTCCTCTTTTCAACCTCTTAACATTGGTTACAAATAAATCATCTCCGACTATTTGGACTTTTTTACCAATTTCTTTTGTAAGTTTAGACCATGCATTCCAATCATCTTCAGCAAAAGGATCTTCGATTGATTTGATAGGATACTTAGAAACTAAATTTTTATAATAGCTAATACTTTCATCGACAGAAATAAACTCAGCTGAATTTAATGAATACTCTCCATCCTTGTTGAGCAATTCATTTGCGGCTACATCCAAACAAATATTTATATCTACGCCAGGTTTTAAATTAGATTGCTCAATAGCTTGTACGATAAGATCAAGAGCTTCTTCATTGGAGTTAATTAATGGGGCAAAACCACCTTCGTCTCCAACATTAGTTGATAAGTTTTTTGATTGAAGAATTTTTTTCAAATTTTGTATAACTAAAAAACATTTTTCAATAGCGTCCATAAAATTTTTTGCTGAATCTGGTCTAATCATAAATTCTTGGATTCTTAAGTTGTTGTCTGCATGCGCCCCACCGTTAATAATATTCATTAATGGCTTAGGTAATAAAAATTTTCTACCTAGGTGTTGATATAATTCTTTTTTTTTTGATGTTGCTTCTGCTTTTGCAACAGCTAAGGATACAGCGAGCAAGGCATTGGCACCAAGTTTTTTTTTATTTTCCGTGCCATCTAAATCTAATAAAATTTGATCAATTTTTTTTTGTTTGCTTGAATCTATGTTTTTTAAATTTTTATTAATGATTGTATTTATGTTCTTTGTCGCGCTTAAAACACTTTTACCTAAAAAATAATTTTTATTACCATCTCTTAACTCAAAAGCTTCAAAAGCTCCGGTTGAGGCTCCTGATGGAACGATAGCTGAGGCTTTAATTTTGTTATTTAAAAAAACTTCAGCTTCTACTGTTGGATTGCCCCTGCTGTCAAAGACTTGTCTACCTACAACCTTCGTGATTTTTGCCATTTATTAATTTTTGATCAACGTATCAATTGAAACTAATTGTTTTAAAAGAGATTTTATTTCACTTAGTGGAACCATATTAGGACCATCTGATGGAGCATTATCTGGATCTTCATGCGTCTCCATAAAAACCGCTCCCACACCAACGGCAATGGCTGCTCTAGACAAATAAGGTACAAATTCTCTTTGGCCTCCACTTTTCTCTCCCATACCACCTGGTTGTTGAACGGAATGAGTGGCGTCAAAAACTATTGGATAACCAAACTTAGCCATAATAGGTAAAGCTCTCATGTCTGAAACAAGTGTGTTGTATCCAAAACTCGCACCACGCTCTGTTAATAAAATATTTTTATTTCCTGACTCTTCTAATTTTTTTATTACATTGGCCATATCCCAAGGAGCTAAAAATTGACCTTTCTTTACATTGATTATTTTTCCGGTCTTTGCCGCGGCAATTAATAAGTCAGTTTGCCTACATAAAAAAGCAGGTATCTGAAGTACATCTACATGGTTTGCGACTATTGAACATTGTTCAGCTGTATGTACATCTGTTAAAACTGGAATACCAACTTCTTTACGAATTTTATCAAATATAGAAAGAGATTTTTCCAAACCCATTCCTCGTTTTCCATTCAGGCTTGTCCTGTTGGCTTTATCAAATGAAGTTTTATAAATTAAATTAATTTTTAAATCTGACGTTATTTTTTTTAACTCTTTTGAAATATCTAAAGCATGTTGCTCACTTTCAAGCTGGCAAGGACCGGCTATTAAAGTGAAGGGTTGATCGTTAGCTATTTCAAAATTAGCACACTTTACTTTGTGATTAGTCATTTTTATTTTCTGAGTTTTTTTTTGCAGCTTTAATAAAAGAAGAGAATAGTGGATGTGGTGCGAAAGGTCTAGACTTAAATTCAGGGTGATATTGCACACCAATGAACCACGGATGATTTTCAAATTCTATCGTCTCAGGCAATGATCCGTCTGGTGAAAATCCAGAAAAAATAAGGCCTTTTTTTTCTAATTTAGATCTTAAATTCTTATTGACCTCATATCTATGTCTGTGTCTTTCGTTGATTGTATTAGACTTGTATATTTTACTTATTAAAGAATTTTTTTTTAATTTAGCTTTGTAAGAACCTAATCTCATAGTACCACCTAAGTTTTTTTGACTTCCTTTTTGAGTTCCTTTTCCTTTAATCCATTCATGCATTAAGCCAACTACATGAGTTCCACTATTACTAAATTCACTTGAAGTTGCTTTCTTAATGCCCAGGATGTTTCTTGCTGATTCTATAATAGCCATTTGCATACCAAAGCAAATTCCAAAAAAAGGAACCTTATATTTTCTTGCGTAGGCTATAGCCTCGATTTTACCTTCTGTTCCTCTTGCACCAAAGCCACCTGGTATAAGAATAGCGCTATAATCTTTTAAAACTTTATTTACATTTTTTTTATTTATTTTTACTGAATCTACCCATTGAACATTAAGATCTACATCATTGCTTAAAGAGCCATGGATCAATGCTTCATCTAAAGATTTATATGCATCCTTAAGGTCAACATATTTACCTACGATGGCAACAGAAACTTTTTTCCTTTTAGACCTAATTTTTGTAATAATATCTTTCCATATTTTTAAATTGGCTTTATTTTTCTCTTTTAATCCAAAGATATTAAGAATTTTTTTATCTAATTTTTCTTCATCGTACTTAATGGGGACTTCATAGATAGATTTAACATCGATCGATTGAATCACGTGTTCTGGATCAACATTACAAAATAAAGAAATTTTTTTCTTTTCTTCCTTGGGAATGATCTTTTCAGATCTACAAATTATAATATCAGGCTGAATACCTATACTTCTTAGCTCTTTTACAGAATGTTGTGTTGGCTTTGTTTTTAGTTCTCCTGAAGCCTGTATGTACGGAACTAAAGTAAGATGAATAAATAAACTTTTTTTTTTTCCTTCTTCGTTAGAAAATTGTCTAATAGCTTCTAAAAATGGCAAGCTTTCTATGTCTCCGACTGTACCGCCGATTTCACATATTACAAAATCTTCTTTATAAACCTTGTTAAAAATAAATTTTTTTATATGATTTGTAACGTGAGGAATAATTTGTACTGTGCTTCCTAAATACTCTCCTTTTCTCTCTTTCTCAATAATATCTTTATAAATTTGACCGGTAGTAATATTATCTTCTTTAGTAGCAGGTCTGTCAGTAAATCTTTCGTAATGCCCAAGATCTAAATCTGTCTCTGCTCCATCATCAGTGACAAAAACTTCTCCGTGCTCAAAGGGATTCATTGTTCCTGGATCAACATTTAAATAAGGATCTAATTTTCTTATCTTCACCCTATAGCCTCTTAGCTGAAGCAATGAAGCTAGTGATGCTGAAGTTAAACCTTTACCTAGTGATGAAACCACGCCGCCAGTTACGAATATATATCGCGCCATGGAAAAATATTATAGCGATTTTAATTTTAAAAACAAAGATTATTTTTGGTTTTCAGGAATCTGTGGAAGGTTTTTATTTTGATCTTTTTCCTTTTCTAAATCGATTACAGATTGAACTTCTTTTATTTCATCATGTGAAATAGAAACCAAAACAACGCTAGTGATGATAAAAAAAACAGCTAGTATTGAAGTAAATTTAGTAAGAAAATCTCCAGCTGATCTTGAGGATGTGAAATTATCCTGTGAAACACCCAGGCCCAAAGCCCCTCCCTCAGATCTTTGCAATAAAATTACAACAACTAACAAAACAGCTATAATAATATTTATTGTAAGTAATATGCTTTCCATGCGTTCTATCTATAGTAATTTTTTATTATATCAATAAAATTTTTATCTGACTTTGAGGCACCTCCAATTAAAAAGCCGTCTATCTCGTTTAATTTTTTAAACCTTTTAATGTTTTTACCGTCTACGGAACCACCGTACAAAACTACTGGCAAATATTTTTTTTTAAAAATATTTTTTAATATTTTCTTAATAAATATTGTTGTCTTCAATAAATCATCTGCTTCAGGAATCTGCCCAGTACCAATTGACCAAATTGGTTCGTAGGCGATAATTATATTATTAAAATTAAATTTTTCTTCTAAAACATTTTTGATTTGATTTTCTAACACTTCAAAAGTTTTGTTATTTAATTTATGTTCTTTGTTTTCACCTATGCAGAAAACTACTTTTAGTTTATTGTTTAATGAGTTTTCTACTTTACTTTTAAGCATTGCATCCGTATCTCCCTCTGAACGATTGTCTGAATGCCCAACTATAATATATTGAGCTCCAACACTTTTGATCATTAACGGACTAATAGCACCAGTGTTAGCTCCGTAATTATCTTTATGGTAACAATTCTGAGCGCCAATAGAAATTATTTTTTTTAAAAAAAATTTTGAATAGCTTTGAAGTAAAGTATGTGGTGGCGTAACAACTATTTTGTATTTTTTATTAAATTTCTTATCCGATTTAATAAATTTATTTATTTTATCAAGAATACTAATGGATTTAGGAACGCCAAACATTTTCCAGTTTCCAATAAAATATTTTATGTTGTTTGCCATATTTAATTTTTTAATCTATATGTGTGTTAAATATAGATCGTTCTATTAAATTAAAACAATGCTTACATCAATAAGAAAAGCAACTACATCTCTTTTAGCTAAAATTTTAATAGCTATAATTATTTTACCTTTCCTTTTTTGGGGTATGGGTGACGTATTTAGAACTGGAAACCAAAATATTGTAGTTACAATAAACTCTGAAAAAGTAAGCGCCCAAAATTTTGTTGAATACGTAAATAGGCTCAACCTAACTGAACAGCAGAGAAGCACCATGGCTAAAACAGATTTATTAAATAAAATCTTATCTGATTACGTGGGAAAGAAAATTATTGCTCTTGAAATAATAGATCAAGGAGTGAACTTAAACAATCAATCACTTAAAGAAATTATAACTACAGATGAAACTTTTAAAAAAGATAATAAATTTTCTAGAACGGAATATGAAAAATTTTTATTAGAGAGCGGAATAAGCGCGCCTGTTTTCGAAAAAAATATTGCAGCACAACATAAAAAAAGACAATTACTAACTTTTTTATCTGAGGGTGTAAATTTACCAGAATTTTTAATTGAACAAGAATATATAAATGAAAATCAAATAAAAACAATTCAATATCTAGAGTTAGACAGTTTGTATAAAAAATATTTAATACCAGAAGTAGAGATTACAAAAACTTATGAATCAAATAAAAATCTTTTCACTCAAGATTTTAAAAAAATAAATTATGTAGAGCTTCTTCCAAATAATTTAACAGGCCAAAAAGAATACAACGAATCTTATTTTGAAAAAATTGATGGGATTGAGAATGCTATTTTAGACGGTGGTAAAATGATTGATTTTGTTAAGGAATTTAATTTATCTTTAGTAGTTTTGAACGAAACAAATAGATTAAAAAAAGATAAAATAGGTAATGATATAAAAAAAATTGACAACAATCTTTTTATAAAAATTTTTAATCCTAAAATTTTAAAACAACCTGAGTTAATAAATATTAATAATAAATATTATTTAAGTGAAGTCTTAAATATAGATAAAATCACAAGAACTTTGAAAGATGAAGAAATTAAAGAAGCTATCGTTTCACAATTAAAAACAAAACATATAATTGAAAGCAACACTAAGATTGTAAAAGATATGTCTGAAGGAACATTTAACAATAAACAGTTTCAAAAATTTAGCAAAGATAACAGTTTAGAAATTAAAAAAATAACAATCAAGGGCATTAAAGATGAAACTGTTTTTAATTCAGATATCATTAAAGAAATTTTTAAAGTTAATGACGGAAGTTTTCAATTAATTACAGATAGTTTATTAACTAAGAATTATATAATTCTGGCAAAAAAAACTGAAAAATTACCGTTTAACAAAAATATAAAAGATTACGAGCAATATAAAACTAAAGCCAAATTTAATTTAGCCAATCAAATTTATAGTACTTTTGATGAATCGATTAACAGTAAGTACGATGTAAAAATAAATGAAAAAGTATTAAATCGTATTAAAAATACTCTCTAATGAAACTAAATATTAGTTTTAGTTCTTTTAAAAAAAAACACAAATCAAAGAAAAACCAGCTAATTTACAGTGTCAAAAAGTGTAAAGATTATAAGCAAGTTGAAAATATATTTAATTTTTTACTGGTTGAAAAAAATAGCTTTATTTTTGAGTCTGTTGAAAAAGGAAAAATTAGAGGGCAATATACAATAGTAGGATTAAACCCTGATAAAATATGGGATATTAATAAAGATGCTATTACAGAAAATTTTGAAGGTAAAAAAAAGACTATTATTGAAAAGCCTTTAAATTTTCTAAATAACTTAATTCATAAATTTAATACTAAAGTTCCAAGTGGCATTCCTAAGATGGCTGCCATGCTTGTTGGTTATTTTTCTTACGATATTATTAGATATGTAGAAAATATTCCCGATAAGTGCATAGATGATCTTAAAATTCCAGATGTAAGAATGATGAGACCAAAAAATTTAGTTATTTATGACAACCTGAAAAAGAAAATATATTTTATCGAAAACATTTATGCAGAAACTAAAATTAAAAATTATTTCGAAAAATACCAATCTATTCAAAAAAACTTTGAAACTTACGAAGATTATAGCAACATAAAATTACCAGTAAAATTTACTTACCATAAAAATAAAAACAAAATCAAAAGCAATATTTCAAAAAATAAATTTAAAAATTATGTGAAGAAAGCTAAAAAATACATTGCTAAAGGAGATGTTTTTCAAGTAGTTTTGAGCCAGAGATTTGAGAGAAAAATTAATAAAACACCACTTGAGATTTATAATCATTTAAGAATATCAAACCCTTCTCCATTTATGTTTTATTTTAATTTTGAAGATTTTAAAATAATTGGTAGCAGTCCTGAAATTTTAGTTAGGTTGAGAGACAATCAAATAACAATTAGACCAATTGCAGGAACAAGACCTAGAGGGTCTACAAAGGCTCAAGATATAAAATACGCTAAGGACCTTTTAAAAGACAAAAAAGAATTAGCTGAACATTTAATGCTGCTTGATCTTGGTAGGAATGATGTTGGGAAAGTATCAAAAGTTAATTCTGTTAAAGTAACCGAAAGTTTTACCATAGAGAAATACTCACACGTAATGCACATTGTATCTAATGTTGTTGGTAAATTTGATAGTAAAAATTCTTTATTTGAAACTTTACTATCTGGCTTTCCAGCAGGAACTGTTAGTGGCGCTCCTAAAATTAGAGCTATGGAAATTATTGATGAACTTGAAAAAAATAAACGTAAACTTTATGCTGGTGGAATAGGATATTTTACACCAGGAAAAGAATTTGATACCTGCATTACTTTAAGAACGGCACTAATTAAAAATGATAAATTTTACGTGCAATCTGGCGCGGGTATAGTTGCAGATAGCGTGCCTGAAAAAGAATATCAAGAAACAGTTAACAAGGCTAAAGCTTTAATGAGTGCGGTTGATTAAATGAAAGTTTTACTTATAGATAATTACGATAGTTTTACTTACAATTTGTTTCACTATATCTCAAAACTTAAATGCAAAGTAGATGTAGTTAGAAATGATAATATTACATCTAAAGAAATTGTTAAAAAAAAATATAATAAAATTGTTATTTCTCCAGGTCCTGGCAATCCATCACAGGCTGGCAACTGTATTAAAATTGTAAAAGATCTTCACAAAGATTTACCTATTCTAGGCGTCTGTTTAGGTCATCAAATTATTGGACAAGTTTTTGGTGGTAAAATTATAAGAGCCAAAAATTTAATGCATGGAAAAATGAGTAAAATATATTTTAAAAAAATTGGCATATTTAAAAATTTTAAATCACCATTTGATGCCACAAGATACCACAGTCTAGTTGTGGACAGTAAAACTTTACCTAATTGTTTGTTAATTACAGCTGAAACTAAGAATAAAACTATAATGGGAATTATGCATAATCAATACGATATACATGGGGTGCAATTTCATCCTGAGAGCATTAATACAAAAGTTGGTATGCAATTAATCAAAAATTTTATAAACAATTAATATTGATGACAGATTTTGTTAAAAAATTAGAATCTAAAGAAAACCTTTCTTTTGAAGAGAGTAAAAGTCTTTTTTCAAATATTATGGAGGGCAAATATGACGAAAATATTATCATAAAAATTCTAAATGCACTCTCCAGCAAAGGTGAAAATAAAGATGAATTAGCTGGAGGTATTTTCGTCATGAGATCAAAAGCCGCTCTAGTTAGAGCCCCAAGTGGAACGGTTGATACTTGCGGAACAGGTGGAGATGGTCAAAATTCTCTAAATATTTCAACAGCTGCAGCAATTGTTTTGGCAAGTATTGGTATTAGAGTTGCCAAGCATGGTAACAAAGCAGTTTCGTCAAACTGTGGATCAGCAGATGTTTTAGAAGCATTAAAAATTAATATTAATTTAAAACCACAGGAAGCTGAGCGGTCAATTGAAAAAGTTAATTTTGCTTTTATGTTTGCTCCTAACTATCACCAAGCAATGAAGCATGTAGCTAGTGCTAGAAAAAAAATAGCTAAAAAAACTATTTTTAATTTGATTGGACCTTTAAGTAGTCCCGCGCAAGTTAAAAAACAAGTCGTTGGAGTTTTTGATGAAAAATGGATGATTCCATTTGCTGAAGCTTTAAAAGAAAATAATGCTGAGAATGCTTTCGTTGTTCATAGTGAGGATGGGATGGATGAAATCTCACCTTTCGCAAAAACAAAGATTGTAGAACTAAATAATGGAAATATTAAAAGTTTTTTTATTAATCCTGCTGATTTAAATATTACTAATAAAAATAAAGAAAATTTAAAAGGAAAAAATGCTGAATATAACGCTAAAAAAATAATAGATATATTTAAAGGTGAAGACAATGAATTCTCAGACTCGGTTGCTTTAAATGCAGCCGCAGGTTTAGTAGTATCAAATAAAGAAAAAGATTTTAAAAAAGCTTATGAGGTTAGCAAAAAACATTTAAAATCTGGTAAAGTTTACAAACATTTAGAAAAAATTCAGGCTGTTTAATGGAAAATATTTTAGAAAAAATTATTAAACAAAAAAAAGAAGATCTTAAAACTATAAAAGAAACAATTTCACTAAATACAATAGAAAATAAAATAAAGTCTATTGATAGTTTTTTAGATTTTAAAAAAACTTTAATTAACAATCATGAATTAAAAAAAGTTTCTTTGATAGCTGAAATTAAAAAAGCTAGCCCTTCTGCAGGAATTATAGTTAAAGATTTTGATCATTTAAAAATTGCTAATTTATACTGTAATAATAATGCTGTCTGTCTATCTGTTTTAACTGAGGAAAAGTTTTTTTTGGGAAATCCAAATTATATTACTGATATAAAAAAAAAAATTAAACTACCTGTTTTAGCTAAAGATTTTTTTATCGATCCTTATCAAGTGCCTTATTCAAAAAGTTTTGGCTGTGATTGTATTATAATAATTTTATCTGCTTTGTCAGAAAACCAAGCAGATGAAATTTATGATGAGGCATTAAAAAATAAGTTAAGCGTTATTGTGGAGGTCCATGATGAAAATGAAGCCGAGCGAGCTTTAAAATATAATGAAGCGATAATAGGTATTAATAATAGAGACCTTAAAACTTTAAATGTTTCTTTAGAAAATTCAGTTAGAATTAAAAAAAAATTAACTTCGCACCAAGGTCCATTAATCTCTGAAAGTGGAATTAAAAATCAAAAAGATGCTCAGTACATTTACGACAATACGGGTATTAAAAACTTCTTAATTGGTGAATCACTTCTCGCTAACGGCGAACCAAGCAAACTAATCAAAGATATATTATCAATAAGCCTTTAAAATAGAGGTTAATTAGACATTGATCTTAAAAGAGAACTTTTATAGAACATACATGTACAGGTTTTGTTCTTATGCTTACAAAAAAACAAAAAAATTTGCTTCTTTATATTAACAAGAAGATTAGATCGACTGGAGTGTCTCCTTCTTATGAGGAAATGAAAGATTCTCTCAACCTGAAGTCGAAATCAGGAATTCATAGATTAATTTCAGCTTTAGAAGAAAGAGGCTTCGTTAGAAGATTGGCACATAAAGCGAGAGCCCTTGAGGTTATTAAATTGCCAGAAAATGCAAGTGCTAATGATATCTTTAACACCTTTACTCCAAGTGTAATTAAAGGAGGTCTAGATAAAACCCCAAGTACAGCTAGCGAGATTTCAATATTGGGTAGTATAGCGGCAGGTACTCCAATTGAGGCAATACAACAAGAGGTAGATAGAGTTGCTTTACCAGAAAATTTACAAAACAATGGTGAGCATTACGGGCTTAAAGTTAAAGGAGATTCCATGATTGAAGCGGGTATTAATGATGGAGATACTGTTATTGTAAAAAAAACAACGAATGTCGAAAGCGGTCAGATTGCAGTGGTATTGATTGATGATCAAGAAGCGACATTAAAAAGAATTAGAAAAAAAGGTAATACTATTGCGCTTGAGGCGGCTAATAAAAATTATGGCACTAAAATATATGCTGCTAACAGAATAAAAATTCAAGGCAAACTAGTCTCTTTGTATAGAAACTTTCATTAAAATAGTCTAATTAATTAAAATGAGTTTTGTTTGTAGGTTTGCGCCCTCTCCTACTGGGCCTATTCATATTGGTGGTGTTAGAACCGCTTTATTTAATTGGCTATTAGCCAGAAAAAATAAAGGTAAATATTTTTTAAGAATAGAAGATACTGATAAAAAAAGATCTAAAGATGAGTTTAAAGATCAAATCATATCATCATTATCTTGGTTGGGTGTTGAACATGACGGTGAACCTTATATTCAATCTAAAAATATTGAAAAGCATATAGCTGTTGCAAATGAATTAATAGAAAAAGGGTTTGCTTACCCTTGTTACTGTACTGAGATAGAACTTGAAGATCAAAAAGCTTTAGCTAAAAAAAATAGTTTACCTTTTGTTTACACCCGAAAATGTAGAGATCTTAAAGAAAAAAAAGATGGACCTGTGGTTATTAGATTTAAAAGTAAAATATCCGGTTCAACATTAATTAAAGATTTAGTTCAAGGTGATAGAAATATATCAAATGCTACCATTGAAGATTTTGTTATTTTAAGAAAAGATAAAACACCTACTTATCAATTGTCAGCTACTGTTGATGACAATGAAATGAAAATTACTTATATTATTAGAGGTGACGATCACATGATTAATTCATTTAAGCAAAAACAAATCTACGAAGCTATGGGTTGGGAAGTTCCAAATTTTGCTCACATACCTTTAATACATAGTGATAAGGGGAAAAAATTATCAAAAAGAGATAACGCCTCCACTTTAGAAGACTACAAAAAAATAGGGATTATGCCTGATGCACTTAGAAATTATCTACTTAGATTGGGCTGGTCTCATAAAGATAAAGAGATCTTCACTAAGCAAGAAAGCATTGATCTATTTGATTTAAGTGGTGTTGGAAAATCACCCTCTAAATTAGATATGTCTAGGATTCTTTCTATGAACGAGACTTATATTAAAACTATAGATGAAAAAGAGTTGTTTGCACACTTTAAAGAATACTCGGCAAAGTACAAAAAAACTTTTGATGTCTCTAAAGAAAATGCTCTTATTAAATCAATGGGCTTTTTAAAGAATAAGGCAAAAACTTTGGAGGACATATTTAATAATGCTCAATATTTAATAAATGATGAAATGAAAATTGGAGATGAAGATAAAAAACTATTAGACGATCAAGCTAAGTTAATAGTGAAAGATTTTATAACCGAATATGAGAAGCTAACGTCTTTAAATAAAGAATCTTTAGAACCTGTAATAAAATCATTAATTGATAAACATAAGACTAATTTTAAAGGTGTTGGTCAACCAGTACGAATAGGATTAGTTGGATCAAGATTTGGTCCAGGATTATATGATGTTATTCTTTCACTGGACAAAGCTGAAGTGATCAGAAGATTAAAAAAAATATAATCAATGAAAGAAGCAGCTTCCTTTAGAGTGAGAAAAAGTTCGTTCTACGATAAAAAATCAAATACACCGTTTAAAATTAGTAGATCTAAATTTAGTAATTTTTTAAGCTGTAAAAAATGTTTCTATTTAGATCGTGTTGTTGGCTTAAAAGAGCCTTCTATGCCAGGATGGGCTCTTAACATTGCTGTGGATGAATTGTTAAAAAAAGAGTTCGATCAATATCGAAAAGAAAGAAAACAACACCCAATGATGCTTAAACACAAATTAGATTTTATTCCTTATGAGCATAAAGACTTGGATGTTTGGAGAAATTCTTTAAAAGGTGGAATTTCTTATCACGACGAAAAAACAAATCTTATTTTACATGGTGGCATTGATGATGTGTGGTTTGATTTGCAAGAAAAAAAATTAGTTGTTGTAGATTATAAAGCCCAATCATCAAACTATCCAGTAACAATAAACTCTTACTTGGGTAGCCAATGGCACCTAAGCTATAAATTACAAATGGATATATATGTTCATATTCTGAGGAAAATGAACTTCAAAGTTTCAGATACATCTTACTTTTATGTGTGCAATGGAGAGAAAACTAATAACGAATTTCAAGATAAAATAGATTTTAAAAGTACTCTTGTGCCTTACGTTGTAAATACTTCTTGGATTGAGGGAAAATTATATGAGATGAAAAAAGTACTTAACTTAGATGAGCCACCTGCTATTGATCCAAGTTGTGAAAAGTGTGCGTATTTAAAAGGTGGAAAAAATTATTTTTAAGTTTCTTGACGGTAAGATTAATTAAATTATTAATGAAGTCCGTTAGCAGTAATTTTTAAAATCATTTCCTCATAATTAATTCCAAGATTCAATAAACAAGATCTAAAAAAATAACCCTTTCTAATACCTGGCATTAAATTTGCTTCTATAAAATGGGGATTGCCAAGACAGTCCATTTTAATATCAATTCTTCCAAAAGACTTACCGTCTAAAGCAACAAATGATTTTTTAGCTATAATACACAATTGCTTGAAAATTTTTTTATCTAAAACCTCAACTACTTTTTCTTCATCATTTTTTTTAGTATCGAAATCAAGAATATGGTGTCCGTTTATATTCTTCTTTACAATAATTTCTATAGGCATAGCTTCAATATTTCCGTCCATGTTGTCTTTAAAAATACCAACACTATACTCTTTCCCAGGTAAATATTTTTCCACTATGCATCGAGAATGTTGATTTAGTTTAATGTCTAAAACTTTTTTCTTAAAATCTTCGTAATTATAAACAATAGAATTTACATCAATACCTCTACTGTCACCACCGGTTATGGGTTTTACAAAAAGTGGAAAAGTAATTGGAATTGAATTTTTATTTTTATGTTCGTTTGGTTCAGTTGTAAAAAAATCAGCTGTTGCAATATTTAATTTTTGCATTATTTTTTTAGCGCGACTCTTGTTGCTTTCTTTAAGTAGAGTAGATTTGCTTGATGCAATATATAAAATATCATTTAGTTCTAAATAATCATTAAGCCAAATTTTTTTTTCATTAAAATAAAAGTACTTAACTCCAGAAAATACTAAATCAGGTTTTCTTAAAGCCATTTTTGCTAAATCTTTTTTTGTTTTTATCTCTGTAATTAAAACATTTTTATAATGTTGAGATAAAATCTTAAAAATAAGGTTTTCATCGATTATAATACCAACGTTTTTTTGGTTTGCAGTTAAATCTTCAGATTTAGGTACTATTATAATTTCAATGCTTTTATTAATTAAATTATTAAAAATATGCTTCTTTGAAAAAGATAAAATATTTGGTGCGATACGCTCAATATTTACAATTTCATCTTTAATTAGAGTTTTGTTGTTCATAATTAATAAGCGCTATAAGTCAGCACAAACTATGTTGTGTGATTGTCTTTCATCTAACGTTCTTGAAAATATTTGCTTAAGTTAAGCTTAAACTTTATTAGGAAATATCTAAAAAATGACTTTATCTTACATTGACCTAGATAGATAGGAAAATAATATTATTTATTATTGTTTTCGTCTTCAACTGTCTTTGGTTCAGTAGTTTCAGGTTGAGCTTCTTCTTCAACTGTCTTTGGTTCAGTAGTTTCAGGTTGAGTACTTGGTGATATACTTTTTCGTGTTTTTGAGAAAAAATACATCCCTGTTAAAACAACTAATATTCCGCTAATTATGTATAAAACTAATCTGAAATAATTTGTTCCTGAATCTTCTGAGTTATCTATTTTTTTTACTTCTTCCTTAACTGGCTCAGGTGTGATTTCTTCTTTAACTGGCTCAAGTACGATTTCTTCCTTAACTGGCTCAAGTACGATTTCTTCCTTAACTGGCTCGGGTATGATTTCTTCCTTAACTGGCTCAAGTGCGATTTCTTCCTTAACTGGCTCGGGTACTTTTGGTTCAGGTGTGATTTCCTGAACAGTTGGTTTTTTTTCTACACTGGTATTAGCAACGACTTCAATTTTTTCTCTCTCTACTTTGCTGTCTTTAGATTTGTCAATTAAGTTTCCTCCAACTACTAACGAAAAACTAACAATTAATATGGCAAAAATACTCACGATAAGATTATTGTATCTTTATAGTTTTAAAAATACAGTCTTTTTTACCTTAATGTGTACAATTTGGGTATTTGATATGTTGGGTTTAAACAAACCTATTTAAAGCATGGCTAGCTAATTCAGATGAAGATTTGTCTGTTCTAAATTTGTTCAATATAATCTCAGTTTTCATTATCTGTTCTTTTATTTTTGAAGGGGTCTCTAAAAACTCATTTACAACTTTATAAATATTTTTAGCGTTACATTTAGATTGTAATAATTCTGGAATTATTTCTTCGTTTGCTGCAATATTTATAATATTAGCATATTTGATTTTTACTAACATTTTTATTATTAAAAAATTAATAAAATTCATTTTGTAAAGAATGATAGATGGTATCTTTGCATTACAAATCTCTAGAGATACTGTTCCTGACTTTGCAATAGCAAATATAGATTTTCTAAGTAAATGTGACTTAATTTTTTCATCACTTATAATTTCACAATTTTTTAAATTATTTTTTTTAATATGAAATTGCATTAATTCGCTATGTGCCCTCGTTGTGTGAAAAACAAAAGTAACATCGTTATGTTTCTTGGCCATTAAATTTATGAAATTAAGCAAAATGGGCATAAGGACATTAATTTCTGAAACACGACTTCCAGCAAAGACAGAGATTAAGGCTTTGTTCTTCCCTAAAAATTGATTGATATCAATCTTATCGATTTTTTTATCTTCTAAAAGAGGATGACCTACAAACTCACAACTAACTTGTTCCTTGTCAAAATATAGTTTTTCAAAATTAAATAATAATAAAATATGATCGATAAAATTCTTTATTTTTTTGACCCTTCCCTCTCTCCATGCCCATACTTGAGGAGCAATATAATGAACTGTTTTGATATTTGCATTTTTTTTCTTTACTCTTTCAGCTACTCTTAATGTAAAATCTGGGCTATCGACGGTAAACAGAACATCTGGGTTAAAATCTATTATTGCTTTAACTGTTTTATTAATTTTACTATTAATTTGAAATATATTTAATAAAACTTTTGTAAATCCAAGGTATGTAATTTCTTTTAGATCGTAAATAGATTCAATGCCTAAAGATTTTAGATGTTCTCCTCCTACGGATAAGTACACAATATTTTGATTGAGTATTTTAAGTTTTGCAATAACTTTTGAAGCTAATTTATCTCCAGATGGTTCTCCAGTTAATATAAATATTTTTTTCATATACTTGCGATAAACATTTTATTTTTGTTTGCAAATTTAATTAATTTTTTTTTATCCAAACAAACATTTAGTTTGCTTTTTAATACTATTCCTTTAAGCCCAGCTTTTTTACACTCAATTAAAGTTTTTAGTCCAATTGTTGGGAGGTCAACTCTTAGATCTTGTTTCTTCTTTGGAAATTTTACTAAAACACCGCTAAGTTTTTTTTCTTTGTTTTTAATTTTTTGCAGCATTTTTTGGGTTCCCTGAGTCCCTTCTACTGCTATAATTTTTTTACTCCTTATAATGGCTCCCTGGCTAAAACTATAACTATTAAGTTTGTTTAAAGTCAAAATTGCTTTCTTAATATCTGCATTATCATCATAATTTGGTTTGACTTTAGTGTGAACACCCCTTTTAAGACTTAAGTCTGGAGTAAATGACAAAGAGTTTGTAGTGTCAATCTTCTCTATTTTAAAAATATTAATTATTTCCTTGAGGATAGCTGCGTCTCCAATTTTAGAAGCTTTAATAATTCTTGGAATATAATAAATTCCTTTTAAATCTAATTTAAGATTTGAAAAATTTGGTTTATTTACTTTCCCTGCAAAAAGTACAGTTTTGCAATTATTTTCTTTGAGTGTGTTTATAATCTTACCTATTTGTCCAATTGAAATGGAATGACAGTTCGTATCTCTTTTAAAAGTTTTATTTTTTGTTAAGTCAATAATTAAATATTTTTTTTTTATTTTTCTTATTTTTTTTAGGATTTTTTTTGGGAAGTTGGTTTCTCCAAATATTAATCCGATCATTTTACTCTTGATTTAATGGCGTGCAAATTGGTCTCTTTTTATCTCTTGCTATAAAGTTAATAACTTCCTCGACAAGTTCGTTGTCTTTGAACTCGCTGTTTATTTTACTTAAATTTTCATGTAGTTTTTTTGATGAAAATATTTCTTTATAAGCTTTATCAAGGTCCATAATTTTTTTATTTTCATAATTTTTTCTTCTAAGTCCTATTAAATTTAACCCTTGTAAATAATTTCTGTTCCCAATTGACAGACCGAAAGGAATAACGTCTTTTAACACGCCTGTCATGCCACCTATCATTGCCAGTCTTCCAATTCTAGTAAATTGTTGAACTGCAGAATTTCCACCTATTATAACTGAGTCTTCTATAGTTACATGCCCACCTAACGGAACATTATTCGCTATAATAACATTATTACCAACTTTACAATCGTGTGCAATGTGAGATGAAATCATAAACAAACAATCATTACCTATAATTGTTTGCCCGCCACCGCCTCCTGTTCCTGGATTAATCGTAACATATTCTCTAATCGTATTTCTTTCACCAATGGTCAGGCCATTAGGCTCGTTATTGTATTTAAGATCTTGTGGTGTGGTTCCAATGCTTGCAAAAGGGAAAATTTTAGTTCCCTTACCTATTTTTGTATTTCCTTCAATATGTACATTTGAAATTAACTCAACATCATCATCTACTTGAACAAAGTCTCCAATATTACAGAAAGGTCCTACTTTGACATTATTTCCAATTTTAGCTTTTTTTGAAATAAGACTGGAAATATGTATCATTTTTTATCCACTATAGTTGCGGTCCATTCGGCGTCAGCCATTCTTTTTCCTTCTACTTTAGCTGTCCCTTTATACTTCCAAACTCTTCCGTGTGATCTAATAGCTTCTATTTCTAAATGTAGTTCACAATCAGGTAAAACTGGATTTCGAAACCTAGCTTTATCAACGCTCATTAAAAAAACTAATTTATTTTCATATTCTTTAGGATCTATTCCGTATGCAGTTAAAGCTGCGGCAGCTTGACCAAAAGCTTCTACAATTAAAACTCCAGGCATGACTGGTTGACCTGGAAAATGACCCTGAACATAAAAACCATCTTTTTTTACATTCATGATCGCTGTAGCAGATTTTAAGTGAATGATATTAATAAGTTTATCAATTAATAGCATTGGTGCCCTATGTGGTAATAAACTTTCTATTTTTTTTTTATCTATTGTGTCGTTCATTTTTTTAAGTTTCTTATAAATTTTTTTAATGGTACTGCAGGATATCCCATAACAACCATTCCGTCCGGTATATTTTTTACTACCCCGCTACCTCCGCCAATTTTAACATTATTTCCAATTTTTAAATGACCGGAAATTCCTGCTTGACCGCCAATAGAAACTTTATCACCTATAAGCGAGCTTCCAGCAAAACCAACTTGGCCTGCTATCATGCAATTGTCACCAATCTTCACATTGTGAGCTACATGAACCTGATTGTCTAAAAAAGAATTTTTACCTATCACGGTGTCTCCGATTGAGCCTCTATCAATCGTACAGTTAGCCCCAATTTCAGCATTATCTTTTAATACTACTTTTCCGATATGAGGAAATCTTAGGTTTTTTTCTTTTAAAGGAATGAAACCAAAGCCTTTTAATCCAATTTTACATCCATCTTGGATAACCACATGGTTTCCCACAACTAAGCTTCTCAAAACTACTTGAGCGCCAATTATACAATTGTTTCCAATTTCAACGTCATGCTCGATTATTGTATTACTACCTATAATAGTATTTTTTCCTATTTTACAGTTCTTTCCAACTAAGACATTATTTCCAAATCTTACTTTTGCATACTTGGATTTTTTTGGTTTCGTTAATGAGATATCGGGAGCATCAATATCAGCATTCGGATAAAATTTTCTAGTAACTGTACATAATTCAAATAGTACATTTTTAACTATTATTGATACACAGGTTTTTGGTAAATAAATTTTAAGTTTATCGGTGGTTAAACAACATCCTGCTTTAGTAAGCTTTGCAGGTTCAATATAATTAACTGATTCAAGGAAAGTTATGTCTGAATTTTTAGCTTCATTTAAAGGCTTGATATCAAATATTTTAATTTTTTTTTTTAAATTAATACTTTTAAATATCTCACTGAGCCAAAAAGGACCTTTTTGCTCAAAGAAAATATTCTTACTCATTGAGATTAATTTATTTCTAAAGATGACAATTCTTTGTTTATGATTGTAATTATTTTATCTGTAATTTCTAAGGTTTCATCGCCCAATATAACGCTTTGTTTGTTGAGAATTAATCTAATTTTGTTGTCTTCCATATATTTTTTAAGGATTGGATTTAGAGCTTTTAACAATGCTTTTTTTGCATTGTTTCTTGATTTAGCAATATTATTAAATGAAGCTTGTTTATTTTTTTGTAAATCAGAAACTCTTTTTCTAAGAGGTTCAACTTTTTTTTGATAATCTTCTGGCGATAGTGTTTTTTTTTGAGAAATTATTTCAAATTCTTCTTTTCTAATATCTTCTTCTATTTTTTTAAATTTCCCTGACTCACTCTCAAATTTTGCTTTTAATTTCTGCTGTGCTGCAGCTCCAGCTTTACTTTCATTTAATACTTTTTTGAAATCTATAAAATATGAGGTGTCTGCAAAAGAATTAAAAGAATAGGTTAAATAAAATATAGCAACAAAAATTAATTTTTTCATATTTATTATTATTAATTTAAAAAGTAGTTCCTAGCTTAAAATTAAAAGACTGTGTAACATCTGTGTCTGCTTTAGACAAGTTTTGCGAAAAAACAAAAGTCATCGGTCCAACAGGAGAGAACCAGCTAGCATTAATCCCTGTTGACGATCTAATTTTATTAGAATCATCTAAAGTCTTATCGTAATCGACCTTCCAAATATTTCCAAAATCTAAAAATAATCCCACATCAGTTTTTGTGGCTTCTGGTAAAAAATTAGGAAGGGATATTTCAAAATTTGATGCCATAGCATAATTTCCGCCCGTATAACCCTTGCCATCTTTGGGACCAACTTTTCCTGCTTCAAAACCTCTTAATCTGTTGGCTGATAAGTTTATTCTTTTGCTTAGCCTTACGTCTTCATCGTTTAAACCATTTATCGCTGAACCATAAAATTTAAAAGTTCCTATCGCATTTTCCGACAAGGCCATATATTTACTAAATGAATAAGTATTTTTTATGTAAGGAGCATCTGCATAAATTGGTACAGCCTGTTGAAAGGTAGAAATATACCCTGCGGTCGGAGCATATATTTTATCTCGTTTATCTAGAGTGATTCCATAGTCAAAACTTAAATCTTGAAAAGCCCCTTTTTGTTTCTTTAAAGAATCTGAAGCAGTATCTAGTACTTTTAAATCGTCATATGAATAAGATATAGTTGGAGATAGAAAAATACCTCTATACTGTTCAAAAGAAGTTCCGATCCCAGTTTTTATAATATTATTTTTAAATCCTACGTCCGGTTTGTCGTTAGAAGTATTTGTTGCAAAGACACTCAAAGAATTACCTGAAAAATTATAATTTGGGTCAGTAACGGTTAAGCCGCCTAAAAAAGTTTCAGCATTTATATCAATAAATGTAGTGAGGTTTATACCTCTGCCTAACCAATTATTTTCACTTACATTGAACGCAACTGATCCTCCAGTAGTTCCGATACCTGCACCTGCGCTAATTTCTCCAGTTGGTTTTTCCTCTACATCAATTTCAATTATTTTTTGATCTTTGTCCTGTCCGTCAGTTATTTTATTTTTTACTTCACCGAATATTCCTCTTGCTTTAAGTCTAGCTATAGATTGCTCGAGCTTTAAATTGCTATATGGATCTCCTTCATCCAATAAAAGCTCTGCTCTTATAACTGACTCATCTGTAACTGTATTTCCAATTATAATTATTTTTTCAACTTGTTGTTTTTTACCTTCAAAAATATTAATTTGAATTTCGATTGCATCTCCTTCTAAAATTTCATTAACAGAATGCTCAATAAATTGTAAATCATTATTTGCTATTAAATTGTCTAATTCATCTAATAGTTTTTTGATTGTAAATGGAGAATAGTATTTTCCGATAATTTTTGTAAAATTATCTTGTAATGGTAAAAATAATTTTTTATCCAAAACTTGACTTACATTTGTGCTAATTTTATTTACTCTAAATCTAGTCCCTGCGTTAATGGTGTAGGTGAGATTTGTTAAATTATTTTGACTAAGCTCAGCATTATTTGATAAAACTTGAACGTCATAATAACCAAGTGATTTGTAATAGTTAATTAATAGTCTCTTATCCAATTCTATATTTCTATAATTTAAAAAAGTATTTCTAGATAAAAATTTCCAAAACTTTTTTTCTTCAGAAACAATAATTTCTCTTAATCTTTTTTCTTTAATTTTTTTATCTCCAATAAAACTTATTTTAGCAATATTTGTTTTTTTTCCTTTGTCTAAAAAATAGGTAAGATTTATTCTATTTTCATCAAATTTTTCTATTTTTGCATCCACACTTGTAAAATTGTATCCCATAGATGAGTAAATTTTTTTAAGCGCATCAATATCTTGTGATAATATATTTTCTATAAAGCTCTCTTTTGCTTTTAGTTGTAGAGATTCAAGAACTTTTTTTTTTACTTGCTGAGATTTTTCACCTTGGATATCAATAAAATTTATCGTTGCATACTCTTTGACGGAGATATCTAGCACGCCATTAGATAAAGATATTTTTACATCTTCAAAAAAATCGGTTGTATATAAATTTTTTAATATTTTATCTATTTCGAAATTAGAATAGTCTTTACCAATATTAATTTCACCATAGACTTTGATAGTTTCAGCGCTAATTCTTTTATTGCCATTAACTTTTATTTCTTTAACAATGTCTGCAGACAAATTAAAAAAAGTTAATAGAAAAATAGTTGTATAAATTTTTAACATTGTTTTTTTTTTTTCTTAACTATTTGCAAGGCGACTATTCTAGCCCATCTATCAATAGTATAAATATTTTTTACACTATCTCCAGGCAGATTTGAAGTTTTTATATAGCTTTTGTCTTTTAAAACAAGTTTCAAATAACCAACAATATCGTTAAAACTTATGTTGTTATTGAGAAATTGATCAACAAATATTTCGTTTGCCGCATTAATTATAATCGGTGATGATTTTCGACCGTTCATTTCAGGTATTAAATTTACAGCTGGAAATTTTTTTTTATTAACAGAGTTAAAATTCAAATTTTGAATTTTATTATAGGAGTTCATTTTTTTTGGAAAAAAATTTCTATAATTAAAATTTTTGAGTAAAGCATTGCCTATTGGGATCTTCATGTCAGGAGCGTGATGTAAAAAAAGTGATGTTCCATTTTTTAGTTTTATGATCGCATGAATAAGTGAGTTTGGGTGAATTATAATCTCATATTGCTTAAGACTGAATGGAAACAGTTTTAAAGCTTCAGTAATTTCTAAGACTTTATTCATTAAGGTTGCTGAATCTACAGAAATTTTTTTACCCATGTTCCATTTGGGGTGTTTTATTGCATCTTTAGGTTTTATATTTTTAAATTTATTTATATTAAGATTAAGAAATGGCCCGCCTGATGCTGTAATATAAATTTTTTCAATTTGATCTTTTGAATAGTTTTTTAACAAAGTGGCAATAGAGAAGTGTTCAGAATCTATAGGAATTAATTCTGTTTTGTATTTAATTGAATTTTTTTTTATTAAATGCCAACCACAAATAATTGCCTCTTTATTAGCTAGAAGAATTTTTTTGCTAATTTTTGTAAAAAATATCGTAGGTTCTAGACCTGCAATTCCAGGAATAGCAGATACCGTAAAATCAATTTTTTTAATGTGTTTGTGAATATTAGAAGTATTATTTAAGAAAATTATATTTTTTTTTTTATATTTTTCTTTTATTTTTAAGTAAACTTCCTCATTATAAATAATAACAAATCTTGGTTTAAAAATTTGTATTTGCTTAATGATTTTAGAGTAATTTTTATTAGCAGCTATTAATTCAACTTTAAATTCTTTTACTTTTTTTATTATGTCAAGACTAGATTGCCCAATAGAGCCTGTTGAACCAAGAACAGCAATCGTCTTTTTTTTCATCTTAAATTAACGTATTAGATTTTAGTATTGAACAAAATATTAAAACAAATATTAAACCATCAATTCTATCAAGTATACCACCATGCCCTGGTAAAATATTGCTTATATTTTTAATCTTTATTTTTCTTTTCCAAAAGGAAACAAAAAGATCGCCTGTTTGACAGACAAAAGATATTAAAATAGTGAATATTAAAAAATTAAACATTAAAAAATTTATTACCAATTCATTTAAAAAAAAATATTGTGCTGTATTTAATAGTGGTAAAGATAAACAACTTAAAATTATAGATCCAATAGAACCTGAATACGTTTTATTAGGACTTATCTTTGTGAGCTTTTTACCTTTAATTAATTTACCAAAAATATATCCACCAATATCAGATAGGAAAGTAGAAACTAAAATCCAAAAAAGAATAGTTAAAGAATATTCAGTATTGCCTCTTAAATAGTAAAAAGAACAAAAAGATAAAATTAATAAAATATTTGCAAGCATGTTAAAGAATATATTCTTAGTATTTTTAATTACTTCATAGGCACATAAAAAATAAACTAATATTAATAACGATATAAGATAGATGTTTGAATAAATTGTCACAAAACATAAAATTGGTAGAAGAATTATGGAAGTTAAAATTCTTTTTAGATTTTCATTATACATTCTAAATTCCTCCAAAATTTCTTTTTATTTTATGATATTTATTTATTATCTTTTTTAAATCATTTTTTGTAAAATCCGGCCACAATTTATCCAAAAAAAAAATCTCTGCGTAGGCAATTTGCCATAGCATGAAATTACTTAATCTTTTCTGCCCTCCTGTTCTTACAAGAATATCTGGAAATGCTAGGTTTGAAAGTAAATGTTTATCAATTTTTTCTTTTGTAAGTGTCTTAGAATCATGGTTTATTTTTTTAACTGCATCGATGATTTCGTTTTTAGAACCGTAATTTATAGCTAGATTTACTGTCAATTTTTGGTTTTTTTTTGTTTTGTCGGTAACAATTTTTAAAATCTTTCTTGTTTTGGTTGGTAGTTTTTTTAATCTTCCTGAGATGATAATTTTAATTTTATTTTTAATAATATTATTAATTTCTTTTTTAAAATAAATATTAATTAAATTAAAAAGATAATTTACCTCTGGCCTTGGTCTTTTCCAATTTTCTGTTGAAAAAACATAAAATGAAATAATAGGAACTTTAAATAAAATTGAACATTCAACAATTTTTTTAACCGTTTTCACGCCGGCTAGGTGACCATAATTTCTATTATTTTTTTTTTTTAAGCCCCATCTTCCATTGCCATCCATAATAAAGGCAATGTGATTAAGTTCGTTCATACCTGAAGAATTTCTTTTTCTTTTTCGTTTAAAATTTTTTCTATATTTGCGATATGATCATCTGTAACTTTTTGAATATTTTTCTCATAAATTGTGTTTTCGTCCTCACTTATTTTTTTGTCCTTGATGAGTTTTTTTAATTCGTCGTTTGCTTCTCTTCTTATGTTTCTAATGGCAACTTTATTTTTTTCTCCAACATTTTTTAATACTTTAATTAAATCTTTTCTTCTTTCCTCTGTTAAATCTGGAATTCTTAATCTTAGAACAGAACCATCTATCTGTGGATTTATTCCTAGATCAGATTTTTGTATAGCACCATCGACTGCTTTTATATTTGATTGATCCCATACCTGAATTGTAATTAATCTTGCTTCAGGAACGCTAATGGTTGCCATTTGATTTATAGGCATCATCTGACCATAAACATCAACTTTAATCATGTCTAACATGGCTGAGTTAGCTCTTCCTGTTCTTAGTGATGATAAATCTTTTTTAAAAGATTGGATTGTTTTATCCATTTTAAGTGAATAGTTTTTTTCGTTAAAATCTGTATTCATTAACTAAACTCCCTCGCCAACTTTATATCTTATAAAATCAACTATTTTTATATCGTTTTCTTTTAATATATCTGAAACTTTTTTTTTAGGATCCATTATCCACGCTTGATTAACCAAGGTGTTCTCAGAAATAAACTTATTAATTTTACCTTTTGCAATTTTTTCTACTATTTCTTCCTTTTTACCCGAATTCAGGAGTTCAGCTTTTATAATCTCAACTTCTTTGCTAATAATTTCTTTGTTTAAATCTTTTTCTTCAAGTGCCATGGGAGATGAGGCTGAAACGTGCATTGCTATTTTTTTTCCTACCTCGTCTTCTTTTGAAGTTTTAACAATTGATATTATTTTACCAATTTTGCTTTCTAAAGCTCCGTGAATATAAAAAGAGTTTTTTCCATTAGATTTGTCAAAAAAAATAGACCTTCTTATTGTTATTTTTTCTCCCATTTTTGCGATTAAATCTATTAAATTTGTTTCTACTGGCAAATTGTTTTTCATGTTAGATTTATTGACTTTTGATAAATCACTTTTTTTTTCAAAATTTATTATTGAAATTTCTTTACAAAAAGAAATAAATATATCATTTTTGGCAACAAAATCTGTTTCACTATTAATTTCTATTAAAGATACTTCACCGTCTTTTTCATGCAAAAGACACAGGCCTTCTGATGCGGTTCTGCTCATTTTATTGGAAGCTTTAGCAATTCCTTTTTTTCTTAAAAATTCAATAGATTTTTCTATGTCACCGTCTGTTTCATCAATTGCAAGTTTACAATCTTTAAAACCAACGCCTGTTATTTCTCTAAGTTTTTTTACACTTTCAAGTAGATCTTTGCTGGACATAAAATAAAATTTTAATTAGATTTTTTTTCTTCAGTTTTAATTTGAACTGTTTTGGTATCTAATTTTTTTGATTTTGTTTTTTCTTTATCTTCTTTTTCTGTAGATTTTATTTCAATAAACTTTGACGCATTAATAATAGTGCTTTTTAACAAATCACAATATAAATTAATTGATCTTCTTGCGTCATCATTACCTGGGATTGGGAATTCTACAGCCGTTGGGTCTGAGTTTGTGTCTAAAATAGCTATTATTGGTATATTAAGTTTTTTAGCTTCCGCAACAGCAAGGGACTCAATGTTTGTGTCAATAATAAAAATTAACTGAGGTAACTTCTTCATGTCAGCTATGCCGCCAAGTGATCTTTGAAGTTTTTCTTTTTCTTTACTTCTTTTTAAAATTTCTTTTTTTGTAAAGCCGGTGTCTTCTTTTAAAAGAGTCTCTTCAAGCATCTTTAATCTTTTAATTGAATTTTGAATAGTGTTCCAGTTGGTTAACATGCCTCCAAGCCATCTATAATTTACATAAAATTGATTAGTTTCTTTTGCTAAATTTGTAATTTGTTCTGAAGCTTGTTTCTTTGTAGATACTATCAATATCTTTCCTCCACTTGAGATGCATTTGTAGACTTCGGTTAACGCATTTTTAAAATAAACAACTGTCTTAGTGAGATCGATTATATGTATTGAGTTTTTTTCACCGAAAATGAATTTTTTCATTTTGGGATTCCATCTTAGAGTTTTATGACCCAGGTGGACTCCAGCTTCTAATAATTGTTTAATACTAACTTCAGGTATATTCATAGTTTTTCCGGTTAATCCACCACAGCAAACCTCTTTCGAGACCGGTAGGATTTTACTCCTTTACGCTGTGTGCGAAATTACGCACTCATACATTCAAAAATCTAACAAATCAAGCTTCTAAAAACTTATTTTTTTAACGTAATCCTTGTTTTTTATTAAGCTAAATAAAGCAAAATCAAACTTTCTGCCTTTATCAAGTTCAAACAGGTAATTTTTGTTATTTTCTTTTAAGAGCACATTAATTTTTGTCTTTCCGGTACTCTTTAATAATTCGTTTAAATCTTTAAGCATTTTATTATCATTTAATTCAATTGATACGCTTTCATATGTTTTGTTAACAAGATCAGAAAGATCAACTATTTTTCGTATATTGATTCTTCTTTGATTGTTTTCTGCTTTGTTTTTTTCTTTTTGCAATGTTAGCACAAATGAATTTGATTCTTTTAGTTTTTCTCTATTTGCAGTCAACAGTTCAGAAAATAAAAATATTTCAAATTCACTATTGGTGTCACTAAATTTTATAATAGCAAAAGATGTACCTTTGGCACTTTTTTTTTCTTGTATTGACATGATTGTTCCAGCTACTAAAGTTTCTGATTTGTTGTTATTAATAAAATTTTTGTAAGATTCTATTTCAAGCTGAGTAAAAAAATCTTTATATTCATTCAAAGGATGGTCTGAAATATAAAACCCCAGAGAACTAAATTCTTCAGATAACAATTCTTTTTTGGTCCATTTATCTGAAGTTTCAAATTTAAAACTTTCATTCTCTCTGTTGCTGTCAATATCAAAAAGATTATTTTGATTACTAATTTTTTCTTCATATTTGCTTTTAATAGTTGATATAATTTTTGGTATCGATTCAAATAACTTTTTTCTATTTAAATCTATTTCGTCAAAAACTCCTGCTTTTACAAGTCCTTCTAATTGAAGTTTGTTTACATCTTTAGGATTCACACGATTTATAAAATCTGTAAATGATTTAAATTTTCCATTCTTTTCTCTTTCATTTACAATATTTGAAATAGCTTCAAACCCAACACTTTTTATTGCACCTAGTCCATAAAATATTTTATTTGTCTCTGCTTTAAACTCGGCAAAACAATTATTAATAGAAGGTCTCACCACTTCTACTTTCAATCTTTTTAATTCTTCAACATATTCACGAAGCTTGCTTGTATTTGTTAATGTTGTCGACATAGAAGCAGCTATAAATTCCTCTTTATGATGAGTTTTTAAATAAGCTGTTTGAAAAGCAATAAAAGCGTAGGCAACAGCATGACTCTTGTTAAAACCATAATCTGCAAAAGGTTCGATTTTAGTAAAAACAAAACCAGCAACATCCTTTTTGATTCCATTTTTAATAGCACCCGCTATAAATTTTTCTTTTTGTTTTTCTAGTTCCGCTCTTTTCTTCTTTCCCATTGCTCTTCTTAAAATATCGGCTTCGCCAGCGGTGAAGCCAGCAAGAGTTTGTGCTATTTGCATTACTTGTTCTTGGTAAATAATTATTCCATAAGTTGGTTTTAAAATTTTTTCTAAAGTCTCGTGAATATAATCTGGTTTCTTTAATCCATTTTTACAGTCATTATATGTAGGTATGTTACTCATTGGACCTGGTCTGTACAAAGCAACTAGGGCTACAATATCGTTAAATTCCGTAGGTTTCATTTGACGCAAAGTGTCTCTTACACCGCTGCTCTCTAATTGGAAAAGTCCTGTTGTTTCTCCAGTTGCTAATAATTTAAAAATATTTTTATCCTGAAGATCAATTTTGCTGATATCTAGGTTGATTTTTTTTTGGATTAACATTTTTATTGTTTTATCAATAACTGTAAGTGCCGTGAGGCCCAGAATATCAAATTTTACTAAGCCAGCATTTTCTGAGGAGTGCATATCAAACTGTGTTGACGGTAAAATTAAATCAGCAGAATGATCTTTATATAAAGGAACTTGTTCTGATAAATTTTCTCCAGCAATAACGACACCCGCAGCATGTGTCGCCATGTTTCTGTTCAAACCTTCAAGTTTCAGAGAAAGCTCAATTAATTTTTCTACTTTTTTATTATTCATGATTTCTTCTTTAAACCTAGGTTCTCTATCTATTGATTCCTGAAGCGATAAAGGTCGTGAAGGATCAAAAGGAATCATTTTACTTATTTTGTCAACATGGCCATATGGCAAACCTAAAACTCTACCTACGTCTCTTAAAGCCATTCTAGCTTTTAGTTTTCCAAAAGTTATTATGTGCGCTACTCCACTTTTGTATTTAGACTTTAAATATTGAAAAACTAAATTTCTTTTTTCTTCACAAAAATCTATATCAAAATCTGGCATTGAAACTCTATCTGGGTTTAAAAACCTTTCAAATATTAAATCAAATTCAATGGGATCAATATCAGTAATGTCTAGGCAATAAGCAACTAACGAACCAGCCCCAGAACCTCTTCCAGGCCCAACAGGTATATTGTTTTTTTTGGACCAACGTATGTAGTCAGATACAATAAGAAAATAACCAGAATAATTCATTGAATTAATAATATTTAACTCATGAAATAGTCTGTCTTCATAAAACTTAGTGGCTTCTTGTGAGTCTTTTTCTTTATTTTTTTTTAAAATAAAGTTTTCTAATCTATTTTTTAAGCCTTGTTTTGCTTGCAACAACAGTTCTTGTTCTACTGTCACATTTTCTTTTGTTTGAATAGTAGGTAGGACAGGTAGGGATTTCTTAGGTTTAAAACTGAACCTGTGAGGAAAATTATAATTATTTTCTAGTGCTTCTGGAATATCGCTAAATAATTGAATCAAATTTTCATTTTTTTTAAAAAAATGTTGATTGCTGTATTTAAATCTATTGCTCTGATCAACAAAATTTTTTTCTCCTATACATACTAGTGCATCGTGTGCTTCGTGCATATCTTTTGTTAAATAAAAAACTTCTTGTGTGGCTATTAAAGGAATCTGATATTTTTTAGATAATTCTATTATAAAATTTTCAAAGTTTTCTTCGCTTGGTTCATTGTGTCTCTGTACTTCAAGATAGAATCTGTCTATAAAAATATTTCTTAACACTTTAATAGAATCTTCAATTTGCTTTAATTTGTTGAGTTTAAATAATCTTCCAAAGAGACCGTAATGATTGCCGCTTAATAGGATTAGGTCCTTGTTTATGCTTTTAAGATCACTAATATTACAATGTGGATCATTAATTTCTTTAGATTCTAAATAACTTTTAGAAGATAATTTAATTAAATTTTTATATCCAAGCGATGTGGTGCTAAATAAAGGAAGTCTACCAATAACACCTTCTACTAAAAAATTTATTTGAGTCCCTATTATTGGTTGGGTGCCAGATTTACTCACTTTCTCAGCAAACTCTAAAGCACCACATAAATTATAACTGTCACATATACCAATACTTCGGACTTTGTTTTCTTTGCAATAATTTGCTAAGTCGTCAATTTTTATTGCACCTTCACAAATTGAGTATTGAGTATGAATTTTAAAATTGTTAAAAATTTTAACATTAGACATTTGTTCTTTTTATATCACCGTTTGAAATACTCAACTTGTAATCTGCTTTGTTAGCAAGTTCTCTATTGTGAGTTGCAAATATTATAGTTTTATTTAATTTTTTTAATTTTAAAAAGTATGAGAAAATTTCTAGCGAGGTTTTAAAATCTAAGTTTCCCGTGGGTTCATCGGCCAAGATGAGATCCGTTTCAGAGATTAGAGCTCTTGCTATTGCAACTCTTTGTTGTTCTCCGCCTGATAGCTCATCAGGAAAATAATCGTATCTACTTGATAGGTTAAAATTATTAAGTATAGATTTAGCTTTTAGATACGATTTTTTTTTATCTTCATTTCTTATAATCAATGGCATAACGACGTTCTCTACAGCAGTAAAATCATTAAGAAGGTTGTTGTTCTGAAAAATAATAGAAATATTTTTTTTTCTTATGTAGTTCTTTTTATCTTCGTCTAATTTTTTTAAATCAATATCGTTAAGAAATATCTCACCAGAGTCAGGTTTGTCTAGAAGTGATATCATGTTTAATAAAGTTGACTTACCAGAGCCAGACGGCCCTACTAATGCAACAAGATCTCCTTTTTTGACAACTAAACTGACATCTTTAAAAATTTTTACCATTCCATTTTTATGATTAAAAGATTTTTTTAGATTTACAATTCTTAAAATATTTTTATTCATATTTTAAAGCCTGAATTGTATTCATTTTCGCAATAGCTGCGGCAGGTATTAAAGACGCAATAGTAGTAGTTATTAATGAAAGAAAAAAAATAATTAATATTGAGATAGGGTCGACTTCACTCGGCAATTTTTCTAAAAAATAAACATCTTGTGGAAATATTTCTACATGCAGAATATTAGATAAAAATATTCTTATTGGCTCAATATATGTAGCAAATAAAATACCTAGAAGTGAACCAGCGATTGTAGCTGTTAAACCTATTGTAAACCCAGTTAAAAAAAAAGATTTAACTATAGATTTGTTGCTAAGCCCAAGCGTTTTTAATATTGCAATTTCTTTTGTTTTATTTTTTATTAAAATTGTCAATCCTGAGATAATATTAAAAGCTGCTACAATTATAATTAATGTCAAAATTATAAACATCACATTCCTCTCTACTTTTAACGCTCCGAAAAAAGATTTATTTAAATCTATCCAACTGTAGATGTAAAAATTACTATCTAATCTTTGAATCTGATCTTTTATAACATTAGCATCTAAGGGATTTTGAAGATAAATCTCTAAATTTATATCATCTGATGTTTTGTTAAAAAAAATAAGCCCTTCTTTTAAATTTAAAAAAATTACATTTTGATCAAATTCATAAAACCCACTGCTAAAGATACCTTTAATAATAAATGTTTCTTGCTTTGGGAGTCCACCAAAAGGTGTGTTTATAAAAGCTGAGGAAAGTAAGTTTATTTTATCTCCAACTTTTAAATTCAAATCAAATGCTAATTGTTTACCGATAACAGCTTCATTGCTTAAAATTGTGTTATCGCTACCTTCAATTAAAATTTTTTCTAAAAAAATTAAATTTTTTTTATTTTTCTGGTCTAGTCCTTTAATCAAGACTCCTTTTGTAGTTTCGCCATTCATAACTACCCCTTCGCCACTAAAAGAATCTAAAAATTTTATATTTTTAAAATTATTGTTTAATTTATCTTTAAACGAACTATTAATTTTTTCACTATTGTAAGGTTTTATTATTAAATGTGGATTAAAACCAAGAATTTTATTCGTAAGGTCTGTTCTAAAACCATTCATTACAGACATTACTATAATCAAAATGGCCACTCCCAACATGATGCCAATAAATGAGAAAGTTGAGATAACCTTTAAGAAACCTTCTTTTTTTTTAGGTCTCAAATTTCTTAATGCTATTAATTTTTCTACAGAGCTAAACAATTTATTCTTTTATTTTTTTTTTAATTTCTTCCAAGTTTAATAAAGTGGCATCTTTGCCCACCTCTTTAAATTCAAATCTATTTTCTTCTGACTTTGAGCCAATTATAATTTGATAGGGTATACCGATTAAGTCGTGTTTTTTAAATTTAGCTGACATATTCTCATCTACATCATCTAAAAGTACGTCAAATTTTTGTTTCTGCAGCTCTTTGTAGATTTTAGTAGCAATTTCAAGGCTTTGTTTGTTGCTCTTATTTATGTTTGGAATAATTACAACATCGTAAGGTGAGACTGATTTGGGCCATTTCATGACGTCATTTTGAAAGTTTACTTCAATTAAAGCTCCGACTAATCTAGATACTCCTATTCCGTATGATCCCATTTTTACTGGAACTTTTTTTCCCTCTTGGTGGTCTACTAGACAATTAAGAGGCTTAGAATATTTGTCTCCAAAATAAAAAATATGACCAACTTCAATTCCTTTTGTAGAAATCTGATCTTCCTTCTTAACTTTTAAATCAAAATCATTTTTATTAAACTTTTCGTCTGTTACGGCATAGAAAGAAGAAAAATCATTCCTCATTTTTTCTAAAGATTTTTCATTAAAATCATATTTGTTGGAGTTGATATTAAAAATATTTTTATCAGCATAAACATTGCTTTCTCCTGTGTCTGCTAAAATAATAAATTCATGAGATAGGTCTCCTCCAATAGGTCCTGTGTCTGCAGCCATTGGTATTGCTTTAAGCTCAAGTTTTGAAAATATTTTTAAATACGAATGAAACATTTTATTGTAAGATTTTTTTGCTTCCTCATTGTTTAAATCGAAAGAATAAGCATCTTTCATGTAAAACTCACGACAACGCATAATTCCAAACCTTGGCCTTACTTCATCTCTAAACTTCCATTGAATGTGGTAGAGTATTTGAGGTAATGATTTGTATGATTTAATGCTTGACCGAAAAATTTCTGTTATAAGCTCTTCATTGGTAGGTCCATAAAGCATTTCCCTTCCTTGTCGGTCTTTAATTCTTAACATTTCATCTCCGTAGTCATTGTATCTTCCGCTCTCTTTCCAGATATCAGCTGATTGTATAGTTGGCATTAACATTTCTTGTGCACCAATGTCATTTTGTTCCTGTCTGATTATACTTTCAATTTTTTTCATTACTTTAAAGCCTAGTGGTAGCCATGAATAAATTCCAGCTGATGATTGTTTAATCATTCCAATTCTAAGCATGAGCTGGTGAGATTTTATTTTTGCTTCGCTAGGTAAATTTTTTGTTAGTGGTAAAAATATTTTTGAAAGCAGCATTATTGTAAATATCCTCTTACATTTAAATAATCTTGGCTTACCATATAATATATAACTATAAATATTATTGAAGTAATTAAAGTAGTTACCAAAAACTTTTTTCCGACTTTAGGGTTTTTTGGAGCACCGCGATCATTTCCGTGCAGTTCAACACCCAGTTTTGCATTTTGAGACTTTATTCCAATTGGTAAGACTGAAAAAAAAACTATCCACCAAATTGATATATAAACGATTAAAGAGCCGGTCGTAGACATTAAATTCTTGCCAAGTTAATTCTAGTATGAGGTTTCTTTCCTGTTTTTTCTCTTACAATTCTTCTACAGCTTTGTTTTAAAGTGTCTATTAGATTGTATTCTTGTTTTTTATTTTGTATTGAAAATGTTTTACAAATATCTGATATTTCATCTTCCATATCAAAAATAAATGCATCGTCTAAATCGTCTACTGGCAAGCCTTTAAAGGAAATTACTGGTTTTCTTATCTTGCCGTTATTACCAATTGGTAGTGTGACTTCTAAATAACCATTAATTGCTAGATTTCTTCTTTCTTTAATAGAGTTAGAATCCTCTCTCACCGAAATAGAGCCGTCTAGATACATTCTTCCTGATGGAGCTTTGTCAATTATTGTAGGTTTATCTCCAGGATAGATTTTTATAATATCTCCATTTTCTATTTGTAAACTATGTGGAACTTTCATTTCTTTGGCAAATTTTGCTTGCTCGATCATATGACGGTGTTCTCCGTGAACTGGGATAATAGATTTTGGTTTTACCCAGCTATACATATCTTTTAGATCGTCTCTATTAGGGTGCCCAGATACATGAACAAAAGCGTTTTCTTCAGTTATGATTTCAATATGATTTCTTACTATCTCGTTATGCATTGCATATAATTTTTTTTCATTACCAGGTATAATTTTTGAAGAAAAAATCACCGTATCATTTTTTTCTAAAAAAACATCTGGATGAATACCGGAGGTAATTCTTTTCATAGCACCCATGGGCTCACCTTGGCTACCAGTGCATAAATAAATAATTTTATCTCTAGAAATATTTTTTGCGTTTCGGGGGTCGATTGGTTCAATTAAATTTTTTAAATAACCACATTGTTTAGCAGCTTTATAAATTCTATGCATTGATCTGCCGACTAAAGATATTTGTCTATTTGTTTTTTGAGCGCAGTAGAAAACAGTTTCCATTCTTGCTACGTTTGACGCAAAGGTTGTGACAATAATTCTTTTTTTTAAGTTTGATATAATTCTTAAAAGACTTTCTCTAACATCAGATTCAGAACCAGCTCTTCCTTCGCTAAAAACATTTGTAGAGTCACATACCATGGCTAAAACATTCTGGTCTCCTATTTCTTTAAGTTTTTTTTCATCAATCCTTTCACCTATTAGAGGATTTGGATCACACTTCCAGTCACCTGTGTGCAAAATAATACCTGAGGGAGTTTTTATGCTAAGCCCATTAGGTTCAAGAATTGAGTGCGTTAAAGTTATGAATTCTATTTCAAAAGGTCCAAGATTTATTTTTCCATTTAAAGGAACTATTTGTAAATAACTTGTGATATCAATTTTTTTTTCTTTAAATTTTTCTTTTAATAAAGCTGCGGTAAATGGTGTTGCGTATATTTTGCATTTAAGTTGCGGCCATATAATCGCAACGGACCCGATATGGTCTTCATGGGCGTGTGTTAAAACAATGCCTAATAGGTCTTTCTTTTTGTCTATTAAAAACCCAGGATCTGGATAAATTAAATCTATTCCAGGAATAGAATCATCTGCAAAAGTGACACCCATATCAACAGCTATCCATTTTTCGTCATCTTTTTTTCCATAGGCATAAAGATTTAAATTCATACCTATTTCTCCGGAACCACCAAGAGGACAAAATAAAAGCTGATCTTTACTCATTTAATTAAATTTTTATAAATAAACATAATACCTTTTATAGTAATATGTTTATCGATTGTTGATTTATTATTGATAAATTTAGCAAAAATTTTCGCGTACCCACCAGTTAAGATAATTTTAAATTTTGTTCCAAATTTTAAAGTAATTTTTTTAATTATATTATTTATTAAACCCTGATAACCCCAAAGAAATCCAGCATTTAGAGCATCTTTGGTGTTCTTTCCGTAAACTTTTAAGTTTGGTTTTAGATTAAGAATTGGCAGTGAAGCAGTAGATTTATTTAGATTTAAAATAGATGACTTTATTCCAGGCGCTATAACGCCACCTATATAAATGCCAGGTTTTTTTACAATATCAAATGTAGTAGCTGTACCAAAATCTACAACTAAACAATTTGATTTAAATAAATTAAAAGCACCTATAGCATTTGCAATTCTGTCAGATCCTAGTTGGCTATAACTATCAATATTAATTTTTATTATTTTTTTTAAGGGAAGATTCTTAATTTCATAACATTGAAAATTTTTGCTGTGAATAATTTGTTTAATTCTACTATATATATTTGGAACTACGCTTGAGAATAGTATTTTTTTTTTTAAATTTTTTTTTAAAACTGGAGAAATAAATTTGTAAATATTGTTATCTAGAAATAACTTCTTTGTTTCAACGCTGTATTCTTTAGAAATTTTATAATCTTTATTGACTAAACAAATTTTAGTCAATGTGTTCCCAATGTCTCCAACTAGATAATTCATTTGTTTAAATATATTTATTTTTTATAAATGTAAAATTATTATTTTCAAGTTCTTTAATCATTTTCTCGTAGGCATTTTTTAATTTTTTAATGATATTTAAATTTTTAATGATTTTTTTAGTATGTTCTTGAAGGCAGGTTGAAGTGAATTTTTTATCCGTGGGAGTAATTGATGTATTTATACCAACACCAGTAATTAAAAATTTATCATTTTTAAATTCTATGACTTCTTGTAAAATTCCACAAATTTTTTTATTTTCAATTAATAAGTCGTTAGGTTTTTTTATAATAATGTTTTTTTTAGTATAACTTCTTAATGTTTTTTTAATAATTTTAGCATTAATTATAAGAAAATTTTCTATTTTTATTTTTGTAAGATTAACTTTAAAAAAAATTGAAATAAAAACATTCCCTTTTTTTGATATCCATTTTTTTCCCATGGTTCCTCTGCCATTTGTTTGTAGGTCTGAAATAACAAGACCTGAAATAGCTTTGCCGCTTTGGATTAACTTAATAGCTTTATCATTAGTACTTTTTACTCTTTTAAATTTTATAATCTTCAACTTCATTAATTTATTATTAACGTTTTGACTAAAATATTTAAGTAAGAGGGGTATACAAAAAATGTTGCCAATATTAAACTACTTAAAAGCAATGTTGTAGATATTCCTAGATCTTTAAATTTATCAAATGGTTTATTAACATCATCAAAATAAATAATTTTAATAATTCTTAAATAATAAAAAGCAGATATTACCGTGCTCAATAATCCCATGATTGCTAACGTGTACATTTTGCTCTCTATTACTGACATAAATATGTAAAACTTAGCAAAAAAACCTGCGAAGGGTGGTATTCCTGCTAGCGAAAATAAAATTATTAATAATGAAATGGATAAAATTGGGTGATGTTTCGATATGCCGGATAAATCTTTTAGGTTTTCGCAATATTTTCCATCTCTTTTCATTAAAAAAATACAAGCAAATATTCCTAGATTCATAACTACGTAAATTGATATGTACACAATGCTACTACTGTATCCTGAGACACTATTGGTTGAAATTCCAGCTAGTGCGAAGCCAATGTGACCAATAGAACTATAAGCTATAAGCCTTTTTATATTTGTTTGTCCTATTGCTGCAACTGCTCCTAAAATCATAGAAGCTAAAGAAATAAAAATTAGAATAGTCTGCCAATGATCTGCTAATTGATTAAAGGGTATTTGCATGAACCTTATAAATACTGCGATGCCGGCAACTTTTGGGACAACTGCAAAAAAACTAGTGACAGAACTTGGAGCACCTTCGTAAACATCAGGTGTCCACATGTGAAATGGAACAGCAGAAATTTTAAAAGCTAACCCGACTAGAATAAATACCATTGCAAATATAGCTCCTAGATTTTTAGTATTTGCTTTTAAACCAATAACATCAAAGTTTGTAGAGCTAGTAAATCCATAAAGTAGTGAACATCCATAAAGTAGCAATCCTGAAGCTAATGCACTTAAAATAAAATATTTTAAACCTGCCTCGTTAGATTTTAGATTATTTCTATCTAAAGAAGCTAAAATATATAACGCAAGTGACTGTAGCTCTAAACCCAGATAAAAAAGGATTAAATCATTTGCACTTATCATAATGAACATTCCTAAAACAGATAAAAGTAAAACTACAGGGTATTCAAAATTATTAATCTTATTTTCCTTAATAAATTTTTGAGTAATTATTAATATAAAAAAAGTTCCTATTAGAATTAAAATTTTAAAAAAATTAGTAAATGAGTTAGAGGTATAGCTGTCTGAAAACAGTTTAAATGATTCATCGAATGAGTTTAAAATAATTAATATTAAAGAAACTAAAATTCCATAAACAATCTTTGTTACTAAGTTGTAACTATTTTTGAAAAAAACGCCTATCATTAGGGTAGCAAGGATCGTTAAAACAAGAAATATTTCGGGTAAAAATAAATTTATATTTTCCATTATTTAACTGTGTTTAAAATTAAATTCATTTGATAGTCATTAATTAATTTATCTACTGAGACATGGATAGTGTCTAAGATTAAATTAGGATAAAATCCAAGAAATAAAGTTAATCCCGCAAGTAGAAACAACATTAAACCTTCGGATAAATTTAAATCTTTTAATTCAGTTAATTCTTTTTTTTCTAATCTTCCTAAAATTACTCTTTTATACAACCAAAGCATGTAAGCTGCCCCAAGAATAACTCCGATACTTGCAAGTATAGCAACTAAAAAATTTTTTTGAAAAACACCTAACAAAACTAATATTTCACCAACAAACCCACTTGTTCCTGGAAGACCTATAGCTCCTAACATAAATACAGCAAATACTAATGAGTATTTAGGTAAAATATTAACTAACCCACCATAAGAACCTATTAATCTTGAATGTACCCTATCGTAAACAACGCCAACACATAGAAAAAGAGCCGCTGAAATAAGGCCATGACTTAACATTTGAAAAATACTTCCCTCTATTCCTTGTTTTGTAAAAGTAAAAATACCAAGTGTTACAAATCCCATGTGTGCTACAGAGGAATATGCGATAAGTTTTTTCATATCTTCTTGCATTAAAGCTACTAAAGAAGTGTAGATAATTGCGATGACACTCAAAGTAAAGATTAAAGGTACAAAGTATTCTGACGCCACAGGAAACATTCCAATTGAAAATCTTAAAAATCCATATCCTGCCATTTTAAGCAAAATAGCTGCAAGTATTACTGAGCCGGCCGTGGGTGCTTCAACATGGGCATCTGGCAACCAAGTATGGACAGGCCACATTGGCATTTTAACTGCGAAAGAACTAAAAAAAGCTAACCAAAGAACATATTGATATTCTACCGGTATTTTAATTACAAAAATTTCAGTTAAGTCGGTTGTTCCTGTGATCCAATAAATTGAGATGATAGCAACTAACATCAAAACAGAACCTAAAAGTGTAAACAAAAAAAATTTAAATGCTGCATAAACTCTTTTTGGGCCTCCCCATATTCCGATAATTAAAAACATAGGTATTAAGCCAGCCTCAAAAAATAAATAGAAAACAACTAGGTCTAAAGAACAAAAAACTCCAATCATAAATGACTCTAAGAAAAGAATGGCAATCAGGAATTCTTTGAGTCTATTTTTAACGCTATTAATACAAGAAATTACGCAAATTGGAGTAATAAATGCAGTCAGAACTATAAACAAAATTGATATACCATCAATACCAAATTTGAATTTGATATATCCACTTATCCAATTTTTTTCTTCAACAAATTGAAACTCTGATGAACTTTTGTCAAAAACATACCACAGAAAAATTGCTAAAAATAAAGTCATAACGCTAGTAAATAAGGAAACATAAATTACGTTTTTATTTTCATTAGTTTTGTTGTTAAAAATAAGAATAAAAATAGCTCCTAGGATAGGCAATAAAGTAATTGATGATAATATTGGAAAGTTCATTTTTAATTAATTATTAAATAAGTTAGCAGAAAAGAAAGACCCAAGAGCATTACAAAGGCATAATCATAAATAAAACCACTTTGAAATTTGACTGCTTTATTAGAAAAAAATTTAATTACCTTTGAAAAACCATCTGGACCATATCGATCAATTATATTTTGATCCCCTTTTTTCCATAAAATATAACCTATAACTTTTAGCGGTTTAATAAATAAAAACTCATAAAGCTCATCGAAATACCATTTATTTAATAAAAAATTATGTAAAGGCTCATTAAACTTTTTTAAACCACTTAAAATTGAAGTGTCTTTTATATACAAGTAATAAGTGATCGGAACCGCTGCAACAACTAGCACTGGTGTTACCAATAAGAGCCAAAGTGGCAGGTGTAAATGCTCAATTTTTTTTACAAAAAATATTGAATTTTTCCAAAAATCTAAATAGTTATATCCAATTAACATATCTTTAAATAAATATCCGGCAAACACAGCACCTAGCGCAAGTATTATTAAAGGTAAAAGCATAATTAACGGCGACTCATGTGTCTTTTCTATTGCTATGTTCTTATTGTTATAATTTCCATGAAAGGTTATAAAAAATAATCTCCAAGAATATATGGCCGTTAAAAAAGCAGTAAAAATCCCAACTGCCATCGCATAATACCCAATTGAAGTTCCTTTGAAGTATGCAAATTCAATAATCGCATCTTTAGAATAAAATCCTGAAAGAAAAGGAAAGCCAGTTAAAGCTAAAGTTCCAATTAGCATTAAGATCCAGGTATAAGGAAGTTTTTTCCATACTCCTCCCATTAACCTTATGTCTTGTTCGTCTTTAAAAGCATGTATAACTGATCCTGAACCGAGAAATAGTAATGCTTTAAAAAAAGCATGTGTAAATAAGTGAAAAATTGCAACATGATAAGCGCCAACTCCAGCAGCAAAAAACATATAACCTAATTGGCTGCATGTTGAATAGGCAATAATTTTTTTAATATCATTTTGCACTATAGCCACAGATGCTGCAAATACAGCGGTTATCATACCTATTATCGCAACAAAATTTAGGGCCACTTCTGAATATTCAAATAAAGGTGAACATCGCACAACTAAAAACACCCCAGCTGTGACCATTGTTGCTGCATGGATTAAAGCCGAGACTGGTGTTGGGCCTTCCATTGCGTCTGGCAACCATGTGTGGAATAAAAACTGAGCTGATTTTCCCATCGCACCAATAAAAAGGCTTAAACATATTATGGTGATTAGATTTGTATTGAATCCAAGAAAACTTATTTCTTTATCGATAGAAGCAGCCGCCTTAATAAATACTTCACTATAATTTACAGTGCCAAAATAATAAAAAATTAAAAAAATACCAATTGCGAGACCAAAATCACCAACGCGATTAACTAAAAAAGCTTTTATGGCTGCATTATTAGCAGATTCTTTTTTATACCAAAAACCAATTAATAAATATGAACACAAACCAACTCCCTCCCAACCAAAAAATAATTGAAGAAAGTTGTCTGAAACAACAAGCATCAACATGGAAAAAGTAAATAAAGACAAATAAGACATGAACCTTGGCTTATTTGGATCGTGGCTCATGTATCCAATTGAATAAATATGAACTAAAGAAGATATAGAGGTTACCACAACCAACATTATTGAACTTAATGGATCGATATTAATAGACCAGTTAACTTTAAGGTTTCCGGAACTTATCCAATCTAAAATTTTATAATTTCCATACAAATCATGAACCACACCATTGTAAAAAATAATACAGGAAAGTATTGCAGAAATTACCACTAAAGTAGTGGTGATTATTTCTGAATATCTGTCTCCTAGAAATTTAACAGAATATCCTAATATAGAACCAAGAAGTGGGAAAAAAATTAACAGGTAAGGCATTTAACCTTTCATCTCGTTAATTTCTTGAACCCGGATTGAGCCTTTGTTTCTATAATAAGAAATTATTATCGCTAAACCTATTGCAGCTTCTGCAGCTGCAACAGTTAATATAAAAAAAGTAAATATTTGACCCGTTATATCATTTGAATAAATAGAAAAAGCAACCAAGTTAATATTTACTGCAAGCAAAATAAGTTCGACCGACATCAATATTACAATTACATTTTTTCTATTTAAAAAAATTCCTACAATACCTAGTAAAAATATTACTCCGCCTAACGTAAGATAATGACCCAACTCAATGCTAGCCATCTATCTTTACTCCTTTGTTTGAATCTACTTCCACTAATTTTATTGAAGTCTTTTTTTCTCGAGACAATTGAGTAAAATAACTTTGTGTTTTTACACCTTGTCTTTTCGTATATGTTAAGACGATCGCTCCAATCATGGCTAAAAGTAAAATTACTCCAGCTACCTGGAATAAGTGAATATATTGAGTATAAAGAACGTTTCCTAGCATGTGAGTGTTAGTAAGGTTTCCATCTACTGCTAACATTTCGGTTTTTATAAAATTAGATTTGTATTTCCATCCACCTACCACTACTAAAACTTCGGCAAGAATTATTATACTTACAATCAGGCCGACAGGTATGTGTGCTGATTTTTCTCTTCCTCTAAACCATGATTGTTTTTGTTCAGCTACATTAAGCATCATAACAACGAATAAAAATAATACTGCTACGGCACCTACGTATACAATGAGCATAATCATCCCTAAAAACTCTGCTCCTATCATGATAAAAAGACATCCAATAGAAATAAAATCTAGAATAAGAAAAAAAACTGCGTGCACAGTATTTCTACTTGTAATAACCATTAACGCCGACCCAACAGATATAATTGAAAAAAAATAGAAAAAAAAGGTATGTGCTAACATTTTATCTATAAGGTTTATCTAGCCTAATATTTTTAGCCAAAACTTCTTCCCATCTATCACCATTGTCTAATAATTTTTCTTTGTTGTAATAAAGTTCTTCTCTTGTTTCTGTGGCAAATTCAAAGTTAGGACCTTGAACGATAGCATCTACTGGGCAAGACTCTTGGCACAATCCACAATAAATACATTTCAACATATCGATATCATATCTTGTGGTTTTTCTACTGCCATCATCTCTTTCTGTTGATTCAATTGTTATTGCTTGTGCTGGACAAACTGCTTCACACAATTTGCACGCTATACAACGCTCTTCTCCACTGGGATATCTTCTTAGAGCATGTTCACCTCTAAATCTTGGGCTTAAGGAACCTTTTTCGTAAGGATAATTGATTGTCTTTTTTGCTTTGAAAATTTCTTTTATAGCCATCCAAAGAGCTACGACAAACTCCATTAAAAAAATTGTTTTTAAAAATCTAATAATTGTCATTTAAAATAGTTTTGTTGGTAATTTATCAAAATAGAAAAGGAAACTAGCTGTTAATACAAGGTAAAATAAAGAAAAAGGTAAAAATATTTTCCATCCTAGTCTCATTAATTGATCATATCTATACCTTGGAACTATAGCTTTAACTAAAGCAAATAAAAAAAATAAAAATAATATTTTTAAAATCATCCATATTGGAGCTGGAATTATATTAATTGGATAAACATCTAATGGTGGTAACCAACCTCCTAAAAATAAAATAGACCCCATTGCACACATGAGTAATATATTTGCATACTCACCTAACCAAAACATAGCGTACATCATACCTGAATACTCTGTTTGGTAGCCTGAAACCAATTCTGCTTCAGCTTCTGGTAAATCAAAGGGCGGACGGTTTGTCTCTGCTAAAGCAGAGATAAAAAAAACAACAAACATCGGGAATAAAGGTATCACATACCATAAATCTTGTTGCGCATTGACTATGTCTTTTAGATTTAAGGAACCAACACAAAGAAGGACATTGATTATGATTATACCAAGTGAAACTTCGTATGATACCATTTGAGCTGCAGAACGAATTGCTCCAAGAAATGGATATTTAGAATTTGAAGCCCACCCGCCCATAATAATCCCATAGACTCCCAAAGAAGAGACGGCAAATAGATAAAGTATACCTACGTTAATATCGGCTAACACAAGTTCATTGCTAAAGGGAATGACAGCCCATGCGACTAAGGCTAAAGTCATAGTCACAACAGGGGCTAGTATAAATATAGCTTTATCTGAACTTGCGGGAATAATAATTTCCTTAAAAATATATTTCAATGCATCGGCAACAGTTTGTAACAAACCGAAAGGACCAACAACGTTTGGGCCTTTTCTTTTTTGAACAGCTCCCCATATTCTCCTATCCAACCACACAACTAAAGCTACGGATACTAAGACTGGAACTAGGATAAATACTATTTTGTAAAGTTCACTTGAAAATATGGTTATATATTCCACGTTAATTATTGGTTCCATTTTTTTTATTATTATGAATTACATCTCTACAATCACTCATAGTTTTTGACGCTCTTGCTATAGAATTGCTAAAATAATAATCGATAAGTTTAATTTCTATTTCTTCACCTGAGATAACTACTGAAGATTCTTGATTAGATATTTTATTTTTTTTTGGTAATAGACCTATTTCAGAAAAATTAGGAATTTCTTTAAGAGCAAGTTTTCTGATAGATAAAAAATCATTAAATAAATCTGATTTATTTAAACTGTTGTTTATAAGGTTAAAAATTTTCCAATCCTCTATTGCTTCATTTGTTGGGTAGGAAGCTTTTCTACATTCTTGAATTCTTCCTTCTAAATTTTCAAAAAGTCCGTCTTGCTCAGTATAACTTGGGCTTGGTAAAATTACATCAGCAATTTCAGCACTTTTGTCTCCGTGAGAGCCTTGGTATATAATAAATTCATCACTTTTTTTTACTTCAAGATTATCAGAACCAACTAAGTACAGCAGTTTAAAATCTTTATTTTTAAGTTTATCAAAAAAAATAAAATTATTTTTATCTTCAGTATTGTAGAATCCCAGATCTATTGCTCCTACTGTTGAGGCATTTTGAGTTAATATATTTAAGGCATTCCATGTATCGTTTATAAAATTATTTTTAATTAAAAAATTTTTAGTTTCGTCTAGTATATATTTTGCATTTTTAAGCTCTAAAGCTGACTCACCTATAATAAATAATGGTTTTTTTGAATTTTTTAATTTTTCACTAATTTTACTTTTCTCATCAAAAATATTTTTTAAATCATTAATATTTTCGCCTAATAAAGTGTAGTCATAAGTTAAATCACCAGAATTACCTACTGAGAAAATAGGTGTTTTATTCTTCACAAATGTTTTTCTTATTCTTGCGTTGACAATTGTAGCTTCATGTCTTGGGTTGCAGCCAATTAATAAAATTAAATCACTTTCTTCTATCCCTTGAATTGAGGTGTTAAATATATAATTTTCTTTATCAGAAGGATTTATATATAAATTTTTTTCTCTAAAATCATAGTTGTTACAATTAATATTTTTTAAGAAAGTTTTCAAAGCAAAAATTGTTTCAATAGAAGTCATGTCTCCAATGTGAGCACCTATTTTTTCTGGATTTGTAGATTTAATTTTTTTTGTAACTAATTCTACTGCCTCATCCCAATTTGATTTTATTAATTTGCCATTTTTTTTTATATATGGTGCGTCTAATCTTTGTTTCAACAATCCATCACACGCATACCTCGTTTTATCTGAAATCCACTCTTCATTAATTTCATTATTCAACCTTGGTAAAATTCTTTTTACTTCCCATCCGTATGTATCTACTCTAATATTCGAACCAACAGCGTCCATTACATCGACACTTTCGGTTTTTTTCAACTCCCAAGGTCTTGCTTCAAATGCATAAGGTTTGGAAGTAAGGGCTCCTACGGGGCACAAATCAATAACATTAGCTGACAACTCGGAAGTCATTGATTGTTCTAAATATGTTGTAATTTCCATATTTTCACCTCTCCCAACCGAACCTATTTCTGGAACTCCAGCAACTTCTTCTGCAAAACGAACACATCTTGTGCAATGAATACATCTTGTCATTTGAGTTTTAATTAATGGACCCATGTATTTGTCTTTTACTTCTCTTTTGTTTTCAGAAAATCTTGATTTATCAAAGCCATAAAATAATGATTGGTCCTGTAAATCACATTCACCGCCCTGGTCACAAACTGGACAATCTAATGGATGATTAGCTAATAAAAACTCCATTATTCCTTTGCGTGCTTTTTTAACAAACTCTGTATTTGTTTTAATATTCATACCTTCGGCAGCTGGCATTGCGCATGAGGCAATTGGTTTTGAAGATTTTTCCATTTCAACAAGACACATTCTACAGTTCCCTGCTATTGATAATTTTTCGTGATAGCAGAATCTAGGAATCTCTACATCAGCAAGTTCGCAAGCCTGTAAAACTGTCATACCTTTTTCAAACTCAATTTCTTTTTCATTTATAATTATTTTAGGCATTTTCACTTTCTAGAAGGTGTTGATCAACCAAATAAGGAATTTTTCTTTTTTTTCTAAACGTTGACTCACTAATACATCTTTTTTCAAGCTCTTTCTTAAAATGTCTTAATAGACCTTGAACAGGCCAAGTAGATCCTTCACCAAACGCACAAATTGTATGTCCTTCAATTTGTTTTGTAACATCCTCTAACAAATTTATATCATTATAAGTTGCTTCACCTCTACCAGCTCTTTCTAAAATTCTCCACATCCAACCCGAACCCTCTCTGCAAGGTGTGCACTGACCACAACTTTCATGTTTATAAAATCTAGCTATTCGAGCCATAAATTTTATAATGTCTTGATCTTTATTGATTACAACAATGCCTGCGGTGCCTAATCCACTTTTATTTGCTATTAAAGAATCAAAATCCATAGTTATCGTGTCACAAATATTTTTAGGTAATAACGGCATTGACGAACCACCAGGGATAACAGCTTGTAAATTATCCCATCCTCCAATTACACCTCCAGCATGTTTTTCGATTAATTCTTTTAAGGGCGTTCCCATCTCCTCTTCAACATTGCAAGGACTGTTTACATTGCCAGAGATGCAGAAAATTTTTGTACCAGTATTTTTTGGTTTACCTAAAGATGAAAACCATTTTCCACCTCTTCTTAAAATAGTTGGTACCACAGCTATGGTTTCCACGTTATTAACTATAGTGGGACACCCGTATAACCCAACTAATGCTGGAAATGGTGGTTTCAATCTAGGTTGTCCTTTGTTTCCTTCAAGACTTTCTAATAACGCTGTTTCTTCACCACAAATGTAAGCACCGGCCCCAAAGTGAATATGAATATCAAAATCCCAGCCAGATCCACAAGCATTTTTTCCTAAGAAATTTTTCTTGTACGCTTGGTCAATCGCTTCTTGTAATCTATTTCCTTCGTTAAAATATTCACCTCTAATATAAATATAGCAAGTATGAGCGTTAACGGCGTAACCAGCAATTAAGCAACCTTCGATTAATTTTTGTGGCTCAAATCTAATTATGTCTCTATCTTTACATGTGCCTGGCTCAGACTCATCTGCGTTTATGACCAAATAATGTGGCCTAGAGGTAACTTCTTTAGGTGCAAAAGACCATTTTAGACCGGTTGAAAAGCCTGCTCCACCTCTGCCTCTTAGCTCAGAAGTTTTAATTTCACTTATAATCCACTCACGTCCTTTTAAAATTATTTCTCTAGTGTTGTTCCAATCCTCTCTTTTGACTGCACTCTCAATTTCCCAGCCATGAGCATTATAAAGGTTTTTAAATATTTTATTTTCTTCTTTAAGCATTCTTTCCTCCGTTAATAATTGGTCTGTCTTTTTCTGGAGCAGTACTCGTTCTATTTCTAAAAGATTTTGGCTTGATTGGCCTGTCCTGAAGTAAAGAATTTATAATCTCTAATGTGTTTTTTTCATCAAGATCCTCATAATAATCGTTATTTATCTGCATCATTGGGGCATTCACACAGGCTCCTAAACATTCTACCTCAAGCCACGAACATAATTTATTTTTTGAAAGTGTATTTTCTTCACTAGATATTTTTTCCTTACAAATTTTTACAATTTTATCAGCACCTCTAATAAGACATGGGCTAGTTGTGCAGACTTGAACAAAATATTTTCCGACCGGAGCTAGATTGTACATAGTGTAAAATGTAGCTACTTCGTAAACTTTTATATAAGGAATTTCTAGATACTTAGCTATATATTTCATAGCAGCTAAGGGAATCCAATTTTCATTTTGTCTTTGTGCCATATACAGTAAAGGCATTACTGCACTTTTTTTTCTGCCTTCTGGATATTTTTTTAAAATACCATTAACAAGTTCTAAATTAGATTTTGAAAATTCAAAAGACTCTGGTTGGTGATCGTGAATTTTTTTTAAACTCATCTGTCAACTTCTCCAAAAACGATATCTAAAGATCCTAAGACAGCAGGAACATCAGCAAGCATATGTCCTCTAATTAAATAATCCATTGCTTGTAGATGTGAAAAGCCAGGTGCTCTTATTTTACAACGATAGGGTTTGTTGCTCCCATCAGATATTAAATACACTCCAAACTCACCTTTCGGTGCTTCAACAGCTGTATAAACCTCTCCGGCTGGAACTCTAAAACCTTCAGTAAATAGTTTGAAGTGATGTATCAAAGCTTCCATCGAATCTTTTAAATCTTTTCTGCTAGGTGGAGAAATTTTTCCGTCAACAGATTTAATAATACCCTTTGGCATTTGACTTATGCATTGAATAATAATTTTTACACTTTCTCTCATTTCTTCAATTCTGCATAAATATCTATCAAAACAATCGCCATTTTTTCCAATAGGTATTTTAAAATTTAGTTTTTCATAGCATTCGTAAGGTTGAGATTTTCTAAGGTCCCAAGCAACACCGGATCCTCTTAGCATTACTCCTGAAAAACTATGATCTAAAGCTTCTTGCTTGCTCACGATTCCAATCTCAACATTTCTTTGTTTAAAAATTCTATTATCAGTTAATAAACCTTCAAGGTCGTCTATTATTTTAGGAAAAGTTTTACAGAACCCACCGATATCATCTATCAATTTTTGTGGAAGATCTTGATGTACTCCACCAGTTCTAAAATAGTTAGCATGCAATCTAGATCCAGATGCTCTTTCATAAAAAGTCATCAATGTTTCTCGCTCTTCAAATCCCCAGAGTGAGGGCGTTAATGCACCAACATCGAGAGCTTGAGTTGTGACGTTGAGAATATGACTTAAAATTCTTCCTATTTCACAAAAAATAACTCTTATATATTGAGCTCTTTCTGGAACAGAAATGTTTAATAATTTTTCAGTCGCCAAAGTAAACGCATGTTCTTGATTCATGGGAGCTACATAGTCAAGTCGATCAAAATAAGGCAAAGCCTGCATGTAGGTTTTGTGCTCTATTAATTTCTCAGTTCCACGATGAAGTAAGCCAATATGTGGATCAGCTTTTTCGACTACTTCTCCATCTAATTCAAGAATGAGCCTCAAAACTCCATGTGCGGCTGGATGTTGCGGTCCGAAATTTAAAGTTAAAGATTTATTTTTTTTTGTCATCGCTGTTTTTTTCAGTTAACTCTTTAATATATTGTGTTCCCTCCCAGGGGCTTTCAAAATCAAAATCCCTGTAGTTTTGTTCAAGTTTAACAGGCTCATAGATAACTTTTTTTTCCTTTTCGCTATATCTAACTTCATTAAATCCGGTTAAGGGAAAGTCTTTTCTTAAAGGGTAGCCTTCAAAATTATAATCTGTTAAAATTCTCCTAAGGTCAGGGTGATCGTTAAATTCTATACCATACATGTCGAATACTTCTCTTTCCATCCAGTTGGCAGAGGGATAAACTTTAGTAATTGTTGAGATTTTTTTTCCTATTTCAAAATTGATTGATATTTTTATTCTTATATTTTTTTCGTGTGAAAGAAGTAGGTAAATTAATTTAAATCTTTTTTCATCCTCGGGATAATCTACGCCCGCTATGTCTATTAACTGTCTAAATTTAAGCTTATCGTGAGATTTTAAAAAATTTATTACATTAATTAAATCTTCACCGCTAGTTTCAATTAATAGTTCGTTAAAAACAATTGAAGTTTTTTTTACTTTACTAGTAAGTTCAGAGTTTACTAATTGTTCAATATCTTTTAATTTGAAGTCCATAAAATTTTATCTATTTATCGAACCTTCTCTTCTTATTTTTTTTTGTAGTTGTAAAATTCCATACAATAGTGCTTCAGCTGAAGGTGGGCAGCCAGGAACATAAATATCTACAGGTACAATCTTATCGCATCCTCTGACCACAGAATAAGAATAATGATAATACCCTCCACCATTTGCACAACTACCCATGGAAATAACATATCTCGGTTCAGGCATTTGATCATAAACTTTTCTAAGAGCCGGTGCCATTTTATTTGTTAAAGTTCCAGCAACTATCATAACATCAGATTGTCTTGGTGACGCTCTTGGCGCGGCTCCAAATCTTTCAAGATCATATCTTGGCATGGATGTTTGCATCATTTCAACCGCACAACATGCTAAACCAAAAGTCATCCAATGCAGCGAACCAGTTCTTGCCCAGTTAATAAGATTGTCAGTTGAAGTGGTTATGAATCCTTTTTCACTAAAATCTTTTGCCAGTTGTTTAAACTCTTCAGGAATTTTTTTTTCTTTTTCAGAAAATAAACCTAATTTTATTCCCATTCTAAGGCTCCTTTTTTCCACTCATAAATAAAGCCAATAGTTAGCACAGATAAAAAAATCATCATTGACCAAAATCCAAGAGCACCAATATTTCCAAGAGATATTGCCCATGGAAACAGGAAAGCAATTTCTAGATCAAAAATAATAAATAAGATTGCGACTAAATAAAAGCGAACATCAAATTCCATTCTAGAGTCATCGAACGCTTCAAAACCACATTCGTAAGCTGATAATTTTTCTGGATCAGGGTTGCTTGGAGCGGCTAAAAAATTTACTAAAATAAATCCCAGACTTAAAGCTAGAGCAATAAATAGAAATAATATTATTGAGAAATAGTTTGATAAAAAATTGTAAATCATGATTACCCGTTATTATTTTGTTAACTTTTTTTAATCTTATATAAAATTTTAGCTAGTTTAACATCGGTTTACTTAGCCACATTGTGCAAAAAAGTCCCTAAGATTCAAAGAAAAATGGCGGGAGTGACCGGGCTCGAACCGGCGACCTCCTGCGTGACAGGCAGGCGCTCTAACCAACTGAGCTACACCCCCATTTTTATTTGGTGGGCGGTATAGGACTCGAACCTATGACCCTCTCGGTGTAAACGAGATGCTCTACCAACTGAGCTAACCACCCTAAATAAATAGAACCGACATATACAATAAAAACTTAACAATGTAAAAAGTAAAAGCATATTTGCTATTTGTTCAAACTTTTATTAAAATGCTAATATATGTTAGTTAATTGCAACTCTTGTCAAAAAAAATTTTCAGTTCCTGACTCAGCAATAACAGAAAAAGGAAGATTGCTGCAATGTGGTTCTTGTGGAAGTAAATGGACCCAATATCCAGTTAAAGAGAAATCAGTAGAAAATATTAAAAAAATAATTACAGTAAAAAAAAAACAACCTTCTAATTTAAACAAAATAAAAACTTCAGTTAAAAAGAGAAAAAGAGAAATATCTTTATATTCAGAAGAATACTTAAAAAAAAAATATGGTTTAACAATCAAAGATACTTCAAATCATCTAGATAAAAAAAAAGTAAAAGATAGTTTTAGTTTTTACAACTATTTGGTAATAATAAGTATTTTTATCATTACACTTTTTGGTATTCTGAATTTGTTAAAAGATGTAATCATAGCAAGCTACCCTATTACAGAGTCTTATATAAATTATTTATATGAAGTTTTGAATATTGTAAAAATAGTAATCTCTGAACTTATAGATTACTTTTAAAATATTACTTTTCTAAATCTTTAATATTTACAAAATTTTTACTTAAATTTGAGTTATTTTTTTTAATTTCTGTATAAAAGTTCCAAGCTAAAACTAAAATCAAAACATTTTTTTCTTTTAAAGTTTTTTTATCTTTTATTGGAATTAGTACACCTGGAATAAATTTATTATGTTTTAGTTTATTGTCTTCAATTACATAATCAATCTGATTAGAAATACCAAAAAAATTAAGCGCGGTCGTTGCTTTAGCGGGGGCGCCAAATCCTACAATTTTTTTATTATTTTTTTTTAATTCATTAATATTTTTTATTACTCTTTCTTTTAATTTATTTATTTTGTTTCCAAAATTTTGATAAGTTTTATAGTTCTTTATCCCAAAAATTTCTTCTTCTTTAAGAAATGTTTTAACATTCTTTTCAATTTTTATTTTTTTCCCTTTTTTTATATAAACTCTTAAAGAACCACCGTGAGTGTTGATTTTTTCAGCTTTAAAAATAGTCGCATTGAATTGATTAAAAAAATTAACTAAAGAAGTTAAAGACCAATAATTATAATGTTCATGATAAATATTGTCAAAAGTTAGATCTTTTAGCGTGTTTAACAAATACTGAACTTCGATTACAATAGTGCCATTTTTACCTAATAGCTTAAGCATGCACTCGGCCATTTCTTTTAGCTTGTCAGAGTGAGCAAATACATTTGATGCTAAAATTAAATCTGCGTTACCTTTTATTTTTTTTAGATTTTTATTTTCAAGAAAATTATTAAAGGTTTTAATTTTATTTTTATTTGCTAGTTTTGCTAAATTTTTCGCGGGTTCTACACCTAGTAGTTTTTTAAAACCCATATCTTTAAAAGGTTTCAATGCCACTCCATCATTGCTACCAATATCAATAATATAGGATTTTTTTGGTTTTAATTTTAGTTGTTTCACGTAATTTTTTGCAGCTTCAACAAAATGATTTCGAAAAGATGATGATGTAGATGAGGTGTATAAATAATTAGAAAACATTTTTTTTGGGTCTACGGCTACTGATAGTTGGCAATTATGACACTTTGGACAGTAATTCATTTCGAGAGGATATAATTCATGTTTTTCATCTTTTTTACTTAATAAGTTATTTGCTAACGGCTGATAACCTAAAGAAATAACTCTTTTTAAATTGATGCTTCCACAAGATCTGCAATCAAATTTATAGCATCTGAATAATAATTCTTTTTCTTTTTCATCTACGAATACGTGTTTGATTGTATGGGTGATTCCATAATTATCATGTTCTCTTTCTCCTCTTACTAAATTTAAAAAAGTTGTATCTTTTGTAAAAACCATTGTGTGTGCTACATTTGGTTTTATGATAGAAAGCTGTCCTTCATTTACCACTTGTGTAATTTTAGGTGAATTTGGATTAAGGATATCTTGAAATACTTCTATTATCTGACCTTTGGTGAATAAGCATTTTTGTTCTTGCTGTGGATGATAGTGGTTAGCTCTAATTGTTCCTTTTTTTGAATCTATTAATCCTATTAAATTGATTGGCTCAGTTAATTCATGGTTACTTATTTTTCCTCTCGAATCAACGTACTCATTGTCTCCGTCTCTTACATGTTCTAAATCTTTGATTAAGTTTTGTTTTGACCACTTTGAAATCATCTCTTTAATACTTTGGTCTAAGGTATATAGAAACTTAAAACCGGTATTTAATATTTTTTTATTAGAAAGTGAGAATCCTAAATTAGGCACTTCATCATTTGTTTCTTTTAAAGTTATTTTTGGATTATGTTTTTTACATATTTCAGCAACTTCTTTTACGGTTACAGTGTCTTTTGTTAAATTAAATGTTTCTGATGAAATATCTTCTCTTTCTTCCATATTTTTAAAACACCTCGCGACATCAACCAAAGGAACTAAACTTTTAATTTGTCTGCCTCCAGCAAAGAGTTTTATAATTCCATTTTGAGAGGCTATTTTTGAAAATAAATTTGGCATTATGTCAATACGCGCTGTATCTGTTGAATAACCGTAGACTGAACCGAGTCTCAAAATTATATAATTTTTTCCTGAATCTTTTAGTTGTTTTTCATTAGTTGCTTTAGAAGAGGAATAAGAAAGGACGGGTTTTAGGTCTTCATCTTCGGATATATTATTTTTTACTTTCTCAATTCCTTCATATACCACATGGGTTGAAGGAAAAATTATTTTACACTTATCACTAATGGCATCAAGTATATTCTGTGTTCCTTCTTTTGCTACTAATCTAATTTTTTTGTCTTTCTCTTCATTGCTCTCAGATCTTGTTCTTGGCACATCTGTTATACCGGCAAGATGGTGAACAATATCTGCGTCTTTGCAATATTTGTTTATTAATTCTTTATCTAAAATATCACCGTGCACGAATTGCATATTCCAGTTTCTAATTTGACTAACTCTTTCTGATACAAATCTATTATCTATTACAACTATTTGATTGTTCCAGCTAACACCTGAGTACAGCTTACACAGTTCCGTTCCTATGTATCCTAAACCTCCTGTTATTATGATTTTTTTTTTCATTTTTAAATATGAATTTACATAATAGATTTTTTGTAATAATTCAAAGCTTATGAACATTTATGATTGTTTTATGTACTATGATGAAGATTTAATTCTTGATTTAAGGCTTAATCTTTTAAATAAGTATGTAACTAAGTTTGTTATTGTGGAGTCTTGTTACACACATAGTGGGAAAAAAAGGAATTTTACATTTGATATTAAAAAATATTTAAAATTTAAAGAAAAGATTGTCTATATACCTGTCGATACTCTGCCAAAAAGTATTGAAGAAATAAAAATTTCGGACTCAGAAAATAATAAAAATTCTAAAATTTTAAACAACGCATTAAAAAGAGAAAATTTCCAAAGGAATCAAATCGGTCTTGGCCTTAAAGACTGTAACGAACATGACTTGATCATTGTAAGTGACGTGGATGAAATACCAAATTTAGAAAACTTTTCACATAAAGGTAAGATTAGTATTTTTTATCAAAAAATGTTTTATTATAAATTTAATTTAAAACATCCTTCTTTAAATTGGGTTGGTTCTAAAGCGTGTAAAAAAAAAGATTTAAAATCAGCTCAATGGATTAGAAATGTTAAATCAAAATTATATCCATTTTGGAGACTAGATGTTTTTTTTTCACACAAAAAATCTTTTTATTTAAATTTTGTTAATAATGGTGGTTGGCATTTTACTAATTTAAAATCTGCTGAAAATATTCATTTTAAACTTTCAAACTTTTTACATCATTTAGAGTATGAAAAAAGTAAAACTGATTTAGAAGACATAAAAAATTTAATTAAAGAAAAAAAAATTTTGTATGATCATCAAGCAGATAAGAAACAAGAAAAATGGAGATCTTCAATTTCTTTAATGAAAGCAGATGAAAAAGAATTGCCTAAATACTTAATAGAAAATAAAAAAAAATATTTGGAATTTTTTGATTAACATTTCTAGATGTTGTCTGTTAACTAATGCGTACTTGTTGCAGAGCTAGCAACTCCAGATTTAGAAATTTTTTCTACCTCAACCCACTCTACTCTTTTCAATTCTTTAGTAAGCGCATGTTTTAAAACTTCATCAACATTCTTAACGCAAATAATATCAATATTTTTTTTTATAACTTCTGGTATTTCAGTTAAGTCTTTTTTATTTTCATGGGGTATTAAAACTTTTTTAATTCCAGCTCTATGAGCAGCAAGTAATTTTTCTTTTAAGCCTCCTATAGGTAATACAATGCCTCTCAATGTTATCTCGCCTGTCATGGCAATATTTTTATCAACTGGTATTTCTGTGATTGCGGAAACTATAGATGTTACCATACCTACGCCAGCTGAAGGACCGTCTTTAGGAGTCGCACCTTCAGGTACGTGTATATGAAAATCTTTTTTGTCAAAAATTGGTGGGATAATTCCATAGTCTAATGATTTAGATCTAATATATGATTTTGCGGCTTTAATGGACTCTTGCATAACGTCACCTAATTTACCTGTTATTTCCATTTTACCTTTGCCTGGCATTACCACAGTTTCAATTTTTAAAATTTCACCGCCTACTTCTGTCCATGCTAATCCTGTCACTACTCCTATTCTATTCTGTTCTTCAATTTCACCGTAATTAAATTTTTCTACACCTAAATAATTTGGCAGATCTTCTTCAATTAAAGGGTTGTTGGTTTTTTCGTTTCCGTCAATTTTTTTTACAATTTTTCTAGCTATTTTTGATATTTCTCTTTCCAGGTTTCTAACACCAGATTCTCTAGTATAATGTCTTATAATTTTTCTATTAACTTTTTCTTCAATTTTCCATTCTTCATTTTTTAATCCGTTATTTTTACTTTGTTTGGGGATTAAATATTTTTGAGAAATATTAACTTTTTCATCTTCTGTGTATCCAGGTAATCTAATAACTTCCATACGATCAAGCAGTGGTGGCAAAATATTTAAAGTGTTAGCTGTTGTAACAAACATTACATCCGAAAGATCGTAATCAACTTCTAAATAATGGTCGTTAAATTCCTTATTTTGTTCTGGGTCAAGTGCTTCTAGTAGTGCGGATGACGGGTCGCCTCTGTAATCATTTCCCACTTTATCTATTTCATCCAATAAAAATAATGGATTTTTAGTTCCAGCTTTTTTCATCATTTGAATAATTTTTCCCGGTAAAGAGCCAATATAAGTTCTTCTGTGACCTCTTATTTCAGCCTCGTCTCTAACACCACCTAAAGAGACTCTTATAAACTTTCTTCCTGTTGCTTTTGCTATGGATTTTCCTAAAGAAGTTTTTCCAACTCCTGGGGGGCCAACCAGACAAAGAATAGGTCCTTTTAATTTTTGTATTCTCTTTTGAACAGCTAAAAATTCTATAATTCTTTCTTTAACCTTCTCTAGTCCAAAGTGATCTTCATCTAATATTTGTTGTGCATTTTTCAAATCATTGTTAATTTTACTTTTATTTGTCCATGGTAACTCTGTCATCCAGTCTAAATAATTTCTTACAACTGTTGCTTCAGCAGACATTGGGCTCATAGATTTTAATTTTTTTAGCTCCGCCATACATTTTTCTTGAACTAATTTTGGCATTTTAGCTTTTAGTATTGCTTTATTTACACCTGCTATTTCATCTTTGCCTTCGTCTATTTCCCCTAATTCTTTTTGAATTGCTTTTAATTGTTCGTTTAAGTAATATTCTCTTTGTGTTTTCTCCATTTGATTTTTAACTCTGCCTCTAATTTTTTTTTCAACAGAGATTACACTTGTTTCTTTTTCCACTAATTCATTAATTTTTTCTAATCGTTTTCTTAAATCTACAATTTCTAGTAATTCCTGTTTTTGGAAGATTTCTAAATTTAAATTTGACGCAATATTATCGGCTATTTGGGTTGGGTCTACTAATTTTTTTATACTGTTAATTGATTCTGATAAATCTCTTTTGTTTATGATTAAAAGTTTTTCAAACTTTTTAACTAAACTTAACGCAAAAAGTTCAACTTCTTTAGTTTTGTTAATATCTTCAATGATTTCTATATTGCAACTTAAAAAATTTTTATCTTCATTTTTTATTTCATGAATTTTTACTCTCTTTTTACCTTCAACTAAAACTTTAACAGTCCCGTCTGGTAATTTAAGTAATTGTAAAACTTTACTTAAACAACCGTAACTGTAAATATCTTTATTTTCCGGTTCGTCAACTTCTGAGTTTTTTTGAGAAACTAATACTATTAATTTATCAGTTTTCATAACTTCCTGAAGTGCTTTAATAGATTTTTCTCTACCTACAAAAAGAGGAACGGTTATTGAGGGAAATACCACAATATCTCTTAACGGTAATAGAGGCTTTAAGTTTATTGTTCCCATTGAATAATTATATGGTACTTAATGCTGTAATATCAAGGATGTTATTTAAGATTAAGCTACAGATGTTGATTGTTTTTTACCGTATGTGACAATAGGATCAGTGTCACCCACAACTGAGGATTTATCAACTGTAACTTTAAGTACATTTTCTAGCTCGGGAAGATCAAACATTGTTTTTAACAAAATGGTCTCCAAAATTGATCTCAAGCCTCTTGCACCTGTTTTTTTATTAATAGCTTTTTTTGCTATTTCAGTTAAAGCATCATCTTTAAATTCTAATTCAACATTTTCAAATTCAAATAATTTTTGATATTGTTTTGTTAGCGCGTTCTTAGGTTCTTTTAAAATTTTTATTAGAGATTTTTCATCTAAATCGTTTAAAGTTGCTATAATTGGCATCCTTCCTATAAACTCTGGAATTAAACCATATTTAATTAAATCTTCTGGTTCTAAATTTTTTAATGTCTCCGATAGTTTTTTTTCTTCTTTGCTGTTAACTTTTGCACCAAAACCTATTGAAGTACCTTTTCCTCTCATACCAATTATTTTATCTAGACCAGCAAAAGCTCCTCCGCAAATAAAAAGTATATTAGTTGTGTCGACTTGCAAGAACTCTTGTTGAGGATGCTTTCTTCCGCCTTGAGGAGGAACACTAGCTACAGTTCCTTCCATAATTTTTAAAAGAGCTTGTTGCACTCCTTCTCCAGAAACATCTCTTGTAATAGAAGGATTTTCAGATTTTCTACTAATCTTATCTACTTCATCTATGTAAACTATTCCTCTTTGTGCTTTTTCAACATTGTAATCAGCTGCTTGTAATAATTTTAAAATAATATTTTCTACATCTTCTCCTACGTATCCAGCTTCTGTTAATGTTGTTGCGTCAGCCATAGTAAATGGTACATCTAAAATTCTCGCTAAGGTTTGCGCTAAAAGAGTTTTACCACACCCAGTTGGTCCAACTAAAAGAATGTTTGATTTGGAAAGCTCAACTTCTTTGTTATTTTTATTATCATGATTTAATCTTTTATAATGATTGTGAACCGCAACTGACAAAACTTCTTTTGGAAATTTTTGACCTATCACGTACTCATTTAATGCAGTACATATTTCTTTTGGTGTAGGAACTCCATCTTGATGTTTGATTAATGAACTTTTGTTTTCTTCTTTAATGATGTCCATGCAAAGCTCAACACACTCGTCACAAATAAAAACAGTCGGCCCAGCAATTAATTTTCTAACTTCGTGCTGGCTTTTGCCGCAAAAAGAGCAATAAAGAATATTTTTATTATTTTTTTCTGACATATCGAATCAATGTGATATTTGTAAATTACGTGAATCCTGATAGCAAGTATAAGTTGTGCTATGAGCTAGATGTTGTGTATTATTTTCTTTTTTCTACTACAGAGTCTATTAAACCAAATTTTTTTGCTTCTTCTGCGGTCATAAAGTTGTCTCGTTCAAGAGCAGCAGAAATTTCTTCAACTGATTTTCCAGTATGTTTGGCGTAAATTTTATTTAGTCTATCTTTTAACAGTAAAATTTCTTTTGCATGAATTTGAATATCTGTAGCTTGTCCTTGGAACCCTGCTGAAGGTTGGTGAACCATAATTCTTGAGTTTGGTAACGAATGTCTCTTTCCTTTTTCACCTGCGGCCAAGAGAAATGATCCCATTGATGATGCTTGACCAATACATAAAGTAGATACAGGAGAGTTAATATATTGCATTGTGTCGTAAATTCCCAATCCAGCAGTTACTAATCCGCCTGGACTATTAATATAAAAATATATCTCTTTTTTGGGATCTTCTGACTCTAGAAATAAAAGCTGAGCTGTAACTAAAGAGGCGATGTTGTCATTTACTGGGCCTACTAAAAAAACTATTCTCTCTTTTAATAACCTTGAGTAAATATCATAAGATCTCTCTCCCTTGCTTGTTTGTTCAACAACCATCGGAACAAGATTGTTCATCTGTTCTTCAATTCGATTCATGGGTAAATTTATATAACCAAAGGTTACTTTTTGCTAACTTTTTTTATTTTTTTCTTAACATTAGAGGAAGTTTTGCCAACCTTTTTTTCTTTATTGTCTTTAGTTTCCTTTTTGTGATCGTGATCGTGGTTGTGGTCTTGGTTGTGATTATGAGCAGATAACTCTTGCGATGATTTATTAAAATCAAAAATTATTTTTTCAGCTTCAATAATTGTAATATTTTTCTTTTTTAAATTTATTCTCGACTTAAATAAAGTTAAAATTTTTTCTTCGTATAACGATCCTTTTAAACTTTGCGCCGCAGATGGATTTTTTTCATAATAATCTAAAACCATTTTTTCTTGGCCTGGCATTCCTTTTATTTGTTTTTGGACTTCTGCTTTAACCTCGTCATTTGATACTTTTAGATTATTTTTTTCTCCGTATTCATTTAAAACTAGTCCTAATTTAATTCTTGACTCAGCAATCTTTAAATTTTTAGATTTATGTTTTTCTATTTCTTCTTTCTTAAGCTTGCGTGTCATTAAATGCATTTCTTGTTCGACAAGGTTTTTAGGCAGTTCAAACTTATGTAGTTTTTCTATTTGGTCTAAAATTTCTTTTTTGGTGATTGAATCAAGTGTCTGCTTATATTGATTGGATATTTTTTTTTCTATTAATGATTTAAGGTCAGTTAGATCTTTAGCTCCTAAGTTTTTTGCAAAGGTTTCGTCTATTTTTGTTTCATTGGGTTTTTGAATATTTATAATTTTACATTCAAATTTAGCTTTTTTATTTGCAAGTTCTTTTTTCGGATAGTTTTCTGGTAAATTTAATTCTATAGTTTTGTTTTCTTCTATTTTAACTCCAATTAATTTTTGATCAAAATCTTTAAGAAAAAGATCTTCACCTAAAACTAATCTGGTATTTTTTCCTTCGCTACCCTCAAATTTTTCCCCATTAACCAATGCATTATAATCAAATATTACCAAATCTCCTTTTTCTGATTTTTCTTTTTTGTCGGAAAAAGTTTTGTTATTTTTAGCTATCTCTTTAATTTTTTCATCTACTAATTTATTTTCAATTTTTACTAAATATTCATTTGCAGTATAGTTTTTAAAACTTGCAAGATTTACTTCGGGTAAAGAATCAACTTCTATTGTGTAATTAAGATCTTTGCCTTCTCCAAATGTTTTTAAATCTATCTTAGGTTGACCTGCTGCTTTTATTTTTTTTTCTTCTAAAGCTTTGTTTGAGCTTTCATGTAAAATTTTATCAATGACTTCACCATAAATAGCTTTACCAAACTGACTTTTAATTACTGCTGGAGGGACTTTTCCCGGTCTAAAACCTTTAAGGCTAACTTCTGATTGAAGTCTTAGTAATTTTTTATCAAGTTCTTCTTGGATGATTTTTTTATCTATAATTATTGATAAAATTGTAGTTAAGCCTTTTTTATTTTGTATTTCTACTTTCATATAAATTCCTTGGTGGGCAAGAAGAGACTCGAACTCTTAAACCTTGCGGTACTAGTTCCTAAGACTAGCGCGTATACCAATTCCGCCACTTGCCCACTATTTTACTTTAAGTGATCAGCTTATATAACAATTTACTTTTTAGAGAAACTATAAAGTCTTAAATATATAATAGTATAAAGTGTAATTGATGAAAAAAACCAATATCTTGAAATTAATCCATTGTTTTGAAAATAAAAAAGTGGAATTTGCAAAAATAAATAGCAAGTATTGATAAGTAGAGAAGTTAAATAGTTAGAGTTTTTTACTTTTTTTATATTGGCAAGCCAATCATACAACAACATGTGTAGGTGATTTCTATCTGGTTTTAAAGGTGATTTTTTTAACGATGTTTTTCTAATAAAAGAAAAGAAAACTTCATAAAACAAATAAAAGAGCACACCTGCAAAGAAAAAAGGTGAAATTTCGGAGTTCAACTCATAAGTTTTTATAGTGTTTAATACAATCAAAGATCCTAATAAATAAGAACCGCCATCACCTAGAAATATTTTAGCTTTTGGAAAATTAAATAGTAAAAATGAAAATACGATTACAATCTGAGCAGATAAAATAACTGAAATATTTTCGTTTTGATTAGATAAATTTATTAAAAGAAAAATAGTATTTATTATTAAGAAATGAATAGCAAGAAGTCCGTTAAAACCATCAACTAAATTAGCTCCATTTACTACAAATAAAAAACATAGCAACACAAAGCATATCTGAAATATATTATTTTCCAACCACAGATTTAAAAATTGAAATCCAGATCTGGTTATTTGAATTGAAAAAATATTAATGCAAATCACCAATAGGAAAAGCATTAAAATTAAACGAATATTTGGATTAATTTTTATTTTTACATCATCTAAGAAACCTAAAAAAAATAATAATACTGAAATTGTAAAATAATCTTTTAAGAATATTCCAAATACTAAAAAATAAAATAAAACAAATAAAGAAAATAAAAATATTATTGTAATGCCGCCAGCTCTGCTTGTGGGCTTTTTATGAAATGCTTGTGGTTTTAAAAAATCTTTATCTTGTAGTGAGCCAGAAAAGAAAAGTTTTGAATATTTTGCTGTTAGAAAAGTAGAAAAAAAACTTATTAAAGAAAAAATAATAAAAAAATTTAAATTGAATTCAGATAACATTATTTATTGTATTTTTTTACTATGTATATTCCTGAAATTATTATTATAAGGGAAGCTAAAACTTTCCAAGTTATTTGTTCGTCTAAAATTAATGCCCCAAATATGACACCAAAAATAGGTATTATATAGGTTACTTGAGTTTGAAACACAATTCCATTTTTTGCAAGTATTTTAAACCTTAACCACCATGCAAAGCCTGTAGCAACTACTCCTAGATAAATCAGCGACAATGTAGATTCAAGTGTAGGGTCAGATTCCAGTGGAGTTTCAAGTATAAACGAAAGTGGCAGTAAAGTTATTACAGACCAAATCATTGTTGAAGTGGTCACATTTAAATTCCCAGACTTTTTTAATTTTTTTAAAATAAGTATGCCAGAAATTGAATAAAAAGTTGAGCCAAGTAAAATTACCAATACAAAAAAATAATTACTTTCATTTATTATTAATTTATCAAAAAATAGAAGTAAGACTCCAGTAAATCCTATAATAATGCCCAATGATTTTAAAAATGTTATTTTTTCATCCTTGATAAAAAAATGAGCTAAAATTGATCCTGTCATTGGTGTTGTGCTCATTAGCATGGCTGCTAAATAACTATCAATTTTATTAGTTCCAATAGCTATTAGTGAAAAAGGAATGGTAATGTTGCAAATACCTACTAATGCGTAAATTTTCCAATTTCTAGAAAAGGCATAAATTTTAATTTTGTAAAGAAATGAAACAATTAGCATGGTAACCGTTGCTAAAATCACTCTGATTAACGCTAAAGTATAGGGTTCGTAAGAGTATGTTGCTATTTTTATATTAAAAAAAGACGAGCCCCATATTCCACCTAAAAGTAATAATAAAAAGACATCTGTCGCTTTTGCTTCTTTCATTTCAATTCTAGATTGTACTTATGTGTTGGGTGCATAACTGTTATTAGCTAATATTATATTATTGAATTGGTCATTTCTGTTATGTTTAATACAACTTTTTAAAAACTTACAAAGGAAATTATTAATGAGCATAAAAGATATTTTAAAATTAATGAAAGATAAAGAAATAGAGTTTGTTGATTTTAGATTTACTGATCCCAAAGGAAAATTACAACATTTAACAATGGACGCAACAATCGTTGACGAAGAAATGTTGGAAAAAGGAACTTTTTTTGACGGATCGTCAATTGATGGTTGGAAAGTGATTAATGATTCTGATATGATTTTAAAACCAGACTTAGCAAGAGCTATTATTGACCCTTTTAATTCTCATAATACACTTAATTTATTTTGTGACATTTTAGATCCAGTTAAAAAAGAACCCTATGAAAGAGACCCAAGAGGTACTGCAAAAAAAGCTGAGGCATATCTAAAAAAACTAGGCATCGGCGACAAGGCTTACTTTGGTCCAGAACCAGAATTTTTTACATTTGATGACGTTAGGTTCGAAAATAAAATGAATACTAGTAATTTTTTTGTTGATAGCTCAGAAGGCCCTTACAACACAGGTAAAAAATATGAAAATGGAAACATGGGACATAGACCAGGTGTCAAAGGTGGTTATTTTCCTGTACCTCCAGTAGATAGCGCTCAAGATATGAGAGCTGAAATGTTAAAGGCCTTAAAAGACATGGGTATAAAAGTAGAAAAACATCACCATGAAGTAGCTCCAAGCCAACATGAACTTGGAATGTATTTTGGAACCCTGACCGATCAAGCAGATAATGTTCAGCTTTATAAATATGCTGTACAAATGGTTTCTCATTCATTCGGAAAAACTTCGACGTTTATGCCTAAACCGATTAAAGGTGATAATGGATCTGGTATGCACGTGCACCAATCAATTTGGAAGGGAAATACTCCTGTGTTTATGGGAGACAAGTATGCGGGATTATCTCAAGAAGCACTTTACTATATTGGTGGAGTTCTTAAACATGCAAAAGCAATTAATGCATTTACTAACTCAACAACAAATAGTTATAAAAGATTGATTCCTGGTTTTGAAGCGCCTGTTATGCTTGCTTATTCTGCTAGAAACAGATCTGCATCTTGTAGAATACCTGTGACCATGAATAAGAAGGGAGCTAGATGTGAAATCAGATTTCCTGACGCTGCTGGAAATCCATACTTAGGTTTTGCCGCAATGTTGATGGCTGGTCTAGATGGAATAAAAAATAAAATTGATCCAGGTAAATCTATGGACCAAGATTTATATCATTTATCTGAAAATGAATTGAAAAAAATACCTCAAGTATGTGGATCACTAAGAGAGGCAATGGAAAATCTTGACAGAGATAGATCTTTCTTGACTCAAGGCGGAGTCTTCACGGACGATCAAATTGATGGTTATATATCTCTAAAGTTTGAGGAAATTTATAAATTAGAACACACTCCTCATCCAATTGAATACGAAATGTATTATAGTCAGTAATAAAAAAATTATTTAAGCCTATCTTTAGAGGTGGGCTTAGAAAAAACTAAACTTTAAAAGATTCTCCACATCCGCAACGTTCAGTTTCATTGGGGTTTTTAAATACAAACTGGGAAGAAAATTTTTCTTTTTTATAGTCCATCTCCGTTCCTAAAAGATACATTATGGCATTCGGATCAATTAAAACCTTGACTCCTTTATCTTCAACAACTTCTTCGTTAGGTTTTATTTCTTTTGCATATTCCATAATATAAGACATCCCTGCACACCCTCCAGATTGAACTCCTACTCTAACGCCAATAGTTAAATTGTCAGCGTTAGACATAATTTCTTTTATTCTGTTTGCGGCATTGTCACTTAATCTAATTACTTGTGTCATAAATTTAATTCTAATTTAGCAGCTTCAGACATTTTATCTTTATCCCAAGGTGGGTCCCAAACTAATTTAAGATCAACATCAGTTACACCTTCAACTTTCATTATATTCTCTTTAACGTTATTTGGCAAACTCTCTGCTACTGGACAGTTAGGGCTTGTAAGTGTCATTTCTACATTAACTTTACTTTTTTCATCAATTTCTACTTTATAAATTAAACCTAATTCATATATATTAACTGGTATTTCGGGATCGTAAATTTTTTTAATTTCTGAAATTACTTTTTCTTTTAAATCACTCATAAATAATTAGTTATTTTTTTTACCTAAAGCTGAAAGAAACGTATGCCATACCATTGTGGCACATTTAACTCTCATAGGAAATGCCTGGACACCTGACAAAGAAGTTATTGTAGTAATTTGATCTTCAGTAAGACTATTAAGGGTAATTTTTGTTTTATTTTTAACCATGCTTAAAAAGTCCTCACTAACTTTTTTTGTAAAAGACAGATCTTTTCCTTTAAGTATATCCGTCAATATGGAAGCTGAAGCAAGTGAAATAGCACATCCCTCACCTTCAAAGCTAATATCCATAACTTTTTTTTCATTATCTAATTTTAAATAAACATGCACTTTATCTCCACACAAAGGATTGTGGGCTTGGGCATCATGACTATATCCAGTACATTTGCCTTTATTTCTAGGGTTCTTGCCATGATCTAAAATAATTTCTTGATATAATTCTTTAAGTTCCATTTAAATTTGAAATACTTTTTTACAGTTATCTATAGCTTTACACAAAATATCTATATCTTCTTTAGTGTTGTAAACTCCAATAGACGCTCTAGCTGTAGCTGCAATTCCTAGTTTGTCATGCAATATTTGACAACAATGGTGTCCTGCTCTTATAGCAACACCATCGTCATCTAAAATTGTTGCGATATCATGAGGATGAATACCTTTGATGGTAAAACATAAAACAGACCCTCTGTTCTTTGGACTTCCAATTATATTTATTGAGTTATTCTTTTTTAATTTTTCAAAAGCATATTCTAAAATTTCATTTTCATGAGCGGCAATGTTTTTGATACCTAATTTTTCAATAAAATTTATAGCTTCTGAAAAGGCAACTACTTCTGCTGTTTGCATAGTACCTGCTTCAAATTTTGTTGGTGCGTCAGCAAAGGTGATGTTGTCTTTTTTAACATCATCTATCATCCCACCACCACCTTGGTATGGAGGTAGATCGTCGAGCCATTTTTTTTTTGCATAAAGCACTCCTAAGCCATTAGGACCATACATTTTATGGCATGAAACTACATAAAAATCACAACCAAGATCCTGCATATCTATATGCATATGAGGCGCTCCTTGAGTGCCATCAACTAAAACTGGAATATTTTTTTCTTTGGCCATATCAACAATTTTTTTAATTGGCATTACAGCACCCGTTACATTTGAGATATGTGTAATAGCGATAATTTTTGTTTTATTAGAAATAAGATTTTTTATTTCATCAATTTCGACTTCACCATCTTTATTTACTGGCGCAAACTTAATTACTGCACCTTTGTTTTTTCGCAAGAAATGCCAAGGTACATAGTTGGAATGATGCTCTAGTTCTGTGATTAATATTTCATCACCTTCTTTAATATATTTTTCTCCAAAAGAAGAGGCAACCAAATTAATTGATTCTGTGGCTCCTTTTGTAAATATTATTTCCTCTCTATGTTGTGCGTTAAAATATTTTTTAAGCAGATCTCTTGTGGCTTCAAACCTGTTAGTTGCCTTAACTGCTAGTGTGTGAACGCTTCTTCCAACGTTAGAAAATTCTGTTTCATAAAAATTAGACAGTCTATCAATTACTGCTTTAGGTTTTTGAGATGAGTTGGCACTATCTAAATAAACTAAGGGTTTTCCATTAATTTTTTGTTTAAAAATAGGAAATTCAGATTTAAGATTTTTAATGTCCATTAATTTGTTTTTCTAATATTTTTTCTAAAAATATTTTTAATTCATTGTGAGTAATTTTTTCTAATACTTCATTAAGAAAGCCATTTATTAAAAGTTTTACAGACTCTTTTTTTGATATACCTCTTGTCATTAAATAATGAACTGCGTCAGAATCTATACTTCCAGATGTCGAACCATGAGAACACCTCACATCGTCTGCATATATTTCCAGTTCAGGCTTTGCGTCAAATTCAGCGTTGTCGCTTACAATTAAAGCTTTGCTTAGTTGATATGCGTCAGTTTTTTGAGCTATTTTTTCTACAAATATTTTTCCCTGGTAAATACCTTTGCTTTTATCATTTAATACATTTTTAATTTTTTGATAGCTTTTACAGTTTGGAGAGTTATGATTTATGCGTGTTTTAATTTCTTGATGTTGATCTTCCAGTAAGTTTAAGGCTGAATAAATGCTACAGCTACTATTATCTTTATTTAAGTTTATTTCAATTTCAATTTTATTTAGTTTTAACCCAGAACTTAAAATATAGTTTTCATAATTAGAATCACCTTCTAAAGAACCTTTTATGTATTTGTAAAAATGACCATTACTTTTTGAATTTTGAATTAAAACATTCTTCAATACGGCATTCTTATTTAAAAAAATAGTATCTACTGTGTTTTTAATAAAATTATTTTGGGTATTGTTATCGCTATAATCAATTAACGTTAATTCAGATCCTTCGTTTAACTTAATAGAATTTTTATTGTTCAGTATTTTATTTTTTAAATCTTGAGAAAAACAATTATAGACAATCAAAGGTTTTTTAAATTTATAGCCTTTGGCAATTTCTAACGAAAACCCTCCAAATGATAGCGCACTATTGAGTAATGCCAGTGTATTACTTGGATCAATATTCTTTACTTCTTCTTGATTGTAATCTTCAATTAAAATTTTACTCTTTTCTTCGTGACCAAAATTAGTTGAAATTATTTTACCGTTAGTTAAAAATATGAAGTTGTGCTCAAAGTTTTCAATAGCTTTAAACTCTTTGCTAGATTCAAAATTAACTTCATTGCTAATATTGTCAAAATTTTTATTTAAAATTAAGTTTAAATCTGTAAATTTCCAATCTTCAACTTGTTTGGAAGGAAAACCATATTCATAAAATAAATCAAGATTTTTTTGTCGGGAAACTTTTTCTTCTTGAGAGAGATTTTTAATTTTTCCGATATCAAAATCGTAATTTTGCTTCATCTAACTTAAATTTGCGTAACCTGTTTTTTCTAATTGTTCACCTAAATCAGCATTTCCTGTTTTAACAATTTTACCAGCAGATAAAACGTGTATGAAGTCGGGCTTGATATAGTCAAGTAGTCTTTGGTAATGTGTAATTATTAAAAAAGCATTTTCTTTATTTTTATAAGAGTTAACACCATCTGCAACTATTCTTAGCGCGTCTATATCTAAACCTGAATCTGTTTCATCTAAAATTGATAATTTTGGTTCTAATAATTTCATTTGTAAAATTTCATTTTTTTTTTTTTCTCCACCTGAAAATCCTACGTTTAATTGACGTGATAAAAATTTTTCGTCAATATTGAGTTCTTTAGCTTTTTCTTTAATTAATTTTAAGAAAGTTAATGTGTCTAATTCTTTTTCACCTCTTGCCTTTCTTACTGAATTTAAAGATGTTTTTAAAAAAATATTAGTATTTACACCTGGTATTTCTAAAGGGTATTGGAAAGCTAAAAAAATTCCTTTTTGTGCTCTCTCTTCTATTTTAAGATCATTTAAATTCATGCCATTAAAACTAATTTCACCTTCAATCTCGTAGCCATTTTTACCTGACAATACATTTGCTAATGTACTTTTCCCTGAGCCATTAGGCCCCATGATTGCATGAACTTCGCCAGGTTTAATGTCTAGGTCTAAACCTTTTAAAATTAACTTTTCGTTAATAGTTGCTTTTAAATTTGTAATTTTTAACATTAGCCAACACTACCTTCTAAGCTAATAGCTACTAATTTTTGTGCTTCTACCGCAAACTCCATTGGTAATTGCTGCAATACTTCTTTGCAAAACCCATTTACGATCAGACTAACTGCCTCTTCTTGATCAAGTCCTCTTTGGTTGCAGTAGTAAAGCTGTTCTTCGTTAATTTTTGTAGTGGTTGCTTCATGCTCAATAGTTGATGTTGAATTTTTGTTCTTTATATATGGAACTGTGTGTGCCCCACATTTGTTGCCCATTAATAAAGAGTCACATTGTGTGTAATTTCTTGAGTTAGTTGCTTTTTTATTAATATCTACCAATCCTCTATATGTATTGTCAGCGTTACCAGCTGATATACCTTTGGAGATTATTTTACTTTTAGTGTTTTTTCCTAGGTGTATCATCTTGGTGCCTGTGTCTGCTTTTTGGTAGTTGTTGGTAATAGCTATAGAATAAAATTCACCTACTGAATTATCGCCTTGCAAAATACAGCTTGGGTATTTCCAGGTTATTGCAGAGCCAGTTTCAACTTGTGTCCAGGAAATTTTAGAATTTTTTCCTCTACAAGCTCCTCTTTTTGTTACAAAATTATATATTCCACCTACACCATTTTTATCACCTGGATACCAGTTTTGGACTGTAGAATATTTAATCTCCGCATCATCTAAAGCAATCAATTCAACATTTGCTGCATGCAATTGATTTTCATCCCTCATAGGAGCAGTACATCCTTCTAAGTAACTTACGTAACTTCCTTTATCTGCGATGATTAAAGTTCTTTCAAACTGTCCTGTCTCAGAAGCGTTAATTCTAAAGTAGGTAGAAAGTTCCATTGGGCATCTTGTGTTTGGTGGGATGTAGACGAAAGATCCGTCAGTAAAAACTGCGGAATTTAATGTTGCAAAATAATGATCGCTTAAAGGTATAACTGAACCTAAGTATTTTTTTACTAAATCTGGGTGTTCTTGGATAGCTTCAGAGATTGAACAAAATATTATTCCTTTTTTTGTCAACTCATCTTTAAATGTTGTGGCTACAGACACTGAGTCGAACACTGCGTCAACCGCTATTCCGTTTAGTCTTTGCTGTTCAACCAATGGTATTCCAAGCTTTTTATATGTTTCTAATATTTTGGGATCAATTTCATCTAAACTTTTAGGTTTTTCTGAAGAACTTTTTGGTGCAGAGTAATAATACAAGTTTTGATAATTGATTTTAGGATATTTTGGTTTTTGCCAATTAGGTTCTTTTAAACTACTTAATCTATTAAATGCTTTAAGTCTCCAGTCTAACATCCATTTAGGTTCTTTTTTAATATTAGAGATAAACTTTATAGTATCTTCGTTTAACCCTTTAGGAGCCCTAATGCTTTCAATATCAGTGGTAAAACCGTATTCATATTCTTTATTAATATTAAGATCTTGATTTTTCATTACTCTTTTCTTTCTACCTGTATTGTTAAAAAATATTTTCTTGTTTTAGAATAAGCTCATTGAGATTTTTGTTTTCAAAAAAACCATTGATATGTCTTTCTAAGTCGTCCCAAAGATAATGCGTTATACATTTAACAGATCTTCCGTCACAACCTTTTTTTGAATCTTTTTTACAATTGAGTGTTTTAACTTCTTCATTTACCGCAGAAATAATGCTGGATAATTTTATGTCCTTAGCCTTTCTACTTAACGTGTATCCTCCGTGCGGTCCTCTTACACTCTTAACTAATTGATTGTTTTTTAATTTTAAAAACAGCTGCTCTAAATATGAAAGGGATATATTTTGCCTTACGGCAATTTCATTCAAGCTCACAGGTTTTAAATTCTCGTTAGTCGCTAAATCAGCCATAGCCATGACTGCGTATCGACCTTTAGTTGTTAATTTCATATTAATCCTATTTTATAATGCTAATTAGCTTATTCCTACTAAAATAGTCAAGTTTATAAAAAAATTAATTGTCGCTATTAAAACATGCTATAAATCTATTTTTTTCTTGAAACTAATTATCATTACTAACTAATGAAACCTAAAAGCACAGAAATATTTATACCGGGCCCCGCAGGAAGACTTGAGGCGAAATATTATAAGAATCCAAAATTTGGTTCACCAGTTGCAATAGTGCTTCAGCCGCATCCTCAATACGGGGGCTCAATGAACAATAAAATTGTTCAAACAACTTATAATATTTTTTTGGAGAATGGTTTTTCTGTAATTAGAATTAATTTTAGAGGAGTTGGCAAAAGTGATGGTGTTTTTGATAATGGGCAGGGTGAATTATCGGATGCCGCTGCTGCTTTAGATTGGATTGAAAGAGAAAATCTAGATTACAGTCAATGTTGGGTTTCAGGATTTTCATTTGGTGCTTTAATTTGTATGCAGTTAATTATGAGAAGACCTGAGGTCAATAACTTTATTGCTATATCTCCTCAACCAAATGTATATGATTTCTCATTTCTAGCGCCATGCCCAACATCAGGACAGATTATATATAGTGAAAGTGATGAATTGGTAACTAAAGAAAGTATTGACGAACTAAATAAAAGAATAAAAAATCAAAAAGGCATTGAAGTGATTTTTACAAAAATTAAAGAAGCAAATCATTTTTTCAAAAATAAAGAAAATGAATTAGCAAAAGATATCGAAAAGTATATTAAAGAAAAAACTGCTCTTATTTAAATTCAATAATATCACCACCTGTAATAGGTCTCGATACTCCCGTTGTTGCTGGAAATGAAATAGGTTTCTTTAAAAAAGATCTGATTGCAAGATAAGCAAAAGCTTGTGACTCTATAAAATCACCATTAATTTTATAATTATCAATATTGCATATTTTAATATTACTTAATTTTTTTATACGTTCAAAAATATATTTATTTTTTCTACCACCTCCACATAAAATAATTTCTATTGGCTTTGATCTAAAAAAATTTAAAGCATTTACAATTGTTAGGGACGTTAACTCAGACAAAGTTGCTACTGAATCTTTTAGGTCTAGACTTCTTAAAGAGCTAAGATTAAAATCATTTACATCTAAGGATTTAGGTGGTGAAAGTTCATAGTACGGGTCACTTAAATAACTATCTAGAATATTTCTATCTACGTTACCTGTAAAAGCAACAATGCCATCTTTGTCGAATTGAATCTTATCATTAGATTTTAATTGTAGTATTTTATCTATTAAAAAATTTCCTGGACCAGAGTCAAAGCTTATCATTTCTTCACCTCTATTTAGGTATGTTAAATTAGAAATACCGCCAATATTTAAAAAAACTAAAGGCATTTTTAATTTTAATTGAATCTGTAATAATTTATGAAATACCGAAACAAGTGGAGCTCCCTGGCCGCCATATTTTATGTCATTTTCTCTAAAATTGTAAACTACATTAAGACCGGTTAGGTGAGACAAAAGTCTTCCGTCTCCTAACTGTTTAGTTTTTTTGTCTTTAAAACTATGAAAAATTGTATGTCCATGAAAACCAATTAAATCAATTTCTGACTTTCTCAGATCAAATTTTTCAATAATTAAGTTAACAATTTTTACATGAAGAACAGTTATTTCTTTCTCTAGATTGTCTATTTCTGACTTATTTGTTTCTAAATCTGAAATTAAATTTATTTTTTCTTTTAGAATTCTTATTTTGGACCTTACTCTCTCTTCGTAGGGTAAAAAGTAATTCCCTGTAAAATGCACTTCATTTTCACCATCAGATTTTATAATTGAGGCATCTATACCATCGCTCGAGGTTCCGCTCATTAAACCGACAGATGTAATTAAATTTTTCATTAATAATTATTTAATTTATAACTATTATTGTGTAAAAGTAATTTTAATTCAAACTATCTATGAAAAATAACTTTATAAACGAAATTTCTTTAAGGGGTTTTTTTCATCAATGCACTGATAAAGATAAACTAACTAGCTTAATCAATAATAAATCAATTAAGGCTTACATAGGTTTTGACTGTACCGCTCCTAGCTTACATGTTGGGAGTTTATTGCAAATTATGTGTTTACGCTTGCTTCAAAAGTATGGACACAAACCAATTATTTTACTTGGTGGTGGAACAACTCTAATTGGAGACCCTTCTGGAAAAGATGCAACTAGAAAAATTCTAGAAGAAAAAACTATTGATAATAATATTAAAAAAATAAAAAAAATTTTTGAGAAATTGTTAAATTTTAAAGATAAAGAAACTATGCCAATTTTTGTAAATAATGCTGAATGGTTAAATAAATTAAAATATATTGAATTTTTAAGAAGTGTTGGAAAACATTTTACGATCAATAAGATGTTAAGTTTTGATAGCGTAAAAATTCGTTTGGAAAGAGAACAGTCTCTTAGCTATATGGAGTTTAATTATATGATTTTACAAGCGTATGATTTTTATAAACTAAATGAGGTATATGATTGTGTTTTACAAATTGGTGGCTCGGATCAATGGGGAAATATTATTAATGGTGTGGAGCTAATTAGAAAAATTAATCAGAAGGAATCTTTTGGTTTGACAACTCCGTTAATAACACTTTCTTCTGGTGTTAAAATGGGGAAAACAGAAGATGGCGCAATATGGTTAGATGATGAGCTGCTTTCTCCTTATGATTATTGGCAGTTTTGGAGAAATACCAATGATGATGATGTAAAAAAATTTTTAAAATATTTTACAGAAATTAATACAGATGAATTAGAAAAAATAAACAATAGTGAAATAAATATTAATAATTTAAAGATTTTATTAGCTAATGAAGCCACAAAAATTTTGCATGGAGAAAAGAAAGCGAAAGAATCTGAAAATACTGCAAAAGAAACCTTTGAAGGGAGTGGTGTTGGTCAAAATTTACCAGTTATTTTAATAAAAAATTCGCTCCTAAAGAATGGAATTAATGCAATTGATTTTTTGAACAACACTAAGATTCTAAGTTCAAAAAGTGAAATTAGAAGAGCAATTAACGAAAATGGTATTAAAATTAATGATATTGTTTTAACTGATGAAAAGAAAATTATTAGTCTAAATGATTTTACAAAAAATAATTATATTAAAGTTTCGCACGGTAAAAAAAAACACTTTAAAATTAAACTTAATTAGTTTTTTTTTTTATTTTATCTAACGCTCTAGTAATAAATCTTGGTGTCAAAGTTTTTACGGGATTAACAGTTGTTTTAACTTTTCCAGGTAAACCTTTCATTTTAAAACTAATGCCGAACACACCTTCGCCAGCCTTACTTCCAACTAGAATATTGCCTACAACGGGTATTTTTGAAATTAAATTATTTAACATTTTGGCAGGAACTAGCGTCCCAGAGAAACTTATTAATCCACTTTTTTTTTCAATATAGCCATTCATTTGCACTGAAACACTCGAGCCTAATGCTAAAATTTCTTCTATATTTGTTAAATTACTATCCTCGTTTAAAATAATTTCCAGAATATCAAAAGTCATTCCTTTACCAGATAGTAAATCTGCAATTCCTCTCAGATCTGCCAGGGCTAACAGTTTGGCAAAAGCTGGGGCTTTAAGAACTTTAAAATTTTCAATAGTAATTTTTGATGATGAGCCTGTTTCATCGTACACTGAATTATAAAGTAATTTTCCACCTTCAACTCCTTCAAAAAATTTGTAATCAGCTAATATTGCTTGCGGCAAATCTGAATAAATTTCTAGTATTTTTTTATTATTTTCGTCTTTTTTTAAAGATATATCTAAATATTCATTCTTGGAAAATTCACTTTTGGCAGAGAGTTTTTCAAAATTACCTTTGTTAATAACTCCTATTAAATGAAAATCGTTTAAAGGTATTTGAGATTTCGTAATTAAACTATTTAAATTTATTTCAATATCTTTTGTAAAATTTTTTAAATAATTTTTTTTACTCTTCCCTGTTAATTGTTTCAGCAAAAAAGTAGCATCAAATTTTTTTCCTGTGACAGAAATTTTTTTTTTTATATTAATTTTAAAATTATTATTTTCTACATTTTTGTTAAAAGTTAAAACGCTAATATCAGAAATTGAATCTATTTCATTTTCTTTGTTTAATTTAAGACCGTTAATAAAAATAGAATTTTTACCTTCGGTAAAATTTATATTCTTAAAAACAATATTACTATCTATAAAGCTAAGCTCACTTTTGATGTTGCTCTTCTTTTTATAATTAGACTTAAAATTAATTAATTTTAAAAAAATATTTTCAGATAAATCGAAATCAATTAAATACTTTGGATTTTTTTTATTTAAATCGTTAATAACTTTAAATTTTTTTTTTTCTTTTCCTCCTAAATTATAAAAACCATTAAGTGTAAAAAGCTTTTTTTTATTTTTTTTTAAATTTATTTCTAAATTCGTCTTAGATATTAATATTTTATTTATTTGCTTTTCAATAAAACTGCTTTTAAAAGATTCTTTTAAAACTATTTTAGATTCTGAAATATTTCCACTTGATTTATAATCATAATCAACCAATTTAAAATTGTCATCAAGTTTTAACTTAAATTCATGTAATAAAGTACCTTGTACATTTACTTTATTTTTGTTTAAAAAATTTATATTTAATTTTGTAAATAATTTTTTAATTGAATTTTCATTAAGATTAAATTGTGTATTAAATTTTCCCTCAATATCTTTATTATTTTTTACGCTAAGTGAGCCATCAGATAATGATATATCTTGATAATTTGCACTTATAGCGTTAATTAAAGTTAAGTTTTTATCAGATATAAAATTAAGATTTAAATCTTGAATTAAGAAATCACTAAATATTTTTACTTTAATTTTTTTTACAGAACCGTTTACTTTATAGTCAGTAATATTTAAATTTTTATCTAATTTAAGGTCAATCATTATTTTTTCAATTTTTCCATTACTAAAATTATTAAGTAAATACGTCTTAAAATTTGAAGGTTTGATACGTATAGCTAGTTTTTGAATATCTTCGGTTTTAAAATTTTTAAGCGATATGATTGTTTGGGTTATTTCATATTTTGATTTTAGAATTGGGCTTATTTTTAAGTAAATATTTATTTCTGTTATTGGTATTTGAATATTTTGATAAATAATTTGAGGTTCAAGTGTGGAGAGATATACTTGAATTTTTTTTAAATCTAATTTAATTTTTATTTTATTTAATGATATTTGAGCATTAGGGTTTTTTTTTTTAATCTCGTTAATAATTACGTTATTAAATTTAAATGTCTCTACGCCAATAGTAGATAGGTAAATAACAATAAATAAAACTGACGATAGTACAATTAAAAAAAAAGAGTATATAATTTTTTTCATTACGATCGAAATAGATTTCCCTCAATAAATTGATCTAAGTTTCCATTTAATACATCTTCTGGATTCGTACTCTCAATTTTAGATCTCATATCTTTCACAAGTTGATATGGTTGTAAAACATATGAACGAATTTGATGCCCCCAACCTATATCTGTTTTTGTGCTTACATTTTTTTGTTGTTGTTCTTCTTTTTTTTGAAGCTCATATTCGTACAGTCTTGCTTTTAGCATTTTATAGCACGTCTCTTTATTTTTATGTTGCGATCTTTGATTTTGACATTGTACAACAATTTTAGTTGGTAAATGAGTAATTCTAACAGCGCTATCTGTAACATTAACATGCTGTCCTCCTGCGCCACTGGATCTATAAGTATCAATTCTTAAATCTTTTTCATCTATTTTAATATCAATTTCTTCATCTATAGATGGATAAACCCAAACACTAGCAAAACTTGTGTGTCTCCTTGCACCGCTATCAAAAGGCGATATTCTAACCAGTCTATGCACGCCTGATTCATTTTTCATTAGTCCATAAAGGTGATCACCAGTTACTTTTAATGTTGTTGATTTAATTCCAGCTTCTTCACCTTTGTGCTCGCTAATAATTTCACAGCTAAATGATTTTTTATCAAACCATTTTAGGTACATTCTTCTTAACATCTCAGCCCAATCTTGACTTTCAGTTCCTCCGGCACCGGCATGAATTTCTAAATAAACATCTAATGAATCATTTTCTCCTGATAAAAAACAACTAATTTCAGTTTTTTTTATTTTTTTATTAATCTCTTTAATTTTATCTAAACAATCTAAAATTATTTCTTCGTCTGACTCTTCTTTTGCTAGATTGTAAATGTCTTTTAGGTTTTCTAATTCTTTTTCTAAGGTGTTAAACAATTCAATAATTGTCTCAAAATGTTTTTTTTCTTTAACAATTTTTTTTACTTTATTATTGTCTTTCCAAAAATCTTTTGCCGCTATTACTTGGTTTAAATGGTCTAATTTTGATTTAATATTATTGGTTTCAAAGATACCTCCTAATATTTATTAGGGCTTTTTCAACTATACCTATTTGATGATCTAATATTTCCATTAATAAAATTGTCTAAACTTAATTAAACTATCATAATTTGAGTCTTTATCTAAATTATTATTTCTCATTTTTTTAATATCACTTAATTTAAAAGCTTCAACTATAGCGTCTGGGTTGCTAAAATTTTCTTTTTTTCCAGTATCGTAGTTAACGGCCGAGAAAAATATTTCTTTTGGAGAAATAAATGATTTAAACTCATCCTTGTACAATGCCTGCCTAACAAAATTTTTGAATATTGGGAGTGCTGCTTTAGCGCCAGTTTCGTATTTACCAAGTGTCTTTGGATTGTCAAAACCGATGTACACACCTACTATTAGATTTGATGTGGCCCCAATAAACCAAGCATCATAATTATCATTAGTTGTTCCTGTCTTTCCGGCAAGAGGGACATTTAAATCCCTAAGTTTTTTACCTGTTCCTCTTTGAACTGCTCCTTCGAGTATTGACAAAATTTGATAGGCAGTTTCTTTGCTTATAACTTGTTTATAATTATCTCTAATGTATGGAGTTAAGGTTTCTGTTTCTGAAAATTTGTCACATCCAATACATTCTCTTTTGTCTGAATTGTAAATAGTTCTGCCTCTTCTGTCTTGAATTCTTTCAATAAGAATAGGGTTAATTTTTTTTCCCCCATTAACAAAAGTAGAGTAAGCATTTGTAATTTGTAGCAAAGTCGTTTCTGCTGAACCTAATGATACAGATAATAACTCAGGTATTTCATTATAAATATCTAAATCATTTGATAGTTTTAATATTTTTTTTAAACCTAAATCTTGAGCTATTCTCACGGTCATTAAGTTTCTAGAGTATTCGACACCTTTTCTTAAAGTGGTTGGGCCATAAAATTCTTTACCATAGTTTTCTGGTTTCCAATTTTTTAAGCCAACTCCTTGTTGGGCTGTAAAAGGAGCATCTAAAATTATAGAATTTGGAGAAAAATTATTTTCTAAAGCTGCTGCGTAAACGAAAGGTTTAAAAGCAGATCCTGGCTGTCTTTTTGCCTGTGTCGCTCTATTAAATTCACTTGAATTAAAACTAAACCCGCCAGCTAAAGCTTTCACTTTTCCACTAAATGGATCTATTGCTACTATAGCTCCATTAACTTCTGGATATTGTTTTAACTGCCACTTTCCATTTATGTCTTTATGGACAAAAATAACGTCATTGATATTAAATGAATCATAAATAGTTTTGTTTATTGCCCATTTTAAACTATTAGCTTGAATGCTTCCTTTGTTTTCTTTGTTTAAAATTTTAAAAACTATTTCCGAATTATTTACGTTTGTTATTTCTGCAAAATTCCATTTTAGACTAGAGTCTATTTTTTTTTCTTTCAGTTTTTCTTGCCAACCAGTTTCTGATTTTGTATTTAAAATTGGTCCTCTCCAACCATGCCTTCTATCATAGGACTCTATACCTGACCTTAAAGCACTTAGAGCATAAAGTTGATAATTAACGTCTAGTGCTGACTTTATAGAAAAACCTTCAGCGTAGAGTTTGTCGTATCCATAATTTTTTTTAATAATTCTTCTAATTTCTTCGGTATAATAGTTAGCTTCTTGAAGAAGTTTAATTTTTCTTTTTTTTAAATTAATTTCTTCTAGCTTGTATTTTTCTAATTCACTATTATTAATAAAATTATTTTCATTTAAATTCTGTAAAACTAAGTTTCTTCTTAATTTTGCCTCTTCGTAAAACCTGAAAGGGTTATACTTACTTGGAGCTTTTGGTAGCGCAGCTAATAAGGCAACCTCAGAATAACTAAGCTCTTTAACAGACTTGTCAAAATATTCTAAGCTTGCTGCCGCAACACCATAGGTCCCACTGCCTAAATAAATCTGATTTAAATAAAGTTCTAAAATTCTTTCTTTGCTATAAGCTTTTTCAATTCTAAATGCTAAAATAGCTTCTTTTATTTTTCTTTTGATAGAAATCTCATTGGATAATAAAAAATTTTTTGCAACCTGTTGTGTTATTGTAGAAGCACCTTCTAATCTTTTGTTGTTAATAATATTTTTAAAATTGTTAATTACAGCCCTTATAATTCCTTGTGGGTCTATTCCGGGGTGGTTAAAAAAATTTTTATCTTCGGCTGAAAGGAAAGCATTTATTACAGTTTTTGGAATTGCATCGTAGGGTATAAACAGTCTCTTTTCTATGGCGTATTCTGCAATAAGATCTCCACTGCTTGCGTACACTCTGCTTGAAACAGGAGGTTCGTAGCTTTCTAATTTTTTATAATCAGGTAAACCTGCAGAAAAATACCATAAGGCAGAAAATAACAAAAAAAATGCAGCCAGAACTACGGTAATAACTGTTTTAATTAGAGTGTTAAAATGACTAAACATGATTAATACCATGTAAAGCTTTAATTTTGGCTATCTTAAGGCGTACTTATATAATCATAGTTAGTGAAAAAAATAAAAAAATTTTGTATAGTATTTTATGCAAAATTTTAAACAAAATTTATTAAATTTAATCACTAAAGGAATTCATTCAAAATGGAAAAAAATTTATATATTGATGCCTCGCATCCAGACGAAACTAGAGTTGTTCTTAAATCAAATAATGGAATTGAAGAATACGAATACGAAGACAAAAATAAATTAAACTTTAAAAATAATATTTATTTAGGTATCGTAAGTAGAGTAGAACCCTCTTTACAGGCAGCATTTGTTAATTTTGGAAGAATTAAACATGGTTTCCTTGCCTTTAATGATATTCAGTCTGATTATTATCAAATTCCTACTGCGGATAAAGAAAAACTTAAAGAAACAGAAGAAAAAATAAGAGAAGATTTAAAAAATAATAATTTAGAGGGATTAAATGCTGAAACTAATTCAGAAAATGAATTAATACCTAGTGAAAATAAAGATTTAGAAAAAAATAAAAATAATGAAATTGAAAAAAATGAAACTAAACTTGATCTAGAAGAAGAGAAAAAAGATATTAATGTTCGAGAAAAGCTAAAAAATTCATACGGTCTTAAAAGATATAAAATTCAAGAGGTAGTAAAGCCGGGTCAGGTTATTTTAATTCAAGTGATTAAAGATGAAAGAGGAAACAAGGGAGCCGCACTAACTACTTTTGTGTCGCTAGCGGGTAAATATATAGTTTTGATGCCTAATACAGCTAAAGGCGGTGGCATATCTAGAAAAATTTTTAATTCTGGGGATAGAACAAAAATAAGAAACATTTTAAATGAAATTGAAATTCCAAGAAGTATAGGGGTTATTGTAAGAACGGCAGGCGCTAATAAAACTAAAAACGAAATAGAAAAAGATTTTCATAACACTTTAAAAACATGGGATCAGATTAAAAATAAAGCATTAGATTCTAATGCTCCTTCATTGGTTTACGAGGAAGGAGATATTATCAAAAGAGCCCTAAGAGATATTTACGATAACGATACTTCTAATATTTATGTTGATGGCAATGAAGGTTATCAAAAAGCTAAATCGTTTATAAAAGAACTTATTCCAAAAAGTGCAAAATTTTTGCAAAAACATAAAGGTAAAATTCCCTTGTTTCATGAAGCGGGCATTGAAAAAGAGTTAAATGATATTTTTGATCCAATAGTTAAATTAAAGTCTGGAGGTTATTTAGTAATCAACCCCACTGAAGCTTTGGTGGCCATAGATATAAATTCTGGTCAATCTATTAAAGCTTCGAATATTGAAAAAACTGCTTTAAATACAAATGTAGAGGCAGCAGAAGAGATAGCAAAACAAATTAAAATTAGAGATTTATCTGGTTTAATCGTCATAGATTTTATTGATATGATTAATTTTTTCAACAGAAAGGTAGTAGAGAAAAAAATGAGAGAGTCTATCAGAAAAGATAGAGCGAGAATTCAAGTTGGTAAGATAAGTACTTTTGGATTATTGGAGATGACAAGACAAAGATTAAGAGAAGGATCAATCAAATGGGAAACGAACTTATCACTTGAATCTTTCGCTTTTAAAATAGTGAAAAAATCTGAAATGCTTTCATTTACTGATAAAGTAAAAAGTGTAAATGTTAAAATTCCAGAAAAAGTTAAGCTCTATATTGAAAAGATTCTAAAAAAAGAAATTAAATACTTTGAAGATAAATTTGAAATAAAAATTGCTTTTTTTGCAGATCCACAACTAATTATACCTGAATACAGTATAGATCTATTAGATAAAAACAAAGTAACGATTAATAAAATTAAAAATGTAAATATAATAGAAGGGCTTAAAAATGTCTCTCAGGAAGAAATAAAGAAAACAAAGGTTTCAAAAAAAGATAAGAAAAGTAAGAAATCATCTCCTGAAAAAATAAAAAAAATTATTACTAAAAAAGTTAAAAAAAAATCTCCTAGAACTTTATGGATAAGAAGAAAAAAAAAAGCTGCTTAAATCAAACCTTTAGAAGGGCTACTAGCATCGGCATAAAGCAATTTTTGCATTCTGCCTGCTCTAAATGCTTGACGCCCTGAAATTACAGCGTTCTTAAAAGACTCCGCCATTAAAATTGGGTTTCTCGCTTTAGCAATTGCGCTATTAACAAGAACTCCATTACACCCAAGTTCCATTGCTATAGTGGCATCAGAAGCGGTGCCAATTCCGGCATCAACTATAATCGGTACTTTTGCATTTTTTATTATAATGGATAAATTAATTTTATTCTGTATTCCTTGACCTGAACCTATAGGAGAAGCTAAAGGCATTATTGCGGAAGCACCTAGATATTCCAACTCTTTTGCGAGTAAAGGATCATCTGAACAATAAACTAAAACTTTAAATCCTTCTTTAACTAACACTTTTGTTGCTTTTAAAGTTTCTATCATATCAGGGTATAAAGTTTTTTTATCTCCTAAGACTTCAAGTTTAACCATTTTCCATCCACCCATCTCTCGAGCTAATCGTAATGTTCTAAGAGATTCATCGGCATTAAAACATCCCGCAGTATTAGGTAGGTATTTAATTCTTTTTGGATTTAAATAATCAGTTAACAAAGGTTTTTTTTTATCTAAAATATTTACTCTTCTAACCGCTACAGTAACCATGTCTGCTCCGGAAGCTTTGACGGCTTGAACTGTTTCTTTAAAATTTTTATATTTACCTGTGCCAACTATTAATCTTGATTTTAAAATTTGATTCCCGATTTTGAAAATATCTTTTTTCATAAATTCTAACCACCTCCAATAAAATGAACTATCTCTATTTTGTCGTTATTCTTTACATAAACTATATTATATTTATTTCGATTTAAAATTTTTCCGTTTAATTCTAAGGCTATTTTTTTATTGGCTATTTTGTATCTTTTTAACAGCTCAAGTATTGTATATTTATTCTTTAGTTTTAACTTGCGTCCATTTAATTGTATTCTTGCCATAATTAAGATATTTAATACGCTTACATTCAAAAAAAATGAAGCAAAAAATTATTATTATTAACGGCCCAAATCTTAATCTTTTAGGAGAGAGAGAGAAAGAGAAATATGGAAATACAACCCTCAATCAAATTGAAAAAAATTGTAGAAACTTTGGAAAAAAAAATAATATTCAAATTACTTTCAAACAAACAAATATTGAGGGTAAAATTATCGATTATATTCAAGATTCAAGAAAAAAATTTGATGGATTAATTATTAATGCAGCAGGATACACACACACTTCTGTAGCAATTAGAGATGCTTTAATGATATTAACTATACCTATTGTTGAGTTGCATATTACAAATATTTACAAAAGAGAGAAATTCAGACATAAATCGTTATTGAGTAAGGCAGCCAAGAGTGTTATTTGTGGATTTGGTACTAAAGGATACGTTCTTGCGTTGGAAGGATTAAAAGAAATTATCAAAAATGAAAATAGATAAAAAACTAATTAAAGAACTAGTAGATAATTTAGATGAGTTTAGATTAACTGAACTAGAATATCAAAGTGGAGACATTAAAATTAAAGTTTCTAAGGGTGTAAAAATGTCTAATTTAAGTAAAACATCTGAAGCTGTGGTGTTAAATAATAAAGCTGTATTAAGCGAAGACGAAGATGCAATTAGAATAAAATCTCCAATTATTGGTACGGCATATATGGCTCCAGAGCCAGGGGCTAAACAGTTCATTCAAGTTGGAGATAAAATAAAAAAAGGCCAGACTATACTGATAGTTGAAGCTATGAAAACCATGAATCACGTCCCTTCAACCAGCGAAGGTACGGTAAAAAGTATATTAGTAAAAGACGGCCAGCCTGTTGAATTTGGCCAAACTTTAATTCTTTTAAAATAAATTTAATGTTCAAAAAAGTTTTAATAGCTAACAGAGGGGAGATTGCTGTTAGAATAATAAGGGCCTGTAAAGAATGGGGCATTAAAACAGTAGCTGTTCATTCGGATGTTGATTCTGAATCGATGCATGTCAGACTAGCGGATGAGAGTGTATGTATAGGTTCTCACCAACCACAAAATAGCTATTTAAATATTTCTTCTTTAATGTCAGCTGTTGATTTAACTGGAGCCGAAGCAATTCACCCTGGTTATGGTTTCTTGTCTGAGAATTCAAAATTTGCAGAAATTGTTACTAAACATGGAATTAAATTCATAGGACCAAGCTCTAAACTTATCGGTGAAATGGGTGACAAAATTCAAGCAAAAAAAATAGCAAAAAAATATGGACTACCTATTATTGAAGGTTCTGAAAATGGAGTGAAATCTTTCGATGAGGCAAAGTCTCTTTGTAAAGAAATAGGATACCCAGTGCTTATTAAAGCAGCCGCAGGTGGTGGTGGAAAAGGCATGAAGGTAGTTGAAGAAGAAAATAAACTTGAAAATCTTTTTTTAACTGCCAAAAATGAAGCTAAAAAATATTTTGGAAACGATGAGTTGTATATTGAAAAATATTTTAAACACCCTAGGCATATAGAAGTTCAAATAATGTCTGGTAAGAATAGAACAGTTCATTTAGGGGAAAGAGATTGTTCAGTTCAACGAAGACACCAGAAATTAATAGAAGAAACTCCTAGTCCGGTTTTAACCGAAGAACAAAGAAAAGATTTACTTGATAAAACAGTAAAAATGGTTGAACAAATTGGATACGAAGGCGCTGGTACTGTCGAGTTTATCTACGAAGATGGAAAATTTTATTTTTTAGAGATGAATACAAGAGTACAAGTTGAACACCCTGTTACTGAGGTACAAACAGGGATAGACATAGTCAAAGAACAACTTTGGATAGCTTTCTCAGGAGAAACAGCTTTAAAACAAAATGATATAAATCCAAGGGGTCATTCTATTGAGTGTAGAATAAATGCTGAGAATCCAGCTTTAGACTTTCAGCCTAGTCCAGGAACAATAAGTGTTTGTCACCAGCCCTCTGGATTCAGAACTAGAGTTGATGGTTCAATATTTCAAGGTTGCAAGGTAACTCCTTATTATGACAGCTTAATAGCTAAAGTAATATGCAAAGGTAGAAATAGAACTGAAGCAATTCAAAGGACATTAAGGTCGCTAGATGAATTTGTTTTGGAGGGGATAACTACTACGATAGATTTACATAAAAAAATTCTAAGACACAAAAAATTTTTAGATTCTGATTTTGACACCAACTGGCTTGCAAAAGAAAAATTTTTTTAAACATTCTCACAACCAATAAGCCAAAAATCATAGATTGGATGATCTAATGGATTTAAAGTAGTGCTCGAAGAAAATGTCCATCCATTAAATACAAAAACTTTGTCGTTTACATTGTCTGAGAGGTCTTTTACTTGAATATATGCTGCCTGTCCCTGCTCTGATTGAGATTCAACATTTCCACATTTTATAGCTTTGATTTCAAGCAAACCAAATTTTTTTGTCTCGCCTAAAAGTAAATTAATATCAGAGGTTTTTGCAGTAATTTTATCTAAGGCTACAATATTAACCTTTATTGCTTTGTTTGGTGACTCTGTGGTTTTTTTTTCTTTTAAACTTATACTTTCTTTTTCTAAAATATTTTTACCTTCTAAGTTTTCTTCTTCAAAACTAGGTTCTAAATTTTCGAGATTTACTAGTGGGACAGAAGTTATTTTATCTTCGGCATTTACTGGTGTAAAAAAATTAATAAAAAACAAAAAAAAAAATAAGCTAATTTTTCCAAGTATCATATTTTTTTTTTAAATTATTTAGTTTTGATATGTAGTTTGGCTTATAAGAATTTAATGTACCTGTTTGATTTTCTAAATGTTGTTTTTGCCACAAATGTTTTTTTTTTTTATTATTAGGTATTTCATTTATTGTATGATGAATCCAAAGAAACCAATCTGATGTAATTTTTGATGCTTCAATAGTATCTTTATAAACGACCCATCTTACGTCATTTTTATTTTTATAATATTTGTTTCCATGCGAATCATGCCCCACAAACTCCCCAAAAAAAAAGGTTTTTAGAAATGTTCCAAAGGTTTGTTTGTGCCACCAGGTAAAAATTTGTTTTGGGTTTATCATTTTAAAATTTGCACACTTTTAGATTGTATATTAAGTTCTAGACACTTACTGTATTTGATATATATCTTAAAATTATTGATTCCTAAAATTTAAAATGAAAAAATTTATAGTCGAAACCTATTATACTTGTACGTTTAAAACACTTCATACTCTTGATGAATTAAATGATTCTGAGTTATCTAAAATTGACAGCCGAAAGGATGGTGAGGTTGAGGTGATTGATGTTAGGCTTAATAATAGAAAAACGAAAAAAATTGGAGACAAATCGAAACCAGTTGAAAAACGAAGTGACGAATTCACTAACCTTGATCAGGTAGTAGGAAAAGAAGCTCTAATTAAGAACAAACAGTTTTCTCAAACTAAAGATGAAAACATAATGATTAAAAGTCAAATAAGCCCAAGGTTTAAAATGCCCGATCGAAGAAAAGGATATATTCAAAAAGCTTCGATTGGTGAACATAAAATTTACCTGCACACAGGTGAGTATGACGATGGAAAGATTGGTGAAATTTTTATTGACACAAATAAAGAAGGTGAGCTGGTAAAAGCTCTGATGAATAATTTTGCTATCGCAATTTCTTTGGGGTTGCAATATGGAGTTCCTCTAGATGAGTTTGTTGACGCCTTTGTAGATACTAAATTTGAACCATCGGGAAAAGTTGAGGGTAATGATAGAATTTTAAGTGCAACTTCTATATTAGACTACGTTTTTAGAGAATTAGCTATATCCTATCTTGGAAAAGAGGAAATGGCTCACACGCCATCAATAGCAAATACTAGAGAGGTAAGCGTAAATAATGATTCTAACGAAGACAAATTTTTAAAAATAGTAAAAAATATTACCTCAAAAGGATTTGTCAGAAGTAATTATGAAGATAAACTTGTAGATCTAAGCGATATAAGAATCAATTTAAAGTCTAAGAATTAATTTTTTTTTCTATTTTAATATTTAATTCTTTTAACTGTTTTTCATCTACTTCAGAAGGTGCTCCCATTAAAAGATCTTGAGCGTTCTGGTTTAGAGGAAAAAGCGTGACTTCTCGAATATTTTTTTCACCTGCTAACAACATAACAATTCTATCAATTCCTGGTGCTATTCCCCCATGTGGTGGGGCGCCATAACTTAGTGCGTTTATCATACCGCTAAATTTTTCATCGACTTGTGTTTTATTATAACCTGCAATTAAAAATAATTTGTACATCAATTCTGGTATGTGATTTCTAATCGCTCCTGATGATAATTCAATGCCATTACAGACAATGTCATATTGATATGCTTTAATTTCTAGAGGTTTATCAAAATTTATTTTTTTTATATCACCCTGAGGCATAGAAAAAGGATTGTGGCTAAATTGAATTTTTTTACCAAGTTCATCTAGTTCAAACATTGGGTAGTCAACTATCCAACAAAATGCGAATTTATTTTCATCAATAAGATTTAAATCTCTGGCTATTTTTTCTCTTGCCAATGAAGTAATTTTTTCAACATCGTTAACTTTACCGCAAGCAAAAAATATACTATCCCCTACTTCTGCAGCAGTTATCTTCATTATTTCTTTCAAGGCCTCTTCTTTAAAAAATTTACCAACAGGTCCTTTGGCTGAAATTTCATTTTCTTTTTCAATAGTAAAATAAGCAAGACCCGATGCACCCTGTTCTTTTGCCCACTTATCAATATTGTCAAAAAAACTTCTTGCTTTATCTTTAGTTTTTTTAGTTACAATACACCTTACTTTTGATCCTGATTTTACAAGCTTCTTAAAAATATCAAAAGTAACATCATCCCTTTCAAAAATATTTGTTAAATCATGAATTAAAAGGGGATTCCTTAGATCCGGTTTGTCTGAACCATATTTAATCATTGCTTCTTCGTAAGAAATTCTGGGAAATTTTTGAAACATTAGTTTTTTTGAAGAAAAATTTTTAAACAAATTAATCATTAATGTTTCCACAACTTCAAACACATTTTCTTGTTCGACAAAGGACATTTCTATATCTAATTGATAAAATTCACCTGGACTGCGGTCTGCTCTGGCATCTTCATCTCTAAAACATGGTGCGATTTGAAAATATTTATCAAAACCTGACACCATTATTAATTGCTTAAATTGCTGTGGTGCTTGAGGTAATGCGTAAAATTTTCCAGGATTTAATCTACTAGGAACTAAAAAATCTCTAGCACCTTCGGGACTTGAAGATGTTAGAATTGGAGTTTGAAACTCTAAAAAACCTAGTTTTGACATTTCACTTCTCATAAATGAAATAACTTTCGACCTCAGCACTATGTTTTTGTGCATTTGGTTTCTTCTTAGATCTAAAAATCTATATTTTAACCTTATATCTTCAGGGTATTCTTGTTCACCAAACACAGGCATCGGCAGGTCTTTAGCTTCAGACAAAATTTCAATATTGTCTATATTAATTTCAATTTTTCCAGTTTTTAAATCTTTATTTTCTGTTCCTAACTCTCTTTTTACAACATTGCCATACACTTTTATTACAGACTCCTGTCTAATGCTTTCTAAAACCTTAAAATATTTATTTTTATTTTCAACAACACACTGTGTAATGCCAAAATGATCTCGTAAATCTATAAAAAGCAAATTTCCATGGTCTCTTTTCCTGTGAAGCCAACCTGATAAATATACTTTTTTATCAGAGTCCGACTCTCTTAGTTCTGAGCAATTATGGGATCTGTATTTGTTCATTATTTATTTAATACTTTTTTTATTAGATTAATATTTATAGATTTTCCAGTAGATAAAGAAAGATTGTCTAGTTTATCAATTAAATCAAATATACCCTCGTAAGATCTATCAATATTTTTTAAAATATACTCTAGTAATTTTGTGTCTATTTTAACCTGTTTGTCAGAAAAATTTTTACTTATAATTACTTTTATTAACTCGTCTGTTGGTAAATCTATACCAATATTTACAAAGCTGCTAAATCTTGATTTTAAGTCATAGAGTGCAACATCGAAAGACTGAATGGGTTTCAAGGAATTAATTATAATATATTGATTAGAAAGATAACACTGGTTTAAAATAGAGTAAAATAATTTTTCCTCAACATTATTTAAATACTCATCTATGATAAGACACTCTTTTACTTTTATAAGTGAAAGAGAACTATTGTTTAAATCCAATGCTTTTATAAAAGAAGAATTGATTTTTTTTTTAATAATATTAGCTAAGTGAGTTTTTCCACAACCAGATGGACCAAAAATATTTACAAACTTACTAGGCCACTTAGGCCAAGTCTCTATTAGTTTATATGCTTCAAAATTATTTGCAGAAACATAAAAATCTTCTTTAAAGTAATTAGTTTTGAATGGAAATTTAAAAGTTAGTTGATCCATTTCAGTTAAGCGTTATTCTCCGTATATTATTTACAATTTTAATATTAATTTTTTTTTCAAAAAGTTTATCGCTTAATTTATTTAATTTTCCTTTATATTTTAATCGTATTTTTATCTGCTTATTCGCCATCTCTAGTACAGAATAATTTTCAATTAAGTCTATAGAGTCAAAAATAGAACGAAGTCTTAAATAATCATTTATTTGTTTAACGTCTAAAAATAAATTTAGAAAAGAAGGTGCACTAACATCAACTAAGTTTTGTCCTTTCCAAATTTGAGTAATTTGTTCTTTTAAAGTAGGTATTGCCTCTGCGTAAGTTCTTGTGTCATCATCGGTAAATATTTTAAGCTCTATATTTTTATCTATTTTTTTGTTTTCAATATAAGTTTTGAGATATGCTCTAACTTTATCACCAGTAAAATAAATTATTAAGAGCGCATAATTTTTTTCATTATTAAATGAAATTATTTTTTTTACATCAATTGATTGTAAATCTTCTTTATTTGAATTTATATATTGAAGATCTTCAATATTTTCTAATGCTAAGTTGTAGCTAATTAAAATATCATCTTGATTTTCTATTTCGTTTTGAGAAGTGAGCCAATTATTGTAAAAAAAATTATCCGTGTACATAAAAACATCATTGCCCTTAACAAGTATTGGAAGTAAAGTTAAGGAAATATTTTTAACATCTGCATAAGAAATTCCATTTTGTGAAAAAAAATTAGTTATTTTTTTTTGATCAAACTTAACATTTATTGTTAAAATATTTTCTTTCTTATTTTTTTTCTCACCTTTGACGATTTGGTACGCAAATACTAAATCTTCAATGGTGCTAATTTTTGTCTTATATAAATTTATAGCGTCATTTTTAAGAAGCGTTTTGTTGACAAAAATTATGAATGCTTTTTTAAAAGCAGATTGAATTAATTTTTTTTTATTTGAAACGTTGTTTATTTTACCGCTTACTTCAATATTGTTAACATCATAAAGTAAATTATTTGAAAAAACTGTTTGAGTTTTAAATAGAAAGACTATTATACAAATTATAAAAAAAAAATTATTCATTTCAGTTAATTATCATTTTATTCATGCAAAAAACAAAAAATACCTATAAAAAAAGTGGAGTTAACATTAATCTAGCTGATCGTTTTGTGGAGCATATTGCAAAAGTTTCAAAAAAAAATGTCAAAAAAAAGAATAAATACTTAAATAAAGATAATATTGGTGCCTTCGGTTCAACTTTTGATATCAGTAAAATAAAAATAAAAGACCCTTTAATAGTTTCAAGTACAGATGGTGTCGGAACTAAAATACATCTAGCTAATCAATTTAATAAATTTGACACTATAGGAATAGATCTTGTTGCCATGTGTGTGAACGATCTAATTGTTCAGGGCGCTAGGCCTTTATTTTTCTTAGATTATATTGCGGTAGGAAAAATTAAATTAACTAAATTAAAAAAAATTCTGGAAGGAATTATTAAAGGATGTGACATATCTGATTGTAGTCTTGTAGGAGGTGAGACAGCAGAAATGCCTGGAATTTACGATAATAATAAATTTGATTTAGCTGGTTTTTCTGTGGGTATTGTTTCTAAAAAAAAGCTACTACATAAAAAAAATGTTTTAGATGGAGATATTGTATTAGCCATTCCATCTAGTGGATTGCATTCTAATGGATATTCTTTAGTAAGATCAATTTTAAAAAATAAAAAAATTACTAAAAAAATAAAAAATAAACTATTAACTCCTACTAAAATTTATACTAAAGAAATTTTAAATTTAACTAAAAATAATCTACTACATAGCGCGGCTCATATAACTGGCGGTGGTTTGGTTGGTAATCTGACTAGATCGATACCTGAACACTTATGTTTAAATTTAGATCTATCAAAAATTAAACCTAAAAACATTTTTAAGTGGATAAAGTCTAAAAATATTGCAGACCATGAGATGCTTAAAACTTTTAACTGCGGTGTTGGATTTTGTTTAATTGTAAAAAAAAAAAATATAAATAAAATTAAAAAATATTTTTCTAAAGAATACACACCTTATGAAATCGGTTTTGTCTCAAAAAATAAAATTAAAAGTAAAATAAATATCTATAATAAGATTAAATGGTAAAAAAAAATGCTTGTGTGTTTATTTCTGGGCAAGGAACTAACTTAAAAGAATTATTAAAAAGCTCACGAGAATATAATTTTCCAATAAATATTAAGTATATTATTTCTAATACTAAAAATGCTAAAGGTTTAAAATTTGCTAAACTGTATAAAATTCCTTTTCATATTTTGAATTTAGATAAAATAATAAATTTAGAGTCTGTTTTAAAAGAATTATATAAAAAAAAAATTTCTTTAATTTGTCTTGCTGGATATATGAAAATTTTAAATAAAAATTTTATTAATAGATTTAATAAAAAGATAATAAATATTCATCCGTCTCTTTTACCGAAATATAAAGGACTTAACACTTTTAGGAGAGTTCTTGAAAATAAAGATAAATTAACAGGTTGCACAGTTCATTACGTAAATAAAAGATTAGACTCTGGGAAAATAATTTTAAAAAAAAAGGTTTCAGTTCAATTAAATGATAGTGAGGAAACTTTAAAAAATAAAGTTCAAGTAAAAGAATATCGAGCGTACTCTGAGTCTATAATAAATATTTTTAGATAAATTAGTCTTTAAAAAAGAAGTTAATTTCTTTTTTTGCATTTTCAACAGAGTCTGATCCATGGACAGAATTTTTATCTATCGATATGCCATAAAGTTTTCTTATAGTGTTGGGTTCTGCATCTTTAGGGTTAGTCGCCCCCATTAGCTTTCTATTTGCGGACACTGCATTTTCCCCTTCTAAAACCATAACAATTATGGATCCAGATGATAGATATGTGCACAAATCGTCATAAAAGGGCTTTGCCTGGTGTACTTTGTAAAATTCTGAAGCCTCTTCTTTTGACATATGTATTTTTTTACTACTTAAAATTTCTAAATCATTATCGATAAAAAAATTTTTAATATCTTCAGTAAGATTTCTTTCTACCGCGTCTGGTTTAATGATAGATAGAGTTTTTTCTATATTACTCATAATTTTCTTCTATTAGTTGGTTTAATAATCTTACTCCGAATCCTGTTGCGCCTCCTGCATTCAAAGCACCGCCATATTTTGAAAAAGCCATGCCAGCAATATCTAAATGAGCCCATGGAGTTTTATTTAAAATAAATCTTTGTAAAAATTGAGCTGCTGTTGTTGATCCAGCTCCACCAACATAATTTATATTTTGCATATCGGCATTTTTAGAGTTCATAAGTTTATCATAATTTTTATGAAGTGGCATTCTCCATAGTTTCTCCTCAACTTTTTCACCTGCATTTAAAATTTGTTTAGATAACTTATCATCGTTTGAAAAAAGTCCAGCATATTCCGATCCCAGTGATACTATGATTGCTCCTGTTAAGGTTGCTAAATCAATCATGAATTTTGGTTTAAATTTTCTTTCAGTAAAAGTTAAAGCATCCGCCAAAACTAATCGACCTTCTGCATCTGTATTTAATACTTCTATAGTTTTGCCGCTATAAGATTTAACGATATCTCCGGGTCTTTGAGCATCTCCACTTACCATATTTTCTACGAGACCTACGACGCCGACAGCATTAATTTTTGCTTTTCTTAATGCTAAGTTCTTCATTAAACCAACTACAGCAGCAGAGCCTGCCATGTCATAGGTCATGTCTTCCATAAATTTTGCTGGTTTTAATGAATAACCACCCGTATCAAAAGTAACTCCTTTTCCAACAAATGCTAAAGGCTTAGAATTATTTTTTGCTCCATTCCATTCCATTGTTACAAGATATGATCCTCTTGCACTTCCCATCCCTACACCAAGTAAGGCATTCATACCCAATTTTTTTAATTTTTTTTCATCATATATATTTACTTTTAAACCGTCTTTCCTGAGAGAGCTTAATCTTTTTGCATATTCATCTGGATGTAGAATATTTCCTGGTTCAGAAACTAAATCTCTTGCATAAAAAATTCCTTCTTCCAAAGCTTTAAATTTTAATTGATTTTGAACTAAAGATTTATTTTTATTTCCCAATACTTTTATAGAAATAAGTCTTGTTTCTTTTTTTGTTTTATATTTATTGAATTCATAAGATTTTAATTTTAGTCCATGAAGAAAATGACTTATAAAATTTTCATATTTATTAATTATACTGTCAGAATTTATAAAGTACTCACTATCCTTTCCATAGTTTATATATGCATAAAATTCAGCGCCTAAATTTTCTACATCAAAGCTCTTCAAATCTTTTTTGATAGAGATTAAAATTATCTTTTTTTTGGAACTGATCTCAAAAATAAATATACTTTTTTTCAAGTCACTGGTTTTCAATAAATCCTTTACGTAGGAGAACTCTGTATTAGAGATGTATTTTTTTAAGTTGGTAATATTGAATTTTTCGTCAGTAAAAAGGACAAGATTGTTTGAAGATTTACCAGTAACCTTATTTGAATAGTTAATTTTTATAGACATAATTTTTTAAATACTCCCTAAAAGAGTCGAATGCTATATATGTCTAAAAATATAAGATTTCAATGAAAAATTTATTATTGCTCACTATCATAGGTTGAGTTTTGACTGAAGTTGCATTAGTTATATACCTCAAATTTTAATGCTTAAAAACAAAATCTATAAGTACTTGGTTAGTGAAATACTTAAAAACTTTATAACTATTTTATTAACTTTTACTGCAATTGCTTGGTCGGTAAGAGCGGTTAATTTTTTAGATTTAATAGTCGACGATGGATATGACTCAAGTATTTATTTTAAATACTCTTTACTACAAATCTCTACTCTTATAACTCGTTTTATACCCTTAACATTTCTTTTAGCTTTATGTATTTCTATTGTAAAGTTTGAAAGACAGCAAGAATTACTGATATTGTGGACTTCTGGATTAAACAAATTAAAAATTGCTAATATTTTTCTTTTAATAGCATTTTTTATAACCTTCATTCAGCTTATAATGTCATTATTTATTAACCCTTTTTTATTAAATAAATCGAGATCTCTCCTTAGAGATAGTGAGGGTCTACAATATAGTTCAATTTTAAAAACAAATGACTTTAGTGATAGTTTGAAGGGTATAACTTTTTACATTAATGAAAAAAATATTAAAAACGAATTACTTAATATTTTTATCAAAGACACGAGTGGAAATTTAAACATTTTAAAAACTAAGACTGATAATGAGTCAACAGGTTCAACAATAATCGCAAAAAAAGGTTATATATTTAAAGATAAATTAATCTTATTTAATGGAACAATACAGACTTTAAACAAAAAAAATGAAATAAAAAATATTCAATTTCAGAAAACTGAACTAACTTTGAAAAATTTTAACACAAGAACAATAACACAAACAAAAATACAGGAGACTTCTAGTGGTTTTTTATTAAAATGTATTTTTAACCAAAACAATTCATACCTCAATAATTGTCCGAGCGTGGAATTTAAAAAAAATGCGTTAGAAACTCTGTCTAGGCGATTAGGAGCACCTTTGTATATACCATTAATTTCTATAATAGTTTCTTTTTTATTGATCTATAAAAAAGAAAAAAAATATAATTATTTAAAAAAATACATACTATTTAGTGTGTCTTTTTTAATGCTAATACTTGCTGAAATTCTTTTAAAATATACAGGCTTTTCTCCGGTGACAGCTCTTTTCTATTTTATTTTACCTGTGATGACATTTGTTTTTTTTTACATCTACTTTAAAAAAAAAATAATTCATGAAAAAAATATATAATGACTAGTATTATTAATAAATATCTAATTACGAAATTTTCAAAAATTATTTTTAATACTATTTTAATTTTTCTTTCTTTGGGAATTATATTAAATTTATTTGAAGAGATTGAATTCTTTAAAAACTTAAAATTACATTTTTCTTTACCGTTCGTTTTATCATTATCTTATGTTCCAACTTTAATTTTAGAATTACTTCCTTTTATTATTTTTTTATCTTCAATGTTTTATTTTTTACATTTAAGGTCTTCAAAAGATTTATTAGCAATAAAAGTTTTTGGGTACTCAAACTTAAAAATAATTTTAATTCTATCTTTTTTTTCTTTTTTAATAGGGTTATTTACCTTGCTTGCTGTAAATCCAGCTACGTCTACTCTCATACAGTTTTATGAAACAGAAAAAGCTCAATATACAAGAGATGTTGATCATTTAATCTCGATTAATAGAAATGGAGTTTGGATAAAAGAAGTTGATGACACGGGTGCTTATAAGATTATAAATGCTGGAAAAATAAACAACAAAACTTTAGAACAAATTTCAATTTTTGTATTTGACAATAATTACGATCTAGCAAAAAGAATTGATGCTAAATCTGCAATAATTAATACCAATCCCTGGCTAATGAAAGATGTTTATATTTATGATTCTATAAAAAATGAGAATACTTTTTTTGAAAATTATGAATTTAAAAGCGACAAAACGTTAGATAAGATTAACTCATTGTATAAAAATTTAGATACAATATCCTTTTTAAATTTAACTTTAAATTATTCCAATCTAAATGAAAAAGGATATTCAAAAAATTTATTAAATGAAAAGATTAATAAATTCATTTCTCTTCCTGTGTTTTTATTTTTAATGGTGATTTTAGCATCAATATTTACGATTGGATCTTTAAAAAGAAAACAAAATTTTTATTACGTTTTAACATCTATATTAATATGTGTTGCTATTTACTATTTTAAAGATCTTTCTATTGCTTTAGGACAAACTGGAAGAATTAATCCACTCTTATCTGTTTGGATACCTGTAATAGTAATTGGCTTATTTTGTTCGATAGGAGTTATTCAAATTAATGAAAAATAGTCCTATATATTATCTAATTTTTTTTTTAATTTTTAATTTAAGCTTAACAGCCCAGGAATTAGAAATTAAATCTGAAAAAGTACAATATGATAATATTAATAAAGTTACTGTTCTTGAAGGCAATGTAAATGTAAATGATGAAAAAGGTAACAAACTTTTTTCAGAATATGCAAATTACAGTGAACTTGATGGAATAATCGAAACAAAAGGTGATACAAAAATTATAACCTCGGGTGGTTATGAAGTTTTTAGTAACAACGTGATATTTGATAATAAAAAGAGTTTAATATATTCAAACAATAAAACTAAAATTAGAGATAAAGATGGCAATAATGTATCTGTTGAAATGTTTAACTATTCTATTTTAACTAATATTTTTTTTTCAAAAGGAAATATTAAAATAAAAGATATAAATAACAATGACTACAATTTTTCTGAAATTTATATAGATGAGAACAAAAAAAAAATTATAGGTTCAGATGTTAAGGCTTTTTTAAATCAATCCGATATTTCTATGAACGGTAGTTATGAACCAAGATTTTTTGCAAATACTATGTCGTTGTCCAAAAAAACAAATACATATGAAAAAGGAATACTTACCTACTGCAAAAATAGGGAGGGTGACAAATGTCCCCCGTGGACACTACAGTCAAAAAAAATCAAGCATGACTTAGCAAAAAAAACAATTTATTATGATAATGTTGTTTTAAAAGTTTACGATTTTCCAATTTTTTTTTCTCCAAAATTTTCACACCCTGATCCTACGGTTAAAAGAAGATCCGGTCTTTTAGCTCCGTCTCTTACAAATAGTACTACTTTGGGCTCCGGTATTGCTACACCATATTTTTGGAATATTGCAAAAGATAAAGATCTTACCTTTACTCCAAAATTATACCTTAATGAAAACCCTCTTCTTTTAGCTGAGTATAGGCAAGATTTTGTTAATTCATTTTTGATTGTAGATGCTGGTTACTCACAAGGTTATAAAAATAAAAATAAAAAAAAATCAAATGGTGGTCGAGCCCATTTTTTTTCTAATTTTATTATGAATTTATTAAATGAAGAAGAAAAAAAAAGCAGTCTTGAAATAAATATAGAAAAAGTATCAAACGATACTTATTTAAAGGTGTATGATGTTAAAAGTTCTTTAGCAGATAAAGATAAAGTCGTATTAGAAAATAAATTTAATTATACCTACGAACACAAAGATTTTTACTTTGGGCTGACTCCTAGTGTTTACGAGAACACAGGTGTGGCTGGTAACTTACGGTATGAATATTTACTACCGCTAAGTATAGAAAAAAATATTATGTCTAGTGATAAATATGGATTTTTAGACATAAATTCTAATTTAAGACTTAGAAACTATGAAACTAATAAAAAAACTGATTTCTTTGTCAACAATTTTAACTGGAAGTCAAACAAATGGATAAATTCACTAGGATTAGAAAACTATTTTGGCGGTCAAGTTAAAACTGTAAATTATGATGCAAAAAATACCAGTGAATATAAAAATAATAAAAAAAACTCTGAAGTACATTCATCCTTAGGTTTTTTTTCTAAACTGGCATTGTATAAAGAAGATTTTACTAAGAACAAATTTTATACTTTTACACCTAAATTTCTTTTGAGATACGCACCTGGTCATATGCGTAGAATTGAAAGTGGAAAACTAAATTATGGAAATTTATTTAATTTAAATAAAACTAATGAACTTGATGTGATAGAAACTGGTTTGAGTACTTCCGTAGGTTTTGAATATAAAAAAAATAAATTAAGCGAGACAAATATACTCGGAGAGGAAGAGCTTTCATTCTCAATTGGTCAGGTAATTAGTGCTAAAGAAAATATGGACATCCCATCAAGTACTTCATTAGATCAACGTTTCTCTGATATCGTTGGACGGGCTAAATATAACATCAGTAATAAGGTAAATTTAAATTATAATTTTTCTATAGATCAAGGATACAAAACATTTAACTATAATGAAATGGGAGCAGATTTTACATTTGATAAAGCAAAATTTAATGTAGGTTATTTGCAAGAAAAAGATCATATAGGTAATCAAGAATTTTTTCAAACAGGAGTTGATTATAAACTCAACAACTCTTCAGAATTAAGTTTTAATACAAAAAGAAATCTTTTAACTAGTTCTGCAGAATTTTATAATTTGAGTTATAATTATATTAACGATTGTTTGAAAGCAGGTGTAGCTTATCGAAGAGAATTCTATACAGATAGAGACATTGAGCCAGAAAATACATTAATGTTTACAATATCTATAGTTCCATTTGCTCAAATTAATAGCCCAGGATTACGTAGATGAAAAATGTTAACTTGATAGTTCTGTTTTTTTTTTTTTTAATCAATAATTTTGTTTCTTCAGATTTAGGTTCAGAAATCAATAATAGAATAGTGGTAAAAGTTGGGAACTTAGTGATCACGTCGATAGACTTGGAAAATGAAATAGTTACAAATCTATTAATTAATAGGCGCGAAATTACACAAGAAAATATCAATAATAATAAAAATTACGCTATTAAAAATTTAATAAGTAAATCAATAAAAAAAAGTGAAATTAAAAAATATGAAATTAAAAATTATAGTGAAAAGGATTTAGAAAATTATATTAGAGATGTAGCAAAAAATTTAAGTACAAATACAACTGGTCTAAAAGAAATTTTTAATCAGACTGGTGTTAATTATGAATTATTTGTGGAGAAGCATGAGATAGAACTTTTGTGGAACACTTTAATTTTTAATATTTATAAAAATCAAATAAATATAAATATTTTTGATGTTGAAAATGAAGTCAAAAAAATTGAAGAAAATAAGAATAGAGAAATAACACCAAAAATTAAACAGGATATTTTAAATAAAAAAAAACAAGAAAAGTTAGAATTATTTTCCCGATCTCATTTCTCTAATTTAGAAAATACTGTTAATGTAGATTTTCAATGAAAAATTTAATTGCTATAGTAGCAGGAGAACCTAATAGTATAAATTCAGAAATTATAGTCAAAGCATGGAAAAAAAATAAGGGGCTTAAAAATTTATTTATTATTGGAAACTATTCTCTCTTAAAAAACCAAATTATTCAATTGGGTTATAAAATTCCATTAATTAAAATCAGCGAACTTAAAGATTTTAAAAGAGAGGAAAAACTTGTTATACTGGACGTCCCTCTAAAATTTGAAAAAAAACTCAGTGTAAAATCCTCTGAAGCAAAAACCTATATATTTAAATGCTTTGACATCGCTCATCGTCTAGCAATTAAAAAAAAAATTATAGGATTTATAAACGCACCTATTAATAAAAAAATTTTTGAAGGTAAATATTTGGGTGTTACTGAATATCTTTCAAAAATGAATAAAAGCAAAAATAAAGAAGTTATGATGATTCACAACAAAGAATTGTCAGTTGTTCCTTTGACTACACATGTAGAAATAAAAGATGTAACTAATAAAATTACTTTTAATTTTATAAAAAAAAAAATTATTAGTCTTAACAAGTTATATTTAAAATTATTTAAAATAAAACCCAAAATTGCTATTTTAGGTTTAAACCCTCACAACAGTGAAAATAAAACACAATCAATTGAAAATAAAATTATTAGACCTGTTATAATTAAATTAAAAAAACTTAAAATAAATATTAAAGGACCTTTTCCTGCGGATACAGCGTTCAACAGGCAAAATATAATCTCTTATGATATAATCGTAGGCATGTATCACGATCAAGTTTTAGCACCCTTCAAAGCGCTTTATGGATACGATGCCATTAATATAACATTAGGTTTAAAATATCTTAGAGTGTCACCAGATCATGGAACTGCGCAAGATATTATTGGCCTAAATAAAGCAAATCCACAAAGCCTAATAAGCGCCATCAATTTTTTAAATAAATTTAATGATTAAACCAAAAAAATCTTTAGGACAAAATTTTCTGATTGACAATAATATTTTAAATAAAATTGTACAATTAGCTGAAATAAATAATTGTGACATCGTGGAAATAGGTCCTGGAACAGGAAATTTAACAAAAAAAATTATAGAACAAAAACCAAAAAAATTAATTCTAATTGAAAAAGATCACAAATTAACTACCAATTTAAAAAATGAATTTAAGGAATATAATAATCTTAAAATTTTTAATGAGGATATTTTAAAATTTGATTTAGAGGAAAAAATAAAAAAAAATTCAATAATTATTGGTAATCTACCATACAATATCTCTTCACAAATATTAGTTAAATTAATCAAATTTAAAGAATGGCTACCTAAATATAAAAAATTAATATTAATGTTCCAAAAAGAAGTCGCAGATAAAATAATAGCTAAATATAACTCATCTCATTATGGTAGGCTATCTATACTAACTGCTGCCAGATTAAAAATTACTAAGCACTTTAACGTTTCGCCTAATAGCTTTTATCCTATACCGAAAGTCAAATCTACAGTCTTAGTGTTAGAGCCGATTATAAATAAAGATTTTAAAGTAAAAAATATTAAAAATTTAGAAAATATTTCTCATATTTTTTTTTCACGAAAAAGAAAAATGATAAATAAAGCATTCAATAAGTTATTTAAAAACCCCCTTGAAGTTGCAGAGAAAATAAATATAAATTTGAATTTAAGACCCAGTGCACTGTCTGAAAGAGAATACTTTAAGATTACAGAATCTTTTGAAAAACAAATTTAAATAGCGTTATTTTTTTCAGATAAAATAATTTTTTCTATTTGTGAAAAGCAGTGCTCTAAATTATCGTTTACAATAACATGATCATAATCTGACCAATGATGAATATCATTGTCGTAGGCTTTTAATCTTTTCGAAATAATATCAATATTATCCTGGTTTCTCTGTATCAATCTATTTTCCAGTTCCTTTTTATCAGGTGGTAGTAAAAATATTTTAATTAATTTAAGTTCTTTAAATCTGGATAATTGTTGAGTTCCCTGCCAATCAATATCAAATAAAATATTATTATTATTTTTTAATAATTTATTGACAGAATTTCTTGCAGTTCCATAATAATTGTCAAAAATTTTTGCATATTCATAAAATTCATTATTAGAAATTCTTTTTTTAAACTCTTCGTGATTTATAAAAAAATAGTCTATTCCCTCAACTTCGTTTGATCTAGGTTTTCTTGTGGTGTGTGAAACTGATATTTTAAAATTTTGATATTTTTGTTGAATTTTTTTGGTTAGTGTTGTTTTTCCAGCTCCTGAAGGAGAAGATAAAATTAACATTATACTACCATTGCTGGAGGTCATATAAAATATTTTATAAAAAAAATTTAACTAGTAGCTTTGCCTTCAATAAATTTGATAGCATCACCAACCGTTAAAATTTTTTCCGCTTCACTGTCGGAGATTTCAGAGCCAAATTCTTCTTCGAATGCCATAACTAATTCAACTGTATCTAAACTGTCTGCACCTAGATCATCTATAAAACTTGCTTCGTTAACTACTTTATCTTCTTCTACACCAAGGTGATCTGCTACTATTTTTTTAACTTTTACGCTTACATCTGACATTTAAATTCCTATATTCGGTTTTAGTAAAATTTGTTCTTAAATCAATATTAATAATTGTCAAGCCATATACATGCCTCCATTAACATGTATTGTTTCTCCTGTTATATAATCCGACATCTCTGATGCAAGAAAAGCTGCACAATTAGCTACGTCTTCGCCCTTACCAAGGTCGCCTCTTGGTATTTTGGATACAAGTATTTCTTTAAACTCTTCTTTAATTTTATCTGTCATCTCAGTTTTTATAAATCCTGGGGAAATACAATTTATATTTATATTTTTTCTCGCATATTCAATCGCTAAACTCTTTGAAAAACCAATAATACCCGCTTTAGAAGCAGCGTAGTTTGCCTGACCAAGATTACCTGTGTGAGCAACGATAGAGGTAATATTGATAATTTTTCCTTGTTTGTTTTTTAACATTTTTTTTATGGCTTGTTTACACATTAAAAAAGTTGAGGTTAAATTAATATCAATTACTTTTTTCCAATTTTCATCAGTTAGTCTTATTGAAAGATTATCTAAAGTAATGCCAGCATTGTTCGTTAAAACATCAATGCCACCTAATTCTAAATAGCAAGAATCTACAAATTTTTCTATTTCTGAATGTTGATCGAGTTTAAATGATTTTATCTTAATATTTTTAAATTCACTTTTTAACTTATCTAGTTTATCTTCATTTGTCCCTGTAGCTAAAATAGCTGAACCTAGTTCGTAAAATTTTTTTACTAAACTATAGCCTATCCCGCCAGTTGCTCCTGTTATTAATATTTTTTTATCTTTAAGATTCATTCTTCAAATTTTTAATATCATCAATTGTATTAATACTAAAGGAATTACTATTCGGAAGTATTCTTTTTACTAAACCTGTTAAAACTTTACCGGGTCCTATCTCTATAAATTCTTGTACTTTTTTTTCACCCATAAAAACTACACTTTCTCTCCACCTTACTTTTGAGTAAATTTGTTGTACTAATATTTTCTTAATATCTTCTGGACTGCTCGTGGGTAAAGCAGTTACGTTGCTTATTATTTCAAAGTCAGGTTTTTTAAATTTTACTGCGTCTATTTTTTCTTTCATTTTAATTGCCGCAGGATTCATCAAAGAACAATGAAATGGTGCGCTGACTGGCAAGAGTATACATTTTTTTTTATTTTTTTTTAAATTATTTTTTAATTCTTCAATGGCTTCTACGTTGCCACTTACAATAATTTGCCCATGTGCATTATCATTAGCAATTTCACACACGCCTTTGAATTTAAGCTGAGACATATGGTTATTAATTTCCGTTATATCTGCGCCAAGAATTGCTAACATGGCACCCTTTCCTACTGGTACTGCCTCTTGCATAAATTTACCTCTTTCAAAAAGTAAACGCAAAGAGTCTTGAAAACTTAAAGCATTAGCACACAACAACGAACTATACTCTCCCAAAGAGTGACCAGCAAAATATTTAATTTTATCTAAACTAAAATTAAATTCATTTTTTAGAACTGTAAAAATAGAGTAACTTACAAGAAGTATAGATGGCTGGGTATTTTGGGTCAGCTTAAGATCAATGTCAGGTCCATCTAATATGATTTTAGAAATTTTAAACTTTAGTGTTTCATCCGCTTCATCAAACAACTTTTTAACAGCAGAAAAATTATTGTAAAATTCAGATCCCATACCTACTATTTGAGAACCTTGACCTGGAAATAATATAGCTTTCATTTGTATTAATGCTTTTTTATCACATTATTAGTATTGAATTGAAGAATTTATAATAGTATAAAACCGTTCTTTTAATAAATAAATAATTAATGACTGCCGAATGAATTTTTACGAACATACATTGATAGCTAAACAAGATCTATCTACCCCTGAATTAAACAATATAGAGAAAAAATATAAAGATATCATCACTAAAACAGATGGAAAAGTTATAAAAGTCGAAAAATGGGGCTTACTTAGTTTTGCTAAAAAAATTAAATCTTATAATAAAGGATTTTATATTCACTATAAATTTGAATCTGAAAATAAAACTTTAGAAGAAATGAGAAGAAATAGTGTAATTGACAACTCTCTTCTGAGACATTTAACTGTAAAATACAAAAAATTAGACACTGAAACAGAATATTTTAAAGAAGGTAATGAAAAGAAAAAATAATAAATTTAATAAAAGACCACAAAATCCTTTAAACAAACTTAGTTTGTTTCAAAAGTCAGATTCTAGATTTTCTAAAAAATGTCCTTTATCTGGAAAAGAAGCTCCAGTGATAGATTATAAAAATGTTAAATTATTAAAAAGATATATTTCAGACACAGATAAAATTATGCCTTCAAGAATAACTTCTGTTTCACAAAACAAACAGAGAAAATTAACAAGTGAAATAAAAAAAGCTAAAATTTTAGGTTTGATTTAATTATGCAGATTATACTTATAGAAAATATTATGAAGCTTGGAAAAATTGGAGACCAAGTTGAGGTAAAAAATGGTTTCGCTAGAAATTATTTATTAAGACAGGGTAAGGCTTTAAGGGCAAGTAAGGAAAACATTGAGTTTGTAAGTAAAAAAAAAGTTGAATTAAACAAAAAAAATGAAGATGCAAAAGCCCAATCTAATGAAATAGCCTCAAAAATTACAAATAAAGTTTTAAAATTTAACAAAGAGTCTAAAGAAAATGGGGAACTTTATGGTTCAATAAAACCTAAAGAAGTTTCTAGCGCTTTTAAAACAATGTTAAAAGTTGAAATTAATCCTTCACAAATAGATTTAAGACAAGAAATTAAGAAAATTGGTAAATATCAAATTAATGTGAACCTTCCTGCTGATGTTACTTCGAGTGTCAATTTACACGTTGATAAAATAGATTCTATATAAATTTCATTTTTCCACAGGTAGAAAAAAAAGTGAGTAACTTTTAAGTTTCTATTATTTTAAGTTCAATTATTATTTCACTTATGGAAAAAGCTAAATTGAGTCTTACTTCAACAGAAGAAAATAAATTACCTTCAAATATAGAAGCTGAACAGTCTCTCATCGGATCAGTTTTGGTTAATAATGATATTATTGATGAAATATCAAATATTGTAAACGCAGGTAAATTTTTTGATCCAATCCATAGAAAAATTTACGAAGTCATAGAAAGTTTGAATAATAAAGGAATGATAGCTAACCCTATTACTTTAAAAAACTATTTTGAAAATGACTCCGGATTAAGCGAGGTTGGTGGCGTTGATTATTTGGTAAAATTAACAAGATTTTCTTCTTCTGTAAAACAAGCAATTGATTATGCAAAAATTATTCATGAAATGTATGTCAAAAGAGAATTAATATTTATTTCTGATGGTATTGAAGATCAGGCCAAAGATGATAAAATGGAAAAGACAGGAGAAAATATAATTGAAGATGCAGAAAAATCGTTATTTGATTTAGCTGAAAGAGGTAATTTTTCACAAACTTTTATGAAATTTAATCAAGCGGTTGATCAAACTATCGAAATGGCAACTTTAGCCATGAAGAGTGATCACGGTATAATTGGTGTCCCAACTGGGTTAACAGATTTAGACCAAAAATTAGGTGGCCTTCATAAATCTGATCTTATAATTATAGCTGGAAGACCTTCGATGGGTAAAACTGCTCTAGCTACCAATATTGCTTTTTATGCTGCAAAAAATATGCAAGAAAATAATGAAAAAGGATCGGTTGCGTTCTTTTCTTTGGAGATGTCATCCGAACAACTCTCAACTCGTATTTTATCTGAACAGGCCAGAATTTCTTCTCATGAAATAAGAACAGGTAAAGCATCCGAGGATACATTGAATAGATATATAGAAACTTCTAGAAATATATACGATTTACCTCTTTACATAGATGAAACTCCGGCAATTGCGATTTCGACACTAAGCAATAGAGCAAGAAGAATTAAAAGATTATTTGGATTAAAATTAATTGTCGTAGATTATATTCAACTAATGAAAACTAATTCAAATAGAATGGACGGAAGAGTTCAAGAAATATCTGAAATCACACAAGGATTAAAAGCTTTGGCAAAAGAGCTTAATGTTCCAGTTGTTGCGCTATCGCAGCTATCAAGAGCTGTTGAGCAAAGAGACGACAAAAAACCACAACTTTCTGATCTTAGAGAATCAGGATCTATAGAGCAAGATGCTGACGTTGTTATATTTGTTTACAGGGAACAATATTACCTTGAAAGGAAAAAACCTAAAGAAGGAACCATAGAATTTGCTGAATGGCAATCTAAAATGAGTGATATTCATGGTGGTGCAGAGCTTATTCTCGGTAAACATAGACATGGCTCAACAGGAGTTGTCCACGTAGAATTTGAAGGTGAATTTACTAAATTTAAAGATTTACCTAAAAATTAGCACTTTTGTTATTTAAAAATTAAGATATATCTCAATTACAGTGATGCTTTCCAAAATTTATAGAACAGTAATTATTGATTTCTCAAAAATTTCTATAGCTATAATTTGTTTTGTACTTGCTTATTTTCTCTACTTCTCAAAAGATTTTAACTTAGATGCCTCTTCAGACTCTTTGTTACTTGAAAGCGATAAAGACTTAAAATATCTAAGAGAAGTTAACGAAAGATATGGATCAAAAGATTACCTTGTTTTAACATATACACCAATATCAAGTTTTACTGATGAAGAAACCATAATTAATCTTCAGTTTCTCAGGTCAAAAATAGAAAAACTAGATTGGGTAGATGGAGTAATAACTGTAATCGACGTACCTCTTTTAAAAAATAGTGACGAACCTTTAATGGAGAGGTTAAAAAACTATAAAACTTTATCTTATCCTGAAATAGATAAAGAGAGAGGCTTTGAGGAAATAGTTAATAGTCCAATTTATAGAGATTACGTTATTAGCGCTGACGGCAAGACTTCAGGAATAGTTGTTTACTTAAAACAAGATCAAAAATTAAACGAACTGGTTAAAACAAAGAATAATTTCTTTAATTTAGAGCTAGATGGCAATTTAAATCAATCTCAAAAAAGGGATCGTGATATTTTTAATAGGGAATATGATGCTTATAAAAATATATATAATCAAAAAAACCATCAAAATATTAATGAGATTAGGGAAGTTATAAAAAAATATACAGTAAACGCAGAGGTTCATTTGGGTGGGCTGCCAATGATCACTGATGATATGATGACATTTATTCAAAATGATATTGTTGTTTTTGGTATTGGTGTTTTTATATTCATAATAATTACTTTGTGGCTTATTTTTAAGAAAATTAAATGGGTTGTTATTCCTTTGCTTGGTTGTGCTTTTTCCGTTGGAACAATGGTCGGAATTTTGGGTTTGCTGGGATGGAAAGTGACGGTTATATCCTCAAATTTTATTGCAATGATGTTAATACTAAACATGGCAATGAATATTCATGTCACAGTAAGATTTTTACAAATAAAAAAAGAATTTGAAAATATAAGCATTAAAGATGCAGTCTATGAAGCTACTAGTAAAATGTTTATGCCGATTTTTTACACCGTTCTAACAACAATATGTGCATTTTTATCTTTAATTTTTAGCGGCATCAAACCAATTATTGATTTTGGCTGGATGATGACTCTTGGTCTTATCGTTTCTATTATTGTTACATTTACACTCATCCCTGCTCTACTTAATTTATTTAGTAACTCTGAGGATTATATTGATCAAAGTGAAGAGAAATCAAAAATCACAAATGCATTGAGTAATTTTTCAAAAGGAAACACGTATTTGATCTTTAGCACTTCTGTAATAATTGTTTTTTTAAGTATTTTTGGAATTTCAAAATTAGAGGTGGAAAATAGTTTTATCAATTATTTTGACAAAAAAACTGAAATTTATAAAGGTATGAAAAAAATTGACGATCAATTAGGAGGCACAACTCCACTAGATGTTATCTTAAAATTTCCAACTAACGATAGTAAAAAAATAGAAGATGATGAGTTCTCAGAGTGGGAGGAAGATACCCTGTCTAACAAAGATGATCCATCGAAGTATTGGTTTACAAGAAATAAAATCGATAAAATATTAAAAGTTCATGATTATTTAGATTCTCTGCCTGAAATAGGAAAAGTTATCTCATTCGCCTCCATTGTAAGGGTCGCTGAAGATTTAACTGGTAACAAGTTAGGAACTTTAGAAGCTGGAGTGCTTTACAGTAAAATACCTGATGAGATAAAAAAAGAAATTATATCTCCTTACATCTCTGTAAAAGATAATGAAGCGAGGATCAGTGTTAGAATAAAAGATTCACTTAAAGATTTAAGAAGAAATGACCTAATCCAAAAAATTAACGCTGAATTAAAATCAAAAGTAGGTTTAACAGAAGACGAGTATAAGCTTGCTGGAGTATTAATTTTGTTTAATAATTTACTACAGAGTCTTTTTAAGTCTCAAATTTTAACTCTGGGAGTGGTAATGTTGGGAATTTCTTTAATGTTTTTAATTCTTTTTAGAAACTTTACTCTATCTTTAATTGGGGTCGTTCCTAACTTTATGGCTGCTTTTTTTATTTTAGGTATTATAGGACTTCTTGGAATTCCATTAGATATGATGACTATAACAATAGCAGCGATCACAATTGGCATAGCTGTAGATAATAGTATTCACTATATTTATCGATTTAAAGAGGAGTTTGAAAAAATAAAAAACTACAATAAAACTGTCGATAGATGTCACAATACTGTTGGTGTAGCTATACTTAACACATCAATTACTATTGTTTTTGGATTTTCAATTTTGGTCTTATCTAATTTTATACCTACAATTTATTTTGGTATATTTACAGGAATAGCAATGTTGCTTGCCTTAATTTCTGTTTTAACTCTTTTGCCAAAACTCATATTAGTTTTAAAACCATTTGGTAATGAGTAATTTTATAGAATTTATAAAAGAAGAAGTTCTACTGTTTGATATTATTTTTATGCTAATTGTTTTATACAATATAATAAAATGTTTTTCCCAAGGATTCTCTTTAAGTTTTCTCTCATCTCTAAAATGGATAATTTCTGTCATAACAACGATAATTTTAGTACCTAAATTACAACCTTGGGTCAGTAACTATATTGAATCAGAATTTATAAACAATATAGGCATTGGTGTTTTTGTTTTTATTGTTGCTTTATTTGTTAGTGTTGTTTTAGGTAAATCCCTTGGAAGAACTGTAACTTGGACCGGACTTGGTTCTGTGGATAAATCATTTGGAATTTTTTTTGGTTTATTTAGAGGTTATGTAGTTACGGTTTGTTTTTTTTCTCTTTTAAATTGGTTTTATCCATATGAGAAATGGGGTATTTCAACGACCAATGCTTATTCTTTTGATGTTGTTAAAAAAGGTAGCGACTTACTTATTGAAGAATTTCCTAATTACAAAGATATAATAAACACTAAAGAAAAAATTGAAAAAATTTAAATTAGATAAACCTAGAGAAGAATGTGGAGTTTTTGGTATTTCAGATCATGAAGATGCATCTGCTTTAGTTGCTCTTGGCTTACATGCTCTACAGCATAGAGGGCAGGAAGGTTGTGGTATTGTTTCCTTTGATGGTAAAACTTTTCATTCAGAAAAAAGACAAGGTTTAGTTGGTGATCACTTTACTGATCCAGGGGTAATAAAAAAATTACCTGGTCAATCAGCTATTGGGCATAATAGATATTCTACGACTGGTGAGGTTTCATTAAGAAATATCCAACCTTTTTTTGCAGACCTTTATAGTAGCGGGGTTAGCCTAGCACATAATGGAAATTTAACTAACGCTATAGAACTTAGAAATAATCTTGTCCGTGATGGTGCTATTTTTAGAACTACCAGTGATACCGAAACAATAGTTCAATTAATTGCAAAATCAAAAAGGGGTAAAATGATAGATAAAATTATCGATACACTTTTTCAAATACAGGGAGGGTATGCATTAGTTATGATGACTAATAAAAAACTTATCGGTTTGCGAGACCCTTTTGGTATTAGACCGCTAGTTATTGGTAAATTAAAAAATTCTTTTGTTTTTGCTTCTGAAACTTGCGCATTAGATATTATAGGTGCTAAATTTATCAGAGAAGTTGAAAATGGAGAAATTGTATTCATTGAAAATGGAAAATTAAACAGCTTAAAACCCTTCCCTTCTATTAAGCCCAGACCGTGCGCTTTTGAATATATATATTTTGCTAGGCCAGATAGTCTGCTTGGTGATCGTTGTGCATATGAGTTTAGAAAAAAAATGGGTGAAGAACTTGCTAAGGAAACAGATTTAAATGCTGATTTAGTTGTACCAGTACCAGATTCTGGGGTTCCCGCAGCGCTTGGCTACAGTCAGTATACAAAAAAAAGTTTTGAACTAGGTCTTATAAGAAATCATTATGTAGGTAGGACTTTTATTGAGCCAACTCAAAGCATTAGAAGTTTTGGAGTTAAATTAAAATTAAATGCAACTCAAACCTTAGTAAAAAATAAATCAATTATTTTAGTTGATGATTCTTTAGTCAGAGGAACCACATGTCATAAAATAGTTAAAATGTTATATGACGCAGGAGCTAAAGAAGTGCACGTAAGGATAGCCTGTCCTGAAATTCTTTTTCCTGACTTTTATGGTGTTGACATGCCAACAAAAAAAGAATTGTTAGCGAGCGGTAAAAATAATCAGGAAATGTGCGATTATATAAATGCTAAGTCTTTAAAATTTTTAAGTTTAGCGGGTCTGTACAAAGCTTTAGGTTTCGGAGAAAGAAATAAATTATATCCTCAATTAAGTGATCACTATTTTACAGGTGAGTATCCAGTAAAGCCCACAGACTCATTGGATAAAGGGAAAATAACTCAACTATCATTGTTGAGTTCTAAATCTAATAATTAAATTAATTAAATTTTAATAACCTGTTGCGATTATCTAAAAAAAACATTTTATTGTTTAAAAAAAATATTTTTGAATTAATTCCACTTTTACTAATTCTGTTTAAATTGTTTAAACTACCATCGCTAGGATTAAAAGATAACAAGTATCCATTTGATGAATAGATATTAATTTCACTATTTACTATTTTGAAATCAATAATAGAGTCAAACTTTTTCTTTATTTTTTCCTCTATGCTTCCAAAGATATTTTTGGACCATACAACATTACCATTAATATCTAAGCAAATCAGAAGATCATTTTTTAAAACAACATACGTGTAATTTAATGTTACAATAGGCTTTATAGTTATTTCCGCAGGTAGATCCCATTTTTTGAAAGCAGTCAAAACGTCATAACTTAATACTGCATTTTTTGTAGATATAAATAAATTATTATTTTTAATAACAATAGGATGGCTTAAAAATAGTTCTGTATCTGTAACTGAAGAAGATTTTTTAAAATTTAGAAACCAATTAATTTTTTGATTTAAATAATTAATAGAATAAAGTTCACCATTAGTATTTAGAAAAAATAAGTTATTATTTATTAAATCTAATGCAAAATTATTTTGAAAATTAGTTTTCAAAAAAGTAAGGCTCGTTGCAAATTGCCATTCTTTATCGCCTGTTTTTGTGTTAACAGAGTAAATAACGTTATCTTGATTTGCTAAGAAAATTTGGTTATTTGCAAATTTCAAATTAGATCTGAAAGGTATTCCGTAATTTTTTGCCCAAATAATAGAGTAGTCATCTAAATTAATCGCATATAAATAACCAAGATTATCAGCTGCGTATAAAACATTTTCATTTTCTAACAAGTAAATTTTTTTATCAAATTTTTTAAAATTCTTTTTATAAAAATTATACTCAAATATTTTCTTTTTTAAATCTAATGAATAAATAAAAATTGTCCCTTTCTGATCGTGTGAAATTAAATTTTTTTTATAGAAAATAATATTTTCATTTGAGTTGTTTTTATTTGATGAAAGTTTACTTAATTTACGACTTCTAAATACCAATTTTTTTTCAGCACTATAGGAAAAATTAGAGATATTATTAGTTGGAACTCCATATGTTTCAGGCCAATTTGTTGCTTTTAAAGGAGCTTCAATTTTTGCATTGAAAGCATTAAAGGGGTCTTTCTCTTCATTGTAAGTTTTATTTTTTATAAAAATATCTTCATACCTTGGGTTTGAATTATTGTCTTCAATTGATTTTGGATTTTGATTGTCTATAGGTATGTTTGATGCATCTTTCCATATTCCAGTTTTATTATCAAATGAGCAAGATACAATTACTGTGGTAACAAAGATTAATAATAATCTTTTCATTGTAAATTATTTATCTATCTTATTGTTTAATAATTGAATGTATTCGCTTGCTTTTATTTTTTGGTCTTTGGAAATAAAATAATCTGATATTAATGTGATAGCCATATTACGCCAAACAGAATCAGAATTAATGACAGGATTTAGTGTTTTTATTATTAATTCTTCGTCTCCTGTGCTAAATAAAAAAATAGTTTTTTTTATTTTAATTAAATTCAAGTTTTCATTGTCTATAGATCCAATATTTATAATCTTATCAAAAAAATTAATTATTTTTAAAGGGTCGGTTTCTAAATTATTGTCAATAATAAAATAAAGCGCTAGAGGTGAGTAAAATTTATGACCTTTGTCGATAATGCTTTCTAGTAATAATTTACTTTTATTTATTTTTTTTTGTTTAAACTGAATAGAAGCTTGAGTGTAATTCTGAGAAAGTTTTATTTCGTTTCTTTTTTGTAAATTTTGATACAGGAAGTATGTAAATAATAAAATAACTAAAAGCATAAATACAATTATTAATTTTTTTAAATTTTTTTTTATAAAGTTTAAAGTTTTATTTTGAAAATTGTTTTTTAATATTTTATCAGTCATAAATTAAAAAGTATTTTTTTTACCGGGAAATTTTTTATTTAACACAGCTTTATTATATTTTTGAACTCCTTTTTCAATAATATTATCTAATCTTACAAATTTTTTTACAAATCGTGGATAAAAACCACTTAATCCAAGCATATCATCTGTAACAAGAATTTGTCCATCGCAATGTACGGAAGCACCAATACCTATTGTTGGTATTTTCAATGTACTGGTAATTTCTTTAGCAACAAATTCAGTAACACATTCTAAAACTATGCTAAACACACCAGCCTTTTCATTTTTTTTTGCTTCATTTATTAATTTAAGACGGTCTTTTTCTAGCAGTCCATGTACTCTAAAATTTTTGTAATGCTGGGGCGTAAAACCTATATGTCCCATTACTGGGATGCCTATTTTAACTATGCTTTCTATGATCTCAAAATTTTTTCCATTACATTCTATTTTAACCGCGTCACATTTAGTTTTCTTAATGATTAATATTGCATTTTTTTTAGCTTCTTTAATAGTTCTGTATGAATTAGTTGGCATATCTACAACGCATAAAGCTTTTGAGAGATTAGATTTAACGCTTATTCCATGTTGTATCATTGTCTCAAGAGTAACCTGATGTGTGTTTTCCATACCGTACATAGCGGTAGCTAAGGAGTCTCCTACTAAAACAATATCACAATACTTATCTACAATTTTAGCTATAGGTTTAGAGTAGGCGGTGAGGCACACTAAGGGTTTATTGTTTTTGTAATTTATTATTTTTAAAATATTTTTTTTCATTATTTACTCAAGTTCAATAGTGCTTGGTGGCTTTGAGGTTATGTCATAAACAACTCTGTTAATACCTTTCACACCATTTATAATTTTATTAGAAATTTCATCTAAAAAAAATTTTGGAAAATTAAAATAATTTGCTGTCATGCCGTCTTCAGAAATCACCGCTCTAATTAAACAAATATATTCGTAGGTTCTTGAATCGCCCATAACACCAACTGTCTTGACTGGTAACAAAGCAGCATAAGCTTGCCAAATTTTATCGTACAAATTGTTTTTAATAAGCTGTTGGATAAAAATATAATCAGCTTCTTGTAAAATTTTAACTTTTTCAGGTGTTATATTTCCAACTATTCTTATAGCTAATCCCGGACCAGGGAAAGGATGTTTTTGGGATATTTCTTTAGTTAACCCAACAGCGGTACCAAGCTCTCTTACTTCGTCTTTAAAAAATTCCTTTAAAGGTTCTATTAATTTTAAATTCATTTTTTTAGGTAGGCCACCTACGTTGTGGTGTGATTTTATTTTAGATGTTTTGCTGCCAGTAACTGATCTACTTTCAATAATATCTGGATATAAAGTGCCCTGAGCTAAAAATTTAACATTTTTATATTTTTTAGCCTCTTTTTCAAATATTTTAATAAATAAACTTCCTATAATTTTTCTTTTTTTCTCAGGGTCGATAATATTTTTAAGTTTTTTAAAATAAATTTTTGATGCATAAAGTATTTTGACGTTTAATTTATATTTATTTATAAAAATTTTATAAGTAGATTTAAACTCATCTTTTCTCATCATTCCTGTATCAACCATTATGCACTTTAAATTTTTACCTATAGCTTTGTGAATTAACAAAGCAACCACACTACTATCAACACCACCGGATAATGCGCAGATAACTTTATCTTTTTGGACAGTTTGTTTTATTTCTTTTATAATTCTTATCTTCTCAGAAACTAATTTCCACTGTTTCTTAGTTTTACAAATATCAAAAATAAAATTTTTAAAAATAACATTTCCATTTTGAGTGTGCGTGACTTCAGGGTGGAATTGAATGCCGTATATTTTTTTTTGCTTATTTTCTATAATTGTCATTTCAGATTGATCGGTTTGGGCAATTTTTGAAAATCCTACAGGAAGTTTATACACATAATCTTGATGGCTCATCCACACTATAGATTTATTTTTTTTAAAAAAATTTTTTGTTAATAATGAATTTTTTGTTTTAGTCAAAATAGCTCTGCCAAATTCTCTTTTTTTTACGTTTGTTTTAACTTTACCTTTAAATTGTTTGGCAATTAACTGCAGACCGTAGCAAATACCTAGAATGGGAATGTTTAAATTAAATATTTCATTCGGTATTTTTGGAAATAAGATTTTTGTAACTGTTGAGGGACCACCAGATAAAATAATACCTTTAACATTTTGAAAAATATTTTTTTTTTTTAAATCGTTTATTGTTAGTATTTCAGAGAGAACAGAAAATTCTCTAATTCTTCTTGCAATTAATTTTGTTACCTGGGAGCCAAAATCAATAATAATAATTTTATCTTTGTTTATATTTTGATTCATTCACTTTTTAATGAACTATCGAGTTTTGATTGTAGCTCTAGTTTGGATGAACACATTTTTTTACAAACTAAATTCAACGTGCCTATGAGTTCTTTTGCTTTTGAGAAATTTGAATTTTTGATACTAAGTAGCGTTAAGAGATAAATTGCTTCTTCGTTTCTTGGGTTAAGCAACAATACAGTGTTTAAATTATTTTTCTCTAAACTATCATTTTCTTCTTCTTTAAAAATTTTAGCAAGGTAAAGGTAGGAATTTTCACTTTTAGGGTTAAAAACAATATCTTTTTCAAAATAAAATTTTGAGTCAATATAATTTTTATTGTCAAAAAGTTTTTTTCCTTCGTCAAAATATAAATTTTTAGCACTGACAGAAATATGATTAAGATTAAATAAAATTAATGACACCAAAATAGTTAAAATATTTTTTTTCATAATTTATAATTTTTTGTTTCTTTGACTGTTTCTACGCTATGTACCATACTTTCGTAAAATCCTGCTTTTGTGATTTTAACGAACTTTGCTTTTTTTTTAATTTCTTTAATCATTTTGGCACCAATATAACCCATTGAAGATCTAAGACCACCTTGTAGCTGATATAAAATTTCTTCCATAGAGCCTTTATAAAGTACTCTAGCTTCCACGCCTTCTGGAACAAATTTTGATTTATCTTTGTGGTTTTTTTGAAAATACCTATTAGAAGAACCAGCAGACATAGCTCCTATTGACCCCATGCCTCTGTAAGATTTATAAAATTTATTTTTAAACTTAAATTTTTTTCCGGGACTTTCGTCTGTTCCCGCAAAAATTGAACCCATCATTATAGCGTCGGCTCCTGCTGCTAATGCTTTTACAATGTCTCCTGAAAATTTTATTCCTCCATCAGAAATAATTTTGATTTTTTTATTTTTCATATTTTCTTTAACATCTAACACCGCAGTAATTTGGGGAACGCCAATACCAGCTATCATTCTGGTTGTGCAAATTGAGCCAGGACCAATTCCAACTTTTAAAATATCCGCTCCTTCATTGTATAATTTTAAGGCTGCTTCGCCTGAAGCGATATTTCCAACGCAAATAGGAACTTTTGATCTTATTTTTTTAATGTTGCTAAGAGTTTTTACAACTTTCTCACTATGACCGTGAGCAGTATCTATAACTATCAAATCGACTCCAGCATCTAAAATATATTTAGTTCTTGTTAAATCTTCATTAGCAGTTCCTACGGCCGCACCTACTATCAAGTTTTTTTTTTTTACTTTTTCAATTTCTTTAAATTGCTCACTAATTGTTAGGTTGCGATGTATGATACCTAAACCACCTTTCTGAGCTATAGCTATTGCCATATTAGACTCTGTCACTGTGTCCATTGCTGAAGATAAAAAAGGAATTTTTAATTTTAAATTATTTCCTAGATCTATATTTAAATTTGTTTCTGAGGGAAGGACAGAAGAATATCTCGGCACCAATAGTACATCATCGAATGTTAAAGCTTCTTTGATTACTTCCATATACACTTATATACAATCTTAAAAATTTATAAAGTCTTTAATAAAGAGCAAAATATATAAGTTTCTTTTGATTCGTTCCTACTTGATTCAGGTTTAAAAAATTCAACATTTTTAAAATATTTTTTTGCTAAATTCTTTACTTCTAAAAAATCTTCTCCCATAAACAGTTTACAGACCATAGATCCATTAATACTTAACATTTTTAACGAAAATTTTATAACTTCCGAACAAAGGTTGTTGGTTCTAATCGAATCAACAGTTTTATTACCAGTCGTATTTTCTGCCATATCAGAAATAATAACATCAATTTTTTTATTGAATATATTTCGTATTTTTTCGTGCGTTTTTTCATCTAAAAAATCACTATTTAAAAAATTTACATTACCTATAGTTTCCATCGGCAATATATCTACGGCAATAATTTTTCCATTAGTAATTATTTTAGATGCTACTTGAGACCAGCCACCAGGCGTGGATCCAATATCTAATAAATTTGAATTTTTTTTTATGAAACTAAATTTTTTGTTCAATTCAATTAATTTAAATGACGCTCTTGATCTGTACCCCAACACTTTGGCTTTTTTGAAGAATTGATCTCTATGTTGTTTTATTACCCAGGTTCTGCTTTTTTTTGCTCTTTTTGTTTTTTTCATTACAAAACATCTTCGTGGTCTTCTTCTGCGTCAGTGTTTAATTTTTTGATTGTTTTTTGATATAAAAAATAACTTATTGGAATTGATAATAGATATATTATTCCGAAAACTAATAAGGCTTCAAAGGTAAAAAATATTATTGAAACAAAAATAATAACGATTCCAAATAGTAGAAAAATAGTTAGCCCACTAGATATTTTTATTTTTTTTAAAGAAAAGGTTGGAATTTTACTAATTAAAAGTAAAGCAACGATTACTACAAGATATGGAGTGAAGCTCTTAATATCTATATCTAAATTAAGTTCTGATAATTCATAAATTAATGGTAGCAAAATCAACCCTCCGCCAGCTGGTGACGGGACGCCTTCAAAATAATTTAATTTCCATTCTGCTTCTTCTGAAATTTTAGTCAAATTAAATCTTGCTAACCTCAGAACACAACAAACGGAAAAAATTAATGTTATTGCCCAGCCAATTTTTCCATAGTTTTTTAATTCCCAAAAATACAATATAAAAGCAGGAGCAATTCCAAAACTTACAAAATCTGTTAACGAGTCCAATTCTTTTCCAAACTCAGAGGTTCCTTTAATTAATCTAGCTATTCTTCCATCCAGAGCATCGAGCAAAGACGCAAAAACTAAAAAAATTACGGCTAAACTATAATTCTGATCTAAAGAAAATTTTATAGAACTAATTCCTAAACAAACACCGATTATGGTTAATAAACTTGGAAGAATAAATCTAGTTTTTTTTGAGGAAACAAGATTAAAAGGATTTTTTTTTTCCATTTTATTTAACTGCTATTAAACTTTCACCGGCAACCACGTTTTGTCCTAGTTTAGCTAATAACTTTCTATTGTTAAAATAGATATCAACTCTACTGCCAAACCTAATCATTCCAATACGATCGCCCTGGACGATTGCTTGGTTTACAGCTACCTCACAAACTATTCTTCTAGCGATAAGACCTGCTATTTGAACAATGATGATCTCATCACCCTCTTTTGTTTTTAATCTATAATAGTTTCTTTCATTTTCTTCGCTGGATTTATCGAGCGATGCATTCAAAAACTTTCCTGGTTTATAAAGTATTTCCTCTATGTTTGCTGATACTGGTGTTCTATTTACGTGACAATTAAAGACGTCCATAAAAATACTAACTTTGGTAAATTTTTTATTTTCTAAAGAAAGTTCAGCTGGACCATCTATTTCTGTGATATTAGAAATTAAACCATCGGCAGGACTAACAAGAAAATTATCATCTTGGATCGAAACACGATCTGGGTCTCTGAAAAAGTAGTAAACCCAAACTGTTATTAGCATTGCAATTAAACCAAGAGTTTTTGAAACAAGTAAGCATACAAAAGTTACAGCTATAGCTATAGCTAAAAATCTATATCCTTCTTTGTGAATTTTTGGAAAAACTGAATTTAGCATTTTTTAAATTTGATAATTTATTCTAATATGTATAAATATTGATCTTAATCAATTTATATTTATATGTCCAAAATTAAGGTAAAAAATCCAATTGTTGAGTTAGATGGTGATGAAATGACTAGGATAATTTGGTCATTTATTAAAGAAAAACTTATTGTTCCTTATATAGAGTTAGACATCAAATATTATGACCTTGGAGTTGAAAGTAGAGACAAAACGGCAGATCAAATAACTATTGATTCAGCTAATGCCATAAACAAATATGGAGTTGGTATTAAGTGTGCAACAATCACACCAGACGAAGATAGGGTTCAAGAATTCAATTTAAAGAAAATGTGGAGGTCTCCTAATGGTACAATAAGAAACATATTAGGTGGTACTGTTTTTAGAGAACCTATTATATGTAAAAATATTCCAAAACTTGTACCCACATGGACACAGCCTATTGTTATAGGAAGACATGCTTTTGGTGATCAATACAGAGCAACAGATTTTTTAGTTCCTGGAAAAGGTAAAATGGAAGTCAAATGGACTTCGGAAGACGGGAAAGAGAAAAAAGAATTTGAAGTTTTTAATTTTCCTGGGCCTGGTGTAGCTTTATCAATGTACAACTTAGACGACTCCATAAGAGATTTTGCGAGATCCTGCATGAATTACGGTCTGCAAAGAAATTGGCCCGTTTATTTATCAACCAAAAATACTATCTTAAAAGCTTATGATGGAAGATTTAAAGATTTATTTGAAGAAGTGTTTCAAAAAGAATTTGCTGATAGATTTAAGATCGCTAATATTACTTATGAGCATAGACTTATTGACGACATGGTTGCTTGTGCGATGAAGTGGAGTGGTGCATATATTTGGGCATGTAAAAATTATGATGGGGATGTTCAATCAGATACTGTTGCTCAAGGTTTTGGTTCTTTAGGATTAATGACGAGTGTTTTGATGTCACCGGATGGAAAAATAGTTGAAGCTGAAGCTGCTCATGGAACGGTTACAAGACACTACAGACAACATCAACAAGGTAAAGAGACATCTACTAACCCTATAGCTTCTATTTTTGCTTGGACAAGAGGTTTGGCGCATAGAGGTAAATTAGATAACAATAATGATCTTATTAAGTTTTCAGAAAAATTAGAAGAAGTGTGTATTGCAACAGTAGAGAGTGGTTCGATGACTAAAGACCTCGCTATACTTATAGATAAATCTGCAAAATATTTAACGACAAACCAATTTCTTGAAGCAATAAGCTCAAATTTAAAAAAGAAACTTAATTAATTTTTTTACTTAAGGCTTTATAAGCATCTTCAATTTTTTCTTTAATTAGACCACCTGCTTGAGCAAAATCTTTTCTTCCTCCGCCACCTTTACCTCCTAGAATTTCAGCAGCTTCTTTAACAAAAGATACGGCGTCATATTTTTCTGTTAATTTATTTGTAACACCGACTGCTACTCCTACTTTTCCTTCGTAATTGCAAAAAGCTATTACAATACCCTCTTTAATTTCTTTTTTCCCTTGATCAACTATATTTCTAAGTTCTTTGGAAGGTAAATCCATAAGAATTTGATATCTTAGTGTAAAATTACTGAATTTAGTGTCTTTAATAATATTTTTATTTTTATCATTTATTAAATTTTTAATCTTAATCTGTTCTAGTTGTTTGTTAAGATTTTTAAGATTTTCACTGAGATCAATGTTTTCACTATAGTTGGGAGAAACATTTAAAGACTTTAATTCTTTCTTAATAAAATTAATATCATCAGTTAAATTTTGTTCTTTATTAGATTTTTTTTCTTTTAAAGATTTTTCATAAGATTCAAGTTGCTTGCCCCTAAGTGCTTCAATTCTTCTTATTCCAGAAGCAATAGATGATTGACTTACTATTTTAAATCTTCCAATGTCTTTTGTGTTTTTAACGTGTGTTCCTCCACATAGTTCTGTTGAAAAAAATGAACTATCCTCCTTACCCATTGATAAAACTCTAACTTCTTCTCCGTATTTCTCTCCAAATAATGCTAAAGCACCATTTTCTACCGCCTCATTAGGTGTCATTATTCTAGTTTTAACATCACTTGAAGTAGCAACCATTTCGTTAACTAATTTTTCAATCTTATTTACCTCATTATTCTCTATTAGTTTGTTGTGACTAAAATCAAATCTTAATTTTTCTGGACTTACTAAGGATCCTTTCTGCGTAACGTGCTTGCCAAGGGTTCTTCTTAAAGCCTCATGGAGTAAGTGGGTTGCTGAATGGTATGCTTTTGCATTGTCTCTTCTTTCATTGTTAATTTCTAAATTAACACTTTCTCCAACTTTAATATTTCCAGTCTCAACTCTACCTAAATGAACATATAAATCTGACATTTTTTTCAAAGTATCTTTAATAATTATTTTACAGTTAGATGTACTGATAAAACCTTGATCACCTACTTGGCCACCTGACTCAGCATAAAAAGGGGTTTGATTAGTTATTATTTCAACTTCATCTTCAGCCTTAGCTTCGTTGACAAAACTATTACCTTTTGAAATTTTTAAGATTACTCCTTCTGCTTTATTGTATTCGTAACCCAAAAATTCAGTTGCATTTAATTCTTCTCTAACTTTAAACCATTTTTCTTCTATTGATTTGTCTCCAGAACCTTTCCAATTAGCTCTAGCTAATTTTTTACTCTCCTCCATTACTTTTTCAAAACCATTATTATCTACAGCAATATTTTTTTCCCTCAGGATGTCTGCTGTTAAATCTATTGGAAACCCATATGTATCATAAAGTTTAAAAGCAATTTCACCTGGTAAAACTTTATTTTGAACTTTTTCTAAATTTTCATCTAGTATTTTAATTCCACGCTCCAGAAGTGATGAAAATTTTTCTTCTTCATTTTTAAGAGTTTCAATAATTAAATCTTGTCCCCTTTTAAGTTCGGGGTAGCTTTCGGACATTTCTTTTAATAGGGTTTCAAATAATTTAAAGAAAACTGGATTTTTGCTTCCTAAAGTGTGCGCATGACGCATTCCTCTTCTCATAATTCTTCTGAGCACGTATCCACGACCTTCATTTGAGGGAAGTATACCTTCGGCTATTAAAAAACTGCTTGCTCTTAAATGATCTGCAATAACTCTGTGACTAGCTATTGTTTTCTCATTTATAGGAGCCTTAGTAACATCTGAGGATGCGCTTATAATTTTTTTAAAGTGGTCAATATTATAATTATCGTGTGTACCCTGAAGAACAGCAGTCATTCTTTCTAAACCCATGCCAGTATCAACGGACGGTTTTGGTAAATCAATTCTTTTATCTTTTGAAACTTGTTCGTATTGCATAAAGACAAGATTCCATATTTCAATAAACCTATCTCCATCTTGATCTGGTGAACCTGGAGGTCCACCTTTTAATTTATCACCGTGATCATAAAAAATTTCAGAACAAGGCCCGCATGGTCCTGTGTCTCCCATTGACCAGAAATTATCAGATGTTGCTATTTTAATAATCTTATCTTCACTTAAACCAGCAATTTTTTTCCATAGATTAAAAGATTCATTGTCTTCAGAATAAACTGTGACTAATAATTTTTCTTTAGGCAAGCCAAAGTCTTTGGTTAGTAAGTTCCACGCATGTTGAATAGCTTGTTCTTTAAAATAATCTCCAAATGAAAAATTTCCTAGCATTTCAAAAAAAGTATGGTGCCTTGGTGTGTACCCCACGTTTTCTAAATCATTATGTTTACCTCCTGCACGAACGCATTTTTGAGCTGTAGTAGCCAATTTAAAAGGTTTTTTTTCAAGACCAGTAAAAACATTTTTGAACTGAACCATGCCTGAATTAGTAAATATTAATGTTGGGTCGTTATTGGGAACTAAATTACTAGACTCCACAATTTGATGATTATTTTTTTTAAAATATTCTAAGAATATTTTTCTTACATCGGTTAATAAAATCTGGCTCATAACTCAATAAATACAGATATTTTTTAAGTTGTCTATAAGTCTAAATGCTGGCTTTTAATTTTTATTATCTTCTACTAAACAAACTTCTGATTTAGTCAAAAACCGCCGACCTGTTCCATTATCTAATGAAAACATGCCACCCATGCCATTAATCGCATCAATAGTAAGATCTGTGTGCTTCCAAGTTTTATACTGGTCTTCATTCATATAAAATGGTGTACCGTCAATTTCACCTAATTTTATATCGCTATCACCTACTTGATATTCGTTTGCTGGAAAACACATTGGTGCACTTCCGTCACAACATCCACCTGACTGATGAAATAAAAGATCATTTCCATGAACTTTTTTTAAATCATTAAGCAATTTTTTTGCAGATAAGGTTGCGGTAACTTTCATTTTTATATGGTCCGTATTGAGTACGGACCACTATAATATATTTTTTAAAAGAAACCTAATTTACTTTCACTATAGGACACGTGCAAATTTTTCACCTGTCTATAATGATTCAACATCATTTTATGAGTTTCTCTCCCAATGCCGGATTGTTTGTATCCTCCGAATGCAGCATGAGCTGGATAAGCATGATAACAGTTTGTCCAAACTCTACCTGCTTGTATTCCTCTTCCCATTCTGTATGCAATGTTTCCATTTCTAGTCCAAACACCTGCTCCTAAACCATAGAGAGTATCATTTGCAATTTTAAGAGCATCTGCTTCATCTTTAAAAGTAGTAACTGAAACTACCGGTCCAAAGATTTCTTCTTGGAATACGCGCATGTCATTTTTTCCTTCAAAGACAGTTGCTTCAATATAGTTTCCTTTTTCTAAACCACTATTCATTTTAGTAACATTTCCTCCAGCTAGAACTTTAGCTCCTTCTTTCTTACCTAAATCTAAGTAAGATTTTATTTTTTCCATTTGTTCTAGAGAACATTGTGCTCCTAACATGGTCTCCATTTGTAAAGGATTGCCTTGCTTGACTGCTTTCACTCTTTCTAAGGCTCTCTTCATGAATTTATCATAAATAGATTCTTGAACTAAAGCTCTGCTAGGGCAAGTACAAACTTCTCCATTATTAAGTGCAAACATAGTGAAACCTTCTAAACATTTGTCAAAGAAGGCGTCGTCTTTATCCATAACATCTTCGAAGAATACGTTCGGAGATTTTCCTCCTAACTCTAATGTTATTGGGATTATGTTTTGTGCAGCATATTGCATTATTAAACGTCCAGTAGTTGTTTCACCTGTAAAGGCAATCTTTCTAATTCTTTTAGAAGATGCCAAAGGTTTTCCTGCTTCTAAACCATAACCACTAACAATATTTAAAACACCTGGTGGTAATAAATCACCAATTAGTTCCATTAAAAGTAGAATAGATGCTGGTGTTTGTTCGGCTGGTTTTAATACAACACAGTTACCTGCAGCCAAAGCTGGCGCAAGTTTCCAAGTAGCCATTAAAAGTGGAAAGTTCCAAGGTATAATTTGTGCAACTACACCAAGTGGTTCCGGTACATGATAAGAGTATTCATCATTACTTATCTCTCCTATTGAACCTTCTTCAGCTCTAATTACTCCTGCAAAGTATCTCCAATGGTCAACTACTAGCGGCAAATCAGCAGCCATACATTCTCTAATAGGCTTACCATTATCGAGGCATTCAGCCGTTGCTAGTAAGTTTAAGTTTTTTTCTATTACATCGGCTATCTTTAAAAGAATATTAGATCTCTCGCTAATAGAAGTTTTCCCCCATGTAGGAAAAGCTGCGTGAGCTGCGTCTAATGCGAACTCAACATCTTTTTCGTTCGAACGTGGCACCTGACAGATAACTTCATTTGTAATTGGCGTAGTATTATCGAAATACTTTCCAGACTTTGGTTCTACAAATTTACCACCAATAAAATTTCCATACTTAGCTTTAAATGGGAATTTTACTTTAAGATGCGAAGTATCAATGGAAGATGACAGTTTCGTGTTTTTTTGTTGTACGCTCATTTTTCCTCCTTTTTTTAATCTTAAAATTTAACTACAAGAAAGGTTTTTAATATACAGAAATGTTTTCCGCATTAAAATTGCAGGTTGTATATTAAATATTAAAAAGGGACACGAAAGGCCGTTTAAGGCCTTTCGCTGAGATAACAACTATAATTTCTTATTTTTTCTCTGTTTCAGTAGTTTCTTTTTTTTCTACTGACTTATCTTCAGATTTTTCTACTATCTTATCTTTAGAAATCTCTTCTTTAGGTACTGGGTTCCCATCAAGTGCTGCTGATATAGCTGCTGCTTGATCTCTAATTACTTTTTCAATTTCCTCTGCAACCTTCGGATTTTGTTCTAGATAAATTTTTGCATTTTCTCTACCTTGACCAATTTTTTCACCTTTATAAGCATACCAAGCGCCAGATTTTTCTACAACGCCTGCTTTTGCTCCAAGATCTACCAGCTCACCTGTTTTGCTAATTCCTTTTCCGTACATGAGGTCAAATTCAACTACTTTGAATGGAGGGGCAACTTTGTTTTTAACTATTTTAACTCTTGTAGAGTTTCCAATAATTTCATCTTTATCTTTTATTGCTCCAATTCTTCGAATATCCATTCTTACAGATGAATAGAATTTTAATGCATTTCCACCTGATGTTGTTTCAGGATTTCCAAACATAACACCAATTTTCATTCTTATTTGGTTAATAAAAATTACCATTGTGTTGGATTTAGATACTGATCCAGTTATTTTTCTCAAAGCCTGGCTCATTAATCTGGATTGAAGACCTACGTGATGGTCACCCATTTCACCTTCTAATTCAGCTTTTGGTGTAAGAGCAGCAACTGAGTCAATAACAATCACTGATATTGATCCTGATTTAATTAATGTGTCTGCAATCTCTAAAGCTTGTTCACCTGTATCTGGCTGAGAAATTAACAACTCGCTAGTTTTTACTCCTAATTTTTTTGCATAAATTGGATCTAATGCGTGTTCAGCATCAATGAAGGCACATATTCCGCCTTTTTTTTGAGCTTCGGCCAATACCTGAAGAGCCAAGGTTGTCTTTCCTGACGATTCTGGTCCGTAGACTTCTATAATTCTACCTTTTGGCAATCCTCCTATGCCAAGTGCTAAATCTAAGCTTAAAGATCCTGTTGAAACCGATTCTATGTCTAAAGCTTGCTGTTGACCTAGTTTCATCACTGAGCCTTTACCGAAATTTTGGTCTATTTGGCTGATTGCCGCTTCTAAAGCCTTGGTTTTTTCCTTTAACTCCTGCTCTTTTTTACTGTCTGACTTAACTACTTTTAAATTATTTTTTATCATTTTTATCCTTTTTTTATGTTCGAATCGTTGATTCAAATGTACACATTTTGTTCTTTTTTATCAAGTATTAAAAATTGATGCTAAAAAGGCTTAAAATTTAGGATTTTTTAATTTTTTCTAGCGTTAATTCTCCAAGAATAGCTAAAAGTTCAAATTTAGATATTTCAAAGTTACTTTCTGCTTTAGCGTTAGCTATTCTTGCGTTTAAAAGTAAGCTTCTCGATTGGATGACTTCTAGCGTCGTTCTTGTATTACCTGAGTCATATTCTAAAGTAATTCCTTCGTTTGCAATTTCTGCTGCCTTAACTTGCGCCTGTGTTGCTTCTAAAATACTTTGCGATGATTGATAAGCTGACCATGAATTTGTGGTGTCAGTTTTTACTTCATTTGTTGTGTCTTGAAGAATTAAACTACTTTGTTCCTTTTTGAATTTTGATTTTTTTAATGAAGAATAGTTTTCTCCGCCACTAAAGAGAGGCATTGTAACCGTAGCTTTAAGTGTCTCTTGGTCAGCTTCATCAACGGAAGAGCTGAGTTCTTTATTTTTAGACTGCGTGAAGTTAATTGATGCTGAAGGAGAAAACTTAGATTTCTCAATGCTTACATTTTTTTTTGCAATTTCATAATCAAGTTTAGCAAGAAGTAGTTTTGGATTATTTTTTTCTGAAAAAGCTAAAGCTGTGTTTAAACCTTGAGGAAAACTTAAATTTAAACTGTCTGTAAAATTATCTTTTAAAATTTTGTTTGGTGAAGGCAATATAATAATTCTTTCAAAATTACTTTTAGCTGTTAAAAGCTCTGTGTCTGCTGAGATTAACTTAGCATTAGCTCCGGCAAGTGAGGATTCAGATTGGGCTAAGTCCGTTAAAGTAATTTCTCCCTTTTGCAACCTAGAGCGATCTGTTTCAACTTGTCTTTCAAATAAATCAACATTGGCTAAATTAAATTTTTTATTTTTAATTTTATAAATTAAATCATAGTAAGCAAAGGCAGATTTTAATAGAACTTGTTGTTCGGTATTTTTTAACCTAAGCGCAGCTTGCTCTGATTCAAGTTGAGATTTTTTAATTGAATTATAGCCTTGAAATCCTTGAAAAATTTTTTGATCTACAGATACAGACTGAGAAGTTTTGTCGTTACTAGTATCAGGAAGCACAGCTCCTATCTGGTTAGTTCTATTAGAAGTTTGCTGGCTGCTTTTAGTTTCTGAAACAGATATGCTAGGTAAAAACTCACTTCTTGAAATATTAATATTTTCTTTAATAGCTTTATAGTTTTCTCTTTCGGCATTTAAAGTGGGATTGTTTTTATAGGCACTTTCTAAATATATTAAAAATTCAGAAGCAAAAACTGTGCTTAAATTAAAAATAAAAACAATGAGTATGATAAAAAATTTCATATTAATTAAACTTAATTTTATTTAACCTGTGTTGTTTGTCTAAATAAAGAACTGCATAAGCTTTGTTTGATAAATCTTTAATCATTTGCATGGTTATTCTCTGGTAATACATGATAAATTCACGCACCTGTAGCGGAGACATAATTTTTTTACTTCCAGAATTCAATTGAAGCTTTTTTTCTTGTAAAAGTCGCCATTTATAAACGCAATCAAAATTAGGCACCTTTAAAAAAATTAACATATCAATTCTGTTAAAGATTTTTTTATATTTATTTTTTAATTCATTATTTACTCGTGATCTCCACTTTAAATCTAGATCTTGTTTTTTTTCTAAAATATTAATTGGTTTTAGTAAATCTTTATTTTGTTGTGGTCTAGCGCCTACACACCATCCTTCAAAAATAATTATCATAGGCTGTTGTTTTATTTTCTGCCAGTATTTTTTTGGAAAACGATCATCTTTTGACTTGTCAAAACGAGGAACAAGTACTGGACTAAAATTTTTTTTAGTTAAATTAATAAATATTTTTTTTATTAGATTGGTATCATGTGTGCCAGGAACACCTCGTGTTTTAAATAATTTATTTATATTTTTTGCAAGATTGTTTCTTTCGTTTAAAGTTTTGTAAAAATCATCAATCGAAAAATAGGCTACTCTCAAGCTGTATTTAATTTCTAATATTAATTTTAAAACTTGGGTTATGGTACTTTTGCCAGCACCCTGCCCTCCTGTCAGTCCTATGATTTTTATTTTTTTATTTTTTTTATAATCTTGATAAATTTTATCACAAATAGGTAAATAGAAATTATTTAATTGACCAATTTTATTATGGAAAGGTTTGCTTCGTATTTCTTGAGTAGATAAAAAACGTAAATATTTTTTTTCTAAAATATTCGCAGAACTATATTTTAACATCTTAGGATTGTTTTAAAGCTCGTTCTAAAAATTCCAACCTATCTTGTCCCCAAAATAGTTCATTTTTAAAAATGTAAGTCGGCGCTCCAAAAACATTTTTTTGAATAGCTTCTTCAGTGTTATCTATGTAAATTTTTGAAACCTTTTCTGATTTAGCCAATGAAGACAGTTCGTTAAAACCTATTTTAAATTGTTTACTTATTAATTCGATATTATTTTCATCTGAAATATCTTTTTCTTCAATCCACAATTTTTTTAAAAGTTCGTGTCCAAAAAATATTTTAATACCCAGTAGGTTTGCCGCTATAGTATATTTTGCTGGAATGTGTGGATCTTTTGGAGGAAAAAATTTTGGTTTAATGTTGATTTTAATATTTAGAAATTCACTCCATCTTTTCAATTCATCTAGTCTATATTTTTGTCTTTGTGGTGATCTTTGTGGAACAGGTACACCTCCGGTTTTAGAAAAAATTCCTCCTACTAAATCGCATGGCTTTTCAACTATCTCTGCGTTATTTTTTTTTGCAATTGTTTGAAATTTTTCCGATCCAAGGAAAGCAAATGGGGAGGCTAGACTGTAAAAGTATTCAATTTTCATAATTATTTTAAGATTAAATCTTTTTTTATTATTTAAGCAAACGTTTATAAAAGTGCATATTGTTATACTTATCCACAAATAATCTAGATATAGATTGAATGTTCACGCTTTGATTCACTTTTGATTCCAATCTGGACTCATTTTACAACCATTTAGTGTGTGAGGTTCTCTATGTTGATAATATCAAGTTTGCTGTTTTCAAGTTCTTTTTTACTCTCTCTAAAAGAAATAATAAAAATTAATATATTAAACATAACAGTCAATATTTGAAAAAGTAAAAAATTAAATTTTATAAAAATTCCTAGATAGTGAAGTAATGCTAATAAAGAGATTGATATAAAAAAAAGTCTGTATTTAAATACAGCTATAATAGAAAAAGAGTGAATAACAAGTTTGAATAAAGACATTTGTGTTGGACCAAAATATCTCACTCCTCTTATTGAGTTAATTTCGTTAAAATTTTTTATACTATGTTTAAATGAGCCAGAATAGCTGCTCCACAAGCTTGCTTTAGTAGATAATATTTTTAAGTCAGGCTTTGTTAAACAGCTATAATTTCCAAAATTAATAAGTTTGCCAGTCGTTAGTAAAGTTAGATATTTGTGGAACCTATAAAGTGTTTGGAATATAGGACCTTCCGATCTTTTAATTCTTTTTGCTACAACAGATTTATTCGGTTCTAACAAAATCTTATCTACTAATAATTTTATTTCTTCAGGCCTGTCTTCTCCGTCACCATCCATTAAAATAAGGTAATCAAAGTCTGAATTCTCGGATAAATACTTTATGCCAAAAGCATTGCACCTAGCGTGACCTTTATTTTTACCCATATGAATAATTTTTATTGAGTTGATTTCAGGTGGGATTATGATTTTGGGATTTTTTATTTTTGAGAAATCATTGACTACGATGCAATCAAACTGGGTTCCGTTTATATTTTTTATATTCTCCCCAATATTTTTTAAAAGCTTTGTAAGAGATTCCCAATCATTATAAATAGGTATTAATATTATAAATTTTATCATCGTATTCCAATCATGCAGATTCCTTGGTTTTTGATACTACCAAACTCTCCAGGGCAAACTGTTTTCAAGATATCGGCATTACCGACGTAAATTACGCCACCGTTTAATTTTATATTTTTTAGTTTTGGTTCTAAATTATTAAACCATTGTGGTCTAGATTGAAGGTGGTAGGATAAATTTCCAGCTACCCACTCATCCCCAACTATAATCGCTATACTGTTAACAAAATTTTTATCCCATCTATTTTGTACTAAATAAGCAATTTCTTTACCAGGATAATCTGTTCTTTTGCCGTCTATTGAAATTGAAATATATAAATAAGTCACCGGAGAAAGAATAAAAATAAATAAAAAACTAAACATAAATCTTTTTAAAAAATTTAAATTAATACTATTCTTAAAATGATAAATAAAAAATAAGCCAAAAAATAAATAAAAAGGTACCATCCACATCGTGCGAATGTTGGCTGCAAAAATTAAAGAAGTTATAGTCATTAATAAAATTGGCACAAAAGTAACAAAGATTAGGAAAATTGATTTTTCATCACGTTGATTAAATTTAAATTTAAAGTTTTTGAGAATTAAACTTAGGAGTATAAAAAACGGTAAAAGAGTGACTATTTGATCAAAAATAAATTTTAGCGGATACATAAAATGATTCAAAAGAGTGCTGCTTTCAAGGCTTGTTCTTTTTAGTCCATAAGTAATCGTCTTGTAATCATTTTCTACTAGCCAATTCAAATGTGGGCTTAAGACTAACAAAAAAACTATAATTGGAATAAAATATTTTAAATTAAATTTTTTATTTTTTTTTAAATAATAAATAAAAAAAAGTTTTACACCGATCAATAAATAGACAAATAAATATTTAGATAAAACTCCTAACCCAGCAAACAGTCCTAGCAGTATCCAGTTATGGATTTTATCATTTTTAAAACTTCGCCAACTATAATAAACAGTTAATGACCAAAAAGGAATTTGACATACGTTAACGTTAAACTCTGGTGTGGTAAAATTGTAAAAATAAATTCCTTCAAGCAAAAAAACTGAAATTAATGCATAAGTTTCATTTTTTAAAAATTCTTTTGCTAGCTTAAAAATAACAACAAATGAAAAAATAATAAATATTTGGCTTAATAAATAATAAGCCCAATCTTGATTTCCAAATAATTGATAAAAAATTCCTGGAAAAAAAACACTAAGTGGCGGATGTTTATCCCAACCCCAATCTAAGTGAGTGCTCCAAGCTAAAGCTTCGATTACATCCAGGGGCAAATTTTTATTTGAAAAAAAAGGTACAAGAGTCCAAATAAACAAATGCGTCAGAAGAAGTAGATTAAATATAAGTGTAATATTTTTTTTTGCTATCATTCTATAACTAATTAATACAATTTAAAGTCTATTGACACGTATATTTGGAACATATACTCCCTCTTTTTAAAATATGACAAAAAAAACTATAAAAAAACCAGTATCAAAAGTTGTAAAAAAATCTAGTAAAAAAGGATATGTGCCGGGTGATAAAGAAAAATATATGTGTGCTAAACATAAAGAGTTTTTTACGAGAGAGTTGGTGCGATGGAAAAAAGATATAATTAAATCAAATTCTTTAACTAATCTTCTAAATTCTTCAGATGATAATGTTTCATCAGCTGATGTGGTTGATCAAGCGTCTTCTTACACTGATAAATCCGTTGAAATGAAAGCATTAGCTAGAAGCCGAAAGCTCATTGAAAAAATTGATGCAGCGCTACGTAGGATTAAAGATGATATTTATGGATATTGTGAGGAAACATCTGATCCTATAGGGTTAAAAAGACTTATGGCAAGGCCAATTGCTACTCTTTCGATTGAATCTCAAGAAAGACACGAGCGTGATGAAAAAATTTATATTGATGATTAAACACTAGGAACTGTTTCACCTTTTTCAAAAAGATCATATCCCTTTTGAACCGCTTCTCTTTTTGAAACTAATTCATACCATCTAGTTAAATTTTTATGTTTTTTTAGCCCGATGTCATGCCATTCATGTCTAGCAATCCATGGAAAAGTAGCGATATCAACTATAGAATAAAAATTTCCCGCTAAATACTCTGCCTGTCCTAATCTCTCATCTAACTCTTTGTAGATTCGGGTGCATACCTTAAAATATCTTTCTTCGCCAAATTCACTTTTGCCTGGATTGTAATGATGGAATTGATGATGTTGGCCTAGCATCGGTCCGACATAAGCCATTTGAGCCATTAGCCATTGATTAATAGTTACCTTTTTATCTTGATCATAAAATTTTCCACTTTGTTCACCCAGATAAATCAAAATAGCACCGGATTCAAAAAGACTAATATTTTTTTTATGATCTGTGATAGCGGGGATCTTGCTAAATGGACTTATTTTTTTAAATTCCGATTTAAATTGTTCATCTTTAGAAATATCAATTGAAGTAACTTTATAGTCGTATTTTATCTCTTCAAGCATAATAGAAATTTTTTTTCCATTAGGAGTGTTTGAAGTGAAAAGTTCGATCACTTTTTTAGACCTAATCTGTCATGAATATTTTTTGAAGCTGTCGTAAATTCAAATTTATAAGTTTCATTAGGTTTAGCTCTCTTAAAACAAGCTCTTGCAGCTAAAGCCCCTTCATGGAAACCGGACAAAATAAGTTTTAACTTACCTGGATAGGTGCAAATATCCCCGATAGCAAAAATACCTTCCTTATTGGTTTGAAAAGTTTCTGTGTTAACTGGAATAGTTTTTTTATCAATGTTTAACCCCCACTCAGCGATTGGTCCAAGCTTCATAATGAGACCAAAAAAACTTAATATGTAATCAGCTTTAACTTTTTCCAACTTTTCATTCTCATGTTTAATTTCAATTCCTGTCATGATTTTATCACCTTCAATAGAAGTTAAATTATAAGGGGTTTTTATTAATATTTTACCCTCTTTTTCTTTTTGTCTAACTTCATTCAAAGTGTGGGCAGCCCCTCGGAACTCTGATCTTCTATGAATTAAAGTAACTTGGTTCGTTTTTGAAAGCTCTAATGCCCAATCTAATGCTGAGTCACCTCCACCAAAAATTGAGATTTTTTTATTTTGAAATATTTTTTTGTTCACCACAGAATAAAAAATTTGACTACCTTCAAATTTTTCAGCTTCTTTAAGTGTAAGTTTTCTTGGTTCAAATGAACCTACACCACCGGCAATAATAACATTAGGTGCTGAGAAAACATTTCCTTTGTTTGTTTTTAAGATCCATGAATTATCTTCTTGTTTTATTTCTTCTACTCTTTGGTTTAAATGAAAATTAGCTTTAAATGGTGCTACTTGTTTTAGTAAACCATTTGTCAATTCCTCTCCTGTACACTCTGGAATAGCGGGAATGTCATAAATAGGTTTGTCTGGATAAAGCTCTATGCATTGACCGCCTGCTCTATCTAAGTTGTCTATGATTTCACATTTCAATCCAATGATTCCAAGCTGGTGAACTGCAAACAGACCTGTTGGACCTGCTCCAATTATAATTGCATCTGTTTTTATCATTTAAGTCTGTTTTATAGGTGTTGTTACTTCTAAACCATCAAGATCTTTTGACACAATTATTTGACAACTTAATCTACTATTTTTTTTTGGTTCATAGGCCATGTCTAGCATATCTTGTTCTGCATCATGAATTTTTTCTATTTTATTTAACCAATTTTCTGAGACATAAACATGGCAGGTGGCACAAGCCATTGATCCACCACAATCAGCGTCAATTCCTTGAATGTTATTTTGTAAGGCCCCTTCCATGACAGTAAGTCCTACAGGAACTTCTACTGTGTTTTTTTTTTCATCGTGTGAAATATAAGTAATTTTAGGCACTATTCTCAATATAGGTATAAAAATAAATAGGGCAAGCATTTAAGCTTGCGACACTTTCAAGGATTAAAAGCATTTTTCCTTAGAATCGGTGTTTAATATTCATATTAATTTTATTAGATTTTTTATTTTATATGTTGATAATTAAAATAGATAAGAATTTAAAACAGAGAAAGGACTTATTTGTCTAAAAATTATAAAGAAATTTACCATTCATCAATAAAAAATAAAGAAGATTTTTGGCAAAACGTTTCTGAGGATATTTTTTGGTATCACAAACCAAGAAAAATTTTAAACACTGACAATCCACCTTTTTATAAATGGTTTGAAGACGGTGTAACAAATACTTGCTATAATGCTTTAGACCTTCATGTCGACAGGGGTTTAGGAGAAAAATTAGCTTTAATTTGGGATAGTCCTATTACTAATTCTAAAGAAAGATTTACTTACAACCAACTTAAAGAAAAAGTTGAGCTTTTTGCAGGTGCCCTAAAAAATCAAGGTGTAACTAAAGGTGACCGTATTATTATTTATATGCCTATGATTCCAGAGGCTGTAATCGCTATGCTAGCTTGTGGGAGAATAGGCGCAATACATTCTGTTGTCTTTGGTGGATTTGCTTCAACCGAATTAGCAAATAGAATCGACGATTCTAAAGCAAAAATTGTTATATCGGCATCTTGCGGTTATGAACCAGGAAGAACCGTTGAATACAAACCTTTAATTAATAAAGCAATTGAAATAGCAAAACACAAACCTGAACGTTGCATTATTTTCCAAAGAAAAAATTTTAAAGCAAATCTAGATTCAAAATTAGATATTGATTGGGAAGAGGCATTGAAAGATGCAAAACCTGCCGAATGTGAAAAAATGAGAGGAAGTGATTATGCTTATATTCTTTATACCTCCGGAACAACAGGTTTACCAAAAGGAATTGTTAGAGATATTGCGGGACACATAGTTGCTCTAAAATGGACTATGAAAAATGTTTACAATATTAATCAAGAAGATGTTTGGTGGTCTGCAAGTGATATTGGTTGGATAGTTGGACACTCATACATTGTCTATGCTCCATTATTTTATGGATGCACTACAGTTTTATATGAAGGTAAACCTGTGGGCACACCAGATGCCGGTGCATTTTGGAGAGTGGTGTCTGAACATAAAGTTAAATCACTTTTCACAGCGCCTACTGCTATTAGAGCAATTAAAAAAGAGGATCCTAATGGTGAATTTTTTAAAAAATATGATTTAAGTAATTTTAAATATTTGTATTTAGCTGGTGAAAGAGCTGATCCAGATACAATTAAATGGGCAGAAAAATTATTAAAAGTTGCTGTGTTAGATCATTGGTGGCAAACTGAAACAAGTTGGGCTATTTCTGCAAATTGTACAGGTATTGAATCTTTTCCAATTAAATATGGTTCAGCATTTAAACCTGTGCCAGGTTACGATATTAAAATATTAAACAGTGATAGAAAAGAATTAGAGCCAGGAAAAATGGGAGATATAGTAGTCAAACTTCCTCTTCCGCCAGGAACATTTCCTACATTATGGAATGCCGATGAAAGATATAGAGAAAATTATATGTCTAATTACCCTGGATATTACCAAACTTACGATGCGGGACATATAGATGAAGATGGCTATGTTTGGATTATGTCACGTACAGACGATATTATTAACGTTGCGGGGCACCGATTATCAACCGGATCAATAGAAGAAGTGTTAGCAGAACATAAAGACGTAGCAGAGTGTGCGGTCATTGGTATTGCCGATAAATTAAAAGGACAAATTCCAATTGGTTTGCTTGCTCTTAAAACTGGCGTAACAAAAGATAAAAAAGATATTGTCTCTGAATGTATTGCTATGGTTAGAGAGAAAGTTGGTCCTGTTGCTTCTTTTAAATTAGCAATTGTTGTTAAGAGGCTTCCTAAAACAAGATCAGGAAAAGTTTTAAGAGGAACGGTAAGAAAGATTGCTGACAACGAACCTTATAAAATGCCGGCAACAATAGACGATCCTGCTATACTTGACGAAATAAAAAAAGATTTAATAGAAAATAATATTTTAAAACTCTAAAGGTTCTCCGTAACCTTCTGTTACAACTTCACCATCGGACATTACCACTTTACCATTAATTATAGTTGCAATAGGGAAACCTTTAATTATCATATTATTAAATGGTGTCCAACCACATTTACTAGCCATCATTTCATTCTTAATGGTTTGTTCTTTGTTCATATCTATAATCGTTAGATCTGCATCAAAGTCTTCTTTAATATAACCTTTATTTTTAATACCAAAAATTCTACAAGGGTTTTCACACATTAATTTAACTAATTTTTCTAAATTTAATTTTTCATTATTAATGTGATTTAACATAATAGGTAAAATTGTTTGAACCCCTGGCATACCTGAAGGTGATGCTGGGTATTTTTTATTTTTATCTTCTTTTGAATGAGGAGCATGGTCTGAACCTAAAATATCAACGACTGAATTTTTCACCGCAACCCAGAGTCTATCATGGTGTTCCTTTTTCCTTATTGGTGGGTTCATCTGGGCAAAGGTACCAATTTTATCGTAACAGTCAGGTGCGTACAAAGTTAAGTGCTGAGGTGTAATCTCAAAGGTTACATTTTTTTTATGCATTGCTAAAAAATCAACTTCTTCTTTTGTGGTTACGTGCAGTACATGAATTTGTTTATTGTATCGTTCTGCTATTTTAACAACTCTTCTTGTACTAGACATGGCACATTCAGTATTTCTCCATTCTGGATGAGAGTGAACATCGCCTTCTTTAATAAAATTTTTTCTTAAATTTAATATTTCTTCATCTTCAGAGTGAATGGAAACTATTTTTGCACTCTGAGAAATAACTTTTTCAATATCAGCTTCTTTGTCAACCAATAATTTACCTGTTGAAGAACCTGCGAAAAGTTTAACTCCACAACAGCCCTTTAAACCTTTTAATTTTGCAAGTTGATCGACGTTTTCTGGAGTTGCTCCAAAATAAAAAGCGTAGTTACAATGCATTCTATTTTTTGCTAAATTTAGTTTTTTATCAAACTCGACCAAGTTAGAAGTGGGCGGATTAGTATTTGGCATTTCAAATACCGAGGTTACTCCTCCCAATATCGCTGCTCTGCTTCCGCTTTCTAAGTCTTCTCTGTCTGTTGAACCCGGTTCTCTAAAATGAACTTGTGTATCAATTATACCCGGTAGAACTATTTTGTTAGATGCATCAAATACTTTTGTAATGTTTGCTTCAATTTTTCCAATTTTTTTAATTTTATTACCAACTAAGGCAATGTCAGTTTTTTCCAACTTGCCATTAACATAGCAAGATCCGTTTTTAACAATAAGACTATAATTTTCAGACATAAATACTTAAATATATTATACATTGTAAACTTGCAAATATGGAAAAAAATCAAATCATCGTACTTGAAGATCGAGGTTTAATTGCCATTGAAGGACCCGACGCTAAAAATTTTCTACAAAACATAATTAGTAATGATATTGATAAAGTAAGTAAATCTAGTTCAATATTTTCAGGAATTTTTACACCTCAAGGTAAATATTTATATGAATTTTTTATTATAAAAAATAGTAAAGGATTTTTTTTAGATTGTGACAGTACTTTTAAAGAAGAACTTATTAAGACCCTCTCAAAATATAAACTAAGATCTAAAGTTGAAATTAAAGATTTGTCATCATCTTATGTAATAGGTGTTACTAGTGCAGAAAAATTTAAAGAAATTCAAAATGAGATAACTTCTAAAGAACAAACTATATTGTATAGAGAAAGTTCTTTTTTTCTAGACACCCGTTCAACAAAACTAGGAGCTAGAATTTTGTCAAGTCTTGAAAAATTACACCTTACAATAAAAAAATTGGGCTTAAAAATTGTAGATAAATCTAATTATTTAAAGACAGCCCACGTAGAAGGGATACCTATTCAGAGGATAAAAAATCTTCAGGATAGCTTGTTTAGTTTAGAATCTAATTTTGAAGAGTTAAACGCTATTGATTTTAAAAAAGGTTGTTATGTAGGTCAAGAAAACACCGCAAGGATGAAATTAAAAAATAAAGTTAGACGAAAACTTATGCCAATTATTTCAAAAACTACTTTAAAAATTTTAGATGAAATTAAATTTAAAGAGCAGGTAGTAGGAAAGGTTCTAATTGATGGTGCCTACTCTTTTGCTTTAATAAAACTTTTTGATCCAAACTTTTCAGAATTTTACAAAGAAGATTTAAAAGTTAATGAAACTAATGTTCGAATACTAGTTCCTTCTCATTTTAAGTTTTAAAATGGAGATCAATCTTTTATTCTTTATTTGTGTAGTTCCTGCAATTATTATCTTCGGTATTGCTAAATCAGGGTTGGGAGGATCTATTGCCCTAATCTCTATTCCATTAATGACTGTTGTGATGCCTTTAGGACAAGCTTTGGCGGTTATCTTGCCCATACTTATTCTTTCTGATTTTATTGCTGTTTATAGATTTAGAAAAGAATTTGATCTTAATACACTAAAATTAATAGTTCCGTTCTCAGCAGTTGGAATTTTTATTGGTTCTATAACTTTTTCTTATCTTTCTGAAGATCTATTAAAATTTTTCGTGGGTTTAATGGGATTTCTTTTTTCAGCACACTATTTTCTATTAAAAAAAAACAAGCTTATTTCTACAAAAAAATCTTTTTTAAAAGGTAGTGTTTGTTCTACTATTGCTGGGTTTACTAGTTTTTGTGTTCATGCTGGAGGAACACCAACAAGCATATATCTTCTTCCCTTAAGAATGAAAAAAGAAATATATGTTGGAACAAGAGTTATATTTTTTACATTTGTTAATTTAATTAAATTTCCTTTTTACATAAATCTTTCTATGATTACCCTTGATAGTTTCAAACAATCTATGCTGCTTTTTCCACTGTCGGTTGTTGGAATTTTAATTGGATATCAAATATTAAAATATGTTGAAGAAAATCTATTCTATAATATAATTTATGCTCTTATATTAATAACGAGCTCTAGATTAGTTTATAATTATATTTTTTAACCAAATTAAGGTGTTTTGGTGCGGTCGGAGAGACTCGAACTCTCATGAGTTGCCTCACACGGCCCTCAACCATGCCTATCTACCAATTTCAGCACGACCGTATAAAATCTGCGACATTAAATGAATGACAATTTTAGTTCAAGTTGGTAAACTAGAATAAGTATGTCTACACAACAACAGTTTAATAAATCCATAGCTGAAATTTATAAAAAAATTTCTAAGTCTGTGCCTGAAATAGAGTGGAAAATACACGCTCCACTTATTGAAGAAATTAATAAATTAAAGATAGAAAAGAATGCTGTTATTTTAGCCCACAATTATCAAACACCAGAAATCTATCATGGTGTTGCAGATATCTCTGCAGATTCATTGGCACTAGCAGTAGAGGCTTCTAAGACTTCAGCAAGTATTATTGTGCTCTGCGGTGTGCACTTTATGGCTGAGACAGCAAAACTCATGAATCCATCTAAAAAAGTTTTATTGCCTGATATGTCCGCAGGTTGTTCTTTGTCAGCATCTATTACGGGAGACGATGTGAGATTGCTTAAACAAAAGTATCCTGGTGTACCTGTTGTTTCTTATATTAATACTTCTGCGGATGTTAAAGCTGAAACGGATATATGTTGCACGTCAGCTAATGCTGTTAAAGTTGTTGAGTCTTTAAATGTGGATCGAGTCATTTTTCTACCCGATCAGTATTTAGCAAGTTATGTAGCTAGCAACACAAAAGTTAAAATTATTTCTTGGAAAGGCACATGTATTGTACATGAAAAATTTACAGCTAAAGAAGTTGAAGAAGTCAGAGCAGCAAATCCAGGTATTAAAGTTATAGCACACCCAGAGTGTCCACCCGATGTGATTGAAGCATCTGATTTTGCTGGATCAACTTCTGGAATGGTCGAGTATGTAAGTAAAAATAAACCTAAGAAAGTTATGTTAGTTACAGAGTGCTCTATGAGCGATAATGTTGAAGCAGATAATCCTGAAGTGGAATTTGTTAAACCATGTAACCTTTGCCCGTATATGAAAAAAATTAATTTAGAGAAAATATTAGATTGCCTTAAAAATGAGAATAATGAAATTAATATTGATAAAAAAATTTCAGATGCTGCAAGAAAATCAGTACTAAGAATGACTGAAATTGGTCGTTAAACTGCAGTGTCGAAAGTAAATCAAAACTATATCAACTCAATTGTTAAGCAAGCTCTCAACGAAGATCTTAAACCCTTTGGAGATATCACAACTAAGCTCATAAGTTTTAAAGACAGAAAAGCTAAAGCTAAGATTGTTGCGAAACAAAGTGGCGTGATCGCAGGTTTAGATTTTTGTAAAGCTGCTTTTAAATATATAGGCAAAGAAACTGTTTTTTCAAAAAAAGTTAGCGACGGAGCAAAAGTTAGGAAAGGTAAAGTGATAGCAACTGTAGTTGCAAAAACAAAAACTATTCTAACTGCTGAGCGAACTGCTCTTAATTTTCTAAGCCATGCATCAGGTATTGCTACATTGACTAATAAATTTGTAGAAGAGGTAAACAAAAAAACTAAAATTTGTTGTACTAGAAAAACAACGCCTAACTTAAGATTATTAGAAAAATATTCTGTGCAGAAAGGTGGGGGCTTTAACCATAGATATAATTTAAGTGATGAGATTATGATTAAAGATAATCACATAAGTGCTGAAATTAATTTCAACACATTAATTAAAAAAGCTATAAAAACAAAAAAAATAATTACTGTCGAGATAGAAAACATTAATCAATTAAAACAGGTGCTGTGTTTAAAATTTAAAAGAATTTTATTTGACAATATGAATGTAAATACTTTGAGAAAATGTCTTAAACTTTGCAGAAATCAATATGAAACTGAATATTCAGGTAATGTTAATCTGCAAAATGTTAAGCAAATCTCAAATACTAAAGTAAATAGAATATCTATAGGTTCGCTCACACATAGTGCAAAAGCTTTCGATTTTACCCTAATATTAAGCTAGTTTTATCTAAAACCATAATGAACAAGTTAATTCTTTTCATTGATAGATCGAAGTTTTAGAATCATTAATGTCCACCAAATCAAAATATAAAGAAAATAACTTTTCTCCAGAAAATCTTCTTAATTCAAACTACAAGGATCAAAATAATTTAAATGAAGACGAAAGAATAAATATTAAGCATTTACTTAAAAGAATACGTGATAAAAGAAAACAAGATAAAAAAAATTCTATATCTATAGGTTTTGTTTTTTTGTCATTTTTTCTAATATTTTTTTATGTACAAAATTAAACACACTCTACTTTACGTAAGTAAGCTAGAATATTTATCTACTTCAAGATAAATAAATTATTATATATTTGTTACAAATTTCTTCGTGGCCCACCAAAGAAAAAGTACTTTGTATTGTAATAAAGCATAAATGGCTGCTACTGCCATATAACCACTACCAAACCCAAGAGTTAATTGTCCAACAATAATTGCCATTGCACTATTTTGGATGAAAGTTTCTATAATAATTGCTTTTCTGTTTTCTAAGTTTAGATTTAATAAATTTAATAAAATATTCACAATAATTAAGATTGTCACTAAGAGAAATAATAATAAAAATCCTATCGACTTATATAATTGAGATACAGCATCCCATTCTGAAACCCATGCTCCAACTATTAGAATCAGAAATAGCAACAAAGAAGAATATGAAAAAAACTTATTTATTTTTTTTACAAATATAAAAAATTTTGTATTAAGAAATACGCCTATAAGCACAGGAATAGTAGACAGAATTAATAAGCCTAGAGACATTTTTTTAAAGTCTAAATCGTGCAAAACAGTAACTTCACTTACCACCATAGGAGAGATAATGATAAACATGAAAGGTATAGTTGCAAAAGATAAACAAGCAGAAATTGAAGTTAAAGAAACTGATAAAGCTAAATTTCCACCTGCTAATTTAGTTATGTAATTAGAAGTAACGGCACTTGGCATGCATGTAATTAGAACAATACCTACTTTTAACATAGGGTCACTCGTCGCAAAAAATGCAAATAAGAATCCTATGAGCGGTAAAATTATAATTTGCGATGCCAAGCCAATAAATAAAACTTTTAAATTTTTAAAAACTTCAATAAAATTTTTGATATTGGTACTCATACCCACACCTAGCATAATATAAAAAAGTACAAATGGAGCAAATTTTGAAATTATTAACATGGTTTATAATCCTATATTTTGAGAGAAGATTTTTTAATTAGGTTGAAAATATCAGTTACAAATAATGCTATATTTTTTTGATTAATTAAATAATTAGCTTTAATTTCTTCATTTAATTTTCCTTGACCAGTTAAGAAATATTCTAATTTTTTATTTCTTTTTATAATATTTTTTTTTGAAAGTTTATTTAATTTTCTAATCACTGTTGCTCTCGGTATAAATGAAATCTCAGAAATTGATGAAGCATTTACCCCACGCATAGATTCGTTTACTTGGTTATCGTTCATATTTATAATATCTTCAATATATTGATTTGCTTTGTTGTCTTCAGATAAATTAATATTTTTTTTTACTTCTGCTCTTTTAGAAACTTTTTCTAAGTTTGTAAACTGATTCATGCCCATATTTGCCCATATAACCCAAGACTCTAGATCGCCAAAAATTTTTTTCCACCTAACTAAAAAAGGAATTTGCATTTTAAAATAATGGTTCCAAAATATTGTGTAAAATTTTCTAAAATATAATTCTATGTCTCCCCTGCTAATAGATGGGCCGAACCAGTCTTGCGCAGACAACAAGATTGATAATTTTTCAAGAAAAATTGAAAGTGTTTTAATTGAATTCTCAGGTTTTTGTAGCTTTAATGCTAACTGTGATAAAATAATTTTTTGACCTTTTCTTATAATAATATTTTCTTTCTCTAATTCAATAAGTTTACGTCTAATAGTTTCCTTTGGTATCCTTAAATCCCCTGCTATCTCCAGCAAACTAATATTTGGAAGGCTAACATCTTCTTTAGAATGAAAGTCATCTATTGAATAAAATTTAAATAAGTTTAAATCACCCTCCCACGACTTAGATATTAAATATATTAAAATAATATATTTATCGTGATCTCTAAACGTTTTATAATTTATATTAATCCATTCTTGTTGGAATTTTATCCAGTGTTTCGTTAAAATAAATGGATTGCTTGATAAAACTAGACAGATTTCATTAATATCAAATTTTTCTAAATCATTAAGATTAAGATTGTCTCTTTTTCTCAACACCTCATCAATGTAGAGAATTTTTTTATCCATATTAAAATGTTAATTTATTTTGATCATCCTGTATACAAAATATTTTAAACTCCATCTAGTTTAGAAAAATCAATGAAATTATTAAAAACTTTACAAAACATTGAGAGAAGTTCTAAACGATTATTTTTAATATCTTGGTTTTCATCATTGACCACTACATTATCAAAAAATTGATCCGTTAATTCCTTGACTGAAGCAAGCTGGGCAAGAAGGTCTTCGTAGTCTTTCCTTTCTTCTTTAACGGTAAAAGATTTTCTTATTTCATTTATTTTTTCAAATAAAAAATTCTCTTCATCTTTTCTAAATAAAACTACGTCGGGTTTACCTGTTATTTGTTTACTTGATTTTTTAATTTCTTGATCAAGGATACTTGATGCTCTCTTGTAGGAGTAAAGTGCATCTTTGCCAATATCTTTAGAAAAATTTTTATTCATAATGACACTTTTCTTACAAAGATCTAAATAATTATCTCCTAAATGAGAGCTAATTGATGCTTCAATAATATCAGGCTTTATTTTTTTTTCTTTTAAAATATTTCTCATCCTTTCTTTGAAGAAGCCTAGCAATTCTTTCTCGGTATTTTTATTTTCAATGGTAACACCTTGATCGTTATATAGACGTATAGAATAATTGATAAGGTCTCTTAATTTAATACTTAAATTATTTTCAATAATAGTTCGAAGCAAACCAATTGCAGCACGCCTCAAAGCAAACGGATCTTTAGAACTTGTTGGTTTTTCATTTATAGCAAAGAAGCCAACTAAACTATCTAGTTTATCAATAATAGAAATTGCGCAACTTAAGGGCTTCTTTGGAACAGGAGAAGATAGACCGGTTGGTAAATAGTGATCACTTACTGCGTTGGCTACATCTTCTTCAAATCCTTGAGCTAAGGCAAAATGTTTCCCCATAACGCCTTGAAGTTCTGGGTACTCACCTACTAAATTTGATTTTAAATCAGATTTAGTAATCGAAGCGGCAATCTCAGTTTTTTCTTTATTAATGTTTAATTGATCTGATATGATTGATGCTAATTTTCTAAGTCTTTGAGTCTTGTCATATATCGTTCCAATTTTCTCAAAGAAAGTTATCTCTTTTAATTTAGAAATTTGTTTAATTAAATTTTTTGCTTTATCTATTTGCCAGAAGAACTTAGCGTCAGCTAAACGAGCTAAAATTACTCTTTTATTTCCATCTCTAATAACATTTTGCGCATCAGTTTTATTCGTTACAATTAAAAAATTATTAGTTAATCTGTTTTTTGAATCAAATAAAGGAAAGTATCTTTGGTGGTTTTGCAGTGTAGAGATAATAATTTCTTTAGGGATATCTAAATACTCTTTGTCAAAATCAGCTAAAATAACGTTAGGGTTTTCAGTGATATTGACCACTTCTTCTACTAACTTTTCATTAAAACTTTCAAGATAACTTTTAGTTTTACAGATCGATTGAAATTTTTTGATAATATTATTTCTTCTATCTTCTTGTTTTAAGAAAATTTTATTTGTTTTAAGTAAAGACTCATATTCTTTAAAATTTTTTATTTTTTTTGTCTTATCGATAAAATTATCTACAATGATCGTTCCGTCAGTACTTGTTAAATGATGATAATCAAATTTAAGATGCTTGTTGTTAAAGATAGCTAAAATTGATCTTAAAGGTCTTCCCCACATTAAATCATGATCTGACCATCGCATGGATTTTTTCCAATTAACAGATCCTATAACTCTTGGTATTAACTTTACTAAAAGATCTTCAGTTTGAATTTTCTTTGCTAATTTTTTAAAACAGTAAAAGCTCCCTTTTTCTTCTTTTTTTTCAAAAAGATCCTTTTTTGTAATTTGATGAGATCTCATAAAACCTTCAATAATATTTTCAATCACACCTACTTTTGGTCCTCTCACTTCTCTTGCTTCTATTTTAATTTCACTTGGTAAAGCACGTATTAAAAGTGCTAGACGTGTAGGTGTAGAATAAACTTCTACAGATTCGTATTTAATACTTTCTTCTTCTAATGATTTTAATAAATTTTGTTTAATTTCCTCTCTTGCACTAATTTGTAAACCGTGAGGAATTTCTTCGCTATAAAGTTCTAGTAAAAATTCAGCCATATTAAACTTGGGTGCGCAACCAAGCTGCCCCAGAACCTTTGGCTAATTCTCTTATTCTATTAATGTACTCTGTTCTCTCAGCAACACCAATAACCCCTCTAGCATCTAATAAATTAAAGATGTGACTTGCTTTCAGACACTGATCATAAGCTGGTAACGCTAATTTTTTTTCAAGCAAAGCTTTGCACTCAGATTCTGCGAATTCAAAACTTTTTAATAATGTTTCAGTGTTGGCAAATTCAAAGTTATAAGCTGAAAACTCTTTCTCAGCTTGGAAGAAAACTTCTTTATATTTAACTCCTTCATTGTTCCAATCTAAGTCGTAAACATTTTTTTTTCCTTGGACAAACATGCAAAGTCGTTCCAGGCCGTAAGTTAACTCTACCGGAACAGGTTTGCACTCTATCCCAGTCATTTGCTGAAAGTAAGTGAATTGGGTAACTTCCATTCCATCACACCAAACTTCCCAACCTAGTCCAGCCGCACCAAGTGTTGGGCTTTCCCAATCATCTTCTACAAATCTAATATCATGTTTTTTTGTATCGATTCCAATAGACGCTAAACTTTTAAGGTAAGTTTGTTTAATATCTTTTGGAGATGGTTTGATGATGACTTGAAATTGATAATAGTGCTGTAACCTATTTGGATTTTCACCATATCTTCCATCCTTTGGTCTTCTTGATGGTTGAACATAAGCGGCTTTCCAGGGTTTTGCGCCTAACGATCTTAGTGTTGTTGCGGGATGAAAAGTTCCAGCGCCTACTTCAATGTCATAAGGCTGTAAAATTACACAGCCATATTTTCCCCAAAATTTTTGGAGACTCATAATGATGTCCTGAAAAGATAAAACTTTATTTTCTTTAGTTATTTTTTTTGGCATCTACAAACCAAATTTTTGCCAAAGGGATTTTTCTTCTATTGAATTCATTGTGTTGGTTAGTTGACCATCAATAGAAGCTGAAAGTTTTTTACCAATCCAGCTTTTTGTCTTTTCAAAATTTTTAATAATAACCTCTTCACCAAATTTCTCTTTTAATACTTGGTCAGCGTTGCCAAGGCCATCGATCAAGCCAAGTTTTAATGCAGAGGCACCTGTCCAAAACTCACCTGTAAAAATATTATTTTTTTCAGGATCTTTTATTTTCGATCCTCTGCTTGTCTCTACAACTTTAATGAAATCAGCGTGTAATTCTAATTGTATGCTTTTAAGTCTGTTAACGTCTTCTTCTTTTTCATCTACGAATGGATCAAGTGTACTTTTATTTTTACCTGCGGTATAGACTCGTCGCTCAATACCCATTTTTTTAATCAATTCTTTAAATCCGAAAGATGCAGAAATAACTCCAATCGATCCAATAATTGAACTTGAATTTGCGTAAATTTCATCTCCTGCGCACGAAATTAAATATCCTCCTGATGCCGCAACATCTTCTGCAAAGATTAAAACTTTAATTTTTTTTTTACCCGCAAGCTGTCTAATGTAGCTATAAATCAAGTGTGATTGTACGGGTGAACCACCTGGTGAATTAATAGAAATAGCGACGTGTTTTACTTTTTTAATTGAAAAAGCTTTTTTTAAAATGTCTTTTTGACTAGCAAAATCCATACCTTTGCTGAATCTGCCGACATTACCAATAACGCCAGTTAATCTAACGTGCGGAATAACTGTTTTTTTTTTAAATAAAGAGAACATAATTTTTATAGATTAATATTAGTTATCTTATATCAATACCATAATTAAATTTTAAATATTTACTCTTCTACCACTAGTTGAATAAGAGGTGCGTCATCAAAGTTTAAATTTAAAATTATTTATTTGAAAATTAGATTATAAATACAAAAATATGGGATTAGTCATACCGCTTAAAAAATCTGCAAACTCAGCTTACCTGGATCTAAAAAATCTAGTTAACAATAAACTTTCTGAGGTTGAAAAATTAATACAAGTTAAGCTAGATAGTAAAGTTTCTTTGATTAAAAAAATGAGTACTTATCATCTTAATTCAGGAGGTAAAAGAATCAGAGCTCTTTTAACTTTAGGTTCTGCAAAACTCGCAGGTTACGATATCTTGGGTCAACGTGACGTGAGCTTATCAACATGTGTTGAGCTTATTCATAGCGCAACTTTATTGCATGATGATGTGATTGATGAGAGTGATCTGCGTAGAGGTGTCAAAACTACTAACGCTTTGTGGGGAAACCAGTCATCTATTTTAGTTGGTGACTATCTTCTTAGCAGATGTTTTGAAATTATGGTTGATGATGGTGATTTAGAAATTTTAAAATTATTGTCTTCAACTTCTGCAAAAATTGCCCAAGGTGAAGTAATGCAATTAGAACATAAGGGTGAAGCTGATCTTTTGGAAGAAACTTATATTGACATTATTAATTTAAAAACAGCTGCGTTATTTTCTGCAGCTACAAAAACAGGTGCCTGTTTATCTAAAAGTAATGAAAAAGAAAAAGGTGCTTTAGAGTCTTATGGAAAAAATATTGGTCTTGCTTTCCAAATTGCTGATGATGCTTTAGATTATTATTCAAAAGAAGTTATTTTTGGAAAAAAAATTGGAAAAGATTTTTATGAAGGAAAAGTTACATTGCCTTTAATTATTATATATCAAAGAGCTGATATTGCTGAAAGAAATTTTTTAGTTGAGACGTTTAAAAAAGATAAAAGAACAAAAGATGATTTTGAAAAAACGCTTCAATTAATAAAAAAATATAAAGCAGTTGAAGATAGTTTGGAGCGCGCTCAATACTTTGTTAACGTTTCTCATGATGCTCTTGGAATTTTTAAAGACTGTCCTGAAAAAACAATTTTACAAAATTTAACTGGTTTTAGCTTAAATAGATCTTTTTAAGGATAAAGAATTTCTTTAATCCATTTGCCATTATTATTTACGTAATTTAATCGCTCATGAATTCTTCCTTCGGCATCTAACCAAAATTCTATTTCTTTAGGTAAAATTCTCCAGCCCGACCAATACGGTGGTCTTGGAACTTTATTTTGATCAGGATATTTTTTTTCAAATTCTGCAATCTTTTTTAAAAAAGTATCCCTGCTATCTAGTTGCTCTGACTGGTTTGAAGCCCAAGCACTTATTCTATTTTTGTAAGGTCTGGAATTATAATAATCATCGGCTTCTTTTTCAGAGACTTGCTTAACTTTTCCAATTACGCGAACCTGTCTTCTTAAGCTTTTCCAGTGAAAACACATTGATGCTTGTTGGTTAATTTTTAGATCACTTCCTTTTTTACTATTAAAATTTGTATAAAAAACAAATCCTTCATCACTTAACCCTTTTAATAGAACCATTCTCACACTTGGTTGGTTTGTTTGGTCAGCAGTCCCAAGTGCGACAGCATTAGGATCGTTAATTTCACTTTCTTCGGCTTTATTAAACCAGTTTTTGAATAAATCTATAGGATTATCAAGATCTTCAAAGATGGAATCTAATCCCAGAGAATTTTTGTTATTTTTTTGATTCATATATTCTATAAAATAATTTATACATTAAATAACTATGTCTTTTAATACTTTTGGTAAAATATTTAAATTTACAACATGGGGCGAGTCTCATGGGCCGGCTATAGGGTGCGTCATTGATGGTTGTCCCCCTAATATACCTATATCTGAAAGTGAAATTCAAAAAGACATGGATAGAAGAAGGCCAGGTCAGTCTAAATTTACAACACAAAGAAAAGAGTCTGACAAAGTAGTAATTTTGTCAGGTGTTTTTGAGGGTAAAAGTACAGGCACACCTATTTCAATTATTATTCATAACGAGGACAAACGCTCAAGAGATTATGAGACGATTAAAAATAAATTTAGACCAGGACATGCAGATTTTACTTATTTTAAAAAATACGGCATTAGAGATTACCGAGGTGGTGGTAGACAGTCAGCTAGAGAAACGGCTTGTCGTGTTGCTGCAGGTGCTGTTGCTAGAATAGTTTTAAAAAAATTACTTGGCTTAAAATTTAATATTATTGGAGCAGTTACTCAACTTGGTTTGATGTCGTGTGATCGAAATAATTGGAATGATGCAGAGATTAGAAAAAATCCTTTTTTCTGTCCTGATAAAAAATCAATTAAACTTTGGGAGCAATATTTATTATCAGTTCGAAAAGCAGGATCCTCTTGTGGTGCCATTATAGAATTAAGGGCGAGCGGAGTTCCTGTTGGGTTAGGCGCGCCTGTTTACTCAAAACTAGATACAGATATTGCCGCAAGCTTAATGAGCATCAATGCTGTTAAAGGAGTAAATATTGGGTCTGGTATGAGTTCTGCTTTTTTAAGTGGTGAAGAAAATTCAGATGAAATAAGAACTAAATCTGGAAAAGTAAATTTCAAATCTAATAATGCTGGAGGAATATTAGGTGGTATTTCTTCTGGTCAAGATATTGTTGCATCTTTTTCTGTTAAACCTACGTCTTCAATATTGTCAAGCAGAGAAACGATTGATAAAAAAGGTAAGAACACTAATATTTCTGTTAAAGGAAGACATGATCCTTGTGTTGGTATTAGAGCTGTTCCTATTGGTGAGGCGATGCTTGCGTGCGTGTTGTTAGACCACTTCTTGATGAATCGTGCGCAGTGTGGTTAGTTTAAATGTTTGTTTTTATTCTTTGCTAAAATAATATTAGATTTTAAAACATTTTCTATTTTGCTAACGATAGATAAACTGTCTAAGCCTGCTTTTTTATACATTGTTTCAGGAGTGTCTTGATCTAGAAATAAATCAGGCAAAACCATAGATCTAAATTTTAACCCTTTATCAAAGACTCCTCTTTCAGATAATAGTTGAGATACATGAGAGCCAAATCCACCAATTGATCCTTCTTCAATAGTGATCACGGCTTCATGCATTGTTGCAACTTCCATAATTAATTTTTCATCTAAAGGTTTAGCAAATCTTGCGTCGACTAATGTTAACTCTATTCCTTTACTAGATAAAATTTCAGCTGCTTTTTTACACTCCTCTAGTCTTGCGCCAAAGCATAAAATTGCTGCTTGTTTGCCTTTTCTAACTATTTTTCCTTTACCAATTTCAAGTATTTCATTTATGTTTGGCAGTTCAATTCCTATGCCGTTGCCTCTTGGATATCTGAAGGCACATGGTCTGTCATTAATTCTAACTGCAGTATTAATCATTTTAACGAGTTCAGCTTCATCGCTAGCTGCCATGACTATGAAATTAGGAAGTGTTGAAAGATAAGTAACATCAAAAGACCCTGCGTGAGTTGGGCCATCCGCTCCAACTAGTCCCGCTCTATCAATAGCAAATCGAACAGGTAAAGACTGAATTGCAACATCGTGAACAACTTGATCATAGGCTCTTTGTAAAAATGTAGAATAAATAGCAGCAAAAGGTTTGTAGCCTTCTGTTGCAAGTCCAGCAGCAAAAGTAACTGCGTGTTGTTCGGCAATACCGACATCAAACATACGATCTGGAAATCTTTTTTCAAAAATATCCATACCCGTTCCCCCAGACATAGCTCCAGTAATACCTATAATTTTTGTGTCTTTTTCAGCGTGTTTAACTAAAGTCTCAGCAAATATTTTAGTATATGAAAGTGTGTTAGATTTACTTTGAACCTGTTCTCCAGTTATTATATTGAATTTAGAAACACCGTGATATTTATCTCCCGATTTTTCAGCAGGTTTATAACCTTTTCCTTTTTGTGTAATCGCATGAATTAAAACAGGCCCTTCATGTTTTGAATTTTTCACATTTTCTAATACCTGAACTAAATTATTAACATCGTGACCATCTATAGGTCCAATATAATAAAAACCAAGTTCGCTAAATAAAGTTCCACCACTAACCAAACCTTTTATTAAATCTTCAGCCTTAGCTGTTTTTTCCGCAAATCTTTTTGAAAAAGAAGAAATAATCATTTTAATTGTTTCTCTGAAGCTAAAGTACATTTTTCCAGAAAGGAGTCTTGCGAGATATTTACTCATAGCTCCAACTGGTTTTGCAATAGACATTTCATTATCATTTAAAATAACGATAAGTTTTGATCTAAGCGCTCCCGCATTATTCATGGCTTCATAGGCCATACCTGCGCTCATGGCTCCATCACCGATAACTGCTACTACATTATTATTACTATTTGATAGTTTGTTTGCCACGGCCATACCTAAGGTTGAGGAAATCGAAGTTGAACTATGTGCGGCTCCAAAAGGATCATATTCACTTTCTGCTCTTTTGGTAAAACCAGATAGACCTCCTCCTTTTCTTAAAGTTCGTATAGAATTTTTTCTGCCAGTAATAAGTTTATGCGGGTAACACTGATGGCCCACATCCCAGACCAGTTTATCTTTCGGAGTATTAAAGACATAATGAATAGCGACAGTAAGCTCAACAACACCAAGGCCAGCACCTAGATGACCTCCGGTTTCAGAGACTACATTTACCAATTCTTCTCTAAGCTCATCAGAAACTTGTTTTAATTGATTTTGTTTTAATTTCCTTAAGTCCGCTGGATAATTAATCTGGTCTAATAATATGCTCATTAAAAATTTCTTTCTAAAATAAATTCTACTGTGTTAATTAAATCATTTGCTTTTTTTCCATGTTTTTTAAGTTTACTCAATATATTTTTTTTTAGCTGGAGTGCAAATGAGTGAGCTTTTTCATAGCCTATCAAACTTATTAAGGTTGACTTACCTTTCTTTTGATCTTTTTTAGTTGATTTACCTGCTAATTTTTTAGTTCCCTTAAAATCGATAACGTCATCAGCTAATTGAAATAATAAACCTATATCTTCACCTAATTTACTTAAAGAATTTAGTTCTTTAATATTTTTTTTTGCAATTACACCTGCTGCGAAACAGCAAAAATTAAATAGTCTTCCTGTTTTTTTTCTTTGCATGTTAAGAATATCTGAAAATTTTTTCTTTTTCTTTTCAAAATTTAAGTCCAAGTACTGGCCACCTGCGATACCTGTGTGACCTGAGCAAAGGGCTAAAGCCTTAATAAGTTCTGTTTTACTTTTATTTTCAATTTTATAATTTTTATCTACAATCATTTCAAAGGCTAGAGTTAACAGTGAGTTGCCAGCTAAGATGGCGGTAGACTCACCAAATTTCATATGAGTTGATAACTTTCCTCTTCTCATTTTGTCATTGTCCATACAAGGGAGATCATCATGAATTAAAGAATAGGAATGAATGCATTCGACAGCAGCACAAATATTTAAGAGTTTACTAGCTTTGATATTAAAAATTTTTCCCGCTCCAATAATTATAGATGATCTAATTTTTTTTCCACCTGACAAAGAGCCATATTTCATTGCTGGCATCAGACTCGAGTTACTTTGTCGATTTAAATATTTTATTAAAAAAATATCTGTTTTTTTTGCATTACTATCTAGAAAAGATCTAATCATAAATTATAAATCTTTTTTAATCGTTTTTCCTATAATAGAGATTTCTTTATTTCTTTTTTTAAAAATTAAATCTATGCGCTTGTTTAGAGAGATAAGACGAGCGTAATCGTTGGTAGAGTCAGACAAATTGGTCTCTTGATTTTCTAATTTTTCAAGAATTTGATTAATTTCCTCTTTAATTTCTTTTATTGATTTACTTTTAGTATTCTCTGGAATATTTTCATTGCTCATTTAAAGTATAATAATTACATTATGAAAAATATCTATTCAAATATATTTAAAGTTAATAACAAAAACTTGTCTAAAGCTATAAAATATCTTAAAAAAAAAGAGCTTGTAGCTTTACCCACTGAAACGGTCTATGGTTTAGCTGGTAATGCCTATTCTTCTAAAGCGGTTAAAAAAATTTATTTTTTAAAAAAAAGACCATATAAAAATCCACTTATTGTTCATTATTATAATCTTGAACAATTAAAAAAAGATGCAAAATTAAATAATAATTTTTTTAAACTTTATAAAAAATTCTGCCCAGGACCAATTACTTTCGTTTTAAAAAAAAAAAAAAATTCACTACTATCTAAGATTGTGACAGCAAACTTAAATACGATTGCCGTGCGATTCCCTAAAGACAAAACGCTAAAAAAAATATTAAAATCTTTTAATTTTCCTTTGGCTATACCAAGCGCTAATAAATCATCACAGATTAGTCCGGTATCTGCTGAAGATGTTGCCCAGGAATTTCATCGTTCAATAAAAATTATTTTAAATGGTGGGCTATGTGATATTGGGATTGAATCAACAGTTGTAGATTTAACTTCTAAACCAAAAATATTAAGACCAGGTTTAATAGGTCCTGCTGATATATCTAAGGCTTTAAATAGAAAAGTCACTATTAGTGAAGTTTCAAAAATTATTAGCGCACCAGGTATGCTCAAAAAACATTATTCACCAGGAATCCCGATGAAACTTGATCAAACAAAAGCTAAAATTAATGAAGCCTTTATTGTTTTTGGAAAAAAATATAAAAAAGGAAAAAATATTTTTAACTTAAGCTATAAATCAAATTTACTTGAAGCAGCTAAAAATTTATATAGAACATTAAGAATAATTAAAAATAAAAATTATAAAATGATTTGTGTATCTTCAATTCCAAAAACTGGTATTGGTTTAGCTATTAATGATAGGTTAAATCGAGCAGCAAATTAATTCATGGATATTAAAGTAAAAAATTTAAGTAAAAAATTTAATAATTTTCTAGCGGTTGATAATATTAATTTTACTTTAGAAAAAAATAAAACATTAGGTTTATTAGGTTCTAATGGATGTGGAAAAACAACTTCTATAGGCATGATGCTTGGTCTAATCACTCCTACAAGTGGTGAGGTATTAATTAATAATAAAAATATTAACAATGCTAATCGTAATGAACTTTTGAGTAGAATGAACTTTGCTTCTCCTTATATTGAATTACCTAAAAAACTAACAGTCAGACAAAATTTAGAAGTTTACGGTAGGCTTTATGGTGTCAATGACCTTAAAAATAGAATTTCTGAAATTTCAACAGATTTAAACTTAAATAATTTTTTGAATAAAAATACTGGTGAGCTATCTTCGGGACAAAAAAATAGAGTTTCTTTAGCTAAATCATTAATAAATAAACCAAATGTTTTATTTCTTGATGAACCTACGGCTAGTTTAGATCCTGATATTGGTGACTTTGTCAGAGAATATATAGAAGTATACAAATCTAAAAATCAAATAACTATTTTATTAGCATCACATAACATGAGAGAGGTAGAAAGACTTTGTGACACTGTAATTATGATGAAAGAAGGTCAAATTGTTGACCGAGGAACATGTAAAGATTTAGTTGATAGGCATGGCAGAGACAATCTTGAAGACACTTTTTTAAAAATAGTACGGAGCGAAAATGAGCTGGCATAAAATTTACGGCTTAAGCCTTAGACACATCTATCTAATTAGAAATTCTTTTCCAAGAATATTAGATTTAATATATTGGCCATCTGTGCAAGTTTTTTTATGGGGATTCATTTCTGAATTTTTCACTATAAACTCTTCTTATTATAACAACACAATAGGTGTTATTCTTACAGCTGCAATCCTTTATGATTTTTTATTTAGATCAAGTATTAGTTACAACATGATGTTCCTTGAAGAAATATGGAGTAGAAATTTTTCAAATTTATTTATTGCTCCAATTAAAATTAGTGAGATTATTGCAGCTCTGACTATGACGGCAATTTTTAGGACATTAATTGGCTTAGTACCTGCAGTTTTGGTTGCTATACCTTTGTTCGGCGTATCCATTTTTAAACTAGGTATCCCTTTAATTTTCCTTCTTATTGCGCTTTATATATTTGGTATAAGCTTAGGTTTATTGGTTACTGCTGGCTTATTAAGATTTGGACCATCTTTTGAAAATATTGCTTGGGCAAGCTTGTTTTTTTTAGCTCCACTCGGATGCATTTATTATCCAATTGAAATTTTACCTAGCGCACTGCAGGTAGTAGCTAAAGGTTTACCGTTAGTTCATATTTTTGAAGAAATGAGAAATATATTAATAAATCAAACAGTAAATAGTCTAGAAATTTTTAAAAGTATATTGATTTCTTTTATTTATTTTGTTTTTGGTGTAATTATTTTTTATGGCGCATATTATGGGGCAAAAATTAAAGGTACATTAATTAATATTGGTGAATAATTACAATGCACGAAAATTTAAATAAAATAAAAAATCTAGAAAGTTCTCCTAGAATAGTTAAGAATTTTTTAAATTCTAATGAGGTTGAGAAGTTTTTAGAATTATACTCTAAATTACCTGTGACAGTAAATAATTTAAAACAAAAAGTAATAAAAAAAAGATGGATCTCAGGTCAGGGTGAAGAACTAGAGAAAATTTTAAGAGATAGAATTAAATTAGAGATCGGTAATTTTACTATGGATAATATTAATGAAAAAAATGGAACCGAATGTTTGGGTCTTTTTCAAGAGAGCTTCAGCCCTATTGGTTTACATGTAGATGGAGGATTTAATTTAAAAGATATAATTTATAAACAAACTCTATTACCTTTAAGTAATCACGGAGAAACTATAATTTTTAAAAATAGATACCATGGTCCTTCAACAAGTTTTACAAATACTGAAGCTGATTTAAAAGAAAATAGTGCAGAAAATTTTAAAAAAGGAAAAAATGTTAGATCGTCCGATCATTTAAAAATGTATAGCAATGAACCGTTTGATAAAAATAATTATGAAAAATACTTGAAACATGAAGATATAAATAATTTAAAAGGATTAGAGGTAGAGTTTGTATACAAGTGGAACTTAGGAGATCTTTTTATTTTTGATAGAACACACTTACATTGCTCGTCTTGCAACATAGATGGGGAAAAAATTGGTTTAGCGGTATTTACCAAAAAATAAAAAAATTAATTTTAGAAAATGAAAATAAATTTGTTGATCTTATGTTAATGTTTAGTCAAATAAATTTGTTAAAAATAATTTCAAACAAGAATAATTTTAAATATTTTAATAAAACAAAATTTACAAGATTTTTTTTCTGATTAATGGCTATATATGATTGTTTTCAATATTTTAATGAAGACCATGTTTTAGATTTAAGATTTAATATACTTAATGAAAAAGTAGATTATTTCGTAATTTCAGAATCTACAAAAACACATCAAGGTACAGAAAAAAAACTTAATTTTAATTTTAATAATTTTAGCAAGTTTAAACATAAGATTAAATATATTGTTGCTGATTATGATGAAAAAATAGATTTTGATAGTCACACCGGAGGTGAGTCTGTTGTGGAGCAACACCAGAGAAACTCTCTTTCCAGGGGCTTGATAGATGCAAATGACAATGATTTAATCATTCTATCGGATTCCGATGAAATTCCTGATCTAACAAAATTAAACCAAATTAAAAAATTCTCCAAATTTACCGCATTTTCACAAATGATGTTTATGTACAAACTTAATATTCAAAATTTAAATGAAAGTAACTGGATAGGATCAAAAATGGCATTAAAGAAAAATTTTCTGATTCCTCAAAAATTAAGAAACTTAAAGTTTAAAGAATATCCTTTTTGGAGGTTTGATAAAATTAATCAACAAATAATTAAAGGGGGTTGGCATTTTTCTTTCTTGCTAAAACCATCGGATATAGCCAAAAAAATTAAGTCTTTTTCACACGGAGAATTTCACCAAAATCAATTTGTTAATGAAGAAAAAATAAAAGAAAAGATTGCTAACAATGAAGATATTTTTGGCAGAGGTTTTGAATTAAAAAAAATTAATATCGATGAAAGCTACCCCTCTTTTATTAGAGAAAATACGAGTATTTTAAAAGATTGGATTCTTTAAAACTGGTGGTGCGCCAAGTAGGATTCGAACCTACAACCCCTTGATTCGAAATCAAGTATTCTATCCAGTTGAACTATCGGCGCTTAATTACTGTTCAATTTATACAGGATATTCCTTTAGGAATCATATGAAAATTTATAAAATATTTTTTGTAGTGTTTGTTGGTTCAATTAAGATTGTTACTCGGACATCTTTATAGATCTGAGTATAATGAACGCTCTCTGTTCTGGAGTTAAGCACTCTATCTAGTTGAGCTACGAACTCAATTATTGATTAATATACATGAATTCATAAATACTTACTCTGAATATTCGCTTACAATCTTTAATTATATTATCTAGGTATTGGAATTAATATTTATTAATGGTAAATTACATAATCCTAAAAAAACTAAAGTTAAATGTCTAATAACTTAAAAAAATTCTCAATTAATGAAGAAGATACAGGAACTCGCTTAGATATAATTCTTACAAAATTAATACCTGAGTTAACAAGGTCTAATTTGAAAAAAATTATTGGGCTGAAACAAGTTAAAATTAACAATTATGTTGAAAAATCTCCTTCTAAAAAACTAAAAACAAATGACACAATAGAAATAAACGTAATACCTGCTGAGGATATAAAAATTTTACCTAATAATATTAAGCTTGATATAGTTTATGAAGACAAAGATATTTTAATTGTAAATAAGCCTGCAGGAATGGTTGTTCACCCTGGGGCAGGTAACTACAAAGAAACTTTAGTTAATGCGTTAGTTTATAAGTATAAAAATAAACTTTCAAATATTAATGGAACTACCAGACCCGGTATAGTCCATAGAATTGACAAAGAAACAAGTGGATTGTTAGTTGTGGCAAAAAATAATAATGCCCATGCTGATTTAGGAAAACAATTTAGCGATCATACTATAAAGCGAACATATCAAGCTTTAGGCTGGGGTATTTTAAGACCTTTAAGTGGAAAAATTGAAACTCTAATAGGCAGAAGTAGAAAGAACCGTCAGTTAATGTCTGTTACAGAAATATCAGGGAAAAAAGCTGTAACGAATTACACAACCGTAAAAGTGTTTGAAATAAAAGATATTCCAAAAATAAGTTTTATAGAGTGCAAACTGGAGACTGGCAGAACCCATCAGATAAGAGTACATATGGCTTATAAAGGATGCTCATTACTTGGAGACCAACAGTATGGTAAGAAAAACCTTAAGTTTAAAAAAATAAATGAAGATTTTGAAAATAAATTAAAAATCCTAAATAGGCAGGCTTTGCATGCAAAAAGTTTAGGTTTTATTCACCCTACGACAAAAAAATTTATGAGCTTTGAATCTAAACTACCTCAAGATTTTAAGAAAATATTGGATTTATTAAATAAATTAAGTCATTGAAAAGCCAAATTTAGTTTATAAATAATATTAAAATGACTAGAAAATCAGAAATAACTAATCTTCCCTCTCCTTCGGTTGGAGGCTTATCGCTTTATTTAGCACAAATTAAAAAATTTCCGATGCTTGATGCTGAGGAAGAGTACATGCTCGCAAAAAGTTGGAGGGAAAGAGGAAATCTAAAAGCAGCACACAAGTTAGTTACAAGTCATTTAAGATTAGTTGCTAAGATTGCCATGGGTTATAGGGGATATGGGCTACCAGTTAATGAATTAATTTCCGAAGGTAATATTGGATTGATGCAAGCAGTTAAAAAATTTGATCACAAACGAGGTTTTAGATTGGCAACTTATGCTATGTGGTGGATTAAAGCAGCTATACAAGAATACGTATTAAAATCTTGGAGCTTAGTTAAAATGGGAACTACTACAGCTCAAAAAAAACTTTTTTTTAATTTAAAAAAACTCAAAAATCAAATTGCACCTAATCAAGAAGGTGATTTAAGAGACGATCAAGTAAAAGAGATATCAAAAAGATTAGATGTTGAGTCGTATGAGGTAGTTAATATGAACCGTAGACTTATGGGGCATGAAAAATCGCTTAACGATCCTATTAAAGCTGGAGAAACTGATGAATGGCAAGATTGGTTGGTCGATGATCATCTAGATCAAGAGCTAATTATGTCTCAAAAACAAGAGTTTGATGACAAAAAAGAATTACTTAGTGAAGCTATGACTATTTTAAATGATAGAGAGAAAGAAATTTTAGAAGCTAGAAGATTGTCAGAAAACCCAAAAACGTTAGAAGAATTAAGTCAGAAATATAAAATTAGCAGAGAAAGAATAAGACAGATTGAAACTAAAGCTTTTGAAAAACTTCAAAAGAATATGATTAATTCTAGTAAATCTAAAAACTTACTAACTAAAAATTAAATTTTAAAGGGATCTTCGATCAAAATAGTATCTTCACGCTCAGGACTTGTGGAGATGCTTGAAACCTTACAATCTATAAAATCTTCTAACGCATGAATGTAAGCTTTTGCTTTATCTGGTAACACTTCTATGTTTCTTATCCCCTGAGTTGAGCTCTTCCATCCTGTAAAGGTTTTATAAATTGGCTTAATGTTAAATTGATCTTCTGAAGCAGCCGGCAAATAATCTATTGTTTTTCCATTTAATTCATATTGAACACAAATTTTTATTTCATCAAGTTCATCTAGAACATCTAATTTAGTCAATGCGATTCCATTGATTCCGGATATTTTAATTGTTTGGCGAACTAAAACTCCGTCAAACCAGCCGCATCTTCTTTTTCTAGCTGTAACTGTTCCAAATTCTTTTCCTCTTTTACCTAAACTTTCTCCTATTTTATCGTTTAGTTCTGTTGGAAAAGGTCCGCTTCCTACTCTTGTAGTGTAAGCTTTTGTAATTCCTAACACATAATCAATAGTATTTGGACCACATCCCGTTCCTGTTGCGGCCATTGCAGGTACTGTATTAGACGATGTTACAAATGGGTAGGTACCATGATCAACATCTAAAAGTATTCCCTGCGCTCCTTCAAATAATATTTTTTTTCTTTTTTTTTTATATTCGTCTATTTTTAACCAAACGGGTTGCGCAAATTTTAGAATTTCCGGGGCAATTTTCAACAGATCTTTTTTAAGATCATCTTTTTTATAAACTTTCTTTTTTAAACCTTTTCTAATAGCATTGTGATGCAACAAAACATTTTTTAATCTAGCATCTAAATTACTTTCAGATCTTAAATCCATTACACGAATAGAGCGTCTTCCAACCTTGTCTTCATAACAGGGTCCTATCCCTCTTCTTGTTGTTCCAATTTTTCCTTCTCCGGCAGCATCTTCTCTTATTTCATCCATCTCTCTGTGAAAGGGAAGAATCAAAGAAGCCGTTTCTGAAATCATAAAATTTTCAGGAGTAACGTTTACACCTTGTTGTTTTATATCTTTTATTTCCTTAAGCAAAGCCCAAGGATCAACAACAACACCATTACCTAAAATAGAAATTTTACCTTCTCTAACAATGCCTGAGGGTAATAATCTTAGTTTAAAAACTTTTCCATCAATAACTAAAGTGTGCCCAGCATTATGGCCGCCTTGAAAACGAATAACAATATCGGCTTGGTCTGATAGCCAATCAACAATTTTTCCCTTGCCTTCGTCTCCCCATTGAGAACCTACCACTACAACATTTCTCATTATTTATATTTTTTTTTTATTGTTATCGCGTTTAAATGATTAATCGGACCATGGCCTTTACCAATATTAAGGTTGGATCCTATTGCTTCGTTAACATATTTAATTCCAAGCTCACAGGATTTATTTAAAAGTTTTCCACATGACAGAAATGTGGTTATAGCACTTGATAAAGTACAGCCTGTACCGTGAGTATTCTTGGTTAAAAATTTTTTATTTTTAAAAATCTTAATTGTTTTTTTTGTCACTAAAATGTCCTGTATAACTTTAGATTTAAGATGCCCGCCTTTAATTAAAACATTTTTAGCACCTAATTTTAATAAAATATTAGCTGCTTTAATCATGTCTTTAGAATTTTTTATCTTTGTTTTAGTTAGAACTTCAGCTTCAGGTATATTAGGTGTGATTAAAAATACTTTTTGTATCAATTTAGTTTTTAGAATATGAATAGCACTATTATTAATTAATTTAGCTCCACCTTTTGCAACCATAACAGGGTCTAAAACAATTTTTGTAACTTTAATTTTTTTAAGTGCTGAAATAACAGCTTTTATTACGCCAGGTGAATGAAGCATACCGATTTTTATGGCATCTGGTTTTATGTCTTCGCAGGTAAAAACGATTTGTTTGAAAATTTCTTTAGGATTTATACTTACAATAGAGTTTACGCCTGTTGTATTTTGAGCCGTGACCGCGGTAATAGCTGTCATTGCATAGGAGCCTAGAGAACTAACCGTTTTAATATCCGCTTGTATTCCTGCGCCACCTGAAGAATCAGACCCAGCTATGATTAATACTTTAAATTTAGGTTTCAAATTATTTTATAGAGTGTTTTATGATTTGAATACATTTATGCAAAAGTGGCTTATTGTCTGACTCGCCCATAATTCTGACCTTAGGTTCGGTTCCAGACTTTCTTACTAATAGTCTTCCCTGTTTTTTAATAAGTTTTTCAGCTTTTTTGATTGCCAATCTAGTCTTTGGAAGAAAAATAATATTTTTATCTTTGACCGTTACATTTTCTAATATTTGTGGAATTGGCTTAAAGACATTAAATAAGGTGCTTGCTTTTTTTCTTTTTCGAAGTGAGAATAAAACTTCTAAAGTTGCTAGCAAACCATCTCCTGTTGTTGCAAATTTTCCTAATATAATATGACCAGACTGTTCACCACCTAAATTATATTTATAATCTTTCATTTTTTCCTTAACATATCTATCCCCAACATTTGCTCTAGTAAAATTTATATTTTCAGTTTTCAAGAAGTTTTCTAAACCATAATTAGACATTAGAGTTCCAACTACACCGCCCCTTAAAATTTTTTTTTCTTTCCATCTTTTAGCTAGCATTCCGATAATTTGATCTCCATCAATAATTTTTCCTTTTTCATCGCATAAAATTATTCGGTCTGCATCACCGTCTAAAGCCACCCCAAGATCTGCTTTATATTTCTTTACTGCTTTGCTAATATTCTCTGGGTAGGTTGATCCACATTTATCGTTGATATTAATTCCATTAGGTTTTACTCCAATCGAAATTACTTTTGCACCAAGAGAAGATAAAAGCTTTGGCCCAGCTTTGTATCCAGCACCATTTGCACAGTCGAGTACAATCTTTATTCCCTTTAAACTAAAATTATTTGGAAAATTTTTTTTTAATATTTCAATATAGTTTTGGTTGGCATCTTCCAAACGTTTAACGCGACCTAAAGTGTTTGGTTTTGAAAGATGCGTTGATGTTTGCGAGTCAATTATTCGTTCAATTTTTTTTTCAATTGTATCTGATAATTTTAAACCATCAGGACCAAAAAGTTTTAAACCATTATCGTAATAAGGATTGTGGGAAGCTGTAATCATAATGCCCATATTAGCTTTCATTTTTTTTGTCAACATAGCTAAACCATTAGTGGGTAAAGGTCCTAAAGTAAAAATATGCATTCCAGCAGAAGCTAAGCCCGAGACTAGAGCTGGTTCTAAAGTGTATCCAGATAATCTGGTATCTTTAGCAATAATTGCAGTTTGTTTGCTTTTTTTTTGATTGATAAAATAGGTTCCTGCAGCAAGGCCGAATTTGAAAAATTTTTCTCCATTGATGTACCCTTGGTTAACCTTACCTCTTATTCCGTCGGTACCAAAATATTTTTTTTTCATTAAATAGAAATTATTTTTTTATAAACCAATATAGCTTGTTTAACTTCATGAACATTGTGTACTCTAAATATCTGCACGCCTTGTGATAAAGTGTATAAAACAGATGCCAAGGTTCCGCCAATCCTTTCTTTGCTGTCATAAGATCTTGAAACTTGACTAATAAATCTTTTTCTAGAAGTGCCTATTAATAATGGAAATCCTAAAGAATGAAATAGAGAAATTTTGTTCATAAGTATCAAATTATGTTTCAAATTTTTTCCAAAGCCAATACCAGGGTCAATAATAAATTTTTTATATTTAAATTTTTTAAAATCTGTATTTATTTTTTTTTCAAAAAAATCATAAAGATCGAACAAAACATTCTTATATTTTGGGTTGATTTGCATAGTGTTGGGCGTGCCTTGCATGTGATGTAATACCTTCCAAACATTAAATTTTTTTATTTTATCAATAGCATTAACGTCGTACTCAAATCCAGAAACATCATTTATTAAATCAGATTTGTTCTTAATAGCTTTCATCATGATTTTAGATTTTCGCGTATCAATAGAAAGAAATATTTTAGGATGTTTTTTTTTAAAATTAGTTATAATTTTTTCTAATCTTTTCCATTCAGTTTTAGGTGAAATATCTTTTGACCCCGGTTTTGTAGACTCACCGCCCACGTCAATAATGCTTGCTCCTTTATCAATCATGTTTTGAATGTGTAAGGATGCTTTATGAAATTTATTAAACAAACCACCATCAGAAAAACTATCAGGGGTCAAATTTAATACACCCATAATTAATGGCTCAGAGAAATTTAAATTTTTACTTAAATTTTTTCTTTTAAGTATTATTTTTTTTATGTCGTTTTGAACAATTTGTTTTAATTTTTTTTTTAGAGTGTTAATTTTTTTTATGTGAATTAACTTAATTTTTTTATCTCTTGATAAAATTTCAATATAATTAAAAGCTAAATTTTTATTTCCACAAAGTGGGAGTGCTAATTTTTTTTTAATTAAATTATGTGCTTGGTGACCATAATAAAAATTACACGCACGTGTGTAATAGTTTCTCATAGATTTTTAATTAAAATGCTGGCTTTGGCTTAAGACCTAAAGATCCTAAGGCTGAAGATTCTTTCTTATCTTTGTCATCTTCAATCTCATTTAATTTTTTAGGTTGGATATTTTTCAGCATTAGATCTCTGATTTCATCACCCGTTAAGGTCTCGTAAACCAATAATGCTTTTGCTATTTTATGGAGATCATCTATTTTTTCTGTTAATACTTTTTTTGCTCTATCGTACCCGGCTTCGACAATTTTTTTAACTTCAGAATCAACTTTTTTAGAAGTTTCTTCTGACATATTTTGAGTTCTAGTAACTGATCTACCTAAAAATACTTCTTCTTCATTTTCGGCATATGCTAGTGGTCCTAATTCTTTGCTCATACCGTAACGTGTAACCATATTTTTTGCCATTTTTGTTGCCATGTCGATATCAGAAGATGCTCCTGATGTTACTTTGTCATGACCAAAAATTAATTCTTCTGCTATTCTTCCGCCCATAGCTACGGCTATGTCTGAATACATTTTTTCTCTAGTTACTGAAAGCTGGTCTCTTTCTGGAAGTCTCATAACCATTCCTAAGGCCCTTCCTCTTGGTATAATCGTTGCTTTATGTATTGGGTCAGAAACCTTTTCATTTAATGCAACAATTGCGTGTCCTCCCTCATGATAAGCTGTTAATTTTTTTTCATCTTCGCTCATCACCATAGATCTTCTCTCAGCACCCATCATGACTTTATCTTTTGCTTCTTCAACATCTACCATTGTTACTACTCTTTTATTTTTACGGGCAGCTAGCAAAGCAGATTCATTAATAAGATTAGCTAAGTCAGCCCCAGAAAAACCTGGTGTACCTCTAGCTATTGTTCTAAGTTTTATATCAGGACCTACAGTAATTTTTTTGACATGAACCTTCAGTATCGCTTCTCTTCCAAGAATATCGGGGTTTCCTACAACAACTTGTCTATCAAATCTACCTGGTCTTAATAAAGCGGGGTCTAATACGTCAGGTCTGTTCGTTGCAGCAATTAATATAATTCCTTCATTGGTCTCAAAGCCATCCATTTCAACTAATAATTGATTAAGTGTTTGTTCTCTTTCGTCATTTCCACCTCCAAGACCAGCTCCTCTACTTCTACCAACGGCATCAATCTCATCTATGAATATAATACAAGGAGAGTGTTTTTTTCCTTGTTCGAACATGTCTCGAACTCTGGAAGCTCCTACTCCTACAAACATTTCTACAAAATCAGAACCAGATATAGAAAAGAACGGAACATTGGCTTCGCCTGCAATTGCTTTTGCTAATAATGTTTTTCCAGTTCCTGGGGGGCCGATTAGTAAAGCGCCTTTTGGAATTTTTCCACCAAGTCTACTAAATTTTTTAGGGTCTCTTAAAAATTCTACTATTTCTTCTACTTCCTCTTTGGCCTCTTCAACTCCTGCCACATCATTAAATGTAACTTTGCCTTGCGCTTCTGTTAGAAGTTTTGCTTTTGACTTACCAAACCCCATAGCTCCACCTTTTCCTCCTTGCATTTGGCGCATAAAGAAAACCCACACACCGATAAGAAGTAGCATTGGAAACCAAGATAACAATACACCTAAAAGAGAAGGCATTTTAGCATCTATCGGGGAGGCAATTATGCTTACTCCTTTGTTGGATAATTTTTCTACTAAGTTTGGATAATTAGGTGAGTAAGTCGTAAATGATGATCCATCGCTTAACAAACCAGTAATATTGTTGCCTTGAATTTCCACTTTTATAACTCTTCCTTCGTCAACTTCAGATAAAAATTTTGAGAAAGGTACTTCAACTTTTGAAACAGCCATCTTATTTGGATTTTGGAACATGTTAAATAGTCCAACAGAAAGAAGGACTATAATTCCCCACATGGCTAAATTTTTTAAATTCATATTTTATATAGATAAGTATTTTTAATTTATTAACAAGTATAACTAAAAAAGTTATGCCTTGTAAATGCGTCAAATTTATTAATTTTTATCAAAATTTAGAGTTTTATAGGTTTTTTTAATTCTTCTTTAGAAATTATTAGGTTTTTTTTACCTCTAGTAACTACACAACCTCCCAAAGTAGCTTTTAGGCTTTTGTTGGATCGAACTCTACTTAGTAAATTCAAAACTTTTTTAGCTCTTGGAGGATAATAATTTTTTGAAACTTTTTTAATACATTTGCTGAAAATTTTTAGCTGTATTTCATTATTTTCTAAGAAAAATTTTTTTGAATTGATGCTGATTGTATTGTTTTTTTTAATTACACAATTTTTTTCAATTCTTTGAAGGTAAAAATTTAACGTATCTCTAGTGGATGCTAAGTTATTGATAGAGTTAATAATTCGGTCACGTTTGATACCACTTTTTTCGAGTTGTTTAATCAGATTTCTAACTTTTGTTCTTAAATATTTCTGATTAGTGTTGCTAGGATCTTTGAAAATTTTTCCAAAGTAATGTTTTGCAAGAAAAGTGAGATCTTTTTTTTTTTCATCTAATAAAGGTCTGAAAAGTTTCGTTGTTTTGCTCAAGCTACTTACTTTACTCATAGAAGATAAGCCTTGAATACCACTGCCTCTAGATAGTCTTATTAAAAAAGTTTCAATCTGATCATCTCTATGATGCCCTGTCATGATAAATTTAATTTTATGTTTTTTACAGAAATTTAATAATAGTTGATAACGAATCTCTCTAGCGTGACTTTGAATATTTCTATTTATTTTTTTTTTATTCTTTAAAATTGTTAAATTAATTCCTTTTTTTTTTAAAAGATTTTTTACATTCTGTGCTTCTTTAGATGAGTTTGATCTAATAGCGTGATCAACTAAAACAAAAAAAACTTTATTTTTTTTTTCTATTAAATATGCCTGACTTAAGGCACTTAGTGCTAGGCTGTCAGCTCCACCAGAAACAGCAACAAGAAAAGTTTTTTTTTTAATAGAGATGTCTAATTGAGATCTAAAATTAGAATAAATAAGTGATGTTTTATTGTTTAAACTTAGATCTTTAAGCTTTAGAACACTTGAATTTTTTTTGCTCATACCGCGCTTTTTGTAACACAGACTGTGATGCTTTAGGATATTGTTTTTTAATTGCCGTAATCATTTTACAACCTTGATCTTTTTCACCTAACTCAACCATTGTAGTTCCTAGTTTTAAAAGATTTTCTGGCGCCTTTTGACTTTTTGGATAATTTTGATATCCGTCTAGATAAGCAGTGGCTGCGTCTGAATAAAGCTGTCTAATTCTAAATGTTTCTCCATACCAGTATTGAGCACTTCCCGCTAGTTCGTCAGTTTTATTTTTATCAATGAATTCCCTAAGTGCTAATTCGGCAGTTTCATAGTCTCCAACTTTCATAAAACTTAAAGCAAAATTGTATTGTTCTTTGGGAGATTTGTCCGGTAATAAAGATGTTTCTGACTTTCTCTTTTCAGTAAAAACAGAAGCTTGAGCTTGTACCGATTGTGTGGCTTGTGTCGTCTCTTTAGGGTCTAAACTATAACCTGGTGCCGAACCTAAATCTTGCGGTTTATCAGTGCCAGGCAACCTAACTTGTTGTTGTTGTTTTTCTTTCATTTCGTTGTTTTTTTTATTTTTATTGAGTTTGGATGTGTTGGTAGTTTTACCTGTTTCTAAATCTAAAAAACGAAGTTGTGAGTCTGATTGAATTTTTGTTACTCGATTGGATAATTTATCTAATTTAAAATTAGCTTCCTCGAAACGATTAGTTAATAAACGAAATTGTTCTTCTATTTCGTTAAGTTTTAATAAGTGTCTAGTCAGAATTTCTTCATTTAATCCGTTTGAAGGAATAGAGTTCACAGCAGTAGTAATATCAGAATTTTTATAAACTGCTTTTTCTAAAGTTTTTAAGTCTTGAGCAATAATTTGTAATTGATCTGTAACAGCGTTAATTTTTTCTTCTTCAGCCATTGCAAAATTAGATGAAGAAAATAACAAAATAAAAAAAACAAAAAAATTTTTTAAATTTATATTATAACGATTCATTATTAATATTTCTTATTCATACAACGTGGCAAAAAAAAGACCCCAAGACTTTTAAGCCATGGGGTCCGGTATTTTTAAAAATATTTAAATTATTTTGTTTTAACTGTTACAGATCGTCTGTTTTGAGACCAGGCTAAAGGTGTTGAGGCTGAATTAACAGGCTTCTCTTTACCATAGCTAATTACAGAAATTCTTTTTCCAGAAATTCCGTAAGTTAATAAATAGTCTCTAGCAGCGTTCGCTCTTTTTTCTGCAAGCGCTAAGTTATATTCTCTAGTTCCTCTTTCGTCACCATGACCTTCAAGAACAACGTTAAGATTTTTATTTTTTCTCATCCAGCCAGCTTGCTTTCTTAAAGTATCTCTAGAAGCTGTTGTTAAAGCAGATCTATTTGTTGCAAAGAACACTCTATCTTTAACTCCACTTGCTAAATATTTAACAGTAGCATTACCTGTATAAACGTCATTTGATCCTGATGCTGATTTTTTACCAGCGGCACACGCGCTAAGAGCTAGTGTTGAGACTAGTATTATTAATAAGTTTTTAATGTTTTTGTTAAATATCATTTTTATCCTTTAGTTGTTTAGTTTATTTCAAATTTTAATCAGTAGTTCAAGTGTTTAATGTAACAAAAAACTCCTCATTTCGATAGCAATGAAGACCAAGATGGGTCTGAGGCATCAGTACCTGTCTTTAACTCTCTCTCATTATATCCTGTGATATCAATTGACCATAATTTAGCGGTAAATCCTTCTCCCTCTTTTCCAGCTTTGGTCTCTCTGTAAAAAACTAATAATCTTCCATTAGGAGACCAAGAAGGAGCTTCTTGGTAAAAATTCTCGGTAAGTAATCTTTCTCCGCTTCCATCCGATCGCATGACACCAATATAGAACTTTCCTCCTCTAACTTTAGTAAAAGCAATAAGATCGCCTCGTGGTGACCAAACGGGAGTTCCATAAAGACCGTCTCCAAAACTTATTCTTTTAACTCCACTACCATCACTTTTCATAATGTAGATTTGTTGAAGACCGCTTCTATCAGAATTAAAAGTAATATATTTTCCATCAGGAGAATATGAAGGTGATGTATCAATTGAAGAGTCTTCAGTAATCTTTTCAACTAATCTTGACTCTAAATCCATTGTGTAAATATCTGAATTACCATTTTTAGCAAAACTCATTATTATTTTTTTTCCGTCAGGAGAAAATCTCGGTGCAAAAGTCATGCCTGGAAAATTTCCAACAACTTCCTGTATTCCAGTTTCTATATCTAATAAATAAACTCTGGGTTTATTTCTAAAATAAGAAAGATACGTTACTAGTTGGTTCGTTGGATTAAATCGAGGAGTTAAAACTAGCTCATTACCTAGAGTTAAATACTTAGTGTTTTCACCATCTTGATCCATAATAGCTAATTTTTTAACTCTTTGAGTCCTAGGTCCAGTTTCGCTTACATAAATTATTCTTGTGTCAAAATAACCTGTCTCACCTGTTAATCTTTCATAAATTTTATCTGAGATAATATGTGCTACTCTTCTCCAATTAGATGGCGTTGTTGTAAAAGCAAGAGCAATCATTTCTTTATTGGCAGCCACGTCCCAAAGTCTAAACTCTATTTTGAGTTTCTCATCTTTAATTAGTAATTTTCCTGTTACTAAAGCCTGGGCTGTTATTAAGCTCCAATCTTCAAATCTTGGTTTTAAATGTGCGATATCGGGTTTTTGTACAAATGCATCTTTATTTAAAGGATTAAACAACCCTGTAGATCTAAAATTTTTCTCTACAACTGAAGAAATAAGTTCACCTAACTCTTTTGTTTTAACATCTTGATAGTTGTCAGATTGAGAATCAACATGTAACGGGGAGACAGCTATTGGTAGAGGGTCAAGGTTTCCTCTAGTAATATCAACTTCAATTAAACTATAGGCAATATTAAATTTAAATAGGAATATTGTTAAAATATAAAATATTTTTTTCATTATTTATTTAACCTTTTAGCATTTCCGTTGGATTAAAATTTAATTGAATATCTTTCCATTTTTTATAGCCTGTTTGCGGTACTCTAAGAGGCTGGCAGATCCTAACTGCTCTTAATGCACTCTCGGCTAAAATTTTATAAAATTTTTGTCCCGGTCTATTCATTCTTTCATGGTCTAAGATCTCAGACTTACTTATAGTTCCATCTTGTTTTAATTCTAGCTTAATTCTAACCAAAAGATCATCGTCATAAGGTAGTCCCAAAGGAACTGTCCAACATCCAAATATTTGAGCTCTCAGAGCATCTTCTTCGGAAAGAGTTAAACCTGATGCAAAAGAATTTTTAACACTACTTTGGGTAAGTTTTTTTTCACTTTTTTCAACTTTTACACTCTCTTCTTTCGCCTTGTCAATCAAGGCTGCTATTTGATTAGTGTCAATAATTTCTTTTTTTTCAAATTCAGAAGCTTGTCTTATTTCAGGTTTAATTTCCTCTGGATTTTGTTTTTTTTTAATTAATTCTTTTTTCTCGTCTTGTTTTTTGGGTAAAGGAATTCGGTCGGGTTTTTCTTTAGCCTTCGCAGCTGGTGGGGCTTGTTCAGAAACTACTCTTTTCTCTTCTTCTTTCACTTTCTCAATAACTTTTCTTGCTTTTGGAGCAAATGGAATATTTGTTTTGTCGGAGATTTGAATAAACTCAACGGATAGAATTGGTGGTAAATCGACCGGTTGTCTAATCATGAAAGGTAGACTTAATATAGTCAATAAAATCATGACTGCGTGAAAGGATAAAGAATAAATTAAACTTCTTGTCATTTTTCATTTAGTTCTTATATGGCTCAGAAATAAGTGCTACTTTTGAAAATCCAGCACCTGATAAGGTTCCCATAATTTCTAAAACTCTTCCGTAATTTATATTTTTATCTCCTCGCACATAAATTCTTGTATCGGTTCTATTTTTTGCAATTGCTAATAATTTTGGAATAATTTTTTCAGAAGAAACTTGGCTTTCTTGTATGAAGACCTCCCCTTTAGAATTGATAGTTACTGTTAAAGGTTCTTGGTCGTCAGGCAAGGAGTCTGCTGCTGATTCTGGTAAGTCAACTTGTACGCCAACAGTTAATAAAGGTGCTGTAACCATAAAAATAATTAGTAAAACTAACATCACGTCAACAAATGGAGTAACATTAATTTCGCTCATCGGTTCATTCCTAGAGCGATTAAGTTTAAAAGCCATAACTTAGATTATAGATAAAAATCTTTTGCAAAAGTTTTCTATTCTGGCCGAATATTTTTTAGAGTCACTGTTAAATTTATTGTAAGCTACTACCGCTGGAATGGCTGCAAGCAAACCTAGAGCTGTTGCAAATAAAGCCTCTGCAATACCGGGGGCTACAATAGCTAAACTTGTATTCCTTGAAATAGCGATAGATTGAAAAGAATTCATAATTCCCCAAACGGTTCCAAATAAACCTATAAAAGGAGCTGTAGATCCAACCGTTGCTAAAAAAGTAAAATTTTTTTCTATTTCTTTGATTTGGTCATCGGTAGAAATTTCTAAAATTCTTTCTACTCTTGCGCTTTGTATGGCGCTAGTTTTTGATTTTGTTTTTATTAATTCGTTCATCGCCTGTTGAAATATTCTAGTTAAAGGGTCGCCTGATTTAACAGGCAAAGAATTGTTTAAACTCTCAGCTGATTTAGCTTTCCAAAATTTATTTTCAAACTCTGAAGTAGATAGATTAATTTTTTTAAATACTTTGTATTTATCAAATATCAAAGCCCAAGAATATATTGAACTAGATAACAAAAGTAAGATCACGGATTTAACTACAAAATCTGCACGTAAAAAAAGTTGCCAAAGTGAAAAATCGTTCACCCCACCTAATCCGACAACTTGAGCTGCTATTTGCTGTTCCATGTTAGTGAAGTACTTGTAGAATGTGTCATGAATTTGACAACTTTATTATCCTTTGTGTTGATTTTAGTTCACTTTGCTTCTTCTTTAAATCTAGTTTCGCTGTAATATCTAGCAATTAATATAGCATCTGACTTGTTTACATCTTTTTTTTTAGATAATTTTTCTGCAATAGAAGGATACATTTCAATAGCTTTTGTTCTGCTCGCATCTTTAGAAGAGTTAATTAATTCAAAATGTTTTTTCCATCTTGCTGGTCTGACAAAAAAAATAGGCAATCCTAAAGCCGCACAAATACCTTTGATTGCACCAAAAGTTTGACCAAAATTAAACATGCTGGTTACTCCTTGACCTGGCATTGCGTTGACCTGCTCTACAACCATTACTGTGTTTTCCATATCTTTAATATTTTCTTTAATTAATTGAACAAGAAAAGCACTATTAAGTTGTCTTTTATTTTTTTTACCGTCAGCCATAACTGGCATATCAAACATTTCTTTTACTTTATTATCTTCTAAGATTGCAATTCCTCCGCTTAGGCCTGGGTCTATACCAATAATTCTCATATATTAATTTGTATGAATATTACAGTTTACAAATGTATTCTGTACATCATCATCATCATCTAAAGTTTCAAGCATCTTAATAACTGCATCACTTTCTTCTCTAGAAGTATCTAAATAAGTCTGTGGTCTCCACTCTATGCCAGAATAAAGAAAACTATCTATATTTTTTTCAATTTCGCTTTTTATTTTATAGAAATCTTCCCTTTCCGTTAAAATTTCATGGTATTCTGAGTTGCTGAAACAATCTTTGGCATTATTATTAATTGATAGATCAAGAATTTTTTCATCGGAGATTTTATCTTTCCCGACATGTAAAATGCCACAAGAAAAAAAATAGTGTGATGTTGAACCTGTTTCACCTAGTCTACCACCGCTTTTTTGTAAAATAGTTCTTATGTTGGAAGCTGTTCTATTTTTATTATCAGTCAATGTTTCAATAATCAAAGCAACATTGTGCGGTCCGAAGCCCTCATATCTGAGGCTTTCGTAATTTTTATTTACATCTATTTCTGATTTACTAATTGCGCGAGTAATATTTTCTTTTGGCATGTTGGCTTCTCTTGATGCCTGGATAGCAGCTCTTAATCTTGGGTTGCTATCAGGATCTTTCGCACCAAGTTTTGCTGCAACAGTAATTTCCCTGGATAACTTAGCAAAGATTTTTGATCTTTCTTTGTCTTGTTTTCCTTTTTTATGTTTAATTCCAGCCCAATGTGAATGACCTGCCATATTAATTATTTAAAACTCCTCCGTATATAAATCTTTCAATTTTATTTGCTAAACCAGTAAGGTCATCGGCTTCTACAATTATTCCAGAAAGTGTTGATTGACCTATAGCAGGAAAGTGTTTCTGCGCTTTAGAATCGTTTAAAAATTTCATAATTGAATTTTCTTTATTCATTCCAATCACCGAATTGTAATCTCCACACATTCCAATATCTGTTTGATAGGCTGTTCCATTATCTAAGATTCTTGTATCAGCTGTTGGCACATGAGTATGCGTACCAACTACTGCTGTAGCTTTGCCGTCAAAATAATGACCCAAAGCCATTTTTTCACTTGTTATTTCTCCGTGCAAATCAACTATTATAAAATCAGCATTTTCTTTTAACTTAATTTTATTTTGTAAATTTTTTGCCGCAACAAATAAATCTTCTGTTTTTTTCATAAAAACATTACCCATCAAATTAATAACAGCAACTTTATACTTTTTATTTTTAGATAAAAAAATTCCGTATCCATTACCAGGCGATCCTGCGGCTATATTCTCAGGTCTTAATAGTCTTTCTTCTTTAGATATAAATTCTGCTGTTTCTTTTTTATCCCAAATATGGTTTCCAGAAGTTATAACATCAACACCAAGATTGAGTAATTCCTCAGCAATATCTTTAGTTATACCTTTGCCATCTTCAGCTGCGTTTTCTCCATTTATAATGGTAAAATCTATTTTCTTATCTTCAATAACTTTGTTTAGATTTTCTTGTATGGCTTTTTTTCCAGAATTTCCTATCAAGTCACCAAGAATTAATATTTTCATTTTTTCATACCTTCTTCGGTGAGAATATAATCTAATTTTATATCTAAATTTGACACAGGAAGTTTATTATATTTTTGGAACGAAAATGCAATGCCAATTGTTATTATGTTTTTTTTTTTTTCTAAAAATTTATCATAAAAACCTTTACCATATCCCAATCTATTGTTGTTACTATCAAATGCTAAAAGCGGAACTAACATAAAATCTGGAAATAAAGGTTTGCTTGCCAGACACGGCTCTAATATTCCAAACTCATTTACTTTTAAAGGGTCTAGGTACTGCCACTCAACAAAGCTCATCTGGTTGTTAGGTTTTATAACGGGAAGAAGAGTTTTTATTTTTATTTTTTTTATTAATTGAAAAAGACTTAATACATTAACCTCATAGTTTGATGGATAGTAAAGTGAAAGAGTGTTTATAGTATTTTTTTTTTGTTTTTTTAAAAGTTGCATTAAAGGATAAAAAAACTGAGAAGAAATTTCAAAGTATTTTTTTTTTCTATTAACTAATGCTTTTTTTCTAATAACAATTTTTTGTTGCATTACTGAAGTTCAGATTTCGATTCAGTATTATTTATAATATCCTGCAAAGATTTTGTGGTTTTGTCTAATATAGATTCATATAAAGAATTACTTTCCTCGATCTTTACTTTAAGTTTGTCAATTTCTACATTTAAATTATTTACTTCTGAATCTTTCTTATTTTTGTATTGAATGGCTAAAGATTTCATTTCTAAAAACTTTTTAGATATTTCATCTAATTTATTTTTTTGAGAACCTACTTTTTGTTTTAAATTAAAATAATCATCTACAATCTTTATTGTAGTAATTAAAAGTAATTTATTTTCGCCAATACTACCTAATTGATCTTTGAGTGCATTATATTTTTTATCTAAAAAACTTGTAAGTTTTTTTAAAGATTCTTCCTGCCCGTCATCACAAGAGAGCAAATAGTCCTTGTTGTTAAATTTAATGCTTACATTTGCCATTTGTCTATTTCCTCAACTAGATCTTCTGTTTCCTGACTAAGTTCATCAATTTCTTTGCTGAATTTTTCTTGAATTTCCGATTTTTTATTTAACTCTTGTTCTAAAGTTGTTATTTTGTTTTTTAAATATTTTTGCTCTCTTAAAAGCTCATTATGTTTTTTTTCAAGTTTATTTTTTTCATTTAAGAAATAATCTCTCTCTTTATTCAATTTATCAGATGTTGTAGAGTCATGTGAATAACTCTTTGAAAGATTGCTTAATTTTTCAATAAGGTTGTTTAAATTTTTTGCTTTATTTGCTAAATTATTCATTTAAATCATATTATTAATTCATAAAATTAAATCTACAAAGGTTTTATAATTTTGACTACAAATTTAAATCAATTAGCAAATGCAGTAAGATTTTTGTCTATTGATGCTGTGCAAAAAGCTAATTCGGGCCACCCTGGTATGCCAATGGGTATGGCCGATGTTGCTGCGGTGCTATTTAAAGACCACTTAAAGTTTAACCCTAAAAACCCAAGTTGGGTCAATCGTGATCGATTTATTTTATCGGCTGGCCATGGCTCGATGTTGCTTTATTCCTTGCTTTATCTAACTGGCTATAAAGATTTTACGATTGATGAACTTAAAAATTTTAGACAAATGAATTCTATTTGTGCTGGCCACCCAGAGTACAAAAAAAATTCTGGTATTGAAACTACAACAGGACCTCTTGGTCAAGGTTTAGGTAATGCTGTTGGTTTGGCAATAGGAGAGGAAATATATAGAAAAAAATTTAGCTCAAGTGTTATTGACCACAAAACATATGTCATTGCTAGCGATGGAGATTTCATGGAAGGTATTAGTCATGAAGCGATGAGCTTAGCGGGACACTTAAGGTTAAAAAATTTAATTGTATTTTTTGATAATAATAAAATTTCTATAGATGGCCCAACTTCATTAAGTGTTTCTGATAATTATAAAAAAAGATTTGAATCTTACGGTTGGAATTTTATTGAGGTCAACGGCCATAACCATAAGCAAATCTCTAGCGCAATAAAAAAAGCTTCTAAGTCAAAAAAACCAAACATTATTTCTTGTAAAACAGTTATTGGTTTTGGTTCACCTAATAAGTCTGGCAAAGCTTCTTCTCATGGCTCGCCTTTAGGTGATGAAGAGATATCACTTGTTAGAAAAAAATTAAAATGGCCTTACTCTTCTTTTGAAATACCCAAAGATATTTTAAACACTTGGAAAAAAATTGGTGAAAAAGGAGATTCATTAGAAAAAAAATGGTCTTTAAATTTAAATAAAAAAAATTCTAAAATAAGAAAAGAATTAGAATTAATTCAAAACAATATAAATTTAAATAATTTAGACTTTTTAATAAATGCCGAAAAAGAGAAATATTTCAAAGAAAAACCTAGTAAGGCTACGAGAGAATGTTCATCAATGACTATAGAAGCGGTGACGAAACTGCTTCCAGAAATTATTGGTGGTTCTGCTGATTTAAGTGGCTCTAATAATACTAAAACAGAAAATTCAAAAATTATTTCTTCAAAAGATTTTAACGGCAACTATATTCATTATGGAATTAGAGAACACGGTATGGCAGCCGCCATGAATGGCTTAGCTTTGTACGGTGGACTAATTCCATATGGTGGGACTTTTTTAATTTTTTCTGATTATTGTAAACCATCTATAAGACTGTCAGCATTAATGGGTTTAAAGGTTATCTATATATTTTCTCACGACTCTATTGGTTTAGGAGAAGACGGTCCGACACACCAACCTGTTGAGCAACTGGCGGGCTTAAGAGCCATTCCAAATTTAAATGTTTTTAGACCAGCGGATATCAATGAAACTTTAGAATGTTGGCAGATAGCTTTAAAAAGTAAAAACACTCCGAGTGCTATAGCTTTATCAAGACAAAAATTGCCTTATATCAACCCTTCTCACTCGAAAGAAAATAAAAGTGAACTTGGTGCATATATAGTAAATACAACATCGCAAAATAATGAAGTGACATTAATTGCTTCTGGCTCTGAGGTTGAGTTAGCTCTTCAGGCACAAAAAGAATTAAAAGAGATAAACATAGAGTCAAAAGTTGTTTCTATGCCTTGCCAAGAATTGTTTAATCAGCAAAGTAGTGATTATAAAAATGAAATTATTGATAAAGAGGTTCCTGCAATTACTATTGAAGCAAGTAGTGTGTGTAGCTGGGAAAAATATTCTAAAAATAATATGGGCATAGAAACTTTTGGAGAAAGCGCGCCTTTCAAGGAAGTTTATAAACACTTTAATTTAACTAGCGCTAAGATAGTTGAGCTTACTAAAAAACTAATTGAAAAGTAGTCTTTAAAATTTCTATGTTAGGAATAAAATATTTTCCTCAAGACCTTAATGTTGAAGGCAAAAGAATTATTGTCAGGGTAGACCTTAACGTTCCTTTAAAAGATAAAAGAATTCAAGATTCTACCAGGATTGAGCAAGTGCTCCCTTTTTTAAAGGACTTAATAAAAAGAAAATCAAAAATTATTTTAATTTCTCACTTGGGAAGACCTAAGGGCATAAAGGATAGTACTTTATCTTTGTTGCCTGTCTACAAATATTTAAAAGAAAAACTTAATACTAATATGTATTTTTACACAGGAGAAATTAACGATGAGGCTAAAACAAAAACCTCATACTTAAAAGACAGTGAAATTCTCTTAATAGAAAACATAAGATTTTTTAAAGAAGAAACTGAAAATGATGAAAGTTTCTCAGAAAAATTGGGAGGGCTTGGTGAAATATATATTAATAATGCTTTTTCTTGTTCTCATCGAAAGCAATCATCTATTTATAGTATCACAAAATTTGTAAAAAAAATTTATGCAGGTCCTCTTTTAAAAAAAGAAATAGCGGCAATAGATTCAGTGATTAAAAACAAAAAAGATCCAGTTACATGTATCATTGGCGGATCAAAAGTTTCAACTAAAGTAGGTGTTATTTTTAATTTACTAAAGAGCGTAAATAGCATTGTTATCGTTGGTGCAATGGCTAATAATTTTTTAGCGTACAAAAAATATGAAATCGGTAAATCATTAAAAGAGACAAATTACGAGGATGTGGTTAAAAAAATTTTAGAGGAAGCGGAAGTAAATAAATGCAAAATTTTAATTCCAAAAGATTGCCTAGTGTCAAAAAGTTTTGAAGGTGTAGCTGTTTCAAAAGATAGAGAATTTGTTGAGAAGGATGACATTATTTTGGATGTCGGCCCCAAAACTATAAAAATTATTGAAGAAATTATAGATAATTCAAATACAATTATGTGGAATGGTCCCGCGGGCTACTTTGAAAGTAAAAATTTTGCATTAGGTACTAATGCTATTGCTCAAAGAATTTCTGAAAATACCAAAAATAGATCTCTAATTTCTATTATTGGTGGTGGTGATACGGTTTCTGCAGTAAATAAAAGTGGTCTTGAATTGTCTTTTACCCACTTATCAACAGCGGGTGGTGCATTTTTAGAATATCTTGAGGGAAAAGACTTGCCTGGCCTAAGTGTTTTAAAATAAATATTACTCGATGTCTTTAGAAGAAATAGCAAAAAAAATGTGTGCCAAAGGAAAAGGTATATTGGCTGCCGATGAAAGTACCGGCACAATGGATAAAAGACTAACTAGCGTTGGCGTCGAGTGTACAGATAAAAATCGATTAAATTTTAGAGAAAATCTTTTTACTGCAGATGCGATGAAAAATTATATTGGTGGTGTTATTCTTTTTGACACAACTATCAGAGAAAAAACAAGTTTAGGTATTTCTGTTCCTGAGTTAATTGAAAAAAATAACTCTGTTGTCGGAATTAAAGTAGACAAAGGAGCAAAAAAATTAGCTGGTTCACCTGAGGAAACCATTACAGAGGGGTTGGATGGATTAAGAGAAAGATTAAGCGAATATTATAGACTTGGTGCAAGATTTACAAAATGGAGAGCTGTTTACAGTATTGGAAAAAAATACCCATCGATTCAGAGTATTAAGTCTAACGCTCAGGCATTAGCAAGATACGCTGCATTGGTTCAAGAAGCCAATATGGTTCCAATCATTGAGCCTGAAGTTTTAATGGATGGAGATCATAATATCGACGCCTGCTACAAAGTAACAACAGATGTTTTAAATGAATGCTTCAATGAATTATCAATTCAAAAAATTTCACTAAAAGGTATTGTACTAAAACCAAATATGATTGTACCAGGTTTTAAAAGTTCTAAAAAAGTAACTTCGGAAGAAGTAGCTAAGAAAACATTAGACTGCTTGAAAAAAAATGTCCCAAGCGATGTGACAGGAATAGCATTTTTATCAGGTGGGCAGTCAGAGCAAGAAGCAACACATAACTTAGATTCAATTAACAAAATCAATGATACTAATTTTCTTATTACCTATTCTTATGGAAGAGCTTTACAAAAAAGTGCCTTGAAAATATGGTCAAAAGAAATGGGTAACACGAAAGCTATTCATGAAGTTTTTAATCATAGAGCAAAAATGAACAGTCTCGCTTCTAAAGGTGAATGGTCTCAAGCGTTGGAAGTTTGAAACGATTTATATATCTAATATCTCCCAATAAGATTTATTCAAATTTTTATGAAGATTTAGAAAAAGTTTTATCATCTAAAAAAGTATTTTTTTTTCAACTAAGATTAAAAAAGATATCTAAAAATTTAATTATAAAAATTGCAAAAAAAATAAGAACAATTACAAAAAAAAATAAAGTAAAGTTCATAATTAACGATAGTTCTAAATTAGCTAAAAAAGTTAATGCTGACGGATGTCATATAGGTCAGCTTGACAGTACGGTGAGCTTAGCAAGAAAAGATATTAGAAAAAAAATTATAGGTGTTACTTGTCATAATTCTAAAGAACTTGCTTTAAAAGCTTCTAAAGACATGGCTGATTATCTTGCTTTTGGATCTTTTTTTGAATCTAAACTTAAGCCAAATGCAAAAAAAGCAAATTTAAAAATATTATTGTGGGCCAAAAAAAATATAAAAAAACCAATCGTTGTAATAGGCGGGATTACTGACAAAAATTATGAAAAATTAATTAAAGCTGGAGCGAATTATATTGCAATATCGACTTTTATTTGGAATAACCCATTTTTAAAGCCAGAAGCTGCAATTAAAAAATTTAAATAAATGAAAATATCAGCAGTAGAAGTTAAACCCGGAATGATTATTGAACATAAAAATGATTATTGGAACGTTCTTAAAGCACAACATGTAAAGCCTGGAAAAGGTGGGGCATTCAATCAAGTTGAACTTAAGAGTATTACGAAAGGTACAAAATTAAATGAGAGGTTTCGTTCAAGTGAAACTATTGAAAAAGCAGAATTAGAAGAAAAAAAATTTAACTTTTTATACTTTGATGAAGAAAATTGTCATTTTATGGACAGCAAAACATTTGAACAAATTTCAATTTTAAAATCTTTGACTGAAGAAAAGTTTAAACTTTTAAAAGAAAATCTAGAAGTTTCAATTTCTTTCATGGATGAAAAACCTTTGTCACTTAGTCTGCCTAATAATGTTGAATGTATTATTGATATTACTGACGCGGCAATAAAAGGCCAAACAGCAGCTTCTTCTTATAAACCTGCTACTTTAGATAATGGATTAAAAATTAATGTCCCGCCTTTTGTTGAATCTGGAGATAAAATTATTCTAGACACAAGAACATTAGAGTACGTAAAAAAAGTCAATTAATGAGACTAAACTCTCCTCGTATGACTGTGATTTATAATGCTTGTATGAAGGCATCTAAATCATTAATTAGAGATTTTGGTGAAATTGAGAAACTTCAAGTTTCAACTAAAGGACCAGGGGATTTTGTTACTGCAGCTGACAAAAGGACTGAAAAAATAATTATAGAAGAATTGTTAAAGGCTCACCCAGATTATGGAATATTGAGTGAAGAAATTGGTGAAATCAATAAAGAAAATAAAGAACATAGATGGATTATTGATCCTATAGATGGAACACTTAATTTTTTAAATGGTATCCCTCACTTTGCAATTTCTGTTGGTTTCGAAGAAAAGGGAGAACTAGTTTGTGGATTAATATTTGATCCTATTAAAAATGAAACTTTTTTTGCAGAAAAAGGTTCTGGGGCATTCTTTAATAACTCGAGAATAAGAGTTTCAAAAAAAAATAAATTAAAAAATTCTATTTTAGCAACGGGCGGACCTAAATTCAATAGTCCAAAAAAAAACAATATTTTTCAGGAGTACATTAAAATTTCAAATTTAGTAGATGCCCCTATCAGAAAGTTTGGAAGCGCTGCTCTTGGAATGAGTTATGTTGCAGCCGGAAGATTTGATGCTTACTGGGAGTGGGAATTAAATTATTGGGATATAGCAGCAGGGATTGTGATTTTAAAAGAAGCAGGAGGATTCATTGAATTTATTGAGCCTGGAACAATAAACTCAACAAAGAGGAATATACTTACTACCAACTCAAGCATTCTGGACGAGCTTAAAGCTGCTTTAGTTAAAAAAAATATTGAGTAAATTGATCGTATGCGCTAAAAGACCACCCATGAAAAAAGAAATACATCCTAATTATCATAAAATTAAAGTTGTTATGACTGATGGTAGTGAATTTGAAACAAGATCTACGTGGGGTAAAGAAAATGATATCATGAAACTTGATATCGATCCAAAATCTCATTCAGCGTGGACAGGTGGCAAACAAAAAATTCTAGATAAAGGGCGTGTAAGTAAATATAATAAAAAATTCGCCGATCTTAGAAATAAAAAATAATAAATTGATGTCTGAAACTCCTTTTATGCCAAAAGCTACAGCTGTTTGGCTTGTAGACAATACTACACTAACATTTAAACAAATTGCTGTCTTTTGTAATTTACATGAACTTGAAGTTAAGGGAATAGCAGATGGAGATGTTGCTAAAGGAATTAAAGCTTACAATCCAATACTTGCCGGTCAACTCTCCAGAGAAGAAATTGATCTTTGCTCTAAAGATTCTAATAAAAGTTTAAATTTAGTAGAACGCGCAGAAGAAGTTCAAGTTAAAGAAAGAAAGAAACCAAAATACACACCTCTTTCAAAAAGGCAGGATAGACCAGATGCAGCTTTATGGCTTTTAAAAAACTATCAAGAATTTACCGATGGGCAAATTTCAAAACTTGTGGGCAGTACAAAAAATACCGTTTCATTAATACGAAAAAGAAGTTATTGGAATTTTTCAAATTTAAGAGCTAAAGATCCCGTGATACTAGGCCTATGTTCTCAAAGCACGTTTGAAAAATCTTTGGAGAAGGCAAAAAGAAGGGTTGAGAGAGAAAAAAAAGCTAAAAATAAAGAAGAAAAACTGAAAGCTTCTACTGAAGTTAATAAAGAAAATTCTTAAAAAGCTCTAAAACCATTCCACTTCAAACTAGACAATCTATAACTAAGATGTTACGTAGCGATCTAAATTTAACAGGAGTATTTTATTAAAATAGAAGTTAAAGACAACAACGTAGAACAAGCTTTAAGAGTTTTAAAGAGAAAACTTCAAAAAGAAGGTTTTTTTAAAGTAGTAAAAATGAAAAGCACTTACGAAAAACCGTCTGAAAGAAAAAAAAGACTTACTGAAGAGAATATAAAAAGAGTAAAAAAACTTCAAAAGCTTAAAAATAGAATTTAATTTAATTCAAAATCAAAGGTTTTATATGCCGACAGGTAAGGTTAAATGGTTTAATTCAAAAAAAGGATATGGATTTATTAAAGAAGATGAAACTGAAAAAGATATTTTTTTACATGTTTCTGCTTTAGAAGAATCTAAATTAAAAAATTTAAAAGAAGAACAGCAGCTTGAGTTTGAGATAAAAACGGAAAACAACAAACTTCAAGCTACAAACTTAAAAAAAATTTAAGTTTTAACGCGGGGTGGAGCAGTCTGGTAGCTCGTCAGGCTCATAACCTGAAGGTCGTAGGTTCAAATCCTACCCCCGCAACCAAAAAAATTATGACGAAAGATATTAGAAACATTACAATTATCGCACACGTGGACCATGGTAAAACTACTATGATTGATAATCTAATGAAGCAGAGTGGCTCGTTTAGAGATAATGAGGTTGTTGAGGAAAGAGTAATGGATTCTGGAGAGCTTGAAAAAGAAAGAGGAATTACAATTCTAGCTAAACCTGCTTCTGTAGATTGGAAAGATTCTAGAATTAATATCATAGATACACCCGGTCACAGAGATTTTGCAGCTGAAGTTGAACGTGTTTTAATTATGGCAGATGGGGCTTTATTGCTTATAGACTCTGCTGAAGGTGTGATGCCTCAAACAAAATTTGTTTTAGCGAAAGCCCTTAAACAGGGCCTTAAACCAATTGTGATAATAAATAAATTAGATAAAGCCGATCAAAGAGCAAGTGAAGTTTTGGACGAAACTTTTGACCTGTTTGTAAGTTTAGATGCTAATGAAGAACAATTAGATTTCCCTGTACTTTATGCTAGTGGAAGATCTGGATGGGCTAGTAAAGAAGTTGACGGACCAAGAGAAAATCTTCATCCGATTTTAGATTTAATTTTGGAGCATGTTAAGCCAGCAAAATTAGATAAAGAAAAACCGTTTGCTATGTTGTGTACTCTTTTGTATGCGGATAGTTTTTTAGGGAGAAGTTTAGTTGGAAAAATAACCCAAGGTACGGCTAAAGCAAATCAAAACATTAAAGCTATTAATTTAAAAGGTGAAAAAGTTGATGAAGGAAGGTTAACAAAAATTTTTAGATACGAAGGGACAAAAAGAGTCCCAATTGAAGTTGGGGAGGCTGGTGATATCGTTATTATTGCTGGGCTAGAAAAAGCCAATGTTGCTGATACAATTTGTGATTTAGAGATCAATGAAGCGATTAGCGCAACACCGATTGATCCTCCCACTATGTCAATTACAGTCACAGTAAATAGCTCTCCTTTAGCAGGAACAGAGGGAAAAAAATTAACTAGCACACAAATAAGAGACAGGCTGATGCTAGAAGCAGAAAATAATGTAGGTATTTCATTTGGAGAAAATGAAAATAGAGATTCTTTCGTTATCAGCGGTAGAGGAGAGTTAATGCTAGAAATTTTATTAACTCAAATGAGAAGAGAGGGATTTGAAATGACAGTAAGTCCTCCAAAAGTATTGTTTCAAAAGGATGATTCTGGAAACAAACTAGAGCCTATCGAAGAAGTCACAGTGGATTTGGATGAAGAGTACTCTTCAAAAGTTATCGATTCGATGAACAGAAGAAAAGGACAAATGGTTGACCTGAAAGACACAGGGAAGAATAAAAAACGTATAATATTTCACGCTCCAACAAGAGGTTTAATGGGATACACAAGTAGATTTTTAACATTAACTAAAGGTAACGGGGTAATTAATAGAATATTTCATTCTTTTGGAAAGTATACTGGGGATCTTGAAGGGAGAAGAAACGGAGCTTTAATTTCGATGGCATCCGGAAAAGCTGTTGCTTTTGCAATTTTTAATCTTCAAGCAAGAGGTGAAATGTTTGTTACACACAATGATGCAGTTTATGAAGGTATGATCGTTGGTCTATCATCAAAAAGTGGTGATCTAGAAATAAATGTCATGAAAGGAAAGCAATTAACAAATATGAGAACTCAAGGGACAGATGAGAATGTTGTCTTAACCCCTGTAAGGAAAATGTCAATTGCCGAACAACTAAGTATGCTAAATACAGACGAGGCATTAGAAATCACCCCTAAATCTCTTAGACTAAGAAAGTCTATGTTAAATCCGCACGACAGAAAAAGAAAATCTAAAGCTTCTTAAATATCACTTTTTTAACTAAAAAATTTCTTTAATTTTTTTCATCGTTAATTTATTAAAATTTCTTAATGCGGTGCTAGATATACTTTTTGTTCTTTTTATGGTTTTCAAATTTGTTAAATTTGCATTATTTTGAGTATCTGATCCATGAAATAAATAATCACATTTATTTGCTTTTATAAAGCTATCAGTGATCAAATATTGAGATTTTATAACTTTTGAAACATACTTTATAGATAAAAGTATTTCTTTTCTTTGCGCAAAATTCAAAAGTGTTTTAAACTTTTTATGTTTTAAAATTTCTTCATCACTCGTAAGTGCAACAATAACTTCACCAAATTTTGAAGCTTTTTTTAGAATTCTTATATGGCCATGATGCAATATTGAGCAGGTCATATCTACCATTATTATTTTTTTATATTTAAGCATCGGTTTTTAAATAATCTAATATTTTACCTTTTGCTTTTTCAGCTAAGTGTACCTCGCCTAGATGACAGATAACCGATCCATGTAATTTAATTCTTGGTTTGTACAATATAACTTTAGATGAAGTTGCTTTAATTTTGCAATTTAAATAAGTACACAATAAAGGTTGGTTTTTAATCGGATAAATTAAAAAATTTTTAAATTTTTTTAAAGCAATTTTTTTATTAATTATAACTGACCTTTTAAAAGATTTATAATTTTCAAGTACTAATTCTAACGATTGCATGGCATGGTACGGGCCTGTCATTTTTTTGTCTTTAGCATTTTGAATATTTAATACATAAGAATTTACTTTGTTTTTAGGTTCTGGTTTGTAGCAAATAAACCCAGCTCCTGTTAAACCAAATAAACCTTTACAAGAACTAAAAGAAACAACATCGGCTAACTTATGATTCTCTTCTAGTCCAAATGATGCAGTTGCATCAACTACTAGTTTGGATTTAGTTCTCTTTGATAGGTTCTTTAAATCAAACATCGATAATTTTATCCCCATGCTTGTTTCGGTATAACATGCCCATATCCAATCATAATTATTTTTAACGCTATCTAGGTTTTGCCAACTAACTTTTGTAATTTTTTTGATATACTTGTGAGTTTTCTTTGCCATCAATGAAAGATTAAACAGTCTATCCGAGTAATATCCTGTTGAAATAATTAATACACTACCTCTTAAAAAATTAAGTGAAACCATTTCTAAAACCGTGGTGCCAGCACCTTGCGTTGTTATAATATTTTTATGCCCTGACATTTTTTTTATTTTGAGCAAAACCTTTTTTTCTAATTTTAAGTAACTATTATCTCCTCTTCCAAAAACTGGATTAATATTCTCTAAATTTTCTTTTAATAAACTTGGTGGACCGGGCGTAAATAAAATTTTACTTAGGTTTTTTTTTTTTATTAATGAATCAAATTTTGAATTTTGATTTTTTACTATCATTTAAAAATCCTTTTACTGTTCCTAAGGTTAATTCTTTTGTATTAGCCCCAAAATTATAAACCTGATTAATTATTTTTGCAGGTACTGTTATAATATTACACCCTAATTGTTTGGCTTGAATAAAATTATAGGCTTCTCTGGTGCTAGCCCAAAGAATTTCTATATTTTTATTTTTTTTTACTAATGCTATACTTTTTTTAAATATTGGCAACGGATCTATACCTCCATCGGCCATTCTTCCTGCAAAAATAGATATAATTGATTTTGTTTTTTTATCTAAGCATTTAAATACTCTTTCTACCTGCTCAAAAGAATAAATTGCAGTAATGTTTAATTTTATTCCTTTTGTACTCAGCTCTTTTATAACTGGTCCCATAAATTTTCCTTTTGAATTTACTACTGGTATTTTTACATAAACATTTTTTGCCCAAGTACTTATTTTATAAGCTTGCTTAAGCATCTGTTTTTGATCGTCTGCAAAAACTTCAAATGATATTGGTTTTTTCTTACAAATTTTTAAAATTTTAAAAGAATAATCTTTATAATTTTTAGCGCCTGAGATTCTCATTAGACTCGGGTTGGTTGTAAAGCCATCAACAATTGATTTATTATTAAAAAACTTTATTGTCTCGTAATCAGCACTATCACAAAATATTTTTGTTTTCATTAGTCTAGATGTTTGACTATATCTTCTGTCATTTTTTTTGCATCAGCAAAAAGCATTAGAGTATTGTCTCTATAGAACAGTTCATTGTCTACTCCTGCGTACCCTGGGGACATACTTCTTTTTATGAATAAAACGGATTTACATTTCTCAACATCTAATACTGGCATTCCAAAGATTGGACTCTTAGAATCTGTTTTTGCAGCAGGGTTTGTAACATCATTTGCTCCAATCACATATGCTACATCTGTATTAGCAAAATCATTATTGATATCATCAAGTTCGAAAACTTCATCATAAGGAACGTTTGCTTCTGCTAACAATACGTTCATATGTCCTGGCATTCTTCCAGCTACAGGGTGAATAGCATAACTAACTTTGACATCATTTTTTTTTAACTTATCTACCATTTCTCTAAGAGCGTGTTGTGCTTGGGCTACAGCCATTCCATAACCAGGAACAATTATTACAGAAGAAGCGTTCTTCATTAAAAATGCTGCATCTTCAGCGTTGCCACTTTTAACAGGTTTTTGTTCTGTTGTTTTTTTTGTGTTTCCAGATGAATTGTCGGTGCCAAATCCACCAAGTATAACGTTTAGGAAAGACCTGTTCATGCCTTTGCACATTATATAAGAAAGGATTGCACCAGATGATCCTACTAATGCGCCAGTAATTATTAACGCAGTATTTTCTAATGTAAATCCAATCCCTGCAGCAGCCCATCCTGAGTAAGAATTAAGCATTGATATTACAACTGGCATATCTGCACCACCAATTGGTATTATAATCAAAAATCCAATAAGCAATGAAGCTATAATTAACATCCAGAAAATTTGTGTAGATTGATTTATTATTAAATAACCTATCAATGATATTATTAAAATTCCTAATAAAGCATTTAAATAATGCTGTCCTGGAAAGGTAATAGGAGATCCTGACATTAAACCTTGTAACTTCATGAAAGCAATTATTGAGCCAGTAAAAGTTATTGCTCCAATTGACACTCCTAACCCCATCTCAATAATGCTTGCTGTTTTGATACTTTGAAAGGCGCCAAGTCCAAAAGAGTCTGGGCTATAGTAAGCTGATATAGCAACCAGCACTGCTGCAAGCCCAACTAAACTATGAAAGCCGGCAACAAGTTGAGGCATAGCAGTCATTGGTATCTTAAATGCTATAATGCCGCCTATAATTCCACCAATAGAAAGAGCAATAATAAAGTAAATTAAGTTACTAAAAAAAATATTCACAGATAAAATAGAAACTACTATTGCTAGTATCATGCCCGTTATACCAAAAAAATTTCCCATTCTTGAAGTTTCAGGGGATGACAATCCTCTCAGCGCCAGGATAAACAATACCCCAGTTATTAAAAATAAAATTGATGATAAATTAGCTGACATTATTTATTTTTCTTTTTTTCTTTTTTTTTATACATTTGCAACATTCTTTGTGTAACTAAAAACCCACCGAAAATATTAATCGCAGCTAAGGTAACTGCAACGAATCCTAATATGTTTGAAAAAGTTATGTTAATTCCATCTAAAGAACTAAAAGATGCAATGATAGCACCAACTATTATCACTGAAGAAATTGCGTTAGTCACAGACATTAAAGGAGTGTGAAGAGACGGAGTAACGCTCCATACAACAAAATATCCTATAAATATTGAAAGAATAAAAATACTAAGTCTAAATATAAAAGGATCAATTTCCATAATTTTATTCTTTAATTAGTGTTTTAGAAATAATTTCATCTTCTAAGTTAATGTTAAACTCTTTTTTTTCTTTACTATAAAGATTTCTTACAAAACTAAACAAATTTTTTGCATATAGACTTGAGGCTGTTGATGGTAGTTTATTCATTAAATTTTTAATGCCAATTATTTTTATGCCATTAATGATATTAATTTTATCAACTTCTGAATAAGCTGAATTACCACCTTGTTCAGCTGCTAAATCATATATAATTGAACCGGGTCTCATTAGCTTTACAAGTTCTTCATTTAAAATTCTTGGCGCGGGCCTTCCAGGTATAAGAGCTGTGCAAATTACTATATCATTTTTAATCATTGCTTCTTTTAATAAATCAGCCTGTTTTTTTTTAAACTCTTCACTTGCTTCTTTTGCATAACCGCTTGCTGTTTCTAAATTTTCTTCTTGCTCTACCATCAAGAATTTTCCCCCTAGACTTTCTACTTGTTCTTTTGAGGCAGCTCTAACATCTGTTGCAGATACCACCGCACCAAGCCTTTTAGCTGTTGCGATAGCTTGTAGTCCAGCAACACCTGCTCCAATAACTAATACTTTAGCTGCAGGTACTGTTCCCGCGGCTGTCATCATCATAGGGATTGCTTTTTCAAATTCATAAATAGACTCTATTACAGCCCTATATCCAGCTAGATTAGACTGTGAAGAGAGGACATCCATTGATTGAGCTCTTGAAATACGTGGCAAAAGTTCTAGCGAAAAAATATTGATATTTTTTTTTAATACTTCTTTAAGCTTATCCTGATTATTTGATGGATTAAAAATTCCAACAAGAATTGTTTTCTCTTTTAGAGCTTTAATATCTCCATCAGCTGGACAATTGACTTTTAATACTAAATTAGAATTATTAATTACCTCTTTTGAGCTGCTATAAAACTTTGCACCATTTTCCTCATATTGTTTGTCTTCTATGCCTAAATGTACAGCATAATTTTTTTCTAAACTAACGTTTAGACCTAAAGCAATAATATTTTTGGTAGTTTCAGGAGTAATTGAAACTCTTTTTTCTAAATTAATGTCTTCTTTTATAGATCCAACTATCATTTATTAAAATTGTAAATTTAAAGTAGAGTTATGGCTAAAATTACTAAGAGTAGAATTATTCCTACTGTTCCAAATAAAACAAGCTTAGTAAAACCATTCCAAGTATTTTTATGTTCTTGTTCACTCATTAGATTAACCTTGGCGAGCTTTATATCTGGGATTTTTTTTATTAATTACGTAAATTTTTCCTCTACGCTTGACTATTTTAGAGTTCAGGTCTCTTTTTCTTAGTGATTTAAGTGAGCTTGCTATTTTCATAATATTCAAGTTGTTAGCCTGGCAATGTCCTACTCTTCCGTGTCTTAAGACAAAGTACCATTGGCGCTGAAGGACTTTACTTCCGAGTTCGGAATGGGATCGGGTGTGGCCCCTTCGCAATAATTACCAGGCATGACTTTATATAATCTTAAAGTAATGATGTAAATAGATAATTTAATAAATAAATATGAGTTTATCAAAATATCTATGGTGGGCGTGATAAGAATTGAACTTATGACCTCTTCGATGTCAACGAAGCGTTCTACCACTGAACTACACACCCTTTTAGATTAATCTCAAAATATTTTTAAATAAAAAAATTTATCTTTACTACTTAATATTTTAAATAAATCTCCCTTTGAATTATTAATCCTTTTAATGTTTGTTACTTTAATTTTACTATTTACTTTTAATTCTTTAGCCATAAAATTTTTTTTGATTTCCATTGATTAACCAACAAATCATGATCTCTTTTTGTATCCATGCACTGCCAATATTTATGATGCTTAAAAGCGTATAAATTTTTATGTTTAGATAATTTTGATAGAGGATCTTCTTCTAAAACAGTTTTATCATTTTTTAAATAATTAAAAATCTTGTTTTGAAAACAAAAAAAACCACCATTAATCCACCCTTCTCCAGATTGTGGTTTTTCAGAAAAAGATTTCACTTTTTTGTCTTCTATATCTAGAGCTCCAAATCTTGCTGATGGAGTCACAGCCGTTACCGTGCCTATTTTTTTATGTTTAATGTGAAATTTAATTAATTTTTTAATGTCTACATTAGCCAAACCATCTCCATAAGTAAGTAAAAAATTTTTTTCTTTTTTTAATAGCTGTTTAAGTCTCAATAGTCTTCCGCCTGTCATTGTTTTTAATCCAGAATAACAGAAAGTAATTTTCCAATTTAATTCTTTTGGTTTTTTTTTTAGATATTTATAATAAGTGTCGTTTAATTTATTTAAATTTTTTGCATTAAAAAATTTTTTTATTTTTTCGCTTTTATAGCCAAGAGCAAGAATAAAATCGTTTATACCATGTTTCTCATAAATCTTAAGAATGTGAAATAGTATTGGAAATTTACCCACTAATATCATTGGTTTAGGTTTGTATATAGTTTCTTCTGAAAATCTTTTTCCTAACCCTCCACAAAGAATAACTGCTTTCATTATTATTGTTTTCCAATCTGTTTTATTGATTTATAATTAATATCATCTTTAAGTCAATTTCAATTATTTTCTATTACATTTAGAGAAATTTTTTTTATTTTCTTTAGCAAGGTTTTCATTAAAATTTATTTTGTTCCAGGAATTAACTCTAAAATTTCTTTTATAGATTGGAGGTCATTATTAGCCTCTTTTGATCTTCCGTTTTTTAATATTTTTAAAGCTACTTTTTTCATCGCAGGGTACGCTGCCCGCAACATATGATTAGCGTAGATCACAATATTAAATCCGTTATTTTCTAATTCATTTTCTTTTACTTGATTGTAAGTTGAGGGAACACAAACTAATGGCGTATTGGGATATATTTTTTTAAACTTTTCTGAAAAAATAAATATTTCTTTAGGTGAATTAGATTTGCTGTGAATCATTATTCCATCAGAACCTGAGTCAACATAGGTTTTTGCTCTTATCAAAGCATCGTCTAAACCACTTCCCAAAATAAAACTCTCTATTCTAGCTATAACCATAAATTCCTCACTTCTTTGAGCTTTCTTTGCTGTGTTTAATTTTTTTCCAAATATTATTCTGTCTTCCTGTTTTTGATTTGAAGTATTTTCAAATAAAGAATTTTGTTTTAAACCAGTTTTGTCTTCGAATATAACAGCAGAAATACCTAATCTTTCCATTGTTTTAATTTTCATGGTTAAATGTTCAATTTGACCTCCGGTATCTCCATCAAATATAAGTGGTTTGGTGGTTACGTCAAAAATATGATCTATTGCCGACATTCTTTGTGTGTATGAAAGAGACTCGTTGTCCGGTTTCCCTAAAGCAGTTGAGTCAGTTAATGAACTTGACCAAAAACCATCAAATCCAATTTTTTTTCCATTTTTCTTAACGAAAGCTGTTTCAGCTATTATTGCTGAAATAGGACTGTGTGATTCTATAAATCTAGATAATTTTTTTGATTCAACTAGTCTTCTTAAGGTTCCTCTTCTAATGTCGGCTGTGATTGACGTACTATCTAAATGATTAATAAATGCAGAAGATGAAATACCTTTGGTATAAGGAACTTCAATTAGCTTGCCTCCGTATGAGTTTAAAGCTTTGATACAATTTTTTCTAAACTCTTTCATGTACCCTACCTTCCAGTCATCTCCATGAATCATGAAATCTGGTTTTATCATTTTAATATTATATGAATAATCCTGTTTGTTTTGAGGAACTACTTTTTTTACTCCTTTTAGATTAAGCAAAATTTGTTCTCTTTGTTCATATTTTAGGTATGGTATCCTCTTGTACGTTGCAATTGCTTCGTCCGTTAAAAGCCCAACAATTATTTCACCATAATCACGAGCTTTCTCTAAAAGCTTAATATGTCCATGGTGGATGCCGTCTGCGCTAAGACCAATATAAATA
>CAJQSV010000002.1 GCA_905616445.1 uncultured Pelagibacteraceae bacterium
TTTTACCAGTTGGTTTGGGACCGTCTTTAAAGATATGTCCATGGTGACCTCCACATTTTTTACAATGATATTCAGTTCTTGGATAGCCCATATGCATATCAGTTTTAATTTCAAAAACTTCAGGTACGGCGTCATAAAATGATGGCCAGCCTGATCCACTTTCATATTTTGTTTTAGATTCAAAAAGTTTTGTTCCACACCCAATGCAATAATATGAACCTTCTCTTTTTTCCTGATTTAAAGGACTAGAGCCAGGAGATTCTGTTCCCTCTTGTTTTAAAATATGATTTTGTTCTGGTGTTAAATCAGGATCCCAGTCTTTATTGCTCATCTTTTACTTTTTGATCAACTCCATACGGTCTGAATTTTCCTTTATTTCCTACTTTTATAGCTTTTGCAGGAACCCCAACCATTGTTGTGTTTTCTGCAACGTCATTAACTACAACTGCGTTGGCTGCTATTCTTGCGCAATTACCAACTATAACAGGTCCAATTATTTGCGCACCTGATCCAATAACCACATCGTTACCAATTGTAGGATGTCTTTTTTCATTTCTTTGTAATTCAGTATCTATACTCGGAGATATTCCACCAAGTGTTACTGCGTGGTAAATAGTTACGTTGTCTCCAATAATTGAAGTTTCACCGATCACTACACCCATGCCATGATCTATAAATAAATTTTTTCCTATTTTTGCACCAGGATGTATTTCAATCCCTGTAAAAAATCTTGAGGTTTGAGAAATAATACGAGCAAGTAAATCGAATCCCGCTAAATAAAAGAAGCGTGAAATATGATGAAAAAATACTGCTTTGATCCCAGGATAAGTCAAAATTAAGCTAATAGTTGATTTTGCTGCTGGATCTCTTGATTTTATTGAGTTTAAATAATTTATCATTCTTGTATGTATATAATGACTACTTGCAAAATTAAAAGATCTCTTTATAAAAACATCATATTATGAGTAACCCATTCCATTTAGCTATCCCTGCAGGTGATTTGAGTATCGCAACCAAGTTTTATGAAAATATACTTGGCTGCACACTTGGCAATAGAGAAGAGGGCAAATGGGTAGATGTTGATTTTTGGGGTAATGAGTTAACACTTCACAAAACTCAAACAAAACTTCCAAGAGAAAGACATGACGTTGATATGGGTTCAGTTTCCATACCTCACTTTGGAGTGCATTTAGAAAAAGAAATATTTGAAAAAATTAAAGAAAACTTAAAAGCAAACAATATTAAATATTTAGATGAGCCTTACACAAGATTTAAAGGCAAAGAAGAAGAGCAACAAACGTTTTTCATAGAAGATCCACATGGAAATGTGATGGAATTAAAAACTTTAACTAAATAATTCACTGTAATAGTCGCTTAAATGAAGGCTTATATAATTCACGAAAATGACGAATGGACGTTACCTCTCAAGGTAGAACTTAAAGCCTTAGGTGTAGAGTTTGAAGACTGGCATGTCGAAAAAGCTAATATTGATCTGGGAAAAAATCCACCAGAAGGAATTTTTTATAACAGAATGAGTGCAAGTTCCCATGTAAGAGGACACCGTTATGCTCCTGAGTTTACAGCAACTATTTTAAACTGGTTAAAAAATCATAAAAAGAGAATAATTAATAATGGAAATGCCCTAGCTCTAGAGATTAGTAAATCACTTCAATATTTACGTCTAAATGAAGCTGGAATTAAAACACCAAAATCTGTTTATTGTAATAATAAAGACCAAATAATAAAAGCTGCTGAACATTTTTCAAAACCTTTTATAACTAAGCACAACAGGGCTGGAAGAGGCCTTGGTGTTAAGCTCTTTAAGAACAAAGACGAATTGAAGAATTATGTAAGTGGCTCAAACTTTGAAGATTCAGTAGACGGAATAACAATTCTACAAGATTATATAGAAGCAGATCCTAAAGTTATTCATCGAGTAGAGTTCATAGATTCTAAATTCTTTTACACAGTTCAAGTTGATGCGTCAGAATCTTTTGAATTATGCCCTGCTGATGTTTGTAATATTGAAGAACAATTTTGCCCAACAAACCCTGATGGAAATAAATTTATGATTATTAAAGAATATAAAAACCCAGAATTAACTAATTATATTAAATTTTTACAACAAAATGAAATCGAGATTGCTGGCATTGAATATATGACTGATGTTCAAGGTGTTCATTACACTTACGACGTGAATACTAATACAAATTACAACTCAGTTGCTGAAAAAAATGTAGGAATGTTTGGCATGAAACAAATAGCTATTTTTTTAAAAGAAGAATTAAATAAGATTATTTAACAGTAATTTTTTCAGTTAAATAATAGTTGACAAAATATTATATCTGCTGATATAAATTAATTAGCGCTGATTTAAAACAAATTGCGGAGCGCTTTATAAATCCTGCTAAAGCGATCATTCTTAATGACCACCGCTTTAGTCGGTGGTTTTTTTTTGAAAATTTCAATTAGAAACCGGGTATTTGAACCATATTGTACGCCTGGCATTTTGCCGAAGTACTAAAAAGGAGAAGATGAATAGAATTATTAAATTTTTTGTTCACTCTTCTCCGGAAATAGGAGAAGAATGATAAAACAAACACCGGTAGGGAGTCTACCAAGATCACCTAAACTACAAGAAGCTTACAATGCGTTTGACGATGGTAATTTAAAAAAACCAGAATTAGATAAGTTAATTGACGCTGAAATCAAAGATGTAGTTACTGAATATGAAAAGATAGATGGTAATCCTATCATCACAACAGGTGAAGTCGAAAAGCCTAATTTTTTAACTTACTTTTTAGAAAAAGGATTTATTAAATTGGGAAAACCAAATCAATCAGGTCGAAAAGGATTTACAATTGAATTTGAGGGTCACCATGCTAGAGAGATGGCTGTTCTTCAGAAAGAACAAACTCCTTTTAAATTTGCGCACTATGGTGATGAATGGCTTTCAACTTTGAAAAAATATTCAAAGAAAGCATTTAAAGCGACAGTGATTGCTCCTTCTGCAGTTTCATTAATCTATAAAGATGAAATTCCAGGATATCCAAAAGATCAGTTCATAAAAGATCTTGTTAATGAATGTGCAAAAGATATTAAGAAATGTATAGCGTCTGGTGCTACTGAAGTTGGTATGGATATGACTGAGGCAACTTATGCAATGAAAGTCGATAAAACTGGAAAAGTTTTAAATGACATGGTTGGATTAGTAGATTTAGTTTGTGCTCAATTAAGTCCTGAAGAGTTGAATAAAGTTACTCTTCACACTTGTTTTGGTGCAGACAATTTTACAAACCACAACTACTCTAACTTTCAAGATGTTTATCCTGCACTTTTAAAATCTAAAATTAAAAACTTCCATCTACCTTTTGCCAGCTTAGGTGAGGGAAATTTTGAAGAAATTTTAAAATGTATAAAGAATAACATTAATGGCAAATTTGTGTATTTAGGTTTCGTTTCACATTTAGCTAAAGATGTTGAGTTGCCTAAAAGAATAGCAGAAAGAATTGAGCTCGCAACAGGTGTGTTGGGATT
>CAJQSV010000003.1 GCA_905616445.1 uncultured Pelagibacteraceae bacterium
CATTTTCATAGCTAACTCCACCTGACGGTGGCTCCATTATTAAACCACCAAAAATTTTTAACTTTAATTTCGGTTTGTATTTTCCTATCAAAGATGCGTAACCTGATGTATTCGAAAAATTATCCATTAAACCAATTGCATGCATTCTTAATTTTTCAGCTTGCTCTACTACTTGAAAGATATTTGTGCTTCTCTTGTTTATATGGGGACAGCAATGAATGTGATTATCTACTGAACCTTTTAATAATTCTGTTATCATTTATCTCTAAGGATTTTACTAACAAAATCAGATGTTCTTTTTTCTTTTGGGCTTTCAAAAATTAATTTTGGATCGTTAACCTCAATTATAGAGCCATTGTCCATAAATATTACTTTACTAGACACCTCTTTGACAAAACTCATCTCATGAGACACAATAAGCATTGTCATGCCCTCTGAGGCAAGCAATCTAATTGAGTCTAAAACCTCCTGAACTAATTCCGGATCTAACGCAGAAGTTACTTCGTCTAAGAGTAAAATTTGTGGATTAAGACAAAGTGCTCTTGCGATGGCCACTCTTTGTTGTTGGCCTCCAGATAATTCATCTGGATAAGATTTTAACTTATCTTTTAGTCCAACTTTTTCTAATAATTCAACTGCTTGTTCTTCCGCTTGTTTTGGATCTCTTTTCTGAATTTTCGTTGGTGCTATACAAACATTCTTTAGTACATTCATATTTTGAAATAAATTATATTGCTGAAATACAATCCCAATTTTTTCCCTTACAACTCTCAAATCTTTTTTGTTTTCATAGTTAATTGTTTCATTGTTAATTTTTACCTCACCAGATTTTGGCACTAAAAGTCCAACTAACATTTTTAAAAGGCTACTTTTTCCAGACCCAGATGGACCAATAAGACTAATAATCTCGCCTTTTTCGACTTTCACATCAACATCTTTTAAAACGTGAAGTTTATCGTAGTAAGCGTTTAAAGATTTAATTTCTATTTGTGGCAAGTTTTTTCTCCATATGTTTTCCAAATCTATCTAACGGATAAGACAAGATAAAGTATAAAATTAAAACAGATCCGAAAGATAATAAGGGTGAAAATCCTTTATTATTCAACACCTTCGCAGCAAACGTGAGTTCCATCACACCAATTTGAGATGCAAGGGCTGTATCTTTAATAAACATTATAAAAAAACCAAATGCTGGTGGCAGAATAACTTTCCATGCTTGAGGAAAAATCACCTCTTTCAATATTTGAAAATATGTAAAATTCATTGCACGTGCAGCGTCCCATTGAGTTTGGTTGATCGACTCGATACCGCTTCTGATTATTTCACCGATATATGCTGTTGCGATTAAACAAACCGTTATAGTAGCAATTATGAATAGATTATCTGAAATTTGAAAAATCATAAAAATATAGAACATTAACAATAATGAAACTAAAAAAGGTATTCTCCTAAACATTTCAGTATATAAAATAATAAAAATTCTTAGTGGTAATAAAAGAATAGTTTTTGTTTTTCTAAAAACTGCTAGTAATAGCCCCATGCTAAAACCAACCAAACAACCTATCGCGGTTAACAAAAATGTAACTCCCATAGCCTTTGCTAAAAAAATTATATTCCATATGGTAAAAAAACTAGGTATTTCTTCTATTAATCTTTCCATTATTGAATGATCCTAATTTTAGCTTTAAAAAAATAACGACCAATTATAGCAAGTAAGAAGGTAGCTATAAAAGTGATAGCAATATAAACTAACGCTGTAAGAGAAAATATTTCAACTGACCTAAATGTTTCAGAGTTAATATTAAATGCTCTTCCAGTAAGTTCTTCTACGCCAAAAATAGCTGCCATTGATGTGCCAAGTGTCATAATAATATAATGATTTGAAAGTGGTGGAAAAAGAACTTTCATAATATGAGGTAATATTACGTATTTAACTTGTTGAGTTAAATTAAAATTCAAAGTTTTTGCAGCATCTAATTCATTTTGTCTAATGGATAAAAAACCAG
>CAJQSV010000004.1 GCA_905616445.1 uncultured Pelagibacteraceae bacterium
TATAAATAGTTGGCACCAGCCATTTAAATTTTTTCATTATTTTGCCTCATCTTTCATCATTAAATTATAAAAAATCCAACAGACCAGAAGTACGATAAAAAAATAAATAAGTGACATCGCAGCCGCAGGACCTAAATCAAATTGACCTAAAGCCATCTTAACTAAATCAATAGATAAAAAGACTGTAGAATTTCCAGGACCTCCTCCTGTTAAAACAAAAGGTTCTGTGTAGATCATAAAGCTGTCCATGAATCTCAAAAGAATAGCTAATGTTAAAACTTTCTTCATTTTAGGAAGTTCTATATATCTAAAAATATCCCATCTGCTAGCTCCATCTATTTCTGCTGCTTGGTAGTAAGCAGGTTGAATAGAATTTAATCCAGCATAAGACAATAAAACTACCAAAGAGGTCCAGTGCCAGACGTCCATTAAGACTGTCGTAAACCAAGCATCGCCAACTTGTTGTGTAAAATTGTAATCAAAGCCTAAAGAATTTAATGAATGACCAAGAAAACCAATTTCTGGTAAAGCAAAAATATTCCACATAGCCCCTACTACATTCCAAGGTATCAGTAGTGGCATTGACATTAAGATTAAGCAAACAGGAACACCCCAGCCTTTTTTTGGCATGGTTAAAGCAATGGCTATCCCTAATGGTAATTGAATTAAAAGAATAATAAAAGTAAATAGAAATTGCCTTCCTAGTGCAGCATGAAATCTTTCTGAATGTAAAATTTGTTTAAACCATCTTGTTCCTTCCCAGGTAAAAACATTGCTACCAAAAGTTTCTTGGAAAGAATAATTAACAACTGTCATTAATGGGACTACTGCATTGAAAGCAACAAGTACAAACACAGGAATTACGAAAAACCAGGCTTTTTGATTTAGAGTTTTATTCATTATTCAATAATCCAATCGTCTCCATAAGCGTAAGTATATTTTTGATTAAAAGTTACAAAAGCACTTCCACTTGGTATTTCATCTTGAGGGTTTGATAAAATTTTAATTTTTCCACCGCCAGTTTCAACATCAACTATTTTGTGTCTTCCTATATTATTTACTTTTAAAACTTTAGCAGGAATACCATCTTTGGAAAAATTGATAAACTCTGGTCTAATACCAACTTGTGTTTTGTTAAAATTAGTTTTTTTTATACTTGTGTTGCTTGCAATTCTTTGACCTGCTAAATTAATCTCTCCATTAGTAATTTTACATGGTAGTAGATTCATGCCAGGTGAACCAATAAAATGACCTACAAATGTATGTTTTGGTTTTTCAAAAAGTTCAATTGGTGTTCCGGTTTGAACAATTCGACCTTCATGCATAACAACAACTTGATCGGCAAAAGTTAAAGCCTCGGTTTGATCGTGAGTAACATAGATCATTGTTCTTTTAATTTTTTGATGAAGTTCTTTTAATTTTGATCTTAAAACCCATTTTAAGTGAGGATCAATCACCGTTAGTGGCTCATCAAACATAATTACATTTACATCTGATCTAACCAAACCACGACCTAAAGAAATTTTTTGTTTTCCATCAGCTGTTAAACCTGATGCTCTATTGTTTAAGGTAGAAGTTAATTCTAACATTTCCGCAATTTCTCTAACTTTAGAATCTATTTCTGATTCAGACAAAGCCCTGTTTCTTAATGGAAAAGCTAAGTTGTCGTAAACGCTCATCGTGTCATAAATAACAGGAAATTGAAAAATTTGCGCAATATCTCTTTGAACAGGATTCAATTGTGTGACGTCTTTATCATTAAATAAAACTTTACCTTTAGTTGGGACTAATAAACCAGAGATAATATTCAATAACGTAGTTTTTCCGCAACCTGAAGGACCTAGCAAAGCATAGGCACCGCCGTCGTTCCAATCAATATTAATGTTAGTGAGAACAAAATCAGAATCTTTTTCTTGTTTCTTTAAGTAACTATGGCTTAAGTTTTTTAACGTAACTTTAGACATTCTTTACCAGCCTGTCACTTTGATCAAAAAATAAACACTCATCTACATTCATGTAAAGTTTCATTTCTTCACCTACATTTATTTGGTGCGCGCCACTAGATAAAGAAACCCAATTAAATTTTCCATTCTTAAAATGTATTATGCTTTCAGATCCACTTAATTCTGAAATTAAAATTTTACCTTTAATTTCGACTGAATTACCTCCATTTTTTTTAACTGTAACGTTATGAGGTCGAATTCCAATTTTATAGTATCCGTCTCTAATGTTCATTTTCGTTTTCCATTTGGCACTATTATCTAAAAATGAACACGTATCACCAATCTTCTGAATATCAGTAATATTCAAAGGCGGTTCACTAAAAACTTCAGCTGAGCTTAAGTTGTGAGGATTATTGTACACGTCTAACGTTTTTCCATATTGAATTACTTTTCCTTTAAGTAAAGTTGCAGTATTACCGCCCATCATTAATGCATCGGTTGGTTCTGTAGTTGCGTAAACTACGATACACTCTCTATCTTCAAATAATTTAGGAAGTTCTTCTCTAAGTTCCTCTCGTAACTTAAAATCTAGGTTAGCCAAAGGTTCATCTAATAAGATTAAATCAGAATCTTTCACTAACGCTCTCGCTAATGCTGTTCTTTGTTGTTGTCCACCCGATAGTTCATCTGGTTTTTTATCTAGCATAGGAGATAATTTTAATAATTCAGCAACTTTACCCACACGCTCTTTTATTTCACTAGGGTTTACTCCTATAATCTTTAATGGCGATGCTATGTTTTCATAAACTGTAAAATTTGGGTAATTAATAAACTGTTGATAGACCATAGAAACATTTCGTCCTTGAACTTTTAAGCCTGTAACATTTTTTTCGTTAAACCAGATTTCACCACTAGTGGGTTTAAGAAGTCCGGCCATAATCTGCATAAGAGTAGTTTTGCCAGCTAATGTTGAACCTAACAATATATTAATAGTATTTTTTTCTAATTTAAGATTAGTTTCATGAATGTAAGTCTCAACCCCCACTTTCATTTCAATATTTTTTAACTCTAGACTCATAATAATTTTTGGAATTTGGTTTTAAAAAAAGGGGGCAATAAATGCCCCCTTTTAAATTTAGATTAACCTCTTAATTAATTCCAAGCTTTCGCAAATGGAACTGTTTTTCCTTGAGGTTTCTCGTCAACTTTAGCTTTTGGTGAACCTTTTTGATTTAACCAATAAGACGCTTCTCTTGGTTTGTTCAATCTTGGTCCACAGCCACCGTAAGCGTTACTACCTTTGTCAGCAGCTTCCATACGAGACATAACTAAGTCCATCTCTGTTGCAAGACGATCCATAGTTTGTTGTGGTGTAAATGTGCCAGAGTTAACTTCACCGATATGTTGCCACCATAATTGTGCAAGTTTCGGATAATCTGGAACGTTGATACCAGTTGGTGACCAAACATTTCTGTTGTCAGATCTATAGAACTCAATAAGTCCACCTAATTCAGGCGCTCTCTTAGTGAAGTGCTTGTGGTTAACAGTACTTTTTCTTACAAATGTTAAACCAACGTCAGCTTTTTTAAGAGATACAGTTTTTGAAACTGTAAATTGAGCGTATAACCACGCAGCTTTTCTTCTATCAACTGGAGTAGACTTAAACATAGTCCATGATCCAACGTCTTGATATCCAAGCTTCATGCCTTCTTCCCAATATGGTCCTTTTGGTGATGGTCCCATTCTCCATAACGGCATACCATCTTTATCAACTACTTTATTAGTATCGCTTTTTCCAACTAAAGAAGCTGTAAAAGCTGTGTACCAGAAAATTTGTTGAGCGACGTTACCTGAAGATAGAGATGGTAGAGACTGATAAAAGTCCATAGTTGCAGCTTCCGGCGGTGCGTAAGCTCTTAACCATTCATCCCATTTTCTAATTGCGTAAACAGCAGCAGGTGCGTTAGTAGCTCCACCTCTTGTTACAGAAGCTCCAACAGGGTTACAAGAACCTTTTTCCATTCTTATTCCCCATTCGTCTACTGGTACTCCATTAGGTAATCCTTTACTTCCACCGCCAGCCATTGATAGCCAAGCATCAGTCATTCTCCAACCTAAGTCAGGAGCTCTTTTACCGTAGTCCATGTGACCGTATATTCTAACACCATCAATTTCTTTAACATCGTTTGAAAAGAAAGCAGCGATATCTTCATAAGCGGACCAGTTAACTGGTACACCTAGCTCATAACCGTGTTTAGCTTTGAATGCTTTTTTGATTTCAGGTCTGTCAAACCAATCTTTTCTAAACCAATAAAGGTTAGCAAATTGTTGGTCTGGTAACTGATAAAGATTTCCATCTGGACCAGTCGTAAATTGTAGTCCGATAAAATCTTCAAGATCTAAAGTTGGTAAAGTAACATCTTTACCCTCACCTTTCATCCAGTCAGTTAGGTTAACAGCTTGTTGCATACGCGCGTGTGTACCAATCAAATCTGAGTCGTTAACATATGCATCATAAATACTAACGTTAGTTTGCATTTGTGTTTGCACAGCCATTACCACGTCACCTTCACCTATTATTTGATGCGTTACTTTAATGCCAGTTACGTCCTCAAAAGCCTTTGTAAGAACTTTTGACTCATAAACGTGAGTTGGTATTCCTTCAGAAACTACTTTTATAGACATTCCTTTGAACGGCTTCGCAGCATCTTTGAACCATTTCATTTCTTTAACTCTTTCTTTTTCAGAAATAGTTGAAAGACTGAATTCACCTTTAGCTAAGTCAGTAATTGCATCCGAGTAAGCGGATGAAATTACTAGGGAGTAAGCAACAGCAACAGCAAAAATTGTCTTAAGTTTATTAAACATTTTTATCCTTTGTTGAAGTTAATTATTGATTTACTAGTCGTTAATAGATTGATTTAAACTTAAATTAAACTTTATGTAAAGCTGATTTAGCAGTAAAATGTAGGGCTAAAGTAAAATAAATACAATTTTAGATTGTATCAGTTAGTGTTTTCTTAATTGCAGCAGACCAACCTTTCACTAAACTATTTCTCGCCTTTGAATTTATTTTAGGAGTAAAATTTTTATCTAAATGCCAGTTCGTAGAAATATCTTTTAAAGATTTGTAAACACCAATTTGAAGTCCTGCCATGAATGCCGCTCCTAAAGCAGTGGTTTCTTGAGTTTTTGGTCTTAAAACTTTTATATTAACAACGTCTGATAAAAATTGTGAAAACCAATTATTTATTACCATTCCTCCGTCAATCTTAACCAATTTAAGTTTTAGCCCATCATGCTTCATAGCTTCAAATAAATCATACGTTTGATAAGCAACAGACTCGATTGTAGCTCTAATAATTTCTTTTGGTCCTGTGTCTCTTGTAAGTCCACTCAGAACACCCCTTGCATTAGCGTCCCAATAAGGAGCACCGAGACCTGTAAAAGCAGGAACTAAATAAACACCCTTATTTTCCTTTAATGATTTAACAATACTTTCTGTTTCTGAGGCTTTTTTAAAAAACTTTAGTTTATCTCTTAACCACTGAACACCTGCTCCAGCTATAAATATTGAACCTTCCATGGCATAAGTAGTTTTTCCTTTAATACGATAAGCTATGGTAGTTAAAAGTCTATTTTTTGAATATATAATTTTATTTCCAGTGTTAAGTAAAACAAATGCACCTGTTCCATAAGTGCTTTTTAAAGAACCTGGTTCAAAACAACACTGTCCAATTGATGCTGACTGTTGATCACCAACAACTCCAGTTATAGAAATTGGTTTTCTTGTAATAGAGGAATCTGTATGACCATAATCGTCAGCACAGTCTTTAACTATAGGTAAAATATGTTTTTCTATTTTTAAAAGTTTTAGAATACTATCGTCCCATTTATTAGTGACAATATTATAAATCATTGTTCTGCTTGCATTTGTTGCATCAGTTGCGTGAACTTTACCGCGTGTAAGGCGCCAGATTAAAAAACTATCAATAGTTCCAAAAAGTAATTGTTTTTTCTTCATTAGTTTTTTAGCTAAAGGAACGTTTTCTAAAACCCATTTTATTTTTGTTGCAGAAAAGTAAGAATCGATTAGTAATCCGGTTCTATTAAAAATAAGAGTTTCTTTATTTTGTTTTCTTAATTTTTTACAAAATTCTTCTTGTCTTCTGTCTTGCCAAACAATAGCGTTATATACAGTTTTGCCAGTTTTTTTGTCCCACAAAACTGTTGTCTCTCGTTGGTTCGTAATACCAATGGTTAAAATATTGCCTTTAAGTTTTTTACTTTTATTAATAACGTCAATTAAAGTTTTTTTAGTAGTGTTCCATATTTCCTCGGGATCATGTTCTACCCATCCATTTTTTGGAAAATATTGAGTAAATTCTTTTTTTGAAGAATAAACCGGTTGTCCTTTTAGGTCAAAAAGTATGGATCTGCTTGATGTGGTTCCTTGGTCTATTGAAATAATAAAGTTTTTATCTTTTTTCATTGTTAATTAAAATATTGCCAGTCTAATTCTAATTTTTTATTTTTAATTATAGCGTTGATCATACCAAGCATTAAAGGTAGTTTTTTTTTGTCAAAATCTTCATTAACTTTTTTTCCAATTTCCATTGCTAGATCTGCTCCCTCAACGGTGACTTTAGGCATTTTTATTTTTTTTGCCTCAGAAAATGTCATACCCTCCCCTATGTAAGACCCCATTAAACTATTTCTACCTCCTCCAGAACTAACATATAAATCTCCGAGTCCAGCTAAGCCTTTAACAGTTTCTTTTTTTCCTTTTAAATATTCTACAAAAATTTCCATTTCTTGAACTGATTGTTTAATTAGAGCTGAAGCTGTGTTTAAATAATTTTTTTCTCTGACATCATCAGAAATATTATTGCTACAAAGACCTTTAGCTGCTCCTACAGCCATTGAAAATATATTTTTAATTGCGGCTGAAACTTCAACACCATTTAAATCATCAGAAAAAGATGTGTGGTAATAACTGGTGTTTAATAATGCAGCAATTTTTTTTGCAACTATAATGTCTTTATTTGCAATAACTACGCTACTGTGAACCCTGTTAGCCAAACCCGTTGCAAGACACGGTCCACCAACAGCAGAAATATTTACTTCCAGAATTCCTTTGGTAAATAGCAGTCTCTCTAATTTGTCTACCAATAATTCATAATTGTTTTTGTGGATGCTCAAGCCCTTGGTTAGCATAAGCAAATTGGGAAGTTTTTTGTCTTTAAAAACACGATGAAGTTGATCTGAAACCCATTCGATACCTTTTGAACTAATGCCTAAAACTATTAAGTCTACGCCAGTACTTAAAATTGTATCAAAATTTTTGTATTTAATTAAATTTATACTCTTTGGAATATTTGTATTAAGACCGGGATGTAACCTTTTATTTTTTAAAACCGAGTCAATAAAATCATTCTCTAAATGAGTTCCTACAATATTAATATCATGATTGTTGTCTAGACATGGAAATGAGAAGGCTGTACCCATTGCACCTGCTCCGATTATAACAATCTTAGACATAAAATTAATTCCTACGAATGACTTTTTTAACAATTAATAAAAGAGATAATAGCTCAATTTTTCCTATAACCATAAATAAAATTAAAAAAAATTTAGATGATGTAAATAAATTAGAAAAATAAATTTCTTCTATACCGTATAAACTGGAATTGACAGTATTTGTAATAGCTAAAATAGATAGTTTAAAAGAATTTTCAAAATTAATTCCTTCTGCTGATAATACGCTCGATAATAAAAAAATACTTATAAAAAAACAAATAAAAATCAAAAAAGATGAATTTATATTTTCATTATTAATTTTATGTTCAGTTTTTAAAATACTTTGATCTAGAACAATGTTAGGAGAAACAAGTTTAAAAATTTCAAGAACTGATGATTTAAAAAGTATATATATTCTTATAAATTTAATTCCAGAAGAATTTGAGATAACTGACCCCCCAATAATAGTTAAAAAAATAAAGAACAAGTAAAAATTATTAGGTGGGTTATAAGAGCTTAATCCTGAGTTACTTATACTACTTACAACGTTTGTAAAAATAATTAAATATGTAGTTTTACCAATTGAAAAAAAAAGCACTAAACTAAAAAAAATTGCTGCTATTAAAATCGCAATATCTTCGTAATGTTTTTTTAAAGTATTTAAATTAGTAAAAAGACTATAAAAAAAATAAATATTCAAAGCAGAAAATGTTAACCCCATAGCTAATATAATACTTTGCGCGGGTGTTTTAATAAGATTAGATAATTCATTGGTTGGCAAAAAAGCACCTGTAGAACTAATGGTCATCGCTAAATTAAAACTATTAAAAAGTCTAATACCAGAAAATGTAAACAAGATAAAAATTAAACTAGTTAAAAAGAAATAAAGAAAAAAAACCTTTGTTATAATTTTATTTGTATCTTTAAAAAGATTGGTAGCTTTATCGGGATTATGAGCTAAATGCGTTAACTTATATTCTTTTTTAAAATTTGAGAAAATAAGTATTAAAAAAATTAAGAAGAATAAACCGCCTATCCAATGTGATGAAGATCTCCAAATAATTAATGTTGGATCTAAAATTTTAACATTAGTAAAAATAGTGAACCCCGTTGTTGTCAAACCTGATACAGCTTCAAAAAATGAATCAACAAATGTTAATTGATAATAACTAAAATAATATGGAATAGAGATTAAGAGAGAAACAAAAAAATAGACTAAAAATATTAAAAATAATTGCTCATAAAACTTAATATTTTTTTCAGCATTTTTGCTTATAAAATAAAAAATTAAGGCAGATAACAGTGAAATAACTAAGGTTAATAAATAAGAATCTAAATTTAGATAGTGATCAAAATATGAAGAATATAAAATATTAAAAAAAGATAGAATAGATACTGGGTAACATGATAAATGCAGGTAATAAGAAATGCCTTTAAAATTCATTTCTATATAGAACTTAATCTAAAAATACTTTCAACTTCTTTTAATAGTTCTCTTTTAGCAAGAAATACAACCAGATCATCCTTTTCAAAAATAAAATCTGATCTAGGTATAACAACTTTATTAGCTCTCAAGACAGCTCCTATTCTTATATGCTCGGGTAAATTTGTATCTTTTATAGATTTATTAAGTAGTTCAGATTTTTCTAAAATTTCAGCTTCAATAAATTCGTATTCACCATCTTGCACTGAATAAACTGTCTCGATCGTTCCTTTGTGAACATGTTCCATTATTCTAGACACAGTAGTCATTCGCGGGTCAACAAGATCGTCAATATTTAATGATTTTTGTAACAAACTATAATTAGATTTATTTACTATAGCGATAGTACGTTTTGTTGGACTATATTTTTCAGCCAATACGCAAACCATAATGTTATCTTCATCGTCATTGGTTAATGCTAGTATTGTTTCTGTCTCTTCGATATTTGCTTCTTTAAGTATTTCTTCATCAAGAGCATCTCCACAAATTACAATTGAAGAAGTTAGTTCGGTAGCTATTACTTCTGCTCTTTCTTTGTCTTTTTCTATTATTTTAACTCTAGCGCCATCAAAGTTTGATTCTAGTAGCTTGGCTAAATTTAAACCGATATTACCACCTCCTACAATAAGTATTTTTTTTGCGGTCTTTTCTTCGTGTCCAAAAGCTTTCAAAATTTGTGTGAGCTGATCAGTGCTGACTACTACATACGCTTTGTCGCCTTCTAGTAATTTATCATTCTTTTTTAAAAAAATAAATTTATCTTTTCTAACTACCGCAAGAATATTAGCTTTAAAATCTGGGAATTTTTCAGTTAAATTTTTTAAAGACATATTAATAGTTGGACAATCTTTTTTAACTGCAATTTCTAAAACTTTAATCTTGTCGCCTGCAAAAGGTACATTATCAAGCGCTCCTGGAGCTTCTAATTTTCTAAAGAGGGATTTTGCAACTTCCATTTCTGGTGAAATAATAACATCTATTGGTAAATTAGATTTATTATACAGCTTACTCCACCTACCTTCTAAAAATTCTTTAGCTCTAATTCTTGCAATTTTTTTGTTAACATTAAATAAACTGTGTGCTAACTGGCAAATGATCATATTAGTTTCGTCGTTTTTTGTTACTGCTATAATCATGTCGGCATTAGCAGCACCAGCATTTTCGAGCACTGAAGGGAAAGTTGCTCTGCCCACTATTCCTTTTACGTCTTGAGTTTCATTTATTTTTTTTATATCTTCGGATGACTGATCAATAACAGTAATAGAATGTGCTTGTGCAGATAGTTGTTTGCTTATTGAAATACCGACTTTGCCGGCTCCACATATAATTATATTCATGATTAATTGAGACCTTTTATACCTAAAGATTTTAATTTTCTATGGAGTGCTGATCTTTCCATGCCTATAAAATCAGCTGTTTTAGATATATTTCCGTTATTTTTTTTTAACTGAGAGGTTAAGTAGTTTGTTTCAAACTGTTCTCGAGCTTCTTTAAGTGGATACGATAAAGTATTGTTTAATAAGTTATGATTGTCATTTAAGGATTCTGGATTATCTTTTAAAATATCTGTAAGCAACTTATTGGTATCTTTTTTATCCTCATGTATAGAAAGAATGGTTATTCTTTCTATTAAGTTTCTTAATTCTCTAACATTACCTGGCCAATTATAGCTATATAATAAATCGTTATTCCCATCTATTTTAGCTTCCTGCACACCGTTAATTTCAGCAATTTTATTGCTAAAATATTTTATTAACAAAGGGATGTCTTCTGTTCTTGATTGAAGTAAAGGCATATGAACGGGTACAACATTTATTCTGTGGTAAAGATCTTCCCTAAATTTGTTTTCTTGAATTAATTTTTTTAAATCTTTTGACGTAGAAGAAATAATACGAATATTCACATTAACTTCTTTTGTCCCTTTAATTCTTTTAAATTTTTGATCAATGAGTATTCTTAAAATATTTGACTGTATCTTAAAAGGTATTTCTGAAACTTCGTCTAAAAGTAAAGTGCCATGATTTGCTTTTTCTAAAACGCCGTAATCAATATTACCATTTTCATACTCTTCACCAAAAAGTTGTTTTTCATATTTTTCTTCTTGTAGTAGAGCTGCATTGAAAACTACAAATGGGTTATCGGCTCTAGAGGAGTTTTTGTGTATTTTTCTTGCTACAAGTTCTTTTCCTGTCCCTGTTTGACCTGTAATTAAAATTCTGCTTTCTGCTGCAGCTAATTTTTCTATAGTTTTCTTAATTTTTAAAATTTCAGCACTTTTTCCAACAAGATCAAATGAATGAAATAATTTATTTTCAGCATTATTTTTTTCTTTTTTTATGTGGGTGACTTCTAGAGCTCGTTTTACATAGTTTAATAATTTCTCGGAAGTAAAAGGTTTTTCAACAAATTCGTAAGCTCCTATTCTAATTGCTTCTACAGCTACTTGAACGTTAGCGTGTCCAGAAATCATTATTACGGGTAAAGACTTGTCCTTGTTCATTATTAATTTTAATAAATCGATACCGTCTTTATCACCCTTATCTAATTTAATATCTATAATAGCTAAACTTGGCGTTTTGGTATTTATTTCATTAATAGCCTGTTCGTAATTTGCAGCAGATCTTACAATGTACCCTTTTTCCTTCAGGATATTGCAGACCAAAAAACGTATGTCTGGATTGTCATCTATTATTAAAATTTCTTTATTCATTTAATTAATTTGTGGAAATATAATCAAAACTTTTACACCTGGATTATTGTTAGAAATCGTAAATTCACCTTTGTGTTCATTGATTATTTTACTTACTATAGGAAGGCCAAGACCCGTTCCTTCTTTCTTTGTTGTAAAGTATGGTGTCATTATTTTGGAGATATCGTTTATACCTACACCATTATCAATTAATAGTAAGTTTATATAATGATTATTTTGATTAATTTCTATATTTATTTTACCTTTAAAAAGCTTGTCTTTTTCCTTTCTTTCCAAAATTGAATCTTCCGAATTTTTTAAAAGATTTATAAAAACTCTATATAATTGTTCTTCATCTCCATAAATAGTAAATTTTTTTTTGTTTGATTTTACATAAATTTCATTTTTGGAAGACATTTTGTAAAAATCTACAGCTTTTTTTACAACAAGATCTATTTCAATTTTTTTAAAAATTGGACTCGGCATTCTTGCAAAGCTTGAAAACTCATTAACTAAATTTTCTATATCTTTGATTTGTCTATTGATTGTATTTAAATAATTTTTAAACTCATCTTGTCCTTCTGTAATTTTTTTATAAAATTTTTCTTGAAGTCTATCAATTGATAGCTGAATAGGTGTTAAAGGATTTTTTTATTTCATGAGCAAGCTTTCTAGCAACTGTTTCCCAGGCAGAATAACGTTCTGCTGTTAAAAGTTTATCTTGTTGTTTTTTTAATCTTTCTATCATGTTGTTAAAATTTTTATTTAACATTAGAAATTCTTCATCGCTTGCAGATTCTGGAACTTTACTATCTAAAATACCTTTGCTGATATTATTAGAGGCTGTGATTAGGTTGACAATAGGTGTTGTAAGCCTATCCGCAAAAGCAATTGCTACAATTGTTGAAATGAATAATAGTAATCCTACAACTAAAATATAGATAATTGCAAAAGTTATTTTTATACCAAGTTGCTTATTTTCAATGGTGTAATAAAAATTAACAGCTTGTTGAGTTTCACCTAAATATCTAATAATTTCAGGATCAACATTTCTTGATATAAATAAATAAGTGTCAATTAAACTATTTAATTTAATCATTGCTGAAGTTTTGCTGTCTATACTGTTATTAATTAATACAGGAAATCCTTCTAGGGCTTTGTTAATTTCATTCTCAGAGGGTTCTACAAAGTTTTCAACACTATCCGCGTCATAGAATATAATATTAGCTGAACTATCAATTAAAAAAATATCGTCTACCCTTCTTAATAATTTCTCAGATCTTGCAATATTTTTAAATTTATTTGGAGAAGAATAAAATAAAGCTGAAGCTCTATTTAGACCAACGCTCATTAGAAAAACATCAGATCTAACTGTTTTTTTATTTTGCTCTAAATAATTTTTAGCAACATCATATGAACTATTTACAGCTTTTGTGATTTGAGAATTGAAAAAATTTTGAAGTCCGTAATTAAAAATAAAAAGAGAAAAAACTGCAATAAGAAAAGATGGAATAAAAGTAAATAAGGTAAATAAAGATATGTAGCGTAAACTTGTTTGTGAACCAACTTTCTTTTTTTTTGCTGAAAAATATAAGCTTAAACTTTTTTTAGATATTATAAATAAAAAAGCAATAAGCAAAAATGTATCTAAAACTAATAAAGATTGTAAATTAATATTTAAAAATAAAAATTTTGGATTAATAAAGGCTAAAAATGTAAGTATACATAGCCCAATAGAAATAATAGAAAGTATGATAACTAATTTAAAATTTTTTAATTTATTAAACATATAAAAATACCAATAATTTATATAAACATAATATAATCTTACTCAATGGGATATTCTTTTATTTTACTTGCCGGTGGAGAAAGCAGTCGATTTAAATCCAATCTGCCTAAACCGTACCACAAAATAGCAGGGAAAACTCTTATCGAAATATCAATTGATAAAATTAAGCAATTTAAACAATTCAAAAAAATAATTATTGTTTATAACAAAAAACATTTAAAATATTTAAAAAAAATTAACCTCAAAAATGTTATTATTATTTGCGGAGGCAGTACTAGAGAGCGGTCTACCTATAATGCATTAAGTTATTTGCAAAAGCAAAAAGGTATTAAAAAAGTTTTAATCCATGACGCGGCAAGGCCTAATTTTTCAAAAAATTTAATAAAAAAAATTTGTGTTGAATCTAAAAAAAATCTTGTAGTAATTCCAGTTTTAGAATTACAAGACTCATTAAAAGAAAGAAATAAAAAAAATAAATTTAAAAATTTAAAAAGAAATAATTTTTTTTTAACTCAAACACCTCAATGTTTTAATATTAAAGAAATTTTTAATCTACATAAAAAAAATAAAGGTACACATGCAGATGATGATCTGTCGTTAATAGAAAGTAATAATAAAATTAAATTCATAAATGGAGAAAAAAAAAATTTTAAAATTACAAATACAGATGACCTCGATCTTCTTAAAGATATTTGCAAGTCTAATTTAAAAATTGGTATTGGTTTTGATGTTCATAGACTAGTTAAGGGAAGAAAGCTTTTTTTAGGTGGGGTTAAAATTCCATCTTCTGTTGGAACTTTAGGTCATTCAGACGGAGACCCAGTTCTTCATGCAATAATTGATGCAATACTAGGTGCGTGCCAAATGGGGGATATAGGAGAAAAATTTTCTAACAAGAATAAAAGGTTTAAAGATATAAGTTCATCAAAACTTATAAAAGTAGTCATTGATCAAATTAAAAATAAAAATTACGAAATTAATAACCTTGATGTAAATATAATTACCGAAACTCCTAAAATTAATAAATTTAAAAACAAAATCATTAAAAATATTTCTAGGTTATGCAAAATACCTGTGGAATGTATAAATATTAAAGCAAAAACAACTGAAAAACTTGGGGTAATAGGTCGTGAAGAAGCTATAGCTTCTGAGGTTATAATTTCAGTAATTAAATATGATTGAAAAATTAAATTTATTAATACTTACTATGTTGGGCTTGGGTAACTCAAAATACGCGCCTGGTACTGTTGCCTCGTTTGCTACTTGTTCAATCTATATTTTTTTTTATAATTTTCAAATAAATATAATTTATTTAATTTTTGGTGTAGTTTTTATATTCATATATTCTGTTTATTCTATAGATGCTTTTAAAAATTTATTTTCAAAAATTGATGCTAAAGAAATAGTTATAGATGAATTTATAGGACAGTCTATTCCAGTTTTAACTATTTATAGTTTTTTAGAAAATAACAATATGGGTATTTTTATTTTATATACTTTTATTTCTTTTGTTTTATTCAGATTGTTCGATATATGGAAACCATACCCAATTAATAAAATTGACCAAAAGATAAAAAATGGATTTGGTGTAATTTTAGATGACGTAGTAGCAGGGCTTTACTCTGTTGTAATTCTAATAATTCTTATCTTTTTTATAAGTTTTTAAAATTGATAGAGCTTAGCTTGTTAGGTTCTTTAAGTATTTCTAAAAGAGTTTTCAGAGAAGTAGATATTTCATGATTCATATTATTGGGTGCGTTAACTAAAAAAAAACCTGTTCCCTGCATTCTTAAAAAGGAATTGTTAAGCAGTATATGAATTTGTGTGGTGTTTTTTAAGTTTAATTTAATAAAAGCATCAGTAAATAGTTTAGTTTTTTCTGTATCTAAAACAGGATACCAAATTAAGTAAACTGCTTCTGGGAATTGTTTACATGCGTGATTAGTTAATTTAATTACTTTTTCATATTCATTTTTAAGTTCATAAGAAGGATCAATTAAAACTAATCTTTGTCCTTCATATGTTGAAATAGCTTTATTAAGCGTTTGATATGAATTTGCTTTTTCTAACTTAACTCTTTTATCATTCTTAAAGTTATTCTCTAAATTTAAAAATTCTTTATTATGTAATTCGGAAAAATATAACTTATCCTTTTCATCTGTGAGCTTTGAGGCAATAGAGCAAGAACCTGGATAAATTTTAAATTTTTCTTTTTTATTGAACGTTTTAATTAGGTCTAGATATTTATTAATTAAAACAATTTCAGTTTTTACGTTAAGTAATTTTGAAATACCGTTAAGATACTCTTTGTTTTTTTGCATAAAAGAATCTTCTGTAGAATATATTCCGGCTCCAGCGAAAGCATCAATGAAAGAAAAAGGCTTTTTGATTTTGAGTTTTTCAATTAAATAAACTAAAATTAAATGTTTAAATACATCTGCAAAGTTTCCACCATGATAACCGTGTCTGTAACTAAGCATAAAAGTTAGACTTTAAAAGCCTTTTGTAATTTAAGAATAGTTTTGTTTAAAGTGGTCTTAGAATAAGTTGTTTTTTTTACTACCCATACTGATAAAGGCCATGAACTATCTTTTTTTGATCTGGCAATAACATGAATGTGAAGTTGATAAACAATATTACCTATTTTTTCCACATTAAGATTAAAAGCTTTAAAAACTTTCTTCATAAGTTTGGAAGCATAAACAATTTCTTGTATTAGTAAATTTTGATCTTTTTTCTTTAATTGAAAAATATCAGTAATATTTTTTCTTTTTGGTATTAAAATAATCCAAGGAAATTTCGAGTTATCAATTAATCTTACGTTGCAAAGTTTTAATTCAGTAATTAAGTGAGAATCTTTTAGAAAGTTTTTACTTACTTTTTCCATTAAAGTTTAAAATACTCATATAAAAATTTTGATCCAATAACGAATAAAAAAACACCAAAGTATTTGCTGATTTTTTTTTTGTTAATTTTATGAACTGTTCTTGCTCCTATACTTGCCATAAATGTTGTTATTGGAATAAAAATTAAAAAAGCAGGTATGTTTAAAAAACCAATGCTTAAGGGTAAGTTAACGTTTAAATAAGTACCAGTAATTAAAAATCCTATAGCTCCAAATAAAGCAATCAAAAACCCAATCGCAGCGGCACTACCTATAGCGTTATTAATTGAATAACCAAAAAATTTTAATATGGGAACATTCATTACAGCTCCGCCTATACCCATTGGTGCAGAAATAAATCCAGATAAAAATCCAAAAAATATTTTTGAATTTGTTTTCATTTTAAGTTTAATGTTTTTTTCTTTCTCTTTTAAAAACAGTAGATAAAAAGCTAAAATAAATAATACAATCGAAAAAAAAAGGACTAGAGGCTTAGTGTTTAAGCTTGCGGCAAAAATTGTTCCAAAGATAACTCCTAAAACAACAAATCCGCCGTAAGTTTTAACAACGTTAAAATCAACAGCTTTAAACTTATGGTGCGTAATGACTGAAACGATAGAAGTCGGGATGATAATAGAGAAAGATGTCCCAACAGCTAGATGCATAATATAAGACGGGTCAACTCCAAAAGATGAAAATAGGTAATAAAGAAAAGGAACCGATATCAAACCTCCTCCAATGCCAAATAATCCTGCAAAAAAACCAACAGGTATTGCTGTTAAAACCATTAAACCTACAAAGAATAAAATTTCACTCTGAGTAAACGTTTCCAAATTATCTTTCTAGTGTAATTGAAGTGTTATTGTTTTTAATTTGATCCATAATATGATCTACTTTTTGAATGTCTGCATCTCTAATGCACATATTTTTCGATAAGTACTGTTTCCATTGTTTTGATCCATTTTGACCATGAAACAATCCAACGGTATGTCTCATTATATGATTTAGCTGAACACCTTTTTTAGTCTCTTCTTGTATATAAGGAATTAATTTTTCCATAACCTCTGATCTACTTGGAACATTTTCATTTTTAAATATTTCTTTTTCAATATCAGCTAAAAAATAAGGAGAATGATAAATTGCTCTACCGATCATAACACCATCCACTTTATCTAAATGTTCTTTAATGTCATTGGTTTCTGTAATTCCTCCATTTATTATAACTTCGTCTTCTTTAAATTCTTCTTTTAATTTGTAAACGAAATCATATTTTAAAGGTGGTATTGTTAAATTTTGTTTGGGACTTAATTTTTTCAAAATTGCTCTTCTTGCGTGTATGATAAATTTTTTTGTACCTGCTTTTTTTAAAATTGAAATAAATTCTTTTAAAAAATAAAAATCTTCAATATCATCATAGCCAATTCTAGTTTTTATAGAGACAGGAAGTTTTGTGGAATTAACCATAGCATTAACGCAATCAGCAACAAGATTTGGTTCTTTCATTAAACAAGCACCAAATTTATTTTTTTGAACTTTCTTGCTTGGGCAGCCAAGATTTAAATTAATTTCATCGTAACCGTACTGTTCTGATATTTTACAGGCTTCAGCTAGTTCTGAGGGATTAGAACCGCCTAACTGTAAAATTGTTGGGTTTTCAACCTTCTTAAATGATAATATTTTATCTCTGTCTCCTCTAATGATTGCATTAGAAACTATCATTTCAGAATAAAGATGGAGGTTTTTACTTATCAAACTTAAAAAATATCTTTCGTGTCTATCTGTGCAGTCCATCATTGGAGCTACAGATATAGTCTTTTTCATTTTTAAATTATTTTTTATTATTCTTTTACTTCTTCTTTTGCTTCTTCTTTTACTTCTTCTTTTACTTCTTCTTTTAAAGTAAGTGCCTCTTGATCGAGAGGCTCGTCAATTTTGATGTCTTCTTCTTTGTTTTCTGTGGCATCCGGTGTAGTTGTTGCAAATTTTTTAATATCTGGAACTTTTCTTGTTCTTTTTGAAGGCAGTATAGCTATTCCACTTTTGGAAATCTGACCTTTGTATAAACTTTCAAACTCATCATTCTCTTCTTCTTCAGTTTCTTCTTGTTGTAAATTTTCATCTGGCTCTTTACGAAGTCTTAAAACTGCACCTTTTTTTAAATCATCTACTAAAACTTTTCCCTCACCTATTTCTCTAAGAGAAATTATGGTTTTTTTATCATTATTTTCTGGGACTAACATTTGAACTCCAGCGTTTAACTGGGCTGTTCTCTCTTTTGCTAATAAAACTAAATCGTATTGATTGTCAATTTTAGCCATACAATCTTCTACTGTAATTCTTGCCATGATGAAGGTTGTGTATTCAATTAAACTTAATAATTCAAGTCTAATTTACTAACTTTACGGGTTCTATGGTTTTTCTGAATAATATTAACAAAGATATAGACACAATAATGTAGCACCCACAAATAAGAGCTATATTTTCTATAGTAAAGCCACTGTCGATCAAAACACCAAATATTGCAGTTCCTAAGGCAGTTGAAAACACCATGAATGCAGTTGTTAGTGCTTTTATGCTGCCAATATATTTAACACCGTATATTTCCGCCCATGTAGATGATCCCAAGATATTACCAAATCCATTGGATATACCGATTAACCCTAGAAAAAAATATGCGGAGATTTCTTGCTTGCTATAAAATAAAACAACCATAGCTAACAATAAAGGAATATTCATAAAAGGAATTAATGTTCGACTTGTAAATTTATCAACTAGGAAACCAGATGAAAAAAGTGTGAAGATCGAAGCTATAGAATAGACCATGAAAGCTTTTGGGATTGTGTAAACTTCCCATAACTTAGAATCAGATATGAAAGATTGATAAACAGCCATACCAGTAAAAATCCAAGGCATGGCTAACATGTTGGATGAGATTATATAAAATCTATAATCTCTTAATACCTCGTTTCTTTTCCAGCTTTTTATTTTTATTTTATTTTTTATATTTTTTTCTAAATTACCCTCTCTAGACTCAAAATTTATTTTTTTGATTGTAAAATTTATTACTAGAGGTAAAATCAAAATTATCATTATTGATATTCCCTGCCACACACTTCTCCATGAATAAATCGTTAAAAAATATATAATTAAAACTGGTAGAATAAATTCAGCTGTTGATAGACCAAACCAAATTGCACTTAATGCCTTTCCTCTTGATTTTTCAAAATATCTTGAGATAGCTGTAGAAGATGTATGGCTCATTAGGCCTTGGCCAGAAAATCTCATTAAAAAAATTCCAACGGCAAGAAAGTAAATATTATTAATCAAAGAGAAAAATAAAGTAGAAAGAAATAATAAAATAATAACGAAAAAAGAATAATTTAGTAGTCTAAAATCATCAATTTTTTTACCAGCCCATATGAATAATAAACTTGAAAAGATTGTAGCGATTGCATAAATACTACCAAATTGTCCATGCGTTATACCAAGCTCATTTCTAATTGGTGCGTTAAATAATCCCAAAAAAAAACTCTGTCCAAAACTTGAAAAAAATGTAAATATAAATCCAAATATTATTATTTTTTTATTTAAAGAAAGATTAATCATTTATGAGTTGCAAAGTTTCTTTCATTGGTTTGGGTGTAATGGGTTATCCTATGGCTGGATTTATATCAAAAGGTGGTCATGAAGTAACTGTTTATAATCGTACAAAGTCTAAAGCCGAAAAATGGGTTAATGAATACAAAGGCAAAACTGCTAATACACCCGCTGAAGCCGCGAAAGATTCTGATTTTATTTTTACATGTGTAGGAAATGACAACGATCTTCGAGAAGTCGCTACTGGCAAGGATGGTTTGTTTAGTGCGGCAAAAAAAAATTCTATTTATGTCGATAACACTACTGCTTCGGCAGAAGTTGCCAGAGAATTATATAAAGAAGCAAAAAACAAAGGTTTTCATTTTTTAGATGCGCCGGTTTCTGGCGGTCAAGCTGGTGCAGAGAGTGGAAAATTAACCGTAATGATTGGTGGTGACGAGGATGCTTTTAAAAAAGTAGAACCAGTAATTGCCTGTTATAGCCAGAAAGCAAAATTGTTAGGCAAATCAGGAAGTGGTCAATTAACTAAAATGATGAATCAAATGTGCATTGCTGGGGCAGTTCAAGGTTTAGCAGAGGCTCTAAATTTTGGAATAAATGCAGGTTTAAACATGGATGATGTTGTTGAAACTATTTCAAAAGGTGCCGCACAATCATGGCAAATGGAAAACAGATCAAAAACAATGGTGGCAGATAAATTTGATTACGGTTTTGCTGTGGATTGGATGAGAAAAGATTTAAAAATTGCTATGGAAGAAGCAAAAAGAAATGGTTCGCCAGTTCCTGTTACTACTTTAATTGATAGTTTCTACGCTGAAGTTCAAAAAATAGGTGGAAACAGATGGGATAGCTCAAGTTTAATTGCTCTGTTAAAGAAAAAAAAATAATCCGTGGCAACAGAAGTAAATTACTACGAAGATTTCAATGAGATCAAAAAAAAGATTTGGGATCTTTTAACCAGCGCCGTAACAGAACGATCTTCAGAATTTAGAACACCAGTATTTATTTGTGGTAATGACAAAGATTTAGATGGAAGAGTTGTTGTTTTAAGAAAAGCAGATCAAAAGAATAATTTCATTCAATATCATAGCGATATTAGATCATCAAAAATAGTTAAAGTTAAAAGAAACCCAAATTGCTCAATTTTATTTTATGGTAAACAAGAAAAGATTCAGCTTAGACTTAAAACAGAATGCAAAGTGCATTTTAACGATGATATTACAAAAGAGTCATGGACGAAGACAGGCCATATCAGTAGAAAATGTTATTTGGTCACTAACGGACCAGGCACAGAGTCTGAAACACCTACTTCAGGCTTAGATGATAAATTTGATAATTTTAATTTCACCAAAGAAGAAAGTGAGGCAGGATATAAAAACTTTTGTGTAATTAGATGTAAAGTTAAAAGTATTGAGTGGTTATACTTAGCTGCCAAAGGCCATCGTAGAGCTATGTTTGATTTAGAAAATAATAAAAAAAATTGGTTAGTTCCTTAGTTTTTATCCTTTTTAAAAATTTCAACATAAATTATTTAACACGTTCGTAATCTGAAACTGCACCTGATTTAGTTAAAAACCCACTGTTATCCCTGCTACCTTGGGTCCATTTACAACCCGGACCAATATTTGGTATTTCATGAGGAGGTGCTCCTTCTGAAATTTTTTTATTCATCTTTTTTATAGTTTTTAAAATTTCAGGATGATTAAAATTTCCATATTCTTTTAAACACATGACTTTATAAGGATCGTATGAATTTTTTGATGTTGGTGTTAAATAAACGCTATCTGCAGTTTTGGGACAACCTTTTTCCTCATGAATATATGCTGGACCAGCTGTAAGTCCTGAGCCAAGATGTGTAGGTTTGTTTCCGTCGATATAGTGACCGTTTTTAACTCCTGGCACACATTCAAAACCTTGTCCTTGTGTGTGATACAATTCATGAATAGTAAGTTTTAACAATCTATCTTTTGCAGATGATTTACCACCTATAAAAGCAGACCCAACTCCAGGTCCTGCTTCACCATCGCCAGCGCTTCCTTTTATGTCTGCAAAATTAAAATAAATTTTTTTAGGATTGTTAAGTCCTTGCAACCAAAAATATGGGATTATGTTGTTGTTTGGGTGTTTAGTAATTTCTTTACTTTTTTTTGTTAGACGTATGAATGTGATATCAAGCTTACCATTTTTTCTATAATCAAATTTGAATTTTTTACTTTTTCCATTAGCTAAAGGGTGTTTGGCTGTTTCTCTTACCATAACATCATTCAATTCGAGTAAGATACCTTCCATTTTTCCATTAATATCCCACTCAAAGTCCTTTCTATCATCAGCTAACAAATAATTAAAATGAATTTGATAATCATCATTTGTATCAGGCTGATCTACAAAAAATCTTCCTGGTTTTTTATCTTCAGGTTTTATAAAAGGTTTAGAATATAGTGCTATTTTATTAGATAGTTTTGTATCACCAGTACCAGTAGAAAAATTCCAAACTATTTTATCATTTACAAAATACAAAGAACATTCAGCAGTCTTGCTAATTTTATATTTCCTGATTTGTTTTGTACATTTTTTAAATAACTTTTCGTGGAGTTCATCTGTTATTTCATCGGTAAATCGAGAATCCCAAACTGAATTATTGCTACCTCCGTCTGTATAAAAATAAAGAATATATTTTTTACCTATATTTTTCTTTTTTTTAATATTTTCTTCATACTGATTTTTTATTTGTGTTTGTATATCCGTGGGTACTTCTGATTGTCCTGCTTCTTTTAATCCAGCATTAACATCTGCTTGAAATAATAATATTAAAAAAAATGTAATAATTTTTTTTATGAATACTAGAGGTTTATTTTTTATACTTTTTAAAGTTTTCAACATAATGTCTTGCATTTTCTTTTATACCTTCAATCTCTTCATCTGTAACTTGCCTAATTACCTTGCCAGGGCTTCCAAGCACCAACGATCTCTCTGGAATAATTTTATTTTCAGTTATTAACGCATGCGCTCCTATTATAGAGTTTTTTCCAATTTTAGCTTTATTTAGAATTGTTGAACCAATTCCTATTAAACAATCGTCTTCGATTGTGCATCCATGAAGCATTACCATATGACCAACGGTAACACTTTTGCCTAGAGTTAATGGACAGCCTGGATCTGTATGAAATACACTTCCATCTTGAACATTTGATCCTTCGCCAATAGTTATAGGTTCTATGTCACCTCTGAGTACGACATTAAACCAGATATTGGCTTCCTTTTTTAAGATAACTTTTCCAATTAAAACTGCATTACTGGCAACCCAAGAATCTTTATGAAGTGTTGGAGTGTTTTTTTCAAAATTGTGAATCATATAATTGCTGTAATTTGATACTAAAATATTTATAATATTAATCCAAGAAAAAAACTTATTTAATGTTTGTAATAATCACTCGAAATTTTCCACCTGATATTGGGGGTATTCAAAGTTTAATGGAAGGCCTTTCTAAAAGTTTAACGAAACATGGACCAGTAAAAGTTTTTGCCGATGAGTGCCCAAATTCTAATGATTACGATCAAAATTCTAATTTAGAAATTCAGAGAGTTGGAGGATTTAAAATTTTTAGAAAATTTAGAAAAGCTTATGCAGTTAATCAATTTTTAAAAACTAATAAAGTCAAAGCTATCTTTTTTGATCATTGGAAAAGTATAGAATATATAAATAGAGAATATTTGAATAAAAATTCTAATTTTTGTTTAATTCATTCAAAAGAAATTAATCATCCAATTGGTAGTGCTTTAAATTCTCGAATGAATAAAGCGTTTAAAAAAGCTAACTTTATAGTAGCAAATTCTAACTATACAAAAAAATTAGGAATAAGCATGGGGCTGGAAGAAGAAAAAATAAATATTATACATCCAGGAACAAACTATCCAGTAGAAATTCATGACAAAAGTGTGTCAAAAGCAAAAGATATTTTTGGTTCAGCGTTTCCAAAAATTATTACTATCTCAAGATTGGACAAGAGAAAAAGCCACCAAAATATATTTATGACTATCAAAAACTTAATACCTACTTACCCGGATATTAAGTACGTTTGTATTGGAGATGGAGATGAAAAAAGCAATCTAGAAAGTTTAAGAAAACAGCTTAATATTGAGAAACAAATAATTTTTTTATCAAAGACTGAGGAAAATTTGAAAATAGCACTTCTTAATGAATCTGATTTATTTTTAATGCCTTCAGTTGTTTATAAAAAATCTGTTGAAGGATTTGGAATATCTTTTATTGAAGCTGGTAGCTATGGGAAAGCATCAATAGGGGGTAAAGATGGTGGTCAAGCTGACGCAATCGAAGATGGAAAAACTGGATATCTTTGTGATGGTAATGATTTAAACTCCATCTATGAAACGGTTTTAAAAATTTTTCAAAACAATCAATATAAAGTTTTAGGTTTGCAGGCTAAAGAATTTTCTAAAAAATTTAAATGGAAAAATATTATCAAACAATACTTGAATTTAATTTAGTACTTTTTTAATTTCTTCCATTACAATCTCAGTTTTGAGTAAACGTAAGTCTTTAACAGAAATAGGTTTAAATTTTTCTGACTCTATGCTGACTTTTTGTGCGGAAGTATGGCTGCCAAACAAAACTAAACCAGACTTATTCATGTGGCTACAAATGTGTGCGGGCCCAGTGTCATTTCCGATTATAAAACTAGAGCCTTTTATTAAACTTATAAGCTCATTTATTTTTAAAGATTTTCCTTTATTTAGTATTACCTGGGCATTTAATAACCTGGACTCTTCAATTTCGTTAGGCCCGGGTGCAACAGCAATATCATATTTATTTCCATACTTAGCTTTTAGTTGAGAAACCAAGATAGGAAAGTAAGGCCATTTTTTAGTTATTAATTTTGGTGAACAAAAAGGGAAAATTAAAATATATTTTTTGTTAATATAATCTTTTGTAATGTATCTTATGTTGGTAACAGCCCAATTTAAATTTGATTTTTTAACATTTTCAGTTTTGACTCCACTTCTCTTAAGTTGAATTTCCATTCTTTTTAAAACTGGTTTTTTGTTGAAATCTGATTTTAATTGCCCTAATTCTAAAGTAGTTTCTGTTGAAGACCATTTTGCTTTTTTTACAATATACTTTCTATAAAATTTTGTTCTACTGGAGTTTTGTAAATCAAATACATACATAAAATTATAAGGAGTTATCTTTTTTTTTAATTTATAAAGATATAATAAATTCCATCTAGGCAGTCTTCTGTCTATCAAAACTTCGTCTACGTAGGGACATCTACTCATAAGATCATGATAATGGGGTGAGGTCAAAAGCACTACATGTGATTTAGAATAAGATTTTTTAATATCTTCAATAGCTCCGTTTGCCTGGATTAGATCACCGAGAGAACCGTGTTTTATAATTAATATATTTGTCATTTTTTTAACTGTATAAATTTATTTTTATAGTATATTTAAAAAATTACTATGGATAACAAATTAGACAAAATATTGACCGAAATATCAGCAGGAGAACTAATAGACAAAATAACCATATTAGAAATAAAAAAAATAAAGATAAATGATAGTGAAAAACTTAAAGATATAGAAAAAGAACTATCTATACTTAATATCACTTTAAAAATGACAATACCTGACACAACTAAAATTCATGAATTAACTCACAAACTAAAATCTATTAATTTAAAACTTTGGGATATAGAAAATGGAAAAAGATTAGCAGAAAAAAATAAAAAATTTGATGAAAAATTTATTGAATTATCAAGAAGTGTTTATAAACATAACGACGAAAGAGCTAAAATCAAACTAGAAATTAATAATATTTTAGGCTCTAATATTAGAGAAGTTAAATCTCATCACTAGTTTTATTAAGACTTGGAATTTTTTTTCTTAAAATTTTTGAAATATTAGGATCAATATTTGCCGTGATGAAGCCTGTTCTTTTTTTTAATTCTTTCAATATTTGGCCATCCGGGGAGACAATTAAAGAATGACCGTAGGTTTTTCTTTTGTTCCAATGTGTGCCGTATTGAGCGGGAGCAAATATATAGCAAAAATTTTCTATAGCTCTTGCTTTCAATAAACTGTGCCAATGTTTTTTTCCTGTAGTTTCTGCAAATGCTGAAGGTACAGAAATAAACAAAGATCCTTCTTGAGACAGTTTTCTAAACATATTAGGGAATCGCACATCGTAACAAATCGATAAGCCTAATTTTCCCCAAGGTAAATCAGCAGTCTTGAGAGATGTCCCTGCAATAAATGTTTTTGACTCAAAATATTTTTCTTTTTGGCTTAATACCGCATCATACATATGTATTTTATCATAATAAGTGACAATCAATCCTTTGGAGTTTATTAGCACCGATCTATTTCTAATTTTATTTTTTTCTTTGATTAAAACACAAGTTAAAATCCATTTTTTATAACGTTTGGCTAGTTCTTGAATCCCTTTTAGATAAATATCTTTTTCCATAACAGTTGCAGTCTGAAGCAGTTGTTTTTTATTCAAGCCAAATAAAGAAGACGTCTCAGGTGTGATAATAAAATCTGTTTTTTGTTTTACAGCTTTTAAAATTAATTTTTTTGAAATACTTAGGTTTTTTCTAATATTTTTACCGGAACGTATTTGAATACAAGAAACTTTGAACATATAATGTAATAAATATTAAATACTTATTTCATTATAGAGGAAGCGAAGTTCCAATTACAATCAAAACTAGGGATGTGAACACCTGAAACAGTAACGTTTCCAAAACTTTTTTCTAAAACCTTACACCAGCTCTCAACCTGCTTAGGTTTTTTATCTTTACTACCAATTTGGGCAGTAATTATTCCACCTTTTTTTAAAATTCTTTGAAAGCCTTTCATGTTTTTTCTAGCAAGGTCTATACAGTATTGGTCATCATTAAGATCTACAAAAATTTTATCATACTTAGAATCTTCTACGGATTTAATACTCTCAAATGCATCACCCCAAAAAGTATTAACGGTGTTACTTTTTTTTACTTTTGAACAAACTTTAGGTAGATGTCTATAACAAGACTCAACTATCTCAGGGTCAAGTTCGTACCAGTCTATATAGTTAGTGTTATTCTCAAGACATTCCCGGGCGACACCGCCATCGCCTCCACCGATAATAGCAACATTATTGTTCTTTTTACTTAGATCATAACTCGACTTAAAAAAAGTCGAGCTATACATTTTTTCATCTTTTTCAGCTACTTGAATCTCATGATCAATAAAAAGAGCATTACCAAATTCTTCTAGATTCATAACTTCAACGAATTGACCAACTTTAGATGTATAGGTTTCTAATATATTGTTAACTACATAGTATTTTTTTTGACCCGGTGTTGAGTAAATATCATCATATAGGCTAACACTACTTCTATCAAAATTGTTAACAACTACTCTTTCGTAATCAATTTCTTTCTTTAGAATTTTTAAAGCAACTTTTGGATGAACTTTTCCACAGGTAAAAAAATCAAAACTAATAGCACCTCTTTCAGGAAAAGTGTGAAAACTAAAATGACTTTCAGACAATAAAGCAACTAAAGTAAAACCTTGGGGTTGGAATTCATGACTGCTAACATTAAGTATTTCTACTTTGGCGGCCTTTGCTATTTTATATATTATTTTTTCGTAAAAAGATTTTCCATAATTTTTTTTTACACCAAGAAAATCTAAAGTGATATGCTCTCCAAGTTTGATCATAAAAAAACTACCCTCTTTTATAATTTTTCATTTTTCCTAATACTATTTTCATTTCTTTTTTAGAAAGGATTTTAGGAATTCCAATTCTTAGGGCATTTATATATTGATGGCAAATATTTTCGATCTCTAGAGCGAGTTCAAAAGATTTTTCTAAATTTTCTCCAAATACAATCTGACCGTGATTTCCAATCAGACATGCTGATCTATTTTTTAAAGCTGATAAAATATTTTTTGATAATTTACGAGTTCCAAAAGTTGCGTATTTCGTACATTTTATATCCTCTCCGCCTGCGACACCGATCATATAATGAAATGCAGGAATAGATTTCTGATGTGACGAGACTGCTGTTGCACATGTAGAATGCGCATGAACAATTGCCTTTGCTTCTTTTTTATTCACATAAATATCCTGATGAAATCTCCATTCCGATGATGGGATTCCTTTTTTTTTATCGAATCGACCTTTTAAAGAAACAAAAACTATATCTATAGGTTTTAATGAAGAGTACTTCATTCCAGAAGGTGTTATGTAAAAACCATCTATTTTTTTCTCTGTAACTCTTACGGAGATGTTTCCAGATCTTAAAGCCGATAAATTAGTAGTATTTAATTTCTTAGAATATTTGATTACTTCAAATTTTAATTTATTCACTTATTTATTATATAAAAGTTTAAAAAATTTTTCAAAATGGGATTGGAAAAAAAAATCATAACCGTCTTTACCATGAATATGTTGAGATGGAGTTCGAGGAGATGCCTCGAGAAGTCTTGGCACTTTAAGACCTTGTGCTATAGTAAAGCCAAGTGAAGAATTGCCAACAAATAACTTGCATGATTTTATTATTTCGGCCATTTCTAAAAAATCTTTACAATCATAAAATTTTAGATTTTTAACATGTTCTTTTAAGTCTTCATATTCTGTGAATGTTCCTACAAAATAAAGGTCATTGAATTTATTTAAAAAATCATAGTTTATTAAATGATTATGATATCTCAACGATCTACAAATTATAATTTTGTTTTTAAGCTTATGATGCTCACCGACATTTAAAAAAGTTTGGGTAAGATCTGGTTGGATACCAGATACATGTGACCAGTATTTCGTACTATCAAATGCAAGTTGGATTGGCAATTCCCTAATAAGATCAAAGTTAATATCAATATCTTGATTGGTAAAAATATCTACTAAATTTATATAACTTTGTTTTTTTAGTAAAGGATACAACATGTTGTAAATTTTTTTATTGGTAAAAACCTGGCCGGCAGGATGATTTAGATAATAAGAATTGTTGGGAGAATCTAATTTAATATAAAAGTTACATATATGAGTTTGGGATAATTCTTTCAAAATTGGTAAAGAATTTATTATATCTCCAGCATGTCCTGAGTGAAGAAATGAAATTTCTTTTTTTTTGTTTAAATTTTCTTGTATTAAATTAATTTTGTTTTCATTTTTTTTTTTAAAAATTATTTTATCTTTTTCATTTTGAGCAAAAATTCTGTTTTTTATATACTCTTTTTTATTAAAGATTTTGTAAAAAATTTGCGTTATAAAATTATTTTTGATGTGCATAGGTATTTTTACTTATTATCAAATAATTTTTTTAATCCTTTTTCTGAAGCTTCGCAGACTCCTTTTTCTGTAATTAATCCCGTTACATACTTAGCAGGTGTAATATCAAAAGCTAGATTCATTGTTTTACTTCTTTGTGGATAAATTAAAATTTTTTGGAGTTTGTTATCTTCGTTTAAACCTTGGATATGAGAAAGTTCTGTAGGGTCTCTTTCTTCAATTGGAATGTCTTTAACATTTTTAATAGACCAATCTATTGTTGAGCTTGGTAAGGCCACATAGAAAGGTACGTTGTTGTCTTTTGCAGCCAATGCTTTTAAGTAAGTACCAATTTTATTACATACATCGCCAGTTGATAATGTTCTGTCAGAACCAACAATACACATATCAACCTGACCTCTTTGCATCAAAATTCCTCCAGTATTATCCGCAATAATAGTGTTTGGAATGCCCTCTTCGTTTAGTTCGTAAGAGGTTAAATTAGCTCCTTGGTTTCTTGGTCTTGTTTCGTCGACCCAAACATGAATTTTAATTCCTTTTTGATACGCGTGATAGATAGGAGAAGTTGCTGTCCCCCAATCTATTGTGGCAAGCCAACCTGCGTTGCAATGTGTTAAAATATTTACAGTATCTTTTTTTTTTTTTGCTATTTCTTCAATAATTTTGAGACCATTAAGACCAATATTTTTACAAAAATTAACATCTTCATCCATTATTGCTTTTGCTTCTTCTAAAGCTATTCGTAAAATTTCATTACTATTAACTCCAGATAATTTTTTCATCATTCTGTCTACTGCCCATTTTAAATTGATAGCTGTGGGTCTTGCTGCAATTAGATCTTCACTAGATTTTACTAAAAAAGACTGATCTTTTTTTTCTATTATAGATAAAACTAATCCATACGCAGCAGTCACTCCAATTAATGGCGCCCCTCTAACCTCCATGTTTTTAATAGCGTTAATTGAATCTTTAACTGTTTTAAGATCTTTGATGATAAATTGATGGGGAAGTTTTGTTTGATTTATTATTTTAACTATATTGTTTTCAAACCATATTGTTCTGTAGGGTTTTCTATTAATAAGCATTATTTTTTATTTAACGCTCTACCAGCAATATATTGTAATTTTTTAATTGTTTTTTTAGTTCTAAGTTTTGGATCTGTGATAATAGCCGTATCCAAACAATTATTAGCCGGATCTTTATCTGCTGGAAAATCTTTGAATGTTCTAATAACTTCTTTAATCATATTTTGGGCATTTAATGCATTTTTTGTAAGTGTTTGAATAACCATAGCAACGTCAACTTCATTATGGTCAGGATGCCAACAATCATAATCGGTTACCATTGCAACAGTACAATATCTAATTTCAGCTTCTCTTGCTAGCTTAGCTTCTGGCATGTTAGTCATTCCAACAACATCAGCGTTCCAAGATCTATAAAGATTAGATTCAGCAAAAGTTGAAAATTGAGGTCCTTCCATAACAACATACGTTCCATTCATCTGATGTGATATATTTGATTTCTCTAGTGCGGCTTTACAGCATTGACCCAATGATCTACTCACGGGTTTTGCCATTGACACATGGGCAACAATTTCTTCATCAAAAAATGTTTTAACTCTTGCAGAAGTTCTATCAATAAATTGATCTACAATGACAAAGGTGCCAGGACTTAAATTTTCTTTCAAAGATCCTACGGCAGAAACAGAAATTATATCAGTTACACCTAATTGTTTTAACGCATCAATATTAGCTCTAAAATTTATATTACTTGGGTTAATTTTATGTCCTCTTGAATGTCTTGGAATAAAAAAAAATTCTTCATTTTCTAGTTTAGCTATTAAAATTTCATCAGAAGGGTCTCCCCATGCTGTTTTAATTTTTTTCCACTTAGTTTTTTTAAAACCATTCATTTTATAAAGGCCGCTACCTCCAATTATCCCAAGTTTTCTTTTTTTCATCATTTAATTATTAATGCTTTTTTGTTAGATATTGAAGCTAAATATGGATTTAAAAAATTATATAAGATCTATCCAAGACTATCCTAAAAAGGGAATTTTATTTCGAGATATCACAACTTTAATTGAAAATCCTAAAGCTTTTAACTACACCATTGATAAAATTATAGAGATATCAAAAAAAATTGAATTCAATAAAGTATCAGCAATAGAATCTAGAGGCTTTATATTCGCGTCTACTGTTTCTTACTTAACAAATAAACCTTTAATTTTATTAAGAAAGAAAGATAAACTACCGGCCGAAAGATATTCTGTAGACTTTAAACTTGAGTATGGCGACGCTACAATTGAAGTTCATAAAAATTCGATTGATAAAAATGATAACGTTTTAGTAATTGACGATCTTATCGCTACAGGAGGTACTGCAGAAGCGGCTGCAAAACTTATTGAAATTTCAGGTGGGAAAGTTGCAGGGTTTATATTTATAATAAATTTATTTGATTTACCTGGAAATGATTTACTTAGAAAAAAATCTTATTTTACTGAAAGTTTAATTAAATTTCCTGGACACTAGATTTCTTTTTGGGTCCAGGTCTTAGGTGTGAGTTCGTTATTTATTTCGATTTCAATATTATAATCAAAAGGCTTTACTCCCCTTTTTTTAATATAATCAAATGTTTTTTGTATTCCATCCTTTAAAGAAATAGACGTTTTGTAATTTAGTAGCAATCTTGCTTTGTCAGCTGAACATGTAGCGTGTTTGACTTCCCTAGGTCTTCCGGGCTTATAAATAGGAGGAAGATTAAACCCAGTTATATTTGCACATATTTCTGCTATTTCATTAATTGAAACAAATTCTTCATCTGGGCCAATATTTATAATCTGTTTATTTAAATCTTCCTGGTCAAGCATTGGTACAAGACAACTTAAGCAATCATCAATATACGAAAAACATCTTTTTTGCTCTCCATCACCATAAATTATAGGAGCTTTACTTTGAAGCATTCTATTAATCATTATGGAAACTACGTTTCTAAAAGGATCGTTATATTTCTGTCTTGGGCCAATAATATTATGCGGTACAGCTATAACCCATTCTACATTATTTAATTCACAAAGGTTTATTAACACATCTTCGGAAGCTACTTTTGAGATTGCATAAGGGTCTACCGGCAAAGTTTTCATTGACTCTAAAAATGGTGTTGATTGTTCTCCATATCTGGCCATAGATGAACAATAAATAATTCTTTTTACTTTGTTGTTAATTGCAGCAGAAAAAATAGAAACTGAAGCTAAATAATTATTTTTTGTAATTTCATAAGGGGAAAATACTGAAAGACCCTCATGTGCTGTGGCCGCACAATGATATACAATATCAACTTTAGGCATAATACTTTTAACTTTTTCAAAGTTACAACAATCAATATTGTGAAACTTTATATTATGTGGAATATTATCTTTGTAACCACCAATCATGTTGTCTACTCCGATCACTTCGTGTCCTAAATTTGCCAATTGTTCAGCTAAGTGAGAACCTAAAAAACCTGCGACTCCTGTAACGAGAATTTTATATTTATTTTTCATTAGTGCATTGTATTATTTCTATTCTAAAAAATGTCAATTAATTATTATTAAATGGCCTAAACCACGATGGGTTTCCGATAATTGAGTTGAATAATCCTGATATTCTATGTTTATAAATAAGTTGTTTAGATTTTTTGAAAGTTAACGAATAAAAAATATATTTGATTGAAGCAGAGATTAATTTGTTCGTTACATACAATAAGGCATATAAAAAACCTTTATGTTTTTTTGTAAAATAAAAAGTTGACCACATCCAATGCCAATTCCTAGATAGCTCCATTTCAAAATTATATTGTTTTTCGTGAGAACTGCCACCTTGGTGGTAGATTGTAATATTTGGGTCTACAAAGATTTTTTTATTTTTTTCTTTAAGTCTTATGCACAAATCTATTTCTTCAAGGTATATAAAAAAATTATTATCAAAAAAACCAACATCGTTAAATTCTTCTAAATTTAAAAACATTGCAAAACCTTTAACTGAATCGACTTCAATTAATGCTTTGCTATTGTTTTTTGTATTTTTTTCGTCTTGTAACGCCGGAGCGATAATTGCAAAGTTTTTAATTGCACTGGCGGTATTTAGAAAATTATTTAAAGCATTATTTTCTAATTCAGCATCTGGGTTTAGGATTAACGCATATTTAGTTTTTACTTTTGACAGCCCAAGGTTGTTCCCTTTTGCGTATCCTAAATTTTCACCGGCTATAAGACATTCTGTGTTTGTAAAATTTTTTTCAATGTTTTCTTTAAAAGATTTGTTTTTAGAATTTTCAACAATAATAACTTTACATTGATTGTTTATTGATTTTAAACATTTTACAATTTTTTCATCACTCTTATAAGAAGTTATCACGATAGTTATTTGATTAAATGTCATTATTAAAACAATATTTGATTTTATATCTTATTTCTTTTAAGAACATAATCTATTTCTCAATAATATATGAAAAATATAAAAAAAGTTATTGTTACTGGCGGATATGGTTTTATAGGAAGCAATCTTATAAAATATTTATTAAAAAAAAACTATTTTATAATTAATATTGATAAACTATCCTACTCTGCAAATTTATATAATTTAAAGAATATTAAAAAAAATAAATATGTTTTCTATAAAGCTGATATAAATAATAAAGCTTTATTTTTAAAAATATTAAAGAAACACAATCCTTCTGCTGTGTTCAATCTAGCAGCCGAAACACACGTGGATAGATCTATAGACAGTCCAGAGCAATTTATTAATAGTAATATTAATGGAGTGTTTAGTGTTCTTGAATCTATGCGTTCTTATATAAAAAAAACAAACAAAAAAATAAAATTAATTCATATTTCAACAGATGAAGTTTACGGTGACCTAAACAAAAACAACAAAAGAGCCAATGAAAATTTTCCTTACAAACCTAGCTCTCCATACGCGGCGTCTAAAGCAAGTGCTGATCATTTAATAAAATCTTATATTAGAACGTACAATTTTCCTGCAATTATTTCCAATTGTTCTAATAACTATGGACCAAATCAATTTCCAGAAAAACTAATACCAAAAATCATATTTAACGTGCTTAATGATAAGCCTATTCCTATTTACGGCAAAGGGTTAAATTCTAGAGAGTGGATATATGTTGAAGATCACTGCAGAGCTTTAGAAATGCTAGCGGCTAAAGGAAAAATTGGACAAACCTATAATATTGGAACTAATAATAATTTAACCAATATAGAATTGTCTAAGCTTATATTGAAAAAAGTAAAAGAAAAAATGATTCATGTTGGGAAAAAAGTTAAAATTATTTATGTTACAGATAGACCTGGTCATGACTTTAGATATGCTATCGATTCCAATAAAATACAAAAAGAATTAAAGTGGAGTCCGCTTATTAATTTAAACAAAGGAATTTCTGAAACAATTGATTGGCATGTTAATAATATTGAATATTTTAAATCAATATCTAATAAAAAAAACCTTGGTAGACTTGGAACTAATATATGATTAAAAAAGGAATAATTCTTGCTGGGGGAGCTGGATCAAGAATGAGTCCAGTTACTAAAGCTGTAAACAAACAGCTTCTTCCATTGTATGATAAGCCACTTTTTTTTTACCCACTTTCAGTTCTTATGTTGGCAAAGATTAAAGATATACTAATTATTGTTAACAAAGGACAAGTTGAGCAGTTTAAAAAAGTTTTACCTAACGGCAACAGTCTTGGAATCAAAATTACATATGCAGAGCAAGAAAAACCTAAAGGATTGCCTGATGCTTTTCTAGTAGGTGAAAAATTTATACATAAGAGTTCTGTGGCTTTAATTTTAGGAGATAATTTTTTTTTCGGTCAAAGTTTAACTAAAAAACTTATAGAATGTACAAACCTTTCTAAAGGAGCGAAAATATTATTACATACTGTAAAAAACCCATCTTTATATGGTGTGGCCTCTATCAATAAAAAAAAAAAAGTTATTTCTATAGTTGAAAAACCTAAAAGGATTACATCTAATCTAGCTGTTACTGGTCTTTACTTTTTTGACAACAAGGTAATAAATTATAGCAAATCATTGAAGCAATCCAAAAGAAAAGAGATTGAAATTGTTGATTTGTTAAACAAATATAGAAGCAAAAACGAATTAAGTGCGGAGATAATAGGAAGAGGTGGTACCTGGTTAGATACAGGGTCAATAGAAGATTTTAACAATACCTCAAATTTTGTTGCAACTATTGAAAATAGACAAGGATTTAAAATTGGATGTATTGAAGAAATTGCGCTCAACAACAAATGGATAAACAAAAACCAAATTAAAAAAGCAATAAACTTTTATGGTAATTGTGATTATTCAAAATATTTAAATTCAATAATAAGTAAATAGAATTAATGAAAAAAATTTTAGTTACAGGTGGTGATGGAAGATTTGCTAGTGAGATAAAAAAAATAAAAACAAAATATCAATTTTTATACTTAAATAAAAACCAATTAAATATCTGTAATTTTAATTCTATTATTGAAGCAATAAAAAAATACAAACCAGATACGATATTGCATTTAGCTGGTCTATCTAGGCCTATGGATATACACGAAAAAAATATTAAAAAAAGTATAAATTTAAATATAATTGGGACAGCAAATTTAGTTATTGCTTGTTCGGAGTATAAAATTAAAATTATTTATTTCTCCACAAGTTATATTTATCCTGGTACTAGAGGGAATTACAAAGAAAATGATCCACTCCTACCTTGGAATAATTACGGATGGTCCAAACTTGGTGGTGAATGCGCGGTTCAAATGTACAAAAATTCACTAATATTAAGAGCTTGCATGACACAAGAGCCTTTTATACATAAAAAGGCGTACGCGAATGTTAAGAGTAATTTTATTTTCCAAGGAGACTTTGCAAAAATTTTTTTAAAAGTTTTAAGTAAAAAAGGAATTTATAATATCGGCGGAAAGTCACAGACAATTTATAATTTTGTAAAGAAAAATAACTTCAATATAGGGAGAGTATATTCAAAAGGAGAATTCCCTTTAAATCAAGATATGAATTTGAGTAAATTGGGCAAAGTTATAAAATGAAAATAATAAATACTAAATTTGAGGGATTAAAAATAATAAAGCAGGATGTTTATAAAGATAAAAGAGGTCAGTTAAAAATTGTTCATAATCAAAAAATTATAAAAAAAAAATTTTTATTTGAATATTGCACTGTGTCGAAAAAAAATTCTCTTCGTGGTTTTCATTTTCAATTCAAATTTCAGCAAAGTAAATATATTACAGTTTTAAAAGGTAAAATTTTAGATTGTGTAATTGATTTAAGAAAAAAATCTAGAACATTTGGAAAAAGTTTTAAAATAATTTTGTCTGATAAAAATAATTTAAGTTTATTTATACCCAGAGGTTTTGCTCACGCTTATTATAGTTTTGAAAAAGAAAATATTATTTATTATAAATTAGACAATTATTACAATCCTAAATTTGAAGATGGTATAAATGTGCTTGATAAAAAAATTAAAATAAGATGGCCACGAAATACATTTTTAATTTCAAAAAAAGATAAAAAGCTTAAGTCGTTGGATGAATTTAAAAAAAAGTATAAATATTTATAAATAATCACCGATATCTTTAAATTGTATTAATACAAGAAGTACACTAAACACGCTACCATTGTAGATAAAACATATAAAACTTTATTAAAAATTTTTATGAACAGTCCAAAATCAATTAGTCTAATTTTTTCGCTGTACAGAGACAAGTACACTGTAAAAAAAGTTATTTACAAAAGTTTAAAGATATTAAGAAAATTAAGAATTAAATATGAAATAATTATAATAGATGATTGTTGTCCTGAAAAATCGTTCTAGATTTTTTTTTGCGAACGAATGTAAACAATTTTATAACTTATTTTCTAAATATATTCACTAATATCTTTAAAATGAATTTTAAGTATCTTAAATTTAGTATATTTTTTAAACCAATACGACATATATCTTTCAGCTAAAAAACCATAAATTCTTCGTAAGCCGTATCCGTGTAAATCTCTTAAACCATATATTTTTTCACATCTTGCTAACCAAGGAAATACTGATTCATAATATTTGAATAAAATTTTTTTACTTTTACAAATAAACATGTTGTGGGGACTAAATGAAACATCTGTGTTTACAAAATCGTTGAAATCTTTTCTTTCTTCGTGTTCTAATAATTTGATAGCTTTATCTAGATTTCCATGACCATGCCACATATCAAAATGAAATTTAATATTTCTTTTTTTTTTGTTTACCCACAACTCTGGCTTAAATAGCATGGTTTTAAAATTTCTTTTTATAAATTTCATAAACCTAAATTGATTGAGTAAAAAATTTTCTCCTAAAATAGTTTCATAATTTTTGAGCTTTGAAGGTATATTTTTTAGCACAGAATTGTTCAAACAAGAAAAATCATTATCCCTTATAACAGAATTTGGTTTTACCCAAAATTTTCTATACTGACAAAATCCAATCCATTTGTTGTGATTGATAACGTTGTTTTTCCACAAGCAATAATGGAAAGTATATTCTCCATAATGTTTATTTTTTTTTGAAATATTATTTTTTTTTTTATCACTCAACCACTCTTTGTTAAATTGCTCATCACCTAATCCTACTGGTGTATAACCAAATTTTTGGATCATTTCTAAATGATCTGGTTGTAAACTCAAGCAGTACATTTGAAGATTTTTCATATTTTTATAAATTGGTAGCGGGAAGTGGAATCGAACCACTGACCTCAGGCTTATGAGTCCTGCGCTCTAACCGACTGAGCTACCCCGCCAACTTTAATTATTGTTGATTTATAATAGTTTTATTTTTAAAATTAAAGTTAAAATTGAATTAAAAAACGATTATAAACATAATAATATATATCTAAATAAAATTAGTATTAAGTCGTATTCCTATGGGTAAAACTGTTAACGAAGCTGATATTGCTACTGCCGTCTGTTTTTTAGCTTCCTCAGCTGCTTCTATGATTACTGGGACATCTTTATTGGTTGATGGTGGTTGGACTGCTCAGTAAATGAAAAAAATATTTTTTTCAATAATTATATTTTTCATTTCAAGTTCACTTTATGCTTTTGAGTTAAGAGGAACTTTCTATCAAGGAAATTTAATTATAGGAAAAACTGAACCTAGATCAAAAGTGTTTATAGACAAAAAAAAAATTAAAGTTTCTAATCAAGGTTTTTTTGTGTTTGGTTTAAGCAAAAATAGAAAAAATGATGTTTTGATTGAAGTGATTAAAAATGATGTTACAGAAAAACTAATTAAAAAAGTTTTTAAGAAAAAATATCAAATACAAAAAATTAATGGTCTTCCTAAAAAACAAGTTACACCACCCAAAGAGTTTTACGAAAGAATTAAAAATGACAATAAATTAATTGGCAAAGCAAGAGCAATAAATAGTGATTTAGAATTTTTCAGCACTAAATTTAGTCTTCCTGTCCATAATGCAATTATTACTGGAGTTTACGGTAGTCAACGAATATTAAATGGAATTCCAAAATCCCCACATTATGGCTTAGATTTTGCAGCTAGTGAAGGAACTAAAATTAAAGCGATGCTTGATGGTGTGGTTACACTTTCTGAGAAAGATTTATATTACACTGGAGGTACGATAATTTTTGATCATGGTCATGGGGTAAGTTCACTCTACATGCACATGAAAAATGTTGATGTAGAAATTGGACAAGCTGTCAAAAAAGGCGATGTGATCGGAACAGTTGGTAAAACTGGTAGATCTACCGGTGCTCATCTTGATATAAGATTAAACTGGTTTGATATTAAACTTGATCCTGCTTCAGTGTTAGATTTAAATTAAGAGTAAGGAGTGCTGCCTAATGCTTTTCAATATATTTAATAATAGTATCTGCTAAGATTTCATTTCCCAATCTATTTAAATGTCCGTCAATTTTTAGGTAAGGTAAGTCTGAAACTTCAAAATCTTCAGGAAGATTTTTTATATAATTTCTTATCGGTACGCCAAAATCAATAAACGTTATATTGTTTTCTTTAGAAAATTTTTTAAGGAAGTCACCCTCATAAAACTGACTTGGATGTGGTTTTTTACCAGTGGCTATTTCATAATAATTTAAATCTCTAAGTTCAATATAGCCAAGTATAAATTTTGAATTATTTATTTCAGCAAGTTTTTTTATTTCTTTAAAATTTTTAATTAATAAATTCATCTCTTGAATTCTTAATTCTCTTACTTTTTCTCCTGAACGTACCTCTGGATATCGATTGAAAATAGGATTTTTAAAATCAACGTTGCCGTATTTAAGAAAATCTTTTAAATTATTTCTTACAAATGTTAGGTACAGCCAAGAAGCTGTTAAAACATATTTTCCTTGAGACCTAATTTCTAGGTTCTGGTCTGCTTGAAATTGATTATCAATTCCACCAGTAAATGTATTTTTTTCTTTAAGCTTATTGTCTACAAAAAATATTTCTCTGTGGGCGTTACCTCTTGCATATAAACACAATACGATTTCTGATCTTAATTTAGCTCCAAATTTTTTAAAAGCACCTTTTGACTGGCTCACTGCGTAGCCTTGAACACCAAGATTGTAGGTAGGATAATTTTTTTTTGTTAAAATTGTTGTAAAAGTGTCTTCAGTAGAAACGCCCATACCCTCAACCATACTATCGCCTATTGCAAGAATTTTGTATTTTTCAAGATTTGCTATTTCTGGAGTGTTCTTAAAACCATTTTTATCAGTAGTCCATTCATATATAAATTCATCTGGACCACCTCTGTAACCATTACTTTTTATTTTTGTATTTGCTTTAAATTTAATGAAAGGACTTTCGTTTAAAATCTCTGTTATATTTAGTTTACTATTTTCTTCTCCATCTCCAAGCCATATAGATATACTGTTGGGTAGTAGATTGGGTTTTAAATAAAAAAAAACTTCTATAAATATTAGCGTAAGGATTATTGAAAAAAAAGATAAATTAAATTTTACAATTAAATCTTTTTTTTTTTTTATAAATAAAAATACAAACGAATAAAAAAAATAGAATAAAGTATAAAATTTTTAAAAGCGATGAACTGGTACTTAAATCAAAATTATAAATATAGATAGATACAAAGAATATGTTGAGATATATAAAAATCATATTTTAAATATTTATATATTATAAGTTCTCGTTTACAGTTAAATAAGTTTCGTAATCTAGGCGCATAGTGACTAGTCTAATTTAAATTGGTTTTGATAATTTTTTTCTAATAATAGATTTTGTTTATCCTTAAAAAGAATAAAATCTCCTATTGTTAAGATATCTAGATTTGTTCCCATAAAACACCTGTATGCATCTTTGATTGAGCACACAATGGGTTCGCCTCTTATGTTGAAAGAAGTGTTTACTAAAATGGGGCAATTGGTAATTTCTTTAAACTTTTTTATTAATTTATAATATCTAAGATTGGTTTCTTGATGAACAGTTTGTATTCTTGCTGAATAATCAACGTGTGTTACCGATGGTATTTTTGATCTTTTTACATTTAACTTTTCGATTCCAAAAAGTGCTTCTTCTTTAGATGTCATGGGTACTTGAATTTCTTTTTTTACATCGGCAACTAAAAGCATATAAGGGCTGGGCACTTTTAAATCGAACCAATCACTTACATCTTCACTTAATACCGATGGTGCAAAAGGTCTGAAGCTTTCCCTAAATTTAACTTTTAAATTTAATTCCTTTTGCATTTTTGCTGATCTTGGGTCAGCTATAATTGATCTTGCCCCTAGTGCTCTTGGTCCAAACTCCATTCTCCCTTGAAACCAGCCAACTGTTTTTTCTTTGCAAAGCTCGGTAGCTAAAATATTTAAAAGTTCCTCTTCAGATTTTTTTTGAAAATTTGCCCCTATAGAAATCAATTCTTTTTCTATTGCTGAGTTCTCAAATTTAGGACCCAAGTAAGCTCCTCTCATGCTGTCTGAAGAACTTATTTTTCTCTCATTATTTAATTCTTGATGCCAATAAGCTAAGGCAGCTCCAAGCGAGCCTCCAGCATCACCAGCCGCTGGTTGTATCCATATGTTTTCAAAAAATTTTTCTTTGGATATTTTACCATTTGCTACACAATTTAATGCTACGCCACCAGCCATGCAAAGATTTTTTGATTTATATTTTCCTGCAATACTTTTTGTCAATTTTAACACCACTTCTTCTGTGACTGCTTGAACAGAAGATGCAATATCCATATGAAATTGTGTAAGGGGTTCATCCTCAGATTTTCTGACTGGTTGTCCGAACAAACTGTCAAATTTGCTGTTTGTCATTGTAAGTCCTGTTGCAAAATTAAAATAACTCATGTCTAATCTAAATGAACCATCTTTTTTTAGGTCAATTAAATGTTTTAATATTAAATCTTTGTAAATTGGCTTTCCGTAAGGGGCCAATCCCATGACTTTGTATTCAGCACTATTTACTTTAAATCCTGTGTAATAAGTAAATGCAGAATATAAAAGGCCCAACGAATGGGGGAAGTGTATTTCTTTTAGCATAGTAATTTTATTGCCTTTTCCATGAGCTACAGTTGTAGTCGCCCACTCACCTACGCCATCTAATGTTAATATTATAGCTTCTTCAAAAGGTGAAGGATAAAAAGCACTGGCGGCATGACTGTAATGATGTTCTGAAAATTTAATCTTTTTTAGTTCATCAAATTTTTCATCTAATTCTTGCAAAAGATCAAATAAATATTTTTTTTGAAAAAGTTTTTCTTTTAACCAAATTGGCATAGCTGCTGAAAAAGACTTAAAACCTCTTGGGGCAAATGCTAAATATGTTTCAAGTAATCTTTCAAATTTAAGGAATGGTTTTTCAAAAAAAACAACATAGTCTACTTGATTAAGTTCTATTTTACCTTCTTCAAGCACATATGAAATTGCATTTTTAGGAAATCTTGAGTCGTGCTTGGTTCGAGAGAATCTTTCTTCTTGTGCCGCTGCTATAATTTTTCCGTCTTGTATTAATGCTGCTGCACTATCATGATAAAAAGCTGATATACCTAATATATTAGTCACTAAAAAATTGTGTAAATAAGTGGGCCTACTGCTGAACCTTGGCTTAATACAATTATAATTCCAAAAATTCCTAAAATAAGCATTACAGGCAGAAGCCAATATTTTTTTCTTACTTTTACAAACTCTATAAATTCTAACATAAATTGTATCATATAAATTGTTTATCTAAAAATTAAGCAAAAGTAAAATAAAGTTCTTTTTAATAAAGTCTAATTAATTTTTTATAAGTAAAAATTCTAATATGGAAAAATTATTGGAAATTTTACAAATAAAAAATCATGTCTAAATTTACTAGTGTTCATTTTTTCTTCCTATCACTACAAATAGACCACCATCAGATCCTAAATTATTAAAAATCATATTAAATTGACTCAAAAATCTAGAAAAAATATTTCCACTAGATTTTTTAATAAAAAAATTTTTGTACGAATTTTCTTCAAATGTACAGGATGGAATTGAATTTACGAAATCAATTTTGTTTTGCGAAAACCAATGCAACACCTCATCTATTGTATGAAGACTTTCAATTGGGTGGTGGTACTGATCTCGTAACCAAGATTTTTTTTCTTTTTCGTCGTGCTTTAAATTTTTTAAAGTTGAGTCTAAAAAATTTAATATTTTAATTCCAAATATTTTATAAATATATTTTCTAATTATTGTTCTAACTCTTCCCATCCGGTTGTATAAACCAACAAGTATATATCCTTGATTTTTTAAAGATTTAGTTAAAATTTTAAAACCATCGTATGGATTCTTCGTATGATGTAAAACTCCATTACACCATATAAAGTCAAAATAATCTTTATGTAAAACATCGTCAAAAATATCAGCGTTTACAAAATTAATATTCTCAATTTGATTTTTGTTTGCAAAATCATTTGCAAGCTCTAAAGATTCTATTGTTGCGTCTAAACCAACCACATGATTATTGGTTCCGATAGCAAAATATAATGATAGCTGTCCAGTTCCACATCCAACTTCTAATACTTTTTTTTTATATCCAATAAACTCTTTAAAACGAGAGGCAAGAAAATTTTTTTCACCTTTTTTTAAAATAGTATCTTTATTGTCATCGTTCTTATAATTGGGAAAAGGACTTTCTTTATAAAAATCAGCTACTTTTTTTGTACTGCTATCTTTAATTGATTGTTTAAAAATTAAACCATTTTGAATAAGCTTTTTTTTTAAAAAAGACATTTTTAAAAAAGTGTATACATAAATGGAGCAAATACTGAACCCTCAGCAAGAATAATTAGTATGCCAAATAATATCAAAACAGTTATGATTGGAAAAAGCCAATATTTTTTTCTGATTCTCAAAAATTCCCAAAATTCTTTAATAGTGTCTAACATTAAAACTGTTTGTCCATTGTTGTGACATTTTCTTTTCTATCTTGCCAATAAGTGTCTTCGTTAATAAATTTTAAACATAATAAGTCTTTTTTGAAAATTCTTAACAATATTCCAATAGGTGTGATAACTGTAAAAAAAATCATAAACATTATTATTGGAGGAACTATTTTTCCCAGCACTAAACCAAGTTTCATCCAAAGATAATTAAAAGGTTTTAACAATTCTGGTTTAATAAAACTAATAATTAATAGAGATATAGAACTAAAGAGCGCGATAAGATTTATTGAATTATTTTTTAATATTGGCCAGAGAGCTACTACTAGGAAAACAAAAGCAAAAAGTAATCCAAAGCTTTTATCTGAAGGTTTCTTCATAAGCTTTTTTTATACTTTATGTTTAATTATTCAAGCTATATTAGGCTGCTTGTGGCAAATTATGCTTATTGGACATCCCGCTCAAAAAATTCCAAAGATATTTTGCCGTTGATAATGCTGCTGTTTCAGCTTTACCTTGCTCTTCTTTAGAAAGTCCATCTAATAATTTTTCACACTCTTCCCTGTGATAAATGTCAGCTTTTTTGTGTGCTTCAAAAAATTCGAGTCCATCTTTTGAACTTACTCCATAAAATTTTTTTAAACCTTGAATTTTTGTGTCTGCTATTTCAGGAATTTGTCTTTCATAAGTGTACAAAGAGGCAAGTCCTTCAGCATAAGTCGATCTGCTATTTTTAAAAAAATTATCAATCATATCTTGAGTGAACTGATATGGTTTAACTTTTTCTAATTCTTCAGCGTCAGCATCCATAGCTAATGCAAAATTTTTCCAAAGTTTTGGATGATCTGCGTCTCTATTCTCCTCATCGTTCAAGTTTTCTAAAAGAATCTTTCTTTTTTCAATGTCTTCGCACAAAGAATGTGTTGCTGATATATATCTAGGAAATGCTTTTACGTGTTGATAGTATTGTTCTGCATAATCTTTAATAATTTCTCTTGTTAATTTGCCTTCATTCCAAGATTTATAAAATGGATGATTTAATAGGTGATACTGGTCTAGTTTCTTATTTAATTCTTTTGAAAACATTTTATCTCCTTGGTTAAAAGAGACTTTTTCAAATCATAGACAAAAATACAATTAAAATGTTTACAACTAATAGACGAATTTGTTAATATCATTGAATATGGTTAAATTTACTAACAAATACATAATTTTAAATGCAAGAAAAATTTTTTGAAAACAAAAAAGCTTTAACTGTCTTAATCGCCGCAAGCTTAGTGGTGCTCGTTTCTATGGGTATAAGACAAACATGGGGATTGTTTTATCAGTTTTTTGAAAACGACTTAGGAATTAATAGAACTCAATTTGGATTAGCGATTGGTATACAAATGCTTTTTTGGGGCATTGCAGCACCTTTGTTTGGAATGGTTGCTGATAAGTACGGTTCTAACAGAGCAGCATTTGTGGCTTTTCTTTTTTATATTATTGGCTCATACATTGTATTAAATCAGCCAGCCTCTAATTCAATTTTTGTAATAAGTATGGGCGTTGTTATTGGAACAGCACTTGGCGGTACAGCTGTTTCAGTTCCTGTCGCGGCTGTAGGAAAGTATTTTTCTGACAAAAATAGAACGATAGCTATAGGGATAGTAACCGGCGCTGCATCAATTGGTTTTTTCATTATGCCATTATTTACAAAGTTTTCAAATGATGCTTATGGATGGCAAAATACTATTCAATATTTTATATATTTTTTAATATTTGCAGGTATTTGTTCGTTATTTTTATTTAAGAAGGAATATGTAGACTCAACAAATAATTCTTTTACACGTGATCAAACAGCCTTTAAAGCTTTAAACGAGGCTTTTAAACACAAAGGCTATATGCTTTTGGTTGCCGGTTTTTTTGTTTGTGGTTTTCAAATTACTTTGGTTGCAACCCATATTCCAGGATATATTCAACAAAAAGGTTTGCCGGAATGGACAGCTGCTGCAATTTTAGCATTAATTGGTTTTTTTAATATATTTGGAACTATAGGAATGGGTTTTCTTGCTTCAAAGTATAGTAAGAAAATTCTATTGAGTATTCTTTATTTTTCTCGAGGAGTAATTCTTATTTTGTTTTTATTTCTACCCTCGTCTACATTCACTGCATTAGCTTTTGGTATTCTTTTTGGAATCTTGTGGCTTGCAACTATTCCTCCAACAAATGGAATTGTAGCCCAAATATTTGGCACAAAGTATTTAGGAACACTTTTTGGAATTGTATTCTTTAGTCATCAAGTTGGTTCATTTTTAGGTGCTTATTTAGGAGGTTATTTTTATGATACTTACGGAAGTTATGATTATGCCTTTTATCTTTCTATAATACTTTCAGTGTTTGCAGGATTTGTTCACTTGCCAATTGATGAGAGGCCTGTCTTGCGAACAGCTTAAAATATTTACTTAATATGTTTTAAACAATTTTTTAAATCATTTATTAAATCTAGTGAGTCTTCTAACCCCACGTGTATTCGAACTAAATGTTCATTTTTTTCAAATTTATAAAAATTTCTACTTTTTGATATATCGTGATAAATAGCTAAACTCTCAAAACCACCCCAACTATAACCAATACCAAAAAGTTCTAACTTATTTACAAATTTTAAAACAGATGATTTACTTTTTGCTTTTATTACAATTGAAAAAAGTCCTGTGGCACCAGAGTAAAATTTTTTCCACATTTTGTAATTTTTGGAACCTGGTTTATGTGGGTATAAAACTTCTTTAATTTTTTTTTGTTTTTTTAAAAAATTAATTACTTTTATTGTATTTTCAGAATGAGCTTTAAGTCTTATATCTAAAGTTCTTATGCCTCTTATGATTAAATATGCTTCATCAGCAGACAATCTACTTCCTAAGAGTTTGTCACAAAATTTTATTTTATTATAAGTTTTTTTATTAACGGCTAGTGTTCCTCCCATGGCATCAGAATGTCCCGAAAAATACTTAGTTGCAGAAGAAATAGACACGTCAAAACCAAGTGACAAAGGTCTGCAATATAATGGTGTGCCCCAAGTATTATCCATTGCTGTAGTTATATTGTTTTTTTTTGCTAATTTAATAATCTCTTTAAGGTCTTGAAATTCAAAAGTTATGCTACCTGGATTTTCTACAAAAATTAATTTTGTTTTTTTTGTAATCTTGCTTTTCAGATCGTTAATATTATTAGGGTCGTAGTATTTAGTTTTAATATTATATTTGGGTAATAGTTTTTCAGATATTTCTCTCGTTGGGTAATAAACATTGTCCCCTACTAAAACCTCATCTCCAGATTGACATAGAGCCATGAAAGCCAATGAAACAGATCCAAAACCGGTTGAGTGTAAAAAAACATGATGGGCTTGCTCTAATTCTTTAATAATTTTTTGTAGCTCTATGGTTGTTTGACTGCCATATCTTCCGTAGGCATAATGTGTGATTGGTTTATCATTCAATATTTTTTTTTCGTGAGACGCTAGTTCTTGCATCGAATCAAATAAAATAGTTGAAGCACGAACTACTGCTGGATTCGCAGATCGGTTTACTCTACTAAAAGAACTATGTTTCAAAAGTGTATTTATGGACTTTTTCATTTTTTAAGTATAATTAATCATTAGTTTTAACATTTAATCAATCTTTAACAATTGAAAGTATAAAAAAGGCTAAATTATGGGATACCCAAAGAAACATAGAGGAAGAAGAAAAATCGGCTCTAAAAAAAGAAGAGCTAGAAAAAGAAATAAGAAAAAATAATTTTTTAATATAGCGATGAAAGAAATAACTCAAATCAGATCCTTGAGTCTTTGGATTTTTTTAGTTCCTTTGGTTTCTGTAAACATATGTCTTTTAATATCCTTAAACTCTCACTTTTTTGAAAATACTTTTTTTACTGTCGACCAAATTGGAAGATCAGGATTTACTATCCCATATTTAGATGGTGGCTTGTCAATAAGTAGAGCTTCTAGAACTTTTCCTCAATACTTAATCTTTAAACCGGGTATGGTCATAACCGCAATTCTTCTTTGTTTTTATTGGTACAAGAATAATGTTTTAATGAATTTTTTTAAAAATACCAGTTTAAAAAAAAATAACTTTATGTTTTTTGGTATTTTGTCAGCGGTATTCCTTGTGATTCATTCTATTCTTCTTGGACTAGAAACTGATATAAGAATATTTAAATTTTTAAGAAGAGTTGTCTTACTTGGGTTTATTATATTTGAAATTATTGCTCAAAGCTTACTTGTTATAAATTTTTATAGATTAAAAAATCAATTAAGAGATTATGTTATTCCAAATATTTTAAAGCTAAAAATTCTATTAGTTTCTATTTTAATATTTGTGGCAGTGTTGAGTCTTCCACTTTTAATTATGAGCGATAATGTTCATTTTAAACATGGTTTAGAATGGAATTATTTTATTGGAGTGATAACATTTTATTTATTGACTAGCCTACTCTGGAAAAAAAAAATTCAAGATTAAATTGACTTCTCTACTTAATCTGAAAATTTTGAAATACTATTTTAGAACTAAGGGCACCGTTAATAAAATTAAAGCTATCTAAAGACAATGTTCTATACCTCTGCAATATTTACTAAAACGTGTTCTAGGCATATTTAATATTTGTTTTAAAAAGTCTGTATTGTTTATTTCTGGAGATTTAATTTCAATTACAGAAGCTTTATCTCTTGTTAAAAAATTACTTAATTTATTATTTTTAATTAAAGAGTAGTTAATTTCCTCATCAAAAGTTATTCTTGTGTTAAACACCTTAAAATAACTTCTTTTATAGAAAACATTTAAGTTAGGTGAACAAAGTCCATAATCTTGATCGTACAAACTAGTGAGACGAGGTGTTGAGCTAAGAGAGTAATTTTCAGTGTTTTTGTACCTGTAATTATAATAAGTGATTTTAGTTTCTTTGCTATATTTATTTTTTTTAGAAAAAAAATTTTTGGTATTGTAAGTTCTGACTCTAATTTTTTTTCTCGGAACAATACCTTCGTTAGAATCTGAAAACATCTTTAACTTATTGTCAAAATAAATTGAATTAACTATTCTAGTAGGATGTAAGATTTCAGCTTTATTTGCGAAAAGCCATTTCTTAAATTCAAATATGTTTAAATCAACAATTGATATTTTTTCTTCAATTCTAAAAGTCATTACTGTTTAGTTATTAACGAGCCCTTTTGAATTATAAATTTTTTTTCATCACAATTAGTTTTTACATATCTCAAAATTGAACCTGAAAACTCTTGTTTTTTTCTATAAGACGCAAAACAATTTTTAGCTTTAATATCTGATTTTTCGATGTTTACTATAGAAGAATCTTTGGAAGCAATGCCTATACTGGCATTGATTATTTCTACATTATCAATATCCAAAACAGATTTTTCTCCAACGGAAATGCCTTTATCACCACAATCGTACAAAAAAGCGGAGTTTATTTTATAAATTCCAAAAGACATATCCACACAATCATTTTTTGCATTGTTTATTGTTAAGGTTTTAATGTCAATATTTGAAAAATCAAAATCTATAGCGTCAGATAAACTATTATTTATCTCTATGTTGTTGATTTGACCTTGTGCACGTATAAAATTAAAAGAATCTTCACAAAGCGAATAATTACTTTTTAAATTTACATTTTTTAATTCAATATCCATAAAAGTTAAGCAACCTGTTAGTCTGGTTTTGTCATAGCTTGTAATATTTTTATTCTTTAAATTTTTGTAATATTCACTTCCGTCTATCTCAATTGTCCAAGAGTTAATTT
>CAJQSV010000005.1 GCA_905616445.1 uncultured Pelagibacteraceae bacterium
TGATTCCACGGCAGATATTTCAATATTATTGCTTTTAGGTGCATCTAGAAAAGTTTTAGAAGCAAGAAGAGCTGCTGAACTTCAAAACTGGAAGTGGTCTGCAGATTTTATGTTGGGTAAACAAATGTCAAATAAAAGATTAGGTATACTAGGCATGGGCAGAATAGGTAGAGCTGTTGCTAAAAGAGCAAGGGGTTTTAATATGGAAATTCATTATCATAATAGAAGTCAGCTTTCTAAAGATCTTGAAGAGGGAGCCATTTACCACAAAACTGTTAAAGACTTATTTAATTGTAGTGATTTTTTATCCATCAACTGTCCAGCTACAAAAGAAACAAATAAAATAATTAACAAAAAAACAATAGCATTTCTTCCAGACAATGTTGTAATCGGAAACGCAGCAAGAGGTGATGTTGTAGATGATGAAGCAATGATCGAAGCTCTTAAATCAGAAAAAGTTTTCGCATTTGGTTTAGACGTCTACAATGGAGAACCAAAAATTCATCCTGAATACTTAAAACTAAATAATATTTTTTTATTACCTCACTTAGGCAGTGCAACTAAAAGAACTCGTTGGGACATGGCATACAGAGCTACTCAAAATTTAGAGGATTTTTTTATAAAAGGTGTGGCTAAAGACAGGGTAAATTAATACAACTTATAAATGTATTTATAACAATAAAAAAAAAACAACAAAAATTAACGGTCTTTTAGGGGGTATGAAAAATCTATTTTATAGAGACTCTATCTTTTTTTTGTGATTAAATTATTTAACTTAAACATATGTTAACAAACAAAAGGGAGACAGAATATGTCTAAAAAAGAAAAGACGCTAAAAGGAATTAAAATTCCTTCAAGACGTAAATTCTTTAAAGTAGCTGCAGCAACAGGTGCAGCAGCAGCAGCTTCAGTTGCGATGCCTAATATTGCATTCGGAGCTCCTATGACTTTAAAGATGCAAGCAGCTTGGCCTTCGGGAGCTAATATATTTTTCGAAATGGCTGGCGACTATGCAAAAATGGTAGGCGACATGTCTGGTGGAGAACTTAAGATCGATCTTCAACCAGTTGGTGCTATTGTAAAAACTTCAGAAATCGGACAAGCAGTAAGTTCTGGCGTAGTTGATATGGGTCACTGGGTGACTGCATATTGGTATGGTAAAAATGCTGCTGCTTCACTTTTTGGAACTGGACCTTCGTATGGTATGTCATCTCAAGAAGTAATGGGGTGGATGGAATACGGTGGTGGTAGAAAACTTTACGATGAAACTCTAGCGAAAGTTGGATTTGATTACGTAGGGTTCTTTCATATGCCTATGCCAGCTCAGCCCTTTGGTTGGTTTAAAAAGAACGTAACTAAAGTATCTGACGTTAAAGGAATGAAATATAGAACAGTTGGTCTAGCGACTAACGTTTTAACAGCTATGGGAATGGTTGTAAGACAACTTCCAGGCGGAGAAATTCAACCAGCGATGAAAACTGGTTTAATCGATGCTGCGGAGTTTAACAACCCAACATCTGACTCACAGTTTGGTATGCAGGATGTTTCTAAGCATTATCACCTAGGAAGTTTTCACCAATCTCAGGAGATGTTCGAAATACCCGTTAACAAAAAAACATACAACAACTTGTCACCTGCTCACCAAGCGATTCTAAAGAATGCTGCTTATGCCGCTAACACTGATAATTATTTTAAAGCGTTAGTAAGATATTCAGCTGACTTAGCTAAGCTGATGAACGAACATAAAGTAAATGTTTATCAAACATCTGACGAGATCTTAGCAGAACAGTTAAAAGCTTGGGACAAAGTGATAGGTGATTTTAATAAGAAAGATTCTTTCTTTAAAAAAATCGTAGATTCACAAAAAAAATACGCTAAGAGAGTAATGAAGTACTTGCTGATGAATCAGCCAAATTACAAATTAGCTTATGAAAATGAGTTCGGTAATATCAATAAAGTTAAAATTTAATTAACTTTAGAAAAAATTAAAAGGGGGCTACATATGCCCCCTTTTTTTTATATAGGATTTAATAAAAAACGGAGTTAACTTAAAATTGCTAATGAGATATTATATACATTTTGCAGATCATTTAAGTACAGCAGTAGGAAAAGCCTTTTCGTGGTGCATTGTAGTTTTAATGCTTGGTACTTGTTACGAGGTAGTAATGGCTTATGCATTTAACGCACCCACACTCTGGAATTTTGATTTTAGCATGCAGATGTATGGAGCAATTTTTATGATGGCTGGAGCTTATACACTATCCACAGAAGCTCACGTTAGAGGAGATGTTATTTACAGATTATTTAAACCACGCACTCAGGGATATATTGATTTTGTTTTATATTTTATATTCTTTTTCCCAGGCGTCTTAGCTTTAGCCTTTTATGGTTTCGATTATGCAGCTCTAGCTTGGAAAATAAAAGAAACAAGTTGGAGTAGCCCAGCACAAATTCAAATTTATATGGTAAAATCTATGATACCTGCAGCGGGTGTTTTATTGACCATTCAAGGAATTAGCGAAGTTTTCAGATGCATTATCTGCATTCAAACAGGTCATTGGCCAGCAAGACTAGTTGTTGCAGAAGAAACAGAAAAGATTTTAATGAGAACAGCACAAGACGAGGATCAAAAAGATGTTATCTAGCTTATTTACTTTAACAAATCCAGAGATAGCTATTTTAATGATGGGAATATTTCTAGCTGCAGTTTTATTAGGTTTTCCAATAGCTTTTACTTTAATGGCCATGGGCGTAGGTTTTGGTTACTACGCTTATTTTGATCCAGCCAAAATGGAACACTTATTTGACAACAGAATATTTTCCTTATTTGTTCAAAATACTTACACCGTTATGGATAACAACGTGCTCACCGCCGTTCCCTTATTTTTATTTATGGGTTATCTCGTAGAAAGAGCTGGAATAGTTTCTAGATTATTTTTTGCTATAAGATTAGCTTCACATAAATTACCAGCCTCAATGGCTGTAGCAGCTTTAATTACCTGTACTTTATTTTCAACAGCTACAGGAATAATTGGTGCAGTGGTAACTCTAATGGGATTACTGGCTTGGCCAGCCATGGTCAAAGCTGGTTACGATAAAAAATTTGCTTCAGGAATAATTTGCGCAGGTGGATGCTTAGGAATATTAATTCCACCCAGCATTATGTTAATTGTTTATTCAGTAATTGCTCAATTATCTCCTTTGAGATTATTTGCTGCCGCTATATTTCCTGGATTATTACTCGCTAGTTTATATATATCGTACGCAGTTATTAGAGCGATGATAGACCCATCTATTGCTCCAAAACCTAGGGCAGAGGAAATTCCTCCAAGAGCTGAAATTTTAAAAGAAGTTTTTGTTTCTTTCCTGCCTTTATTTGCTTTGATTATGTTGGTTCTTGGAACAATTTTAGGTGGTTTTGCAACTCCTGCTGAAGCTGCTGCCGTTGGTGCTTTTGGTTCAATAGTGCTTTCTTATTTCTACAAAACTCTTAAATGGAAAGCTTTTAAAGAGTCAGTTTTTTTAACAGCCAAAACTACCGCAATGATAATGTGGTTGTTTATAGGCTCTTGGACTTTTGCATCGGTATTTTCTTATCTAGGTGGGCATGAAGTATTTGAACATTTCTTTAAGTCAATGGATTTAGCACCTTGGCAATTTTTAGTTATTACCCAGATAATTATTTTTTTATTAGGTTGGCCTTTAGAATGGACAGAAATTTTAATTATATTTGTTCCAATATTTTTACCGTTATTGTCTATATATGGAATAAACCCTTATTTCTTTGCAATGTTGATTGCGCTAAACTTACAAACTTCTTTTTTAACCCCACCAATGGCCATGTCAGCTTACTATTTAAAAGGGGTTCAATCTAAAAATGTTGAGCTAATGGAAATATTTGCTGGAATTATGCCATTTTTAGGAATTGTAATTTTTGCAATGTTTTTAATGTATATGTTCCCAGGTATTGCCCTTTGGTTACCAGACGTGTTATTCGCAAACTAAAAAAACATGATAGATATTTTTTCAATATCAACTAATGAACTAGCTACTAAAATGCGAAGTGGAGACATTTCAAGTGTTGAAGTATGTAAAGCTTATTTAGAAAGAATAAAAAAATATGAGAAAGATGTTAAAGCTTGGTCCTTCTTAGATAAAAAAAATCTTTTAGAAAAAGCAGAAGAAGCAGATGAGTATCGAAAATCTGGAAAACCACTAGGTGCGTTACACGGGTTGCCGATAGCTATAAAAGATATTATAGCCACTTATGATATGCCAACTGAATGTGGCAGTGTTTTAAGAAAAGGTATTTCTGGTGCAGCAGATGCAGAAGTAGTTAATTTAATTAAAACTGCAGGAGCAATTGTTATGGGAAAAACTGTAACAACAGAGTTTGCTTATTTTGACCCTGGTAAAACCACAAATCCTCATGACTACACAAGGACACCAGGAGGTTCATCAAGTGGATCAGCCGCTGTTGTTGCTGCTCATATGGCGCCATTAGCTATTGGAACTCAAACTAATGGTTCTGTTACAAGACCAGCTTCTTATTGTGGTGTTGTTGGTTACAAACCATCCTTCGGATTGATTTCACGTACCGGTATTTTAAAACAATCTTTAAAATTAGACCAAGTAGGTGTGTTTGGAAAAACAGTAGAAGACGTTGCTTTACTTACAAAAGTGCTAATTAAAAAAGACATTTTAGATGATGATACAATTCATTATGCAGCAGATGAAATGCTAGAAGTTTGTAAAAAAGGACCTATTTTTGAGCCAAAATTTATATTTTATAAAACTTCCAGCTGGAAAAAAATTAGCAAAGAATCTCAAAAAGCTTTTGAATTTTTATTAGAGGAATTTAAAAACAACATAGAGGTATTTGATGAACCTTCTTATTTTAAAGATATACCAAAATACCATCAGATTATTCACGAAACAGATATGGCAAATAGTTTTCAAGATTTTTATAAAAAATCCAAAAAGAAAATGGGTAAAAAATTGGTTGAAGCTATTGAAAGAGGCCTAAAATATTCAGCCAAAGAGTATGTTGATGCTGTTGATTTTATGAAACAAAGTTATAAATCTTACAGTGAAGTTTTTGAAGACTACTATGGTGTTATAACGCCAGCTTCAACAGGAGTTGCAGATAAAGGTCTGCTGTCTACAGGTAGTCCGGAGTTTAGTACAATATGGACTTATATGGGTTTACCTACAATCTCTCTTCCTTTACTTAGCGGAGAAAATAACCTACCATTGGGAGTTCAATTAGTTGGCGATAAGTTTGATGATTTAAGATTTTTAGCATCAGCAAACTGGTTAGAAAAAAATTGCAAGGAAAAAAATGATTAATAAATTAACAATGTTATTTGCAGTTGCTATGGCAGTATTTTTTCTTGGCGGACTAGCAACTACTTTGACTAGGTCTATGATGATAGGTTTCTACGATGTATTGCCAGTATATATTTTTATGGGCATAGCAATTGGTATGATGTTATACGAAGCATATATTGAGACAAAATAGCCAATCAAAATAACATTGAAAACCTCGAAAAATAGCTATCTTCCTTATTTTTTATTATTAATCCATCCAGCATTTATGGCTAGCAATCTAATTGTAGCCAGAGGAGGTGTAGAGTATGTACCACCCATATCATTAGCTTTTTGGAGGTGGTTTTTTGTTTTTTTAATATTAATACCTTTCACCTATAAAACAATTTTTAAAAATATTAAGCATATAAAGAATGAATTTAAAAAATTATTTTTTCTAGGTGTAATGGGGTGTGGGGTTTGTGGAGTATTTCCATTTATAGCTGGAACAACAACACCTATAGCTAATATGGGAATTATCTATACCTCTTCACCTATTTTCATAATATTAATTTCTTCTTACTTTTACAAAGAAAGTTTAAATACTATTCAGCTTCTGGGCTTGGTGTTGTGTTTTGTTGGTGTTATTTCGATTATTGCTAAAGGTGATGTGAGTTTACTAATTAGTTTAAAATTTACTTCAGGAGATTTGTGGATGTTAGGGGCTGCAGTTGGTTGGGCTTTATATGCTGTACTGTTACATAACTGGAAAAGTAAATTTACTTTATTCTCAAGGTTAACTATTATCGCTTTTTTTGGTGCAGCTTCCATATCACCTTTTTCTTTGATTGAAGATTATTTTGTTGAACCGGTAATATTTAATAATAATTTTTATTTTTGGACAATATTTGCTGCAATTTCTCCCGGTATAATAGCCTTTTCACTTTATGCCCAAGCACAAAAATATCTAGGTGCTTCTATAACTGGATTTACTTTATATCTTTATACAGTTTATGGAGCTTTTTATGGAATTGTTATTTTCGGAGAACAATTAAAAAGCTATCATTACTACGGAGCCGTATTAGTTTTTGCAGGAATGTTTTTTGTTAGAAAGAAAACTATTTAACTTAATTGAAAAAGACTTTTAGCGAAATATTCAGCGTTAAAGGGATATAAATCAGTTTCCTTTTCTCCCATGCCTACAGCCAAGATTGGCAATTTATATTTCTTACAAATAGCTAAAATAATTCCACCTTTAGCAGTTGTATCCAGTTTAGTAATAATCAGACCTGTAATCTTTTGTACTTTACTAAATTCCTCTATTTGGTTTAATGCATTTTGCCCTGTGGTTGCGTCTAAAACTAAAATAGTTTCGTTGGGAAAAGAGTTGTCTATTTTTTTTAAAACACTAAATATTTTTTTGTACTCGTCCATTAAATTTTTTTTATTTTGCATTCTCCCTGCAGTGTCTATTAGAGCTATATCGATATTTTTTTCTTTAGCATAAGCTGCTGTTTTAAACGCTACTGAAGCTGGGTCACTGCCTGTTTCAGACTTAACAATATTTACATTTATTTTCTGAGACCAAAGTTCTAATTGTTCAATTGCCGCTGCTCTAAAAGTATCAGCAGCACCAAAAATTACAGATTTTTTATGATCTTTAAAAAATTTACCAAGCTTACCAATCGTAGTTGTTTTACCGACACCATTCACACCAGATACAACGATAACCGTCGGGTTGTCAGAATTTAGAGAGAGTAAATCTCTTTGGTAGGGAACTAACGTTTCAGAAACTTTAGTAATTAAAATATTAATAATTTGAGTTGAGTCTGTTAAGTTTTTGTCAATTTTTAATTTTTCAAACTCTTTTTTTAATTCAGCTGCACTTTCAACACCTACATCTGCGCTTATTAGTAGTTCTTCAAATTGAGATAAAATTGAGCCATCTATATTTATTTTCGAAAAAATATCTTTAATCCCTTTGGAAAAATTTAACGAACTTAGATTGAGGCCTATTTTGAACTTATCAAATAAACTCATTTTAAATTTCAAGCTTAGTATGTTTTATATCTGAAACTGGACCCCTCATAGCAATATTTAAACTCTTATCTATTTTTATATTTAAACTTCCTTCTTTAAATTTAATATTGATATCATTTTTAGTTAGTTTTTTTATTGATGAGGCAACAGCTGTGGCACAAGCAGCGGTTCCACATGCTTTTGTCAATCCAGCACCACGTTCCCAAACATTTACTGTGATATTATTTTTATCATTTACTTGTGCAAATGTAACATTAATTTTTTCTGGAAATAGTTCATGATTTTCAATTTTTGGACCTAATATTTTAAGGTCATATTCAAAGCAGTCTTTGACAAAAAAAATTAGGTGAGGATTTCCCACATTTAGACAAAATCCATCAGCAAATATTTTATCATCAATATTTAAAGCTATCTTATCGTGATCTAATTTTTTTATTAATGGAATTTTATCCCAATCAAATATAGGTTTCCCCATTTCAAGCTGAACATCCGAATCTCCAATAATCTTTGCTTCAAGGAATCTATTACTTGTTTTTAATTTAATTTTTTTCGTATTTAAATCTTTGCTCAAAAAGTAAGCTACACATCTGCTACCATTCCCACACGCGTCTACCTCCCCTCCATCTGAATTAAAAATAGTTATTGGAAAAGCGTTATTAATTTTTTTTTCGATAAAAATTATTTGATCAAATCTAATATTGCGATGAAAAGATACTCGATTGCTTAGTTCGACTATTTTCTCTTTAGATATGTTTATTGATTTTTTTCTTCTATCAACAATTATAAAATTGTTACCTAGGCCATCCATTCTAAAAGCATTAATCACTGCCATAATAGATGATTAGTATAATTATTCATTGACATTTAAAACCCCAAATTGTAGCTTCAGCGACTTTCCGCAATTACATGTGTTTTTGCGGTGCTCTTAGAAATAAGAGGATCGACACTAGTCAGCGATGGTTCGCCCACTAGTGCCCTTGGTGTTGCTTGATTATAAAATGTTTGAAAATTTAACAAATAAGCTAGAGACCATATTCTCTAAACTTAAAAAAGCCCCTTCTTTAAACGAAGAGCAGGTAGATGCAGGCTTAAAAGAAATACGTTTAGCTTTACTAGAAGCAGACGTAGCACTTTCTGTTGCTAAAGAATTTATTGAAAAAATTAGACCAAAAGCTATCGGACAAGAAATTCTAAGATCAATTTCTCCAGGACAGATGATCGTCAAGATAGTTTACGATGAATTGGTAAATTTTTTAGGAGAAAAAAATCAAGAACTTAATTTTAACGTTACCCCACCAGCTTGTATGGTTTTAGTAGGCCTGCAAGGATCGGGAAAAACAACAAGTGCCGTAAAATTAGCAAAACTAGTAGAAAAAAAATATAATAAAAAAGTTTTACTTGTTAGTTTAGATGTTTATCGACCGGCCGCACAAGAACAATTAAAAATTTTAGCTGAAACAAATGAAATAAATCATTTACCAGTAATTAACGGACAGCAGCCTTTAGATATAACTAAGCGAGCATTAAATGCAGCAACACTTAATGGCTCAGATGTAATTATTTTTGATACTGCTGGACGTACACAGGTAGATCTTATGATGATGAATGAGATCAAACAGATCAAAGCACTTGTTAAACCTACTGAGACTATTTTAGTTGCAGACTCATTAACTGGTCAAATCGCAGCTAATGTTGCAAAGGAATTTGATAATACAGTTGATGTATCAAGCATTATTCTAACTAGAATAGATGGTGACGGTCGTGGCGGGGCAGCTTTAAGTATGAAGCATATCACAAACAAGCCAATTAAATATATAGGTGTTGGCGAAAAAATTGATGATTTAGAATTATTTCATCCCGAAAGAATAGCTAATAGAATTCTTGGAATGGGAGATGTTGTTTCTCTTGTTGAAAAAGCCTCTGAAGGTCTAGACGAAGAAAAATTAAAGAAATCAGAAGAACAATTTAGAAAAGGCCTATTTACTTTAGACGATTATCTATCCCAAATTAGACAAATGAAAAAAATGGGAGGCATGGAAGGAGTTATGTCTCTTTTACCCGGAGTTAATAAAATCAAAGAACAAATGAAAAATGCTTCTATTGACGAAAAAATTATTAGTACAAATGAAGCTATTATTCTTTCAATGACAAAAAAAGAAAGAGAAGAACCAAAAGTAATTAACGGCTCAAGAAAAAAGAGAATAGCTGCCGGAGCCGGTGCTGACATTTCAACAATAAATAAGCTGTTGAAACAGTTTAAGATGATGACAGAAATGATGAAAAAAATGTCAAAAGGCAAAGCGAACCCAACTTCATCCGGAGCTATCCCGGATGAATTATTAAATCAATTAAAACTGAAATGAAAGGAAACCAATGCTAAAAATAAGACTATCAATGGGAGGTGTTAGAAAAAGACCTATTTATAAAATCGTGATCGCAGACAGCAGAGCCCCAAGAGACGGAAAATTTATAGAAAAAATAGGATCTTTTAATCCTCTTTTACCTAAAGATAAAAAGGAGAGAATTTCTGTTGAAGCTGAAAGAGTTAAATACTGGATGAGCAAAGGTGCAAAACCAACATTAAGAGTTTCAAGAATTTTAGGTGAAGCTCAAATCATACCAATGCCAAAAGCTGGGAACAATCCTTTAAAAG
>CAJQSV010000006.1 GCA_905616445.1 uncultured Pelagibacteraceae bacterium
TGCAAGTCTAAAAATAAAAAAATAATAAAATTCATTTTTTATAAAAAGATTAATATATTTTGAAAATTTTTTTTCTAATAATTTATTAATCCAATCTTTGAAAAAAAAATTTGTAATTATGTATAATGTTAAGGCACCTAGAGAGTAAGAAATAACTGACACAAAAGTTCCAATCCACTTGCCGAAGAGAATTCCTGAAATTACCACAAGAGGAGTGCCAAATCCGAGAAACGCAACCCACACTGTAGAAAATAAAAAGAATATTAATAAATTTATATAGAGCTTGTCTCCGATTAAACGATCTATACTTACTTGGAGTTCCTTGTAGTATGAAAAATCATTTATTCTACTAATTTCAATTTGTAAAAAAACAAAATACAAAAATGTAAATAAAATAAGTAAATAAGAAATTCCTAAATATAGTTTAATTTTTTTGCTCATTATTTACATGTACAATACAAGTTAATTAGATTATATAACTTTAAATATTTATGAAAAGAACTTATCAACCTAGCAATTTAGTGAGAAAAAGAAGACATGGATTTAGAGGCAGAATGGCTACTAAAAACGGTCGAAAATTAATTGCTAGAAGAAGAGCTAAAGGAAGAAAAACTATCTCAACTTAATTTTAAATGATTAAGCTTGAAAGCCTAAAAAAAAATAATCACTTTAAATTAACTTTAAAAGAAAAAAAAGTTCATACAGATTTTTTTTCTATTTTTGCAGCAAAAAATTTTATCCCAAATAAAAATAAAAATTTATTACATATTAGTTTTGTAATGAAAAAAAAAATTGGTAATGCCGTAAAAAGAAACAGAATAAGACGTAAATTAAAAGCTATAGTGCACAAGCTTTTAAAAATAAAGGGTGCAATTAATACTAATTATACTTATATAGTTTTTGGAAAATCAAAAGCCTATGAAAAAGACCATAAAACTCTATTTACAACGATGCAAAAAAACTTTGAGAAGTTTTAAGTCCATAACTTCAAATATTTTAATTTTAATAATTTTATTATTAATAAAGTTTTATAATTTTTTTATTTCACCGTTGCTTGGTGTTAGATGTAGATTTCTTCCTACTTGTTCAGAGTACTGCAGCACATCACTTAAAGACCACGGTTTAATAAAAGGAGGTGCGTATAGTTTAAAAAGAATTATGCGTTGTCATCCTGTGAAAATTTTAGGCGGAGCAGACGGAATAGATTTAGTTCCTGTCAAAAATTACAAATCAAAGGAATTGGATTAAATGGAAAATAAAAATGTATTCATAGCTATAGCGCTATCTATGTCCGTACTACTTTTCTGGTCAGCCTTTGTTGATTCTCCTCAGCCTATTGATATACAAAATCAAAAAGTTTCAAGTACTCAGTCTGACAATAAAGTACCTGACAATGGTATTGTCCCAAGTATTGACGGGACAATTTTGAAAGATAATATCTCAAGAGAAGACTCTCTAAAAAAAACAAATAGAATTTTATTAGAAAATAAAAAAATAAAGGGTTCAATTTCACTTGTAGGAGCAACAATAGATGATTTATCTTTTAAAAATTACAAGGTAGATATTAAATCAAATGATATTGTAAAGTTTTTAAATCCTAAAGAAACAAAGAATGGTTATTTTGCTGAAACAGGTTGGGCAAGCATAGGAAATAAAATTAAAGTCCCAACAAACAAAAGCATTTGGAGTGTTGTAGGTAATAAAGTTTTATCTGTGAATAATCCTGTAACTTTAGAATGGAACAATGGTTCAAATCTTATATTTAAAAAAAAAATAGAAATAGATGACAATTATCTTTTTAAAATCAACCAAGAAGTAAAAAATAATTCTTCAGAACAAGTTGAATTGTATCCTTATGCTCAGCTAACAAGAAAAAATATACCTGATGACTTAAAAAATTTTTATATTCTACACGAAGGTTTTATTGCTGTTTTAGACGAAGAACTTAAAGAAGATGATTATGATGACATAGAAGAAAAAAAAATAGTACGAGAAGCAAACAAAGGATGGATAGGTATTACAGATAAATATTGGATGACCGCTTTGATTCCTGAGACAGGTGAAAGATTTAAGTCTACTTTTTTATATCAAGACGCCTATAAAGCTAATTTTCTATTAAATAATCCAAAAGTTATTGCGCCTTCTACAAGAGGAAATAATGAAATTAAAATTTTTGTAGCAGCTAAAGAAGTTCAAACTATTGATGCGTATGCGGAGAAAGAAAATATAGAAAAATTAGATTTGATTATTGATTGGGGTTGGTTTTATTTTTTTACAAAGCCCCTTTTCTTTGCAGTTGACTACTTATTTAAACTAACGGGCAATTTTGGAATTGCGATTGTACTTATTACAGTAATGATTAGGTTGGTTTTCTTTCCTCTGGCTAGCTACTCTTTTAAGTCAATGGCAAAAATGAAGGCACTGCAGCCAGAGATGGCAAGACTTAAAGATCTTCACAAGGATGACAAGACTAAGCTTCAACAAGCTATAATGGCACTTTACAAAAAAGAGCAAATTAATCCTGCGTCTGGTTGTTTGCCAGTTTTAATACAAATTCCATTTTTCTTTGCAATTTATAAAATGCTTTTTATTTCACTAGAAATGAGACATCAGCCTTTCTTTGGTTGGATAAAAGATTTATCTGCATCAGACCCTACTACAATATTTAATCTTTTTGGCTTACTGCCGTTTACACCACCTAGTTTTTTAATAATAGGTATTTGGCCGATATTAATGGGCCTGACAATGTTTGTTCAGCAAAAATTAAACCCTGCTCCAACTGACCCTATTCAAGCTAAGATATTTATGTTCTTTCCAATATTTTTAACGGTAATACTAGCGTCTTTCCCGTCAGGATTGGTTGTGTACTGGACTGTCAACAATATTTTAACTATCGCTCAACAATGGTTTATAATGAAAAGAACAACAGTTAAAACTAACTAAATGGGTTCAAGAGAAGAAGGCCTAGAAAATTTAAAAAAGTTTTGGCCAGAAAATGCGCCTAATATTTCCCAAGTTCCTAAATATGTAAGTAAGTATAAAAAAGAAAAAATAGTAATAAAGTGTGGGGGAAAAGTTTTAATAGATCCTGATCTATTTAATAAATTTATAGAAGATGTATCTATACTTTATAAATTAGGACTAAATATAATTATTGTTCATGGAGGTGGTCCTAGAATAAAAATAGAACTAAAAAAATTAAATATTGAGAGTCAATTTATTAATGGTTTAAGAATTACTAATAAAAAAACTATGGGTATAGTTGAAAAAGCTTTAGTAGATTTTAATTCTGAAATTATAGAAAAATTAAAAAAAAAAGAATGTAAAGCAGCTGGATTAAACGTCAGCCAAAACAATATTTTTATAGTAGAACAAGAAAATGCTAGCCTTGGCTTTGTAGGAAGACCAAAAAAAGTATTAAATGAGAAAATTCAATCTATTGTAGACCAACAACAAATACCTATAATCTCTCCAATGGGCAAAGATATAGAGGGAGAAAAATATAATATAAACGCAGATACAGCGGCAGCATCTATAGCTAAAAGTCTTAAATCTAGAAGATTGTTACTAATGACAGATGTAGCCGGTGTCTATGATAAAAATAAAAAATTAATTAATGAAATTAAACCTGCAGAAGCAAAAGACTTGATAGATAAAAAAATAGTAGACGGTGGAATGATACCTAAGCTTTTAAACTCAATTGATGCTATTGAGAATGGAGTTAAAGGTGTTGTTATTATTGATGGTAGAAAGCTTCATTCTATTTTATATGAAATTTTTTCTGACGAAGGTTCCGGTACGCTTATAAGAAAATGAAAGAATTAAAAAAAATAAAATATTGGCTCTTTGATCTTGATAATACTTTGTACTCAGGTGACACAAAAGTATTTGATCAAGTGGATAAAAAAATGGCACTTTTTATATCTGATAAGCTTAATGTAACCGTGGAAGAAGCAAAGAAAATTCAAAAAGATTATTTTCACGAATACAATACAACGCTAAATGGAATGATTAAAAATCATAAAATTGATGCCCAAGAATTTTTAGAGTTTGTTCATGACGTAGATTTAGAATTTTTAAAAGCAGATACAGAGCTTCAAAATGAATTAACTAATCTTCAGGGAAAAAAGTTTATATTTACCAATGGATCTAAGGCTCATGCCGCAAACGTTACAAAAAGAATTGGTATTCACAATCTTTTTAATGGTGTTTTTGATATAGTCGATGCTGATTTTTTTCCAAAACCTTCAATCGAGCCCTATAAAAAAATTATCGAAAAATATGGAATAGATCCACAATATTGTATATTCATTGAAGATATAGCTAGAAATTTAAAACCTGCTAATAAATTAGGAATGAAAACAGCTTGGGTTAAAAATGATGAACCTTGGGCCGCTGAATTTTCGGGTGAAAGTTTTATAGATTACAAAATTGATAACTTGTCAAAATTTTTAAGGAGAGTAAATGAGCAAAAATGAATTAGAAACAATAATAGATCAAGCTTGGGATGAAAAAGAAGAAATAAATAAAAACTCAGATAAAAAAATAATTGATGCAATCAATCAGACTGTAGATAATTTAGATTCAGGGGCAGCAAGAGTTGCTGAAAAAATCGACGGTAACTGGGTTATTCATCAGTATTTAAAAAAAGCAATCATGCTAAGTTTCAGAATTTACGATATGGAAGCTTTAAGCGGCCCCTATAGTAGTTGGTATGACAAATCTCACTTAATAAAAGGTAAAACAGCTGGATGGACTAAGGAAGACCATGTTAAGGCAGGCTTTAGGATGGTTCCCAATTCTCCAGTCAGAAAAGGATCCTTTGTTGGAAAGAATGTTGTTTTAATGCCGTGCTTTATAAACATTGGAGCTTATATTGATGAGGGAACAATGATGGATACCTTTTCAAGAGCAGGTAGCTGTTGCCAGATTGGTAAGAATTGTCATATATCAGCTGGATCTGGTGTGGGTGGTGTTTTGGAACCCGCTCAAGCATTACCAACTATTATTGAAGACAATGTTTTCCTCGGAGCTATGTCTGAAATTGTGGAGGGAGTAATTGTTGGAGAAGGTTCTGTGATTAGTATGGGAGTATGTATTGGCCAATCTACAAAAATTGTGAACAGACAAACTGGAGATATTACTTATGGTAAAATTCCACCATACTCTGTGGTTGTTTCGGGTTCGTTGCCAGATAAAAAAAATCCTAGCGCACCATCATTGAATTGTGCTGTTGTAATTAAACAAGTTGATGAAAAAACTAGAAGCAAAACATCAATTAATGACCTGCTAAGAGAATAATGAAAAAATTTGACGAACTTCAATTATCAAAAGATCTAATTAGTTTTCCAAGTGTAACACCCGTAGATGCGGGTGCTATAAACTACATATCTAAAAAACTACAACAATTAGGATTTAATTGTAAAATTTTAGAATTCAAAGATAAAAAAAATCCATCAATAAAAAATCTTTATGCAAGGCTAGGGAATAAACAGCCAAATTTATGTTACGCTGGTCATACAGACGTTGTCCCGCCTGGTAATATAAAAGATTGGACGGTTAATCCATTTAAACCACAGATTAAAAACAACCATCTAATTGGTAGAGGAGCTAATGATATGAAAAGCTCTATTGCTTGTTTTATAGCAGCAGTTAGTAATTTTTTAGAAAATAATAAAAAAATAAATGGATCTATTAGTTTTTTGATCACTGGAGATGAAGAAGCTCAAGCTGTGAATGGTACCAAAAAAGTAGTTGATTATTTAATTAAAAAAAAAGAAAAAATTGATTTTTGCATTGTTGGCGAGCCAACAAATCCAAACAAATTGGGAGAAATGATCAAGATAGGTCGAAGAGGTAGTCTATCTTGTAATTTAGAAATTAAAGGATCTCAAGGTCACATTGCCTATCCTCACCTTTCAAAAAACCCAATTACAAGTTTAATAGCAATATGTAAAAAGCTTAAAGAGAAACCTTTAGATAAAGGTAATAAACATTTTCAGCCTTCTAATTTAGAATTTACAGCTATAAATGTAGACAACCAAGTACATAATATTATTCCAGCTCGAGCAAAAGCACAATTTAACGTCAGATACAATAATTTTCACACATCTATAAGTTTAAAAAAAATGATAACTAAAGTTGTTAGATCAATTTGTAAAAAAAATAAAACAAAATATAAAGTTAATTTTTTAATTTCGGGAGACTCCTTTTTAACTCAACCTGGCTCAACTATTCAAATGGCAAAAAAAATAATAAAAAAAATTACAAAAATAAATCCAGTTTTTTCAACAACTGGTGGAACCTCAGATGCAAGATTTATAAAAAAAATAACTCCCTGTCTTGAATTTGGCTTAGTTAACAAAACTATGCACAGAGTAGATGAATGTGTTTCCTTGCATGATTTAAAAAAATTAACAAAAATTTATCAAAATATTTTAAGTGAATATTTTAAGTGAAACAATTCCAAAAAAAAGAATTAAAAGTATCTATAATTTTACCTAATTATAATAGTTCAGAAACTATAAAAGCAACTATTAGCTCTATTTTAAATCAAGCATATAAAAATTGGGAACTAATTATAGTTGATGATAACTCTGACAAAATAACAAAGAGTATTTTATTTAAATATAAAAAATTAAAGAAAATTAAAATCTTTTACTTAAAAAAAAATAAAGGTGCCGCATACTGTAGAAATTTGGCGATTAAAAAATCTAAATCATATTATTTAGCTTTTATTGACTCTGATGATTTGTGGCATAAAAATAAATTGAAACTACAAATTAATTTTATGCAAAAAAATAATTATTTTTTTACATATACTAATTACAAGACGTTTAAGATTAACAACCCTGTAAAAAAAACTATTCTGACACCTGGTAAATTTAACTTTAGCTCTTTTGTTAAAAATACTTCTATAGCAACTAGCACAATGATTGTTGAAAGATCGATAGCACGTAAAATAAAATTTTCGAATACTAAAATTTGTGAAGATTATTATTATAAATGTCAATTACTGAAAAAAATAGGTAATGCGTATTGTTATCCTAGTTTCTTAACAGAGTATCAAATTAGAGAGGATTCACTTCAAAGTAGCCGTATTAGAAATCTATTCTGGATTTGGAAAATTAATAAAAGTTTAAATCATTTTAATGTCTTAAAAAATTTAATTTCAATTTGTTTAATATCTTTCAATTCATTAAAAAAATATGGTTTTAGATAATAAAAAATTAATAATAGATTTTAGATAAATATAAACCGTGTGCTGGAGCTGGCGGTGCACAATTAGTTCTTTTTTTTGACTTTATAATATACTTAAATTTTTTTAAATTCCACTTACCTTCTCCTACAAATTTAAGACATCCTACCATTGATCTAACTTGTTGTTGCAAAAAAGATTTTGATTTAAATATTATAATTATTTTGGTTCCTGATTTTTTTAACATAGCTTCCTCTAATGTTTTAATAGGTGATCTAGAATTGCACGAAGAAGATCTAAAAGTTGAAAAATCTTTATTGCCCTCTAACAACTTTGCTGCTTTTTTCATAAGCTTAAAATTTAAAATAGATTTTATATGCCATGCTCTATTAAATTCTAATGATAATGGTGCTATGCGATTAAAAATTACATATTTATATTCTCTTTTTTTGGCACTAAATCTTGCATGAAAATTAAATTTTTTTTTATTTATTTTTAAAATAGATATTTTTTTTTTGTGCAAAAAAAAATTAACCGAGTTTAAAAAAAGAAATTTATTATTTATTTTAGACTTTAAAATAAAATGAGCTGATTGTCCTGTTGCGTGAACACCTGCGTCTGTTCTTCCTGATCCGTATAGGATAATTTTTTCTTTTAAGATTTTAGTTAAGATTTTTTCAGTTGTTTGCTGTATTGAAGATCCATTTTTTTGTTTTTGCCAGCCAACAAAATTTGTTCCATCATATTCTATTATAATTTGATAAGTGTGCATTATTCAATCATGTCACCTGCTTTAAAATTAATTCCTAATAAAAAATTTTCTAATACTAATTTATTTCTACCTTCTTTTTGTATTTCGATAATTTTTATAGACTTGTCTTTGCAACCAATTATAAAATTATTATCTAAAATAGTTCCTGTGGGGCCTGTTTTATCAAATACAGAAGCTTTCCATATTTTATATCTTTTTTTTTTATATTCAAACCATGCTCCAGGATCTGGATTTAAACCATTAATCTTTCCAATAATAATTTTTGCACTTTCTTCCCAATTTATTCTACCTTCTTCTTTTTTTATTTTCTTTGCATAGGTTGCATTGTTATGGTCCTGCTCTGTAAATTTATCTTTTTCGTTAAAAATATCGTCCAACGATCTAACAATATATTCAGAACCAATGTTTGATAATTTTTCTGAAATTTCGCCGCTTGTATCAGAAGGTATAATATTAATTTCTATTTTTTTCATAACAGGTCCAGAGTCTAGTTTCTCTGTAATTTTCATTATACTTATGCCTGTTTGCTTGTCTAAATTCATTATTGCTCTTTGTATAGGAGCTGCTCCACGCCACACAGGAAGTAGAGAAGCGTGAATATTTATGAATCCTTTCGAGGGTATATCAAGGAATTTTTTTGAAATTAGCTGACCATAAGCAACTACGATTACTATATCTGGATTTAATTCCTTAAAAAATTTTAATTCTTCATCAGTGTTTAAATTATTTGGATTCCTTATAGCTAATTTTAAATTTTCTGCACTTTTTTGAATTGGTGATGGATTTAATTTTTGACCCCGATTAGATTTTTTTGGGGACTGTGTATAAACACAAGAAATTTGATATGAAGATTTTGCTAGAGTCTCTAATACCGGAACTGAGAACTTAGGTGTTCCCATAAAAATAATTTTATATGGCATTAGTTTAATTAATCTAAACCACTATTCTTTCTAATACTTTTTTTTGTTTTGAAAGTTTTTTAACAATATAATTTTTTTTCAATTTTGATAAATAATCAATAAATAAAATTCCTTCAAGATGATCTATTTCATGTTGTATGCAGGTCGCTAAAAGTCCTTCTGCCTTTAACTCTTTTTTTTGACCATTATAATCTAAATAACTGATATGACATTCGTTGGGTCTATCAACTTCAGCGAATTGTCCTGGTACAGACAAACAACCTTCTTCATACGTAGAATTGTTTTCTGATTTTACAATTACTTCGGGGTTAATAAAATATAATGGTTTTTTTTCTTCTTCTTTCGATAGATCAATTACTATTACTCTTTTTGGAACTCCTATTTGTATGGCCGCTAAACCAATGCCTGGAGCTTCATACATCGTTTCAAGCATATCGTCCATTAGCTTTCTAATTTCATTGTCAACTTTTTTAACTTCAAGAGATATTTGTCTTAGAAATGGATCTGGTTCGGTTAAAATTTTTCTAATAGCCATTAAGGTTTATTATATTAGATTTCAGTTCTTTCAGGTAGCGCTGTAATTAAAATTTTATTACTAAATTTTTTAATTCCTGACTTTATTAACAAATGATTAATAAAATAGATAGTTTGTGTGTCTAAATCTAGAATTTCATCCTCTCCTATCAACTCTACTATTCTTAACAAAAGTAGACCTGTTTCATTATTTATGCCTAAATTTAATAGTTCCGGC
>CAJQSV010000007.1 GCA_905616445.1 uncultured Pelagibacteraceae bacterium
ATTGACATTAAAAAAGATATTTTTGCAGACTCTATCCTGCTAAAACTAAAAGTTCTCGCTCCTGTTATGGTTATTCCCGATCTGCTTACACCTGGAATTAATGATAAGACTTGAAACAAACCAATATATATAGCCGCTCTATAACTGTAATCATTTTTAATTGTTTTTTTTGTTTCTTTCAAATCACTAAAATAAAGAACAATACCAAAAGTAAGTGTTGTCCATCCTATTAATTTATAATTTCTTAAGAGATCAATTAAAGAAAACTTTATTAGGAAAAAACCAAAAATCATTGTTGGAATTGAACTAATTAATATTTTGAAAAACATATTTTTATTTTTTACAAAACCAAAAATATCTTTTCTAAAATATATGATTGTTGCTAGCAATGAACCTAAGTGAAGACTCACGTCTAAGGTTAAATTCCCATTACTAAAATTAAAGTATTTCGACACTAATATTAAGTGCGCAGATGAACTTATTGGAAGAAATTCGGTAACACCCTGAACTATGGATAAAATTATTACTTCAAGCATTTATGTTAGTTTTATAAAGACTTTTATATTTCATTGGTATGCATATTTGATATGCAAAAAAAACATATAAAAATTCCAATTTAATTTATATTTATATCAATATTACTTACCTTTAATGACTTTAAAGACATTGAATATAAGTTAAGTTAGATAACATTATGACAAAAAAAATGCTTCAATTTATAAATTTAGAGCAAACCACTCCAAGCAAAAGAACTACAGGTGAAAGAAAAAAAGATTTTCATGAGATATACAAAGAATTTATTAAAGAGAAAGCTCAAGAACAATCAAGCAGATGTTCCCAATGTGGAGTACCTTTTTGTCAAGTTCACTGCCCACTTCATAATAATATTCCAGATTGGTTAAAGTTAACTGCAGAAGGAAGATTACAGGAAGCTTATGAACTTTCACAAAGCACGAACAATATGCCTGAAATTTGCGGCAGGATTTGCCCGCAGGACAGACTTTGCGAGGGTAATTGTGTAATTGAACAGTCGGGACACGGCACGGTAACAATAGGTTCTATTGAAAAATATATTACGGATACAGCGTGGGAAAAAAATTGGGTAAAACCATTAACAATTAAAAAAGAAATTAATCAATCAATTGGTGTCATAGGTGCCGGCCCAGCCGGTTTGGCTTGTGCGGAAGAATTAAGAAAATTTGGATATCAAGTTACAATTTATGACAGGTATGACAGGCCTGGCGGCTTATTGATCTATGGAATACCAAATTTTAAATTAGAAAAATTTGTAGTTGAAAGAAGAACAAAACTTTTAAAACAGGGTGGAATTAAATTTGTTCAAAATTTTGAAGTTGGTAAAAATAAAAGCTTAGATGAATTAAAAAAAGATCATGATGCTATATTAATTGCTACAGGTGTTTACAAGTCTAGAGAAATAGATATTCCAGGAAGTAATTTAGAAAATATTTTCCCTGCCATGGACTTTCTAACCGCATCAAACAGAAAAGGATTAGGAGACAAAGTTGAACTTTTTGATAACGGTACGTTGAATGCCTTAAATAAAGATGTTGTTGTTATTGGCGGAGGAGATACTGCTATGGACTGCGTAAGAACAGCCACACGTCAAAAAGCAAAATCGGTTAAATGCCTCTATAGAAGAGATAGAGAAAATATGCCCGGATCTGCGAGGGAAGTTGCTAATGCCATAGAAGAAGGAGTTGAGTTCATTTGGTTATCTGGACCAAAAAAATTTATTGGGAATAAACAAGTAGGAGAAGTCCAAGTTAATAAAATGATACTTGGATCTGCAGATTCTTCAGGCAGAAGAAAACCTGAAATCCAAAGAAATTCAGAATACAATATTAAAGCTGATATTGTAATTAAGTCTTTAGGTTTTGATCCAGAAAATCTTCCAGAATTATTTTCATCAAAAGAATTGTTAGTTTCTAGATGGGGAACAATAAAAATTGATTTAAATACTATGCAAACTAATATTGATGGAATTTTTGCTGCTGGAGACATTGTTAGAGGTGCTTCATTAGTAGTCTGGGCAATTAAAGACGGTAGAGATGCTGCCGTACAAATTCAAAAATATTTAAAAGAAAAAATTATTGAAAAAGACAGAGTAAAAGCTGCTTAATTATGAGTGATTATTTGAAATATTTAAAGAATAAAAAGTTATTACAAGACAACTTAGCTTACGATCCTGATACAGAACATGACGCTTGTGGAGTTGGCTTAATAGCCACAACGGATGGAAAAAAATCAAGGAAAATAGTTGAATATGGAATAGAAGCATTAAAAGCTGTTTGGCATAGAGGCGCGGTGGACGCCGACGGTAAATCAGGAGACGGGGCTGGCATGCAACTTGAAATCTCACCAGACTTTTTTAAAGAAAAGATTTTATCAACTGGCCATAAGTACGATGCAAGTAAAAGAATATGTGTAGGAATGGTTTTTTTACCTAAAACTAATTACTCAGACCAAGAAAAATGTAGAGAAATTATAGAAACAGTTTTGCTGCAAGAAAATTTTTCCATTTATGGATGGAGACAAGTACCAGTTAATCCAAAAGTTTTAGGAAAAACTGCAGACCAAAATAGACCAGAAATTGCACAAGTTATATTTAAAAAAAATGAAGAATTAGAAACTAATAATTTAGAAAGAGAATTATTTGTTACTAGAAAAAAAATAGAAAAAAAAGTAATAGAGAATCAGCTAAAAGAATTTTACATTTGTTCATTCAGCTCAAGGTCCATTGTTTACAAAGGTATGTTTTTAGCGGAAGCTCTTGCTGATTTTTATCCAGACTTAAAAGATCCAAAATTCACATCAAGGTTTGCTATTTTTCATCAAAGATATTCTACAAATACTTTTCCAAGCTGGGATCTCGCACAACCATTTAGAACTTTAGCTCATAATGGAGAAATCAATACTCTTAAAGGAAATATAAATTGGATGAAGATCCATGAACAAGATATGTCCAGTTCATTATTTAAAAACGTTGAGGATTTAAAACCAGTTATTACAGCAGGTGGCTCAGACTCGGGAGCTTTAGACAATGTTTTTGAACTACTAACACACTCAGGTAAGTTAGCACCATTAATTAAACTTATGATGATACCAGACGCCTGGTCTAAGAGAAGCAAAACAGTTCCAAAAAATCACCAAGATTTATTTAATTTCTTAAATAGCTCTATAGAGCCTTGGGATGGGCCTGCAGCAATTTGCGCTACAGACGCAAAATGGGTTTTAGCAGCGACAGATAGAAATGGACTACGACCCTTAAGATACGCTATCACTTCAGAGAATTTATTTTACGCTGGTTCTGAATCTGGAATGATAAAATTACCTGAAGAAAAAATTATTTCTAAAGGTAAACTAGGGCCAGGGCAAATCATCGCGATAGATCTAAAACTAGGAAAGCTATATCACGATAAGGAAATCAAAGATTATATAGCTAATGATTATAAAAAATATAATAAGCAAATTATAGATCTAGATAAAAAAATTTTTACCGAAAAAGAGAAACCAGAGTTT
>CAJQSV010000008.1 GCA_905616445.1 uncultured Pelagibacteraceae bacterium
GTTGGTATTTGATTTTGATAAGGACTAAGAATAAAAATGATAATTCTACCTCTAGGATTGAGTCTAATTTTACAAAAATTTAATAATTTTTTTATTTCAGTTTTTTTTATTAAATGAATAGTTTGTTTTATTAAAATTAAATCAAAAGTTTCATTGTTTTGCTTAAAAAAAGTTAATGCATCAATTTTTTTAAAATTAATTCTTTTGTCCCTATCTTTATGTTTCTCTATATCTATGCCTAAAGGTTTAGTTTTAAGTTTTAACTTATTTAATAAATGACCTAAAATTTTTCCTCGGCCACACCCTATATCTAAAATTTTAGAAAAACGATTTAGCTTTGCATTCTTGATTAAAAACTTATTGAAAGACTGAATATAGCTTGAAGAAGAAAGCCAAGTTTTATTATCCCAATTTTTTAATGAATTAAAAAATATATTTCCCGGCAAGATAAATAATTAGCCCTAAAGCTATTCCTGTTAATAAATACAAATAGGCTTCCTTCATAAATTTTAGTATGTAGCTCTACCACTACTTAAATCAAATTTATTCATAGTTATAATTTATTAAATTAAAAAAATTACAATTACAATTACAATAAACAATTCAACAAGCATCACTTAACTTATATTCATTAATCATATATAAATATTTAAAAAATTTATGGACACAATAGTTTTTATTACAGTTTTATTTTCTGCATTTTTGCACGCTATTTGGAACAGCATGGCTAGTAAATATAAAAATAAAAACGTGTCTATTGCTGCAATTGTATACGGACATGTTCCAGCCTGTATTATTGCTATAATTTTTTTGCCACTACCAAGCATTGAAAGTTTTCCTTATATTATTGCCAGTGCATTAGTTCATCAAGGCTACCAAAATTTTCTTTTATCAGCTTACCAAACAGGAAAATTTACAACAGTATATCCAATTGCGCGTGGGTTTGGTCCATTAGTTGCCACTATTATTTCTGTTATTTTTCTAGGCGTTTATTTAAAGGTATTAACTATTTTATCCATTCTACTTATTTCAACGGGGGTAATTTTAATCGGTCTTTTTAGTAAGTCAGTTCTTAAAAATAATAAAATACTTTATACCTCGTTAGGCACAGGAGTTTTTATTGGAATTTATTCTGTTATCGATGGTCATGGTGCGAGAATAAGCGAGTCTGCTGTAAGTTATATGAGCTGGGTATTTATTTTCAGTGCTTTATTTTTTCCTATTGCCTTACATTTAAGAAAACAAAAAAATATTTTAAAAAAGACATTAACTGAAGGAAAGTTTGTTTTTTGGATTGGGGGGAGTTTTTCATACATTGCTTATGTAATTACTGTTTGGGCTTTCACAAAAGCGCCCATACCTATGGTAAGTGCTTTAAGAGAATCTAGTATCATTTTTGCGATTTTAATAGGTTATTTTTATTTAAAAGACAAAATTAATATATATAAAATAATTTCAATTTTATTAATATTTATAGGCGTTATAGGATTAAAATTATTTTAAAAGTCAGTTTTAGTCTTTTTTTAGTGCAATAGAATTAAAATATGCTTTAAAAGGATAGCAAAAAAATTTATTTAAAAATAAAAAATAGCTATATATGAAATTTTTAATTTTAGACGTATATCCCTCAGATGATTGGCGCTTAGTAAAAGATACAGCAGGCGGCTATGGAACTGGAAATGATTTTGGCAGTAATTTATTTTCACAAATAATAAATAAATTTGTATCAAAAATGATAAGCATGCCACCAATGTATGCTGTTTATATTCATTCAATTTTAAAAACAAAGGGCATGGAAGTGGAGTATGAAAAAAGTTTAAATAATAAAAAATTAATCGAAGAGGCAGACTATATTATATTGCCAACTTCTATAATTGCTCATGAGACAGAAGTCGAAGCTCTGATAAAACTAACAAAAATTTATAAAAAAAAAGTATTTGTAGTAGGAGTTTTTTCATCAGTATTAAAAAAAAACTATACTTTAGATAATTCCTTTGTTGTTCCGGGAGAGCCAGAAGGTTTTTTTTTAAAAATTGAATATAAAAAAGAGATACTAAATAACTTTTTTGAAAAAGACCAAGTGCAATCTATTCAAAATAATTTTGTAGAAGATCTTGATACCTTACCATTTCCTGACTGGGATTATTATAGAAAAAAATATCCATTAAAAAATAATTTCTTAGGATTTAATTCTAAAACAGCAATACCAATATTGGCATCGCGAGGTTGCCCTTATTCTTGTTTCAATTACTGTACTTATCCCCTTCAACAAGGGCGCAAAGTCAGACTAAGAACAGCCAAGAACGTTGTTGATGAAATTAAACATTGGATGAGTATTATAAATACTAATAAATTTGTTTTCCGAGATCCTGTTTTTTCAATTAACAGAAAATTTACAGTTGAGCTTTGTAATGAAATAATTTCCCAAAAATTGAAAATTGAGTTTTTAATCGAAACGCATTTAAAAAATTTAGACGATGAATTAATTGATTTATTAAAAAAAGCAGGATTGAAAATGGTTTATGTTGGAATAGAGTCATCCGATCCAGAAGTTTTAAAGGGTATTAACAGATTTACGGTAAATTTAGACGAGCAATATAAAATTATTAAAAAATTATCATTAAAAGGAATAATTATTAAATCTATGTTTATGTTTGGGAATCCTACCGACAATGAAACAACGATAAAAAATACTATTGATTATTCAATAGCTCTTCCAAACCAATTAGTTCAATATAGTGTTTTTACACCTTATCCTGGAACACCAATATTCAAAAGTTATGAAAATAAAATAACTGAAAAGAAATATGAAAATTTTAACCAATACAACTTAACTTATCAACACAACAATCTTAATAATGAAAAATTAGATAAACTAAAAAGTTATGGTTATAAAAAATTTTACTTAAATTTCAAAAGCATACCAATTGTACTAAAGTCAGTTTTAAGTCTTTTCAAAAATTAATTTAAAATGAAAAATTGTTTAATAACCGGAGGCACTTCAGGCCTAGGAATTGAATTAGTTAAAGTATTTCTCACAAATAATTATTTCGTACATATCATTGGAAAAAATAGAAAAAAATTTGACATTTTTACGCAGAACATAGATGTAGAACTAAAAAAAAAAGTATTGTTTTATGAAATTGATTTATCAGAAATTCAAAATATAAAAAATTCTTTTGACAAAATTAAAATAATAAATATTAACGTATTAATAAATAATGCAGGTATTATTAATCTAAATAAAACGTTAAATTCTATGAACTTAGAAGAAACATTTGTCGTTAATTACTTGTCTCACTATTATCTAACAAATAAACTTATTGAAAGTTCTTCTATAGTTAAAAAAGGGGTGATTGTTAATATATCGTCTTTTACGCACATTTTTTCTAACATGGATTTTAAAAATATTGACTTAAAAAAGAATTACAATGGCTGGTTTGCATATTTCAATACTAAGTTGATGAATATTTTATTTACCTACAAGTGTAATAATATTTTTAAAGAAATAAAAAGCATTGTTATCAATCCAGGTTGGATGAATACTAATTTTGGAAATAACAATAAATCAAAATTAAGAAATTTTATTTCATTCTTAAGAAATATGTTTTCAAAGGATCCGAAGGGTGTAGCACAAAAAATTTATGCAATTATAGACTATGATAATATAAGTAAAAATGATTGTTACTATATAGTTAATAAAAAAAAAAAAAGTTCTGCATTCTCTCACAAACAAGAGGTCCAGAATATATTATGGAAAAAGTCTGAAGAATTATTAAGAAATGAAAAATTTTAATAATAAGATATTATTTTATTTTGGCTTATCTTTAATCATTTTAATTTGCTCTTATATATGGAGTTTTATAAGTTTACCACTGAACGTTAATAAAAGTGCGGTTGGTGTTTTAGTATTAAAAAATATCAATCCATTTAATGATACTATTAGATATATTGTATTTATTTCAGTTCCTTTGTTCTACTACTTGCTAGTTAATCTTTTTAGTAAGACCGAAAAAACAATTAAAATTAAAGATCTTTTAGTTCCAAGTTTTAATTACAACGATAATTTTAACTTTAAAGATATAAATATTATTTCAATATTTTTAATTGTTTTAATCTTTGTAGATTTTTTTTCAGCTAGCTATAAAATATATATTTTAGATGATGTCTTTCATGCCGGCGATCAATTAACACCGGCAATGAATTATTACACAAAGAAAGGTTTGTGGACCTCTTCTTTCACAGTTCATGGTGGATATGATTTTTATTTTCCGACCTTGGCTTGGAAAATTTTTAACACACAGTCTTTAGGAGCATATGAATTTTTAGATAACATAAGTATTATAATTATAAAAATACTTTCAATAATACTTGTTTATTATTTGATAAAGTTTTTTAACTTCAAAAAAAAGAATAAAGTGCTATTTTTTTCAATTTTCAGCTTATTTATTTTATCTTTAAGTAACTTTAATTATATTACAGATCAACTAACATTTCGTGATATTTTTAGTTTAATTTTTTTAATTTTTTTTATTCAATTACTTTTCAAAAAAAATAAATTTAAATTAAATTTTTTAGTTACACTTACTGTTTTTTTAGCAATAATTTCTAATGTTGATATTGGTTGTTATTTATTTTTTACTTTGTTTACCTACGCTATTTACTTAGCTTTATCAAAACAGTTTAAAGATATATTCCAAATAGTAAGTGTATTTTTATCTTTAATTTTAATTTTTATATATATTTTTGGAATGGAAGAATTTAACGCAATGTTATTTCACCAGATAAATGTGATTAAAAACATTGATGCTGTACACGCACTGGAATATCCACAACCTTTTTTTTCACTAGGTGAACAGCACGCATCTAGAGCAACTAAAGCTTTACTTCTTCAATTAGTTTCTGGTTTCATTATCGTCTCTTTAGTTTTTAATAAAAAATATAAATATTCACAAAATCAAAAAATATTTTTAATTTTTTTATATATTTTATGTTTAGTAAGTTTTAAGAATGCACTTGGAAGATCTGATAGTTATCACATCAAAGCGTGTAGTGAATTTCAGTCAATTATAATATTTTTTTACATTCTAAATATTTTAGAAAAATTTTTAGAAAAAATCAAATTTATGAAATTTGACAAATTTTTGTCACCTTTATTTTCGTCGGTGTTAATTTTTGTATTCATATTAAATGGAGCCAATTTAAAAAATATTTCTAGTTTTGCATTTGACGCTAAACAATTTGTTTTAGCAGGTGATAGTAGGTTTTTAACTAAGGAATATAATAAAAAAATTTCTTTGATTAGTGAAATATTTAAAGGAGAAAAGTGTATCCAAAATTTTTCTACAGAACTTTTAATACCATATCTTTTAAAAAAACCATCATGTACAAAGTATTTTTCTTCTTGGTTGGCAAGTGGGTATGAGACTCAAATGGATTATATTAAACGTTTGAAAGTAGTCGCCCCAGAATTAATTCTATATGAGGCACCAGGCTATAATGTTGACGGAATAGATACTAAAATAAGATTAAAACACGTTAACAAATATATACTAGAGAATTATAAAGAATATTATTCCCATGAAGGTACAAAAATTTTTAAAATAAGAAAACAATAGGCACAAAGTGTCTAAGTTAAGTTCTCAACGTTCAGTTAATTAAAAATTATTATTACCCTTAGTCGAAATGTGACCTAAGATTTTTCCTTTATTAGGTCCTTTTTTGATCCTGTAACCGGTTGTGCCATTGCCATAAGCTTCAACGGCAGTTTTTCTTTTTTCAATCGCCTTTTCTTTTTGATTATTTATGTGTTGATTCTTAATCGTCTTCATTAGGTGGTCTTTGATCTTAAGCATAGGTTTACCTCACTGTTAAAGTTTACCTACTTTTAACTCATGTAGATGAGTCACTTTTGATCCATGTGAATGGCGCACTTGTTTTATAAGTGCAGAATAACTATAGCTTCAATAATAGAATAGTCAATATTATGAAAAAGCAAAAAACTCTTATATTCTTGTTTTTTTTACTTTTTTGCAGCTCTGCCTGTGCAAATACTAAAGTTATCACTGCTTTGAAAGAAGGTGGTAAATTAATATTTATCAGACATGCCCACGCACCTGGAGGGGGAGATCCTGATAATTTTAATATTACAGATTGCTCCACACAGAGAAATCTAGACGTAACAGGTATTAACCAAGCTAAGCGTATTGGTAAATTTTTTAAAGCTAATAAAATTTCTATTGATTTAATCCTTTCAAGTGAATGGTGTAGATGTAAAGATACGGCAAAAAGTGCTTTCGAAAGTTATAAAACCTTTAATGCCTTAAATTCTTTCTTTTCTTCAGAATTTGCAAAAAACAGAGACAAACAAATGAAGGAATTAAAATCTTTTGTTAAAAGCTGGAATAGTAAAAAAAACATAGTTTTTATAACCCATTATGTTGTTATTTCAGAAGTACTTAATACTAATGTAAGTTCTGGGACGATTATAGTTGCGGATAAAAACTTTAAAGTGATAGGAACTATAGAAACAAATTAATTATGAACAAAATTGATTTAAACAACCGAACAGCGATTGTAACTGGTGGAGCCCAAGGTTTTGGATTGGCAATAACAAAAAGATTTTTAGAATCTGGTGCAGAAGTAATTATATGGGATATTGACAAAGCTTCTATTGACAACACGATGCAGACCTTGAAAGGCAAAAAAATTAGTTTTCAAATAGTTGATGTATCTAATTATGACAATATTCTAAAGAATATCAATTTAATAACTAAAGATAAAAAAATCGATATTTTTATTAACAACGCTGGTGTAGCTGGAAATAATGAAAAAGTTTGGGAGTATCCAAATGAAGAGTGGCACAGAGTTGTAAATTTAAATCTAAATTCAGTTTTTTTTTGTTGTAAGTCTATCGTACCACATATGATTAAAAATAATTATGGTAGGATTATAAATGTATCTTCAGTAGCTGGGAAAGAAGGGAACCCTAATGCATGTGCCTATAGTTCTGCTAAAGCAGCTGTAATTGCTTTCACAAAATCACTAGGAAAAGAATTAGCAGAAAAAAATATCGCAGTAAATTGTATAACGCCAGCGGCTGGGAAAACTAAAATATTAGAGCAGTCTACTACAGCACACGTAAATTATATGTTATCAAAAATTCCCAGAAACAGATTGCTCGAAGTTAACGAACTAGCTTCTATGGTAGCTTGGCTAGCTTGTGAAGAGAATTCATACGCAACAGCAGCTACTTTCGATTTAAGCGGTGGAAGAGCTACTTACTAATTTTAAAAAATTTTATGAAAAAAAAAAATCTTAATGGGATAGCAGCATTACTGGTACACGTTGCAAATATCGACGAGACTTATACTGAAAAAGAAAAAGAAATCATAAAAAGTTTTATTAGTTCTTTTTCTTATAATGAGAGTGAGTGTGAAAGTATTCTAAAAGAAGCAGAACAACTGGAGTCAGATTCAATACAATTGCTTAGCTTTACAAATTTAATTAAAAAAGAATCATTAGAAATAAAAACTGAGATTATGGAGCATTTGTGGAAAATTATTATTTCTGACAAAAGCGTAGATCAATACGAATCAAGCCTTATGAGACGAATCTGCGGTTTAATTTATTTTCCAGATAAATTATCTGGTGATATAAAACTTAAAATTCTAAATCAGCAATAAATTTTATATTAAGCGCCAAACTCGAAAATATCGAAGATAAGCGCTTAATTGAATTTTATATAATTAATTAGATTGTGAACGATCAGCGTTCATGATCTTAGTCCAAACACTAACAAAATCTTTAACAAATTTTTCTTTGTTATCATCTTGTGCGTATACTTCGGCATAAGATCTAAGGACAGAGTTAGAGCCAAAAACTAAATCAACCCTTGTAGCTGTAAACTTAGTTTTATTATTTTTACGATCTATAATGTTGTAAGAGTTTTTACCAGTCGGTTCCCACTTGTATTTCATGTCTGTTAAGTGAACAAAGAAATCATTAGTCAAAGCACCAACTTTATCAGTAAAGACACCGTGCTTGGATCCGCCATAGTTCGTTCCCAACACTCTCATACCACCAATTAAACAAGTCATCTCCTTTGCTGTGAGATTCATAAGAGACGCTCTATCAAGCATTAACTCTTCAGGCATCACAGAGTACTCTTGTTTAGCCCAGTTTCTAAAAGCATCATGAATAGGTTCTAATACTTTGAAGCTATCTTGATCTGTCTGATCTTGAACTGCATCACCACGACCCGCAGTAAAAGGGACTTTCACTTTAGAACCAGCTTTTTTAATAGCTTTTTCTAAAGCAACATTACCTGCTAGAATAATTGTATCGGCGACACTAGCTCCTGTTTTTTTTGCTATGCCTTCTAATACTTTTAGTACCTTACCAAGTCTAGTTGGCTCGTTACCTTTCCAATCTTTTTGAGGTGCTAAACGAATTCTACCTCCATTTGCCCCTCCTCTATTATCAGTTCTTCTAAATGTTCTGGCACTATCCCAAGCTGTAGCAATTAAATCACCAGTACCAATTTTACTTGTTGCTATAAGTTTTTTAACTTTTTCAGTGCTGTATTTCTTTTTTGCGGCTGGAACTGGATCTTGCCAAATTAACTCTTCTTTAGGTACCCAAGGGCCAATGTAGTTTTTCTTAGATCCCAGATCTCTATGCGTAAGTTTAAACCAAGCCTTAGTAAACTGTTCTTCTAAATACTTTGGTTCCTTATAAAAACGTTCTGAGATTTTTCTATATTCTGGATCCATTTTCATAGCCATATCTGCATCGGTCATAATAGGATTGTGACGGATATTTGGATTCCCTAAGTTAACAGGCTTTTTATTTTCCGGAAGATTAATTGGTTCCCATTGATGAGCACCAGCAGGACTTTTTTTAAGCTCCCAGTCGTAGTTCAATAAAAGATCAAGATAACTGTGATCCCATTTATCAGGATTTGATGTCCAAGCACCATGAATACCACTTGTTATTTGATGTTCTCCTAATCCATTTTTTTGAGTCCATCCAAAACCTTGTTCTTCAATTTCAGCAGCAGCTGGTTCTACACCTGATTGAGCATCACTCGCACCATGTGCTCGCCCAATAGAGTGCCCACCAACAGTAAGTGCAGCAGTTTCAACATCGTTCATAGCCATTCGACCAAAAGTTTCTCTAACATCGTGTGCTGTATTTAAAGGATCAGGATTACCATCTACACCTTGCGGGTTAACATAAATTAAACCCATCACAACAGCAGCTAAAGGATTTTCTAAAGAGCTTCTATCATTTTTGTCAGAATAACGTTTATCTGTTAACCATTCTTTTTCAGAACCCCAGTAAACATCTTTTTCAGGATGCCATATATCTTCACGACCAAATGAAAAGCCATACATCTTAAGACCAGCTTGTTCATATCCCATATTACCAGCTAAAATCATTAAGTCTGCCCAACTAATTTTGTTCCCATATTTTTTCTTAATTGGCCAAAGTAATCTTCTAGATTTATCTAAGTTCGTGTTGTCAGGCCAAGAATCTAAAGGAGAAAATCTATGATTACCTGTTCCGCTTCCACCGCGGCCATCTGAAATTCTATAAGTTCCAGCAGAATGCCATGCCATTCGTACAAATAATCCTGAATAAGTTCCTAGATCAGCAGGCCACCACTCTTGACTGTCTTTCATTAATTTTAGTAAATCTTTTTTTAAAGCTTTGAAGTTTAATTTCTTTACTTCTTTTTTATAATTAAAACCTGGTAGAGGATTAGTTTTTGTGTCGTGCTGATGTAAAATATCTAAGTTAAGAGATTTCGGCCACCAAACCGTTGTAGTTGTTTGTTCAGCTTTTGTCATTGTGCCATGCATTACAGGACATTTTCCTGAACCATTTGTTTTACTTTGTACGCTCATTTTTTTACCCTTTTGTTAATAATATATATAATGGTAACACTATATTGACATAAGATATAATTATATTTAATTATATACAATATAACTTTTACTTATGATAAATATATCAGCAAAACAACTTAGATACTTCCTTGCGGTCGCTAAACAAAAAAATTTTCAAAAAGCAGCTGATGAATGCGCAATTTCACAGCCAGCCTTATCTATGAAAATCAAAGAACTTGAAGGCATACTTGGTCAACTTATTGAAAGAGGAAGTAAGAAATTTTATTTAACTCAAACTGGACAAGCTTTAGTTAATAAAGCAGAAAATATTATCCAGTCTTTTGATGACCTTAAGCACTTAGCAAATAAAGGGGATGGCATTAATCAATTATCTATTGGTGCAATTCCAACAGTCGCTCCTTATTTGCTGCCCAAAATTATTAAAACTATTTCCAAACAATATAAAGATATTGTAATTGAACCTAAAGAAGCCGTTACAGATAAATTAGTTTCCTATTTAATTACTGGAAAAATAGACTTAGCTATTTTAGCTCTTCCAACTTATGAACCTTTATTAACCGAGACACCTCTTTTTGAAGAAGAATTTTTATTAATTCGTCATATAAACGATGCAAATAAACCTGTGCCAAATAATAAAGAACTAACAAATATGAAACTACTGTTATTAGAAGAAGGACATTGTTTAAGAAGTCAGACACTGTCTTTTTGTAAAGTAACTTCTGTACCAAAAAATATTATGGAAGGCACCACACTAACAACATTAGTTCAAATGGTTAGTTCAGGTATTGGTGTAACATTAATTCCTGAAATAGCCGTACCTTTCGAAACAAGTTCGGCTAAAGTTTCAATTAGTAAATTTCAACAACAAAAACCAAAACGAACTATAGGGCTAGTTTGGAGAAAATCTAATCCACTTACTCGACAATTCAATGAAGTTGCCTCAATATTAAAAAACTTAAATAAATTAAATTAATGGAAGCAGTAAAAAAATTTAATTGGTCTTGTAAGCGTACTTGGAAAAGTAGTGCAAAAAATACTATGTGGTGTGTTGTAGGTTGTTCGATTGGTGATTTTGGTACAATATTATTTTTTCAATTAAGTGAAATATCTTTGCCTGTTATAGGAATTATGATTTTAGCAATTATAAATGGATTGCTTACTAGCATTGCACTTGAGACTATTATCTTAATGAGACAAAAATTTAATTTTACTAAAGCATTACAAACAGCTTGTGGTATGAGTTTAATTTCAATGATAAGTATGGAGATTACGATGAATTTAACAGACTATTTTTTGACTGGTGGGGCCGTCCTTACCTGGTGGATTGTACCTGTTATGTTAACAGTAGGCTTTGTGACACCTTGGCCTTATAATTATTTTAGACTCAAAAAATACAACCAAGCATGTCATTAAAATGAATAAATAATATATGTTTTTTAAAAGACTATTTTCTCGAAGCAATTTAAAGCTGAAAATTAATGATGGGGGCCGTGCTTTGGCCGGCTACAAAGGACAAGCAGGAGATTGTGTGGTGAGATCAATTGCGATTGTAACAGGTCTGCCTTATCAAAAAGTTTATGATGATTTGTTTAAAGCCAATGAAGAATTTAGAAATACATCAAGAACAAAACTTGCAAGAAGTTTAAAACAAAGAAATGATAGCCCAAGGTCAGGAACACACCGCGTGGTATTAAAAAAGTACCTTGCCCAATTAGGTTTTCAGTGGACACCTACTATGTTTATAGCCCAAGGTTGCAAAGTACATTTAAAGAAAGAAGAACTGCCAAAAGGAACGCTTTTAGTTTCTTGTTCAAAACATATCACCGTAGTTAAAGATGGTATTCTCCACGATACTCATGACTGTTCTAGAAATGGAACACGTTGCGTTTATGGTTACTGGACTAAAGCGAATTAATTATTTTTAAAAGATTAAATAATTTAAAACTAAAATTTAATTTAGACAAAAAAATACCCAATTATGTACAGATGAGATAAAAATATTTTTCTCATGTACATATCTGCTATAACTCACCTTTTAGTTGAGTCCGGTTACATTTAGTGTTTTTAGCTGTTAAACTTACTACTAATATTCATTAAATTTACGGAGGAAACGTGAGATATTTAAAAAAACCAATAACTCTGATATCTGCCCTAGTAATAATAGGTGCAATATTTTTTGTATTATCAAAAAAAGAAATTACAGTAGCAACAACCGAAGTCAAAATGGCAAGAGCCAATTGGGACACAGGCTATTTTCAAGCTGAAATCTACAAACAGGCATTAGAAAAAATGGGCTATAAGGTTACAGATGTAAAAACTATGAAACCATCTGTTTTTTATCTAGCTGCAGCTGCAGGAGACTTGGATTTATGGGTTAATGGTTGGTTCAGCACCCATGATACTTACATCAAAGAAGCTAAAGGCAAAGTTAAAGCAGTTGGCAATGTAATGGCTAAAGGTGGTTTGCAAGGCTACTTAGTAGACAAAAAAACCGCTGATAAACTTGGCATCAAAAGTGTAATGGACATCAAGAAACATGCTAAGCAATTTGACTCAAATGGCGATGGAAAAGCAGACATGGTTGCTTGCCCTCCAGGTTGGGGATGTGAAAAAGTAATTACTAAACAATTTGCTGAACTTGGTTTAGGTGACTTTATCAATCCAATACAAGCAGACTATTCAGCTTCTATGGCTGATGCAATTGCTAAATATAAAAACGGGAAGTCTATTTTATTTTATACATGGACACCTAATTGGACGGTTGGCGCTCTAGAACTTGGTAAAGATGTTGTTTGGATAGAGGTTCCTTACAGCGAAACTAAATCAGTTAAGGTACCTAATGCAACAAAATCTAAAATTAATATGGGTTTTGGTGCTGATGATATTCGTCCTGCAGCCAACACTAATTTTTTAAAAGCCAATCCTAAAGTTGAAAAAATGTTAAAAAAAGCATCTATTCCTTTAGCAGATGTAGCTGCACAGAATATGAAGATGAATGCTGGCGAAAAATCTGAAAAAGCAATTAAGAAACATGCTTCTGCCTGGATAAAAGCTAATCAAAGTACTTTTGACAGTTGGGTAAAATAAGCAAGTAGATCAGAACAGTGAGTTTAAAATTAGCACCTTCTGATTACGAAATCTATTTACCTATAGCTGAATGGATTGAAAAAAATATTAAAGAGTGGTTGTTTATGCAACGACCACTCTTTAAAAAAATTTCTTCTCCTATTGATACAGTTTTAAGCAGTTTAGAATATTTATTTAATATAATTCCATTTCCCGTTGCTATTTTAATATTTATTTACTTTGCTTATAAAACTAACGGCTTTAAATTTGCGGTTATGACGGTCATTGGTCTAGTTTTTATTGATCTCGTAGATCTTTGGTCGGAATCTATGACTACGCTTGCAATGATTTTTACAGCTGTCATTTTTTGCATAATTATAGGTATACCTTTAGGAATTCTTTGTTCTAGAAGTAAAATACTTGAAACAATAATGAGACCAATATTAGATGTAATGCAAACCATTCCAAGCTTTGTATATTTAATTCCTGTTGTTATGCTCTTTGGGATAGGACTAACACCTGGAGTAATTGCTACGATAATATTTGCGCTTCCACCCATTATTCGATTTACCAATCTAGGAATTAGACAAGTAGGAAAAAGTTTTAAAGAGGCTGGATCAAGCCTAGGTTTAACGAAGTTATTAATACTAATAAAAATTGAAATTCCTTTGGCACTTAAAACTATAATGGCAGGGATAAACCAAACACTAATGCTGTCTTTATCTATGGTTGTAATTGCTGCGTTAATTGGTGCAGGAGGATTAGGACTTACGGTTTATGTTGCTTTAGGAAGATTAGATATTGGATCTGCAGTAATTGGAGGAACTGGTATTGTTATTTTAGCAATTATATTAGATAGAATTACCCAAAAGCTTGCAAACACTAAGTAATTAAATAACTAGATTTAGTTTAAATAGAACTATGATCGTCGCAGCAAAGAAAGCAAAGAACCCAAGCCAGTAAAGTATCAGAGTAGCCCAACTACCTTTAGCTATGCCTTTCCATGGCATGAAAGTGTAAGCGGCCATAGTAACTAAAATTAAAAATAATAAAATATTTGTTAAACTCATTTTAAGATGTACTTATATTAATAAATGAAAAATGCAAAGTATGTTTAAAAAACTATTATTTATCTGTTTTTTTGTCGCTATTAATCAGTCAGTATTAGCCAATAATTTTAAATTAGAAAAACTAATTAAGTTAAATCAACCATGGAGTTTAACCTTTATTAATAAAAATGAAATTTTAATTAGTGAGAAATCAGGATCGTTAATTTTATATAACAAGAAAAGTCAGAAAAAATTTTCCATTCCTCACAATCTTAAATTTAATGATAATGGCCAGGGAGGACTACTAGAGATTCTAAATTTTAAAGATGACATTTATATTTGTTACAGTGAAGATAGAGGAGAAGGAAAAACTAGTACTTCTATTGCGAAAGCTAAATTTTCAATATCAAATTTAAATTTTAATAATATTTTTCAGGCCCAACCTCCTATTAAATCAGACTATCATTTTGGTTGCCGAATGGTAATTCAAGATACTCAATATCTATACGCTAGCATTGGTGAAAGAGGTCAGGGCAATATAGCTCAAGATCCCAGCGAACATCCTGGAAGTATTATTCGAATTAACTTAGATGGATCTATTCCAAAAAATAATCCAAAATTTGTGAACAAACCTGATTGGTTACCGGAAATTTTCCAAATAGGTATTCGCAACCCTCAAGGAATGACCTTGTCTCACGCCAACAACAAGATCTATATTTCTAATCACGGTGCACGAGGAGGAGACTTTTTCGGCGAAGTAAAATTTGCTGAAAATTATGGATGGAAAATTTATTGCTGGGGTGGAATTAACTACACAGGTTTGAAATGTGGTGATACTCAAAAGTGGGACAAACGTTTTACAAAACCTTTATATACTTGGGTTCCTTCGATTGCAGTTTCTGCAGTAAAAATATATAAGGGTAATGAATTTAAAGAATGGAATGGTCAAATTTTAATAACTTCTTTAAAAGATCAATCTTTAAGAAAACTAGAATTTAAAAATGAAGATGAAGCTGGGAATGAAGAAGTAATCTTTAAAAATACAATTGGTAGACTTCGAGATATCAAAATTGATCAAACGGGAAAAATTTATCTATTGTCAAATGGTGACGATGCACTTTGGGTTATGAAAAAAAATAATTAAATTAATTTTTAGATATCTGAAATAAATTTTTTTATTTCATTTAATAGTTTTTGGTCATATCGCACCATGTGATCATCATTATCGATAAAATATTTAAACTTAGGTTCGTTTGCTTTCTCGAATAATTTTTTACCCATAGAAAAAGGCACGATATTATCTAATTTTCCATGTAACACTAATAGAGGTGAATTAATATTGGGTAATTTTTTTATCGTTTCATACTTGTCTTTTAATAAAAATTTAACAGGTAAAACTGGATAATATTTCTGTGCAAGCTCTACCATGGAGGTAAAAGGAGACTCCAAAATAATTCCTGCTAAATCTTTATTTTGGGCAATTTCAATAGCTACAGCTGTTCCTAGAGATTCACCATATAAGATAAGATTTTTTTCTTTAACACCTTTTATTTTTAACCAATCCAAAGTACTTCTTGCATCTTCGTATAAGCCTTGTTCGCTAGGTTTGCCTTGGTTGCCACTAAATCCTCTATAAGCAACAATTAAAAAATTAACATTAAACTTTGATAGCTCATTTAATTTGTAGTTCCGGTTTCTTAGATTTCCTGCATTTCCATGAAAAAAAACTATAGTTTTTTGGTTAATTAAATCTTTTTCATGCAGCCAAGCCTTTAATTTGATCCCTTCTTTACTTTGAATAAATATTTCATTGTAATCAAAGTTAATTTCATCTTCCTGATAACCGTTATCCAAAGGATGATAGAGTAGATTCCTTTGAAAAAGATAAACATAGGTAAGAACTATAAGATAAGTTATTAAACCTAATAATAGAGAAATATAAAAGAATTTATTCATTGTTTAATTTGAAAAAAGAACAGTTATAATGGTTATATGGACATAAATTTGATTCTCCTAACAATTATCTCAATTTCTTTAATAGTTTTAATCTATTTTATTGTTTTTAAAAAAAAGGAGAATGCTGCAGATGAAACAAAAAATAATTTAACTGAAGAAATTACTCGTTTAAAAGATACGCTTAATCAATCTATAAGCAGTCAAATGTCAAACATGTCGACTTCTTTTAATTCCCTATCAAAAGATGTGACTAGAGATATGACCAAGGCTTTAACAGAAGTTGATCAAAAAGTTGGCACTTTCAATAAGCAGGTAGAAGGGTTAAGCAAAAGTTCAGAAAACTTTACTCGAATTTTATCAGGAGTAAAACAATATGGAGTATTAGCTGAATTTTCATTGGCCTCTCTATTAAAGGATTTATTACCAGCTTCTCAATTTATTGAAAACGTTAAAATGAAACCTGGTGAAACCCAAGACACTGTGGAGTTTGCTGTTAAGCTTGAAGATGTTTTAGTTCCAGTTGATAGTCACTGGCCTATAGAAAAATATAAAGCTATTGATGATGCTTTTCAAAATAATGACAAAGAAGCTTTAGCAGAAGCAAGGAAAAATCTAGCTACAGCCTACAGAAACAAAGCTAAAGCCGTGAGTGAAAAATATATTGCACCACCAAAAACAACAGATTTTGCAATTGTCTACGCTCCAACAGAAGGCTTGTTTGCCGAATTATCTAGCTACCGAGATCCAAAATCAAAAAAATTATTATTACAAGAACTTATGACTGAATATAAAGTAACGGTAGCGGGACCAAATACACTATCGGCTTTACTTCAATCTTATCATTTAGGTTTTCAAACTCTAAAAGTGCAAAAGAACGCAACGCAAATTTATGGTGATCTTAGGAACATAACATCAAGGTTTGAAAGACATTTTGCGGGTATAACTGTTCTTAGAAAAAAATTAGACGAAGCAATGAAAGCAACCGATCTATTTGGTCGTGATGGAAGATCTATTATGCGTACTTTAGAAAATATTAAAGATCCAAATAGCAGTGATAATAATGATAAAGTTTCAACTCTACCGAAAAGTTCCACAGGTAGTTATGAACAAGAAGAAGATTCAATTGAAAAAATTAATTAATCCACTACTTATAGCTTCCTAATGTCAAATTTTGTATTTTACGATTTTGAAACAAGCTCATCCAATAAATCTTGGGGTCAGATAATTCAGGTTGGAGCTATTTTAACTAATGATAATTTAGAAGAGCTAGATCGTTATGAAGCAAGATGCAGGCTTAGCCCAAGTATTATTCCAGAGGCCATGGCTCTCATTGTAAACAAATCTTCACCAAAAATGTTAAAAGGAGCAAACCTTTCTCACTATGAAATGATTAGACAGCTTGTTGAAACATTAAAGCGTTGGGGTAAGGCTACATTCATAGGTTTTAATAGTATAGATTTTGATGAAGAATTCTTAAGAACAACTTTATTTCAAACATTAGAATATCCTTACTTAACGAACTCAAATGGAAATAACAGAGGTGATCTACTGAACCTAGCAAGAGCTGCTAATCTTTATTATCCAAACACTCTTAAAAATTCTATAAGCGCAAAAGGAAACGCTGTTTATAAATTAGATCAAATGGCACCTCTTAATGGCATCGAACATGGTGACGCCCACAGTGCTATAGGCGATGTAATTGCAACATTAGGTGTGGCAAAAATTATTTCAGAAAAAGCCCCAAGTGTTTGGAAGGCAAGTCAATTAACAACCAACAAAGACGCAACTCTAGAAGTTATAAAAAAAGAACTTTATTTTTGTACAAATGAGTATTTTTATGGAAAAAGCAGACCTTATATACAGGCTTTTGTTTGCCCACATCCTAAATACCAGTGGCCAAAGTGCTTTGATTTAAAGCACGACCCTAACATTTATCTAGATATGCCTGCAGCAGAGTTAAAAGTTGCAATGGGTAAAAACCCAAAATTTTTAAGAACTGTTAGACACAATAAACATCCCATCATTATGAATCCTTCATACGGAAATGAATTTGAAGAATACAAGATGATAGGAGCGGAAAAATTAGCTGCTAGAGCTAAACTTATAAAAGATCACAAACAATTTGCAGAAAAAATAAGCCTAATTTTACAAGATGAAGCTGAAGAAAAAGAACAAACAAAATCACAAGAGGATATCTATGAAGAAGAAAGCATCTATACTAAATTTACAAGTCCCGAAGATAATAAAATGATGCCTGAATTTCATGAAGCAGAATGGGATAAAAAATTTTCAATTTTAAGTAAGTTTAAAGATGAAAGATTACACTATTTTGGCAGACGTCTAATTTACGAAGAAAAACCAGAATTGCTCCCTAAGACAGAATACAATGAAATCAGAAGAACTATTGCTAAAAGACTTTTAAGCACTAATAGTGAAAAATGGAATACCATCCCAAGAACCTATTCTGAAATTGATACTTTACGAGAAAAATTTGAGCGGGAAGGTAAACCTGACCGTTTAGCTATCTTAGACGATATTAACGTATACGTTGAAGAAATGGAGAAATTTTACAACGCTGTCTAGTTGACTTTAATTAAAAAATACTTATTTATAAAATATTCATGGCTACAAAAAAAATCACAGACGAAAATTTTGAAACAGATGTTTTAAAAGCATCTAAACCAACCATAGTTGACTTTTGGGCAGAGTGGTGCGGACCATGTAAGCAAATAGGACCTGTGCTTGAAGAAATTTCAGATGAAATGAAAGATCAAGTTGTAATTGGAAAACACAACATTGATGAAGAACCGAATTCACCAACAAAATATGGCATACGTGGAATTCCTACCATGTTATTATTTAAAGACGGCCAATTAAAAGCAACTAAAGTAGGCGCTACTACAAAATCAAATATAGTTTCTTGGATCAAAGAGAATATTTAATTTTTACTTAAAACTTCTCCCATTAAATACAAACTGCCAAAAATTACTATGGTTTTCTTTTCTGAAGAAGACAATTTTTTTACAGCTGCGTGAATATTAGTCGCTGTACGTGATGGTATATACTTTTGACTAATTGAACAAAGTTCTTCTGCTTTTAAAGCATTAGGCTCATTTGGAATAGTTATCGTTATTATTTTTTTAAATATTTTATTAAAAGATTTAATAAATTGATCAGGTAATTTATTTTTTTGCATACCCCAAATTCCATAGATAGGTTCTTTTAACATTTTAAGATAGTTGTATAAATTTTTAGCACTAGCTATGGAGTGACAGCCATCAATTAATAAATTTTCCTGTAGTTTAAGTAATTTTTTTAATTTGCCTTTTTTCAGATATTGAACTCTGCCTTCAAATTGAATTTTAGGAATAGTTTGAATAATAATCTTTTTAGGTACCCCAAAATCTAATGCCACTTTAATCGCTAGAGCTAGGTTGTTAATAAGGCCTTTTGAGTGAATAATTTTAGATCTAATAGGAATCTTATGATTTTGATCATTATACAAGTAGAATTTTTTTTTTTTTTTTACACTAAACTCAGAAGCATAAATTTTTTTACTTTTATTTTTTTTTAAAATATTCTTAATTATCTTTAACGTTTTAGGTTGCTGTTTTGCTATATAAATGTTGGTATTTTGTGAGAGAGAATCTAACTTTTGTCTGCAAATTTCAGTCAAGGTTTGAGGACTAACCCAATCTTGATGCTGAAAATTAATATTAGTTACAATCTGGGCTTTAGGTTCAGTCCATAAATTAGTGCTGTCTTTTTTAAATAATAATCCTGCTTCAACTAAATGATAATGAATATTTTTTTGTTCTTTAGCAGCTAAAATATAAATACACGTAAACAATTCAAATAAAGTTAACTGTAAGCCTGTAGACTCAATTAGCTTAGTATATTTTTTTATCTCTTTAAGTGTGATGTATTTATTTTTTAACCAAAACCTGTGTCTTACGTCATAGAGGTGTGGGCTGGTAAATGTGGTAACATTTTTTTTATGTGCCTCAAAAAAATATTTAAGTGAAGTTAACGTGCTCATTTTTCCATCACTACCTAAAATATTAATAGGGTGTTTTAATTCTAAATGAGGAAAGTCAAGAACCGCTAAAACTTTTTGAATACGTTCAAGATCGAGATTGATTCTTCTGCTATAGCGCTTTTGAAGATGTTTGTAGAGTATCGAGTGTGACAACATTTGATGTGTCAGTATTAACCTGTGTTTCTTCTTTTTTCAATAAAACAGTTAGTAATGTGCCAATCGTTGATCTTAAATATTTTCTTTCAACCACAAGATCTAAGCCTCCATGATCTCTTACATATTCTGCTGTTTGGAATTCTTCTGGCAAGGTTTCTCTAACCGTATCTTGAATAACTCTTCGTCCAGCAAAACCAATAGTCGATTTAGGCTCTGCAATTAAAATATCACCTAGCATCGCCCAAGATGCCGTAACGCCCCCTGTTGTTGGATTGGTTAACACGACGATAAATGGAATATTACTTTTCTTCAATTCATTAACAGCAAGAACTGTTCTGCTCATTTGCATTAAAGCGATACTTGATTCCATCATTCTTTGACCTCCTGAACATGAAAAAAAAATGAAAGGGTTTTTGTTATCAATAGCATGCTGCACACCACGAATAAAAGCTTCTCCACTTGCGGCTCCAAAAGAACCGCCTATAAATCTAAAATCTTGTGCGCCTACTGTCACCTGAATATTTTCAACTTTGCCTGTTGCTATTGCTACGGCATCATCTTGTTTAGTAATTTTTCTAGCGGACTTGAGTCGGTCAGTGTATTTTTTAGTATCGACAAAATTAATAGGATCATCTTTGGGCAGAGGAGTATCTATGATTTCATATTCCTTATTGTCAAAGAAAATTTTAAATCGTTCAACACAACTTAATTTATGATGAGCACCACACTTAGGGCAACAATTAAAGTTTTTTTGTATATCTTCTTTGTAAATGAGATTTTTACATTCACAGGTCGTCCATAAAATCTGGTCAGACTCTGCAGTTTTCTTTCTAAACAAAGATTCAATTTTGGGTTTTATAAATTTTGTAATCCAGTTCAAATGATCTTTCTCTTTAAATTAAGCACCATTCTACCTAAGTTTGTGACAGGATTTTGTCTAATTTGCAAGGATCTCGTGATTTCTTTACATAATTGGCTTCCCACTACCAAGCCATCAGCTTTTTTTAAAGTCGCAATAGTTTTTGTGGTTATGCCGAAGCCGATCACTAGGTTTTTTTTAGAGTTAATATTTTTAATTTTATTGTAGTTAGATAGTATCTTTTTGGGAGATACTTTAAGTTTACCCCCAGTTGTTGACAGCATACTAATATAATAAATCATGTCGTGGGAATCTTTGATAATTTTTTTTATCCTTTTTTTAGATGTCGTTGGAGACAACAATTGAACAAAAGTTACATTATGCAGTTTACATTGATCTGCGAAAGACTTATTTTCTGGATAAGGCAAGTCAACAACAATCAAACCATCAACCCCAACTTTTTTACACTGTTTTAAAAAAGCTAAAGGTCCGTATTGTAGAATTAAATTAAAGTAACCCATTAAGATTAAAGGTTTAGCATGTTTACTTTGTTTAAAGTCTTTAACAATATGAAAGACATCGGGTAGTTTAATTCCATTTTTCAAAGCACGGTGTGAGCTCTCTTGAATTTGCCCACCATCGGCAACAGGCGTGTTATGAGGAAAGCCTAACTCAATAATATCAGCATGTTCTGCTATTGATTTAATTATTTCTAATGATTGTTTTTTAGTGCTATCGCCTGCAACGGTATAAGTAAGCAGGGCTGGTCTTTGTTCTTTTTGGCATTCAAGAAAAGTTTTTAGAATTTTTGAAATCATCGAATGTAACTTCCTAATCTTTTTTTAATAATAAATTTATCTTTTAAAGAGTCGCCACAACTATTAACAACGATAATATTTGAAGGATTTAATTTAGGAGCAAGTTTAATAGCTTCTGCAAAAGCATGGGAGGGCTCTAAAGATGGAGAAATATCTTCTAGCTTAGTAACTAATTGATACGCCGCTAACGCCTCTTCGTCGGTCGCAGAAGTATATCTTGCTCTTTTAGTATCTTTTAAAAAACAATGAAGCGGAGAAATACCTGGATAGTCTAAGCCTGCAGAAATAGATTCTGTTTCACTGATTTGTCCTTCTTTATCTTGCACAACATATTGTTTAGCCCCATGCAAAATTCCAATCTTGGCATTGTTAGTAAGTGGAGCGGCATGCAGTTTACTATTTTTAGGTCCACCCGCTTCCACACCAATAAATTCAATTTGTATTGGACTGTAGTCCATAAATTCACTCCAAAAACCCATAGCAGAACTTCCGCCACCCACACAATTAATGAGTTTTACTTTTTGAGGAATTTTTCCAAATACATTTGTCATTTGGTTTTTCAGTTCTCTAGAGATTTGAGCTGTACTCCAGGCACAAATTTTGACAAAAATATTTGGTCCAACTGTTGAACCTACACACATATGAGTCGAGTCACAATTTGATACCCAGTAACGCATACACTCACTAACGGCCTCCACTAAAGTTTGGCTACCAGAATAGACAGGAACTATTTCAGCACCGTTTCTTCTTATAGCATCAACATTGGGTTTTTGCCTCTTTATGTCCTTTGCACCCATAAAGATTTTACATTTAAGACCAAATTTTTTAGCTGCCATAGAAAGCATTTTTCCCGCATAGCCAGCACCTGTATCCCCTACGATATATTTTTTGCCTGCTTTTTTTGCAATTAAACAATGTACCGTAGCGTTATAAATTTTATGAGCACCACCATTTGCTTCTGAAACAACTTTAGCCCAAATATCCGCTCCATTTAAATGTCTAGTTAAATTTTGAAGTTTAACAAAAGGGGTAGGAGCACCAATATAATTATCAAAATAGTAATCTCTTTGTTTTAAAAATTTTTTGTTGTACCTTAATTTTTCAAAAAGTTGGGTGAGATCTTCAATAGGTTTTTTAAGTGTTTCAGGAACAAAATTACCACCAAATTTTTTAGCATATAAAAAATTTTTGTCATGCTGGTCGATTAACGGAATACCTTTTTTGATTTTAATCATTAATTCGTTTTATTTTATTTAAAAACTTTTTAATTTTAATAATGTCTTTTACTTTATCCGTTTCTAAAGCTCCAGAAACATCAACAATTTCTGTAATTTCTCTTAAGCTTTTAAGCATGCCAAGAGTAATATTGCCCGCGAGCATTCTTGTAATTGATGAGGGTACAGTTTTAATCCAATTGTAATTCCAGCTTAAAGATTGATCTAAGCCCGAACTGTCAAAGAGAATAATGTCAGATACCTTTTCATAAGTTTTATATTTTAAAACATCTCGTTCTTCTTTTATTTGCAGAGCCATAATAATTTTTTTATTATATTTAGATTTGATTTCATCAATTTGATCTGCATAAAAATCTCCATAAATTTGAAAATAATCTAAATCAAGATTTGAAAAAGTTTTTAGTTCTTCAACGGTTGGACTAACGAGCACACCTACGTAGGCAGTATTTTTTTTATTTATCTTGGTTAACTTTTTTACGGTTTGGTAATTAATAAATCGATGACTTTTTTTATAATTTAAAATAAATCCACAAAAGTTAGCGCTATATTCAATGCAAGTTTCAACTTGTTCAGCCGTTGATAAACCACATACTTTTACTTGCATCAGTTTGCTGAGTTAATAATAGTTTTTATATTTTCTAAGGCATTGCCTTCGTAGATAGGCCTACCGATGACTGCGTAACATTTTTCATCTGCGATGGCACTAAATTCTTTATAGCTTAAAGTTCTTTTTTGATCTTGAGTGTTTAGACCACCTCTAATTCCAGGACAAAATATTTTAATTTCTTTTGATATTTCACGTACAAGTCTTATATCTTGTGCCGAGGATATCACACCAGAGAGCTTAGCTTGGCAAGCAAGATTGATTAATAATTTTACCTGGTCTTTAACCTCACTTGTGAAACCAACCAGTTCTAGATCTTTTTTATCCCATGAGGTTAAAACACTTACTGCTAAAAGTTTTAAGCTGGTACCATTCACTGCTTTTTGTGCCGCTTGTAACATTTCTAAAGAACCTAAAGCGTGAATGGTGAAATATTCAACAGCTTTAAGACTCGAGATAACTTTAATAGTTTTGGCCACCTGATTAGGAATATCAAAAATTTTAGTATCTAAGAAAATAGGTAATTTAAATTTTTCAAATTCTTTAACACCCTCTAAACCTATAGTGCTATAGAGCTCTAAACCAATTTTAATTCCAGCTAGATATTCCTTGGTTTGATTGGTTACATCTAAAGCTTTATTAAGTGAGTTAAAATCTAGAGCTAAAAATATATTTTTTTTCATTATTCTGTTTTTTTATTTATCTCTTGTTTTAAATGTTTTGACATTTTAAAGGAAACTTTTTCCTTCTCCGGTACATAAATAATTTCAGCTGTTTTAGGGTTTCTGGCATTATATTTAGCTTTAATAGTTTTCACTGAAAATCTTCCAAAATCTCTAAGTTCAACCGGCTTATGTTTGGCTAGACTATCGGCAATGGTATCAAACATAATATCAACTATAGTTTCGATTTGAGAACGATTTAAGGTGGGGTGTTTTTTATGGAGTTGTTTGATGATCTCTGACTTAACCAAGAATTAATCTTCTTCTTTCTTCTTCTTCGGTTTTTTACCCAAAGCTTTTTGGAAGATGCCAGCAAGTGTTGCGCCTGATTTAGCAGCGTTTACTCCAAATTTAGCCACCAAACCTTTCTCTTCGTAAACTTGAGCCGCTTTAACGCTTAATACAACTTCTCTTTTTTCTAGATCTAGCTCTGTAATCATGGCATCCAAAGCATTACCTGACACAAAAATTTCAGGTCTAGCGTCAGCCGATTCTTTTGCTAAATGATTTTTTTTGATCATAACAATAATATGTTTGTCGGCATCTATTGATACTTTTACACCTGTTTTTAGTACCTCATGAACTCTTGTAGTTATAATTGATCCTTCTTTTTTCTTGTTTTCTTTAAACCAATCAAAAGGATCTTTTTCAAGTGCTCGGACTGAGAATCTGAGTTTGTCATCTTTTAATTCTACAATTTTAACTTTTATTTTTTGGCCTTTTTTAAATTGCTTAAGGTCTTGGTTCTCTTCTTGGTAAGAAAGTTCTCGGTAATGCAGCATACCTGTCAAGCCATTGTCTAAATCAGCAAAGATAGCTTTATCTGTAATATTATTAATCGTTACTTCTACAGCCGATCCTACTTTGCTCTCAACTTCTTTCCATGGGTTCGGTAAAGTATCTTTATAAGATAGAGAAATTCTTTTAGCACCGCTATCGATAGTTACTATTTTTACTTTAACATCTTGAGAAGCTGATAAAATTTTAGAAGGTTGGACATTTTTATTTGTCCACGACAATTCTGAGCTATGAATCAGTCCTTCAATACCATCTTCTAGTCTTACAAACGCGCCATAATCCATTAATTTAGTAACAGTGCCTGTATAGAAAGAACCAATTTTATACTTCTTCTCTAAACTATCATATGGATCTTCTGTTAAAGCTTTAACAGAAGCAGAGACACGGTTAGTTTCCTTGTCAATTTTTGTAATTTTTACTTTCATAGTTTGACCAATCGTTACTAGGTCTGAAGGTTTTTTTACTCTACCATGAGATAAATCTGACACGTGTAATAATGCATCTACACCTTTAATATCTAAAAAAATTCCCCAATCCGTAGTTGCTTTGACTTTTGCATCATCAATGACATCACCTTCTTTTAAGTTTTTTAAGGCTTCTTTTGCATCGCTATCTTTACTCTTTTCTAAAACCGCTCTTCTACTGGTACAAACATTACCTCGGATTTTATCAATACGCGTAGCGATAACTTTTAGAGGCACGTTCATTAAGTGGTCAAATCTTTTAATAGGTTTTACATCAATTTGCGAAGCAGGCATAAAAGTTGGCAGGCCATCACAAGTTGCAATAAATCCACCTTTAACTCTGCCAGTAATATAAGCTGTAATTTCTTCACCAGTTTCAAAAACTTTTTCCATTCGGTTCCAAGCTTTCATTCTTCTCGCCTTTTCTCTGGAGATAATGATTTCACCTTTAAAACTTTCTATACGTTCTAAATATACATCAATTTTAGAACCAACTATTAATTTCGACAATTCATCATCATTTTTAAATTCTTCAATAGGAATCATGCCTTCCATTTTTGCTTTTACGTCACAAACAATAAAATTTTTAGTGATTTCAGTTATGGTCGCTTTGATGATTTCGCCCTCTTTAAGCTTACGGTCTTTAAAATCTTCATTTAGTAAGCTTTCAAACTCTTTTTGAGAGGTAGATAGTTCTTGGTGAATTGTTTCAACTGCCATATTTTTCTTTAATTTTTTCTTCGATTATCTTGGACATTTTATTAAGCATACCTTTGATATTTTTTAATTTATCAGTTTGCACAATTACCGCATTTTTTGCTTGAATCAAAGGAGAATTTTTACGTTTTTTATCTGAATTATCGCGAATACGCATAGCTTTTTTAACATCAGCAAAGTTTATATGTTTGTTTGTTTTTCTAAGTTCTTTAAATCTTCTTCTAGCAGCAACATCTAAATTACACTTAAAGAAAAATTTTATGTCTGCGTTTGGCAATATAACTGTACCGATATCTCTGCCTTCAATACAAACTTTATTATATTTTTTAGAAAAATTTTTTTGAAATGCTTTTAAAATATTTCTTATTTTTTGGTCTTTAGCAACAATTGACGTATGAACAGAAATTTCTGGTGAGTGTAAATTTTTATTATTTAATTTTTTTAAATTTAAATTATTAAAACATTTTTTTAGAAAAAAAATGGCATTTTTAGGTTTATATTTTAGCAACTGATAGCTAGCATATCGATAAAGCAAACCTGAAGATAAAAATTGTAAACTATATTTTTTTGAGATTAGTTTAGCGCCTGTAGTTTTACCACTCGCGGCAGAACCATCTGCGGCGATTACCAACTTATGATATTTTTTTAATTTCAAATTTTCCCCCAAGCGATTTAATAATGTGTAAAAAGGATGGTGATGACGTTCTAATAGTTTCAAAGTTTTGGATTTCAGCCTTGATGCCTGTGACCAAAGATAAAATCACCGAACTCATGCAGATTCTGTGATCACCAAGATTAGGTATTTTAATTTTAGAATTATTTTTTTTAATTTTTGCTTTACCAAATATTTTCATTTCATTCTTAGTTGTTTTACACTTAATGCCAATTTGATTTAATATTTTTCTCATCTCTTCAATTCGATTGCTTTCTTTATTGGCTAAACCTTCAATGCCACTAAAAACAGAAGTACCTTTGATAAGAGCGGCAATTACAAAAAGAATAGGATATTCGTCTGTTGCCGAAACATAATAATCAGAACTTGCAGTAATAGGTTTTAGTTTGCTATTTTTAACCTCTATGTCACCTATTTTTTCATGATTAATTATTTTAACATTTTTAAATTTTATTTTAGCTCCACATTTTCTCAAAAGATTGTAAAAACCAATTCTTCTTGGATTTAAACCCACGTGTTTAATTTTTAAATGGGCTTGAGGCGTGAGTAACGTTAGCGCTGTAAAAAAAGCAGCTGAGCTCGGATCGCCACAAACATTAATCTTTAAGGGATTGAGATAATTTTTACCAAAAACTTTAATATGATTTTCTCCTCTGTTATTTTTTTTAATTTTTAAAACATTAGAACTTTGTAGCAGCATATTTTCAGTATGATTTCTACTTTGTTTTTCCTCAATTACATTGGTTATACCGTTAGCATTAATTCCAGCAAGTATAGCTGCACTTTTAAGCTGTGCCGATTCTCCTGCTTTATACTCAATACCAATAGGTATTTCTGAAGAAATGAGAGTTAAGGGAAAATTGGTTTTATTTTTAGGTAAAAAAGTTGCACCAAATTCGCTCATAAGATCAATCAGTTTATCCATAATTCTTTTATTTAAAGAATGATCACCTTTAATTTTTACCTGAATATTTGGATTTGTAGACAGCAAACCAACAAGGAGTCTTGCGGTTGTTCCAGAATTTCCACAATCTAAAACAGTATTTTTCTTTGCATAAAGAGAACCAAGTCCTTTGCCGTAGACAAGATAATATTTAGATTTTAATTTTTTTATTTTAACGCCCAACTTTCTTAAGCAATTAATACAAGAAAAGACATCATCAGATTCTAAAACATTTTTTATCTCTGAAATATTGTGACTTATAGCTCCAATTAAAAAAGAACGAATAGAAATAGATTTATCAGAGTCAACTTGAATAGTTTTATTGTAAGGTTTGATTGTTTTAGAGATATGGAGCGAAAAACTTTTATATAACATTACTATTGTACTCTGAAAGATGATCCAAAATAGAGTTCAATTGCTTTTGAAGATTTTAAAATTTCAGTCGGTGTGCCTTGAGCAATAATAGACTGTTCACCAAGTACATAAGCACGGTCCACAATATCAAAAAGGTTGTTAACTTGGTGATCCGTTACTAAGATAGCACAACCAAAACTCTGAAGTTTTAAAATATATTTTTGGATATCTTGAACAACGATTGGGTCTAATGCCGCCATAGGCTCATCCAGCAACACGACACTTGGGTTGTTGACAAGTAGACGTGCAAGCATCAATCTTCTTACTTCACCGCCAGATAAATTTGCAGCTTGAATATTTCTTAAATGCTGAAGGTTAAACTCGTCGAGTAATTTTTCAGTCAATTTAATTTGATTTTCCTCACCCTTGATTGTTAATTGACAAATTCCTAAAAGATTGTCGTAAACATTCATATCAAACACGCTTCGTTGTTGACTCAAATAACCAATACCAGCTTTTGCCCTTAGATGGATTGGTTGGTCTTGAATTTCTTTACCATTTAGAATTATTTTCCCCATATCTGCATAGATTTCTCCAATGATAGCACTATATAAAGTAGATTTTCCCGATCCATTAGGTCCTAACAAGCCCACACACTCTCCAGGATAAAGATCCATACTAATTTTTTTTAAAATAGGCCTACCTTCGTAAGATTTACTAATATTTTTAATTTGGAAGACAGGTTTATCTTTTTTAAATTTAATTATCCTAAAACCTTTTTTCATTAATTTTTAATTTTCATATTTACCTGTTTACTGCCAGACATTGAGAAATTTAAAGTTTTATCTGTCAAATTATATTCAACACTATCTGAATTGAATTCTCCTTTTTCTATACTTTCTCCTCTTACATTACCAGTAGCAATTAATTTAGCATTTGAATTCGAATAAGATAGTGAATCAGAAACTAAATTATTGGTTAAATAATCAGCTTTAACATTTTTTTCAAAGTTCATATCGCGCGTTATATTATTATAAAGCCCTTCATCACTAAGCACAGTTAAAATGGTATTATCTTTTAAATAAAATTTTGCTACCACTTCTTTCATGTCAATAAGCTCAGGGGTTTCAGTTTTAAAATCAGCTTGTCCCGCTTGTAACAAGTATCTATTTCCAGATAGATCGAAACCTGAGTATTCAACATCAGTGAAAGAATTGGTATCAGGATTAGCCTCAGCTTCTATCTCAACAAGGTTTTCTTTTTTTTTACCTTTATCATGGTAAGTATTGTAAAGCAGAGCAACGGCGACAAAAAAAATAGTAAGCTGTATGAGAAAAATATTTTTTCTTCTACTGGTCACTTTATTCCGTACTGCAAAAGAGAGTGAATATGTACTATTCCCTTTAGTTTCTTGGTTGATTTAGCTTTGTTGTAATCTTCTTCTGAAGCGACTAACAAACTTGTAATTTTTTTTTCATTCATAAGTGATAAAGCTTTAGAAGCAGGCGTAGATTCAGAGACAAACAAAGGGTTAGAAGTCATAAATTTTTTTAAGTGATCATTTTTAGAGTAATATTTAATTCCTCTTCTTGCGTCACCATCAGTTAAGATTCCCTTAACTTGATTTTTTTCTATTACTACAACTAGACCAAGTTTTTTATTATCAATCACTTTGGTAGCATCATAAATACTTTTGTTGACGCTCACTATAGGCAACTTGCTGCCAGTAATCATAATGTCTTTAACTAGCAATAAAGTCTGTCCAATATTACCTCCTGGATGAAAAACTTTAAATCTTTCTTTAGAAAAGTTCATTTTGTTCATTAATGCTACCGCCAAACAATCTCCCAGCAATAAAGTAATACTTGTACTTGTAGTGGGTACCATGCCCGTAGGATCTGATTCTCTAACTTGAGGTAGAAGCAATTTCACATCACTCGCTTTTAAAAGTAGACTATCTTTTTTTGACGCCACACCAATAATTTTAATATTAAATCTATTAGCATAACGAAGCATATTTGTAATTTCCGAAGTATTGCCTGAATAAGAAAAAATTAATAGCAAATCTCTTTTATCAATTTGTCCAAGATCACCATGGTTAGCTTCACTTGGATTTAAAAAAAATGAAGAAACACCAACGGAGGAAAATGTTGCGGCAACTTTTCGAGCGATTAAACCACTTTTTCCTACTCCTGCAGCAATGACCTTACCTTTACAATTGGCCATTAACTCGACGGCCTGTATAAACGATTTGTCAAAAATTTTATTTATTTTTTTAAGCTCAGAAATCTGAATAGCAGCAGTTTTTTTAGCAATAGAGATATAATTTACTTTAGACATTAATGTTCAAATATAGAAAATTTAAATCCTTTTTGATCTAGTTCTATTCTTGTATCCAAGAACTCTATACATTTTTTATAGATAGCTAGACGGTCTTCTCGCACTAACATTTTTTCTAGCTCATATTTAATCTTGTGCAAATAAATTACATCATTTGCTGCGTACTCTAATTGTTTATCATTAAGATCATTAATATCTTTATTCCAATCACTTGATCCTTGGTTTTTATCTAATTTTTTATTGCAAAACTCTTGAACTAAACTTTTAAGACCATGTGCATCAGTATAGGTTCTGCAGATTTTTGAAGCTATTTTAGTGCAAAAAATATTCTTCATTTTACATTTTAAAAAATACTCAAGTGCACTTTTGTCAAATCTTAAAAAATGTCCAATTTTTTGAATTTTTTCATTTTCTAAAACAGAGGCTAAATTAGGCATTTTATAATTCGTTCGATCAGGTTGAATAACGTAGACTTCACCACCCTCATTACAAATTTGAACTAAACTTAATTTATCGCGTTCTGGAATTAATAAACCTGTGGCTTCGGTGTCGATAGCCACACTATCTTTAAATGATTTTGCTACTTCCGAACTTATGTCCCCTTGAATCTTATGTATTTTCATATAACTATCTTAAATACCATGAATAATTACCCAATAGCAACAATCCTTGGTGGTGGTGGATTTATAGGAAGATATCTTGTCAGAAAAATGACTGAGAAAAATTTTCAATGCATTATTCCAACAAGGAACGCTTATTTAAAAGGTTATTTGAAAACACAAGCCCCTCCGGGCGCAATCGAATTTATTGATTTTAATTTAAAAGACTTTTCTAAAATTGAAAAGGCGATTAAAAATTCAGATATCGTTATCAATTTAATTGGTATTCTTTTTGAAAATAGCAAACAAAAATTTTCACATTTACATTCAGATTTACCAGGTTTAATTGCCAAACATTGTTCAGAGTCAGAAGTTAAAAAATTTATTCATGTCAGTGCTATTGGCGCAAACATAAAATCAAAATCTCTTTACCAACAATCAAAGTTTAATGGAGAACAAAAAGCACTCAATAATTTTAAAAACACTATCATCATCAGACCAAGTGTTGTTTGTGGAGTGGAAGATAATTTTACTAATCTATTTGCAAAACTGAGCATGTCCCCCGTTATTCCGGTAGTTAAAAAAGCATACAAATTTCAACCGATTTTAGTAGACGATGTAGCAACAGCGATTGTTAGAGCTATTGAGATTAAAAAAAATGAAGGAAAAATTTATGAAATTGGTGGACCTAAAGTTATTAGTTTTGGCGATATGGTTAAATCAATTTTAAATACTATTGGTAAAAAAAAATTAGTCATTGATTTACCAATGCCGCTTGCAAAAATGCAAGCTTTATTATTTAGTCTCATGCCAAAGCCTTTGCTTACAAAAGATCAGTGTGAAATTTTAAATGAAGCAGATAATATTGTCTCTAACAATTATCTAACATTAAAAGATTTAAACATAAAACCAAATGATGTTGAAAAAGCTATGTCTAAATGGTTGTGGAGATTTAGAGCTGGCGGTGAATTTGCTAAAATATAGTTTTATTAATTAATTTTTTATAACGGAAAGCATACTTTTATTTAAATTTAAGTACGGAGTTTTTAAATTAAAAAAGTCTAATATTGTGTGTGGTAAGTATTCGTGTGAAATCTTATTTTTAGATTCACGGTATGTAGGATAATTTTTACCAATTAGTTTTCTTTTCCTTTTTAAATTTTCAGACGCCCACATCAATATCGGAATATGTATTTGTTCTTTTGGAGCAATTCTCATAGGAGCAGCATGTAAATAAACACCATTTTCTCCCAAGGACTCACCATGGTCTGAAGCATAAATTAAGAAATTTTGTGATTCTTCTTCATTTTTTAAAACGTTTATTGCTTTAGAAATAATATAGTCAGTATAAAGAATTGTATTATCAAAAGAATTATTTAATTCATCAGCACTACAACTTTGCGGCTCATTTGATCTACAACTAGGTTTAAATTTTTCAAATTCATCTGGATATCTTTTAAAATAAGCTGGGCCATGACTTCCCATTGTGTGCAGAATAATAAGAATTTTATTTGATTTATTTTCACTTAGAATCTTTTTTAAACCATCAATAACAACTTCATCATGGACACCATAACCAATATAATTTCTGGAATCTTTATCTACGTAATCTATTGTTTTAACTCTATCACATACATGCTTGCAGCTTGAATTATTTCCAATCCAAACAGTTTCTATATTTGAACTTTTTATTAGATCTAATAAATTTTCCTGAAACTTCGATTCATGAGCATTATATTTTTTATACTCAGAAAGCGTAAACATACAAGGCACTGAAACCGCTGTGTAGGTACCACAAGAATAAGCGTCACTAAAGTTCTGTATATTTTGTTTTTCTAAAAAAGGATTAGTTTTTTTGGAATAGCCGTTTAGTGAAAATCTATCAGCCCTAGCTGTTTCACCAACAATAAACACACCTATCATTTTTTCTTCGGGAAATAATTGGTCTGCTGTATATTTAAGTTTTATAAAGTCACGATTTGCATCAACCCGCACATCGATATAATCTTTAACATTAGAGATAAAATAATGAGGGATAACTTGTGTTTTAAGTTCGCTAATACCCCTAGCAATAAAAGATATATTTTTATAATTTAAAAAAATTAATGTTCCTGTCACCAAAAATAAAAATAAAGGGAACACTATTCTCACAGCAACTTCTTTCTTAAAGTTTGGATATTCAATTTTAATAAAAAATAAAATAATTGAAGGGAGAAAAGCTAAAAAAAATAAAAATATAAAATATTTAAAAGTTAATAAATCATTTATCTCACCCCAATTTCGTTCAACAAAAGAGTCAACCGTGCTCTGAATAACACCTTCATCTATAACAACTTGTAGATTGTTTAAAAAATAATAGTTTATTGCACTCACGAAAACTAGAATTATAATAAGGGGTTTTAATAAATACCTTTGACCCAACAAAAGAAAAAGAGAAACTAAAATAGTAAAAATTAAAAGGAATCCAGTAGTAAGAAAATATATTTTATTTAACTCACTGTTAAATTTAACATAGTAAGCATTCTCAAAATAATTAAAGATATGAAAATTAAAAATTAAAGTAATAAACAGAGAGTAAATTATAATTATTTTAAGATAACTAATTTTCATTTTATTTCAAATATATATAAGTTAATTTAGTATTTTTGTAATAGAAAATATTTTAAGGTATTAGTAGGTTTATTACTTGAGAGCCCTGTATAATTTTAATATTTTGTTTTGAATTAAATATTTCACCATCAACTTGGGTCACAAGGTTCGAGTTTAGTTTGTTAATTTTGATTTGTTCGGATTGAGTGACAACAATACTTTTAGCTTTGCTAAGGTCACCATAGAAGATAATTAAAAATACGTAATATAAAAGTTTTATTCTTGTTAAATCTTTAAAAATATAAGTCACTAAACCATTTTGAAAAATATTAGTTATTTTTGTAATTCTATTTGAGCCAGCATAGTATTTAGAGTTTGTAGATAAAACCCAATCTGCTTCGATTTTCTCATTATCAAATAAAACTTCTATTTTTTCACTATTTAAAAACAACAAATGCTGAAAGCCTTTTAGTACAAAAATAACTTTACCAAGATATTTTTTTATACCTGTGTCAATAGAAGCAACAATTTTTCCATCAAAACCAATGCCCACCATCAAGAAAAAAAATTTATCATTGATTTTTGACAAACTAATTTTTTTCGTATTTTCTCCGATTAAAACTTTAGCAATAGCTTGAGTGTTCATTCGTATTTGTGCTTCAATTTGTAAAATATTTGCCGTACCGGTAGGGATATATCCAATTTTTTTTTCTACTAAAGAAGAGTGTTGAAGTATTTCGTTAATCGCAAAATTAAAAGATCCATCTCCTCCGGCAATCACCAGTCGATCAAATACTTTAGTAGATAAACTTTTAAATATTTCTTTAGCAGAATCTATTGATTTTGACTCAAAAATTTCCACTTCATGATCTTTTTTTAAAAAATCAATGATTTGATTTAGGAGCTTTTTACTTCTATTTGCATTAGCATTGATAACAATGCAAAATTTAAGTCTGTTTATCATTTTTAATAATTCTGTAACATATTTAAGAGTTTATTGAAGTTATAGTGTGATTTAAATCTAACGTTAAATCTCAGAGGATGAGTAATTCTATAAAATTAAACCTATACTAGAATTTTTCAAAAAAAAACGAACTAAAGGTAATTATTAACTATTATAAAATTACTAGTTCTGCTAAATTTTTTGGAAATAATTAAGTATTTAGAAATCAAACAAAGGAAAAATAATGAAATCACTTAAGAAATTATTCTTTGTTTTTAGTATATTTGCACTCTTTTCACATGCAAATGCTGAAGCAAAAACTACAATCAATTGGTGGCATGCGTTTGGCGGCAGACTTGGAGAATTACTTGATGTTCAGGTTAAAGACTTTAATGCGAGCCAAGATAAATATGAAGTAGTTCACACAAGAAAAGGTAACTACTCAGAAACATTAAACGCGGGTATAGCTGCGTTCAGAGCAAAACAACAACCACATATCTTAATGGTATTTGAAGTTGGAACAGCTTCTATGATGGCCGCTAAAGGTGCTACAAAACCAATTTACGAAGTAATGAATGAGTCTGGATTAAAATTCAATCAGAACGCTTTTATTCCTCCAGTAAAAGGTTATTACACGACAACAGACGGACAAATGTTGTCTTTACCTTACAATGCATCAACTCCAGTTCTATGGGTTAACAAAGACCTAATGAAAAAAGCTGGTTTAAAACCTAATATGAGTCTTAAACATTGGGGCGATGTTGGCAAAGCATTAGACGCAGCTAAGGCAGCTGGAATTTCTTGTGGACTAACTACAGCATGGCAGAGTTGGATACATTTAGAAAACTTTTCTGCTTATCATGACATTCCGTTTGCAACAAAAGGAAATGGTTTTAAAGGATTAGATACAGAGCTTAAAATTAACGGCCCTTTACAAGTTGCGCATCTAGGTTTGATGGGTAAATGGGCTAAAGAAGGTAAATTTTTCTACGCGGGTAGAAGAAATGAAGGTGGAGCTAACTTTAGAGCTGGAGAATGTATGTTCTTTACAGAAAGTTCTGCTGGATATGCTGGAATCAAAAAAGAGGCAAAATTTGATTTTGGTATTAGATCTTTACCTTACTATGAAGGAACTAAAGGACCACAAAATACAATAATTGGTGGAGCTTCTTTATGGGCTATGGGTGGACACTCTGCTGAAGAGTATAATGGTGTTGCAGCCTTGGTAAACTTCTTATCTCAAACTAAAGTTCAAAGTCAGTGGGCTCAAGATACAGGATACCTTCCAACAACGACTAAAGCATTTAAAGCAACAGGATCTTTTTACAAAAAAAATCCTGGAACTGATATTGCTGGAAAACAAATGTTGGCAAACGCAACAACTGATAATTCAAAAGGTCTAAGACTTGGATCATTTGATCAAATCAGAAAAATTATTGACGAAGAATTAGAGTCAATTTGGACAGGCAAAAAGAACGCGCAAGTTGCCATGAACAGTGCCACTAAAAGAGGTAATGTTTTATTAAGAAGGTTCGAAAGAGCTAATAAATAAATCAATTAATTATTGCTGGGGATTTTTCTCCCCAGCAATCTTTCTATGAAAAATAATGTTATTTTTAAAGGCTGGTGGCTTCCTCTTTTACTGGTTGCGCCACAGCTAATTATTTCTGCAATTTTCTTCTTCTATCCATCTGGTCAAGCTATATGGAATTCGTTATTTTTACCCGATCCATTTGGTCTTAAAACAGAATATGTAGGTTTAGATAATTTTACTTTTTTACTTAGTGATAGTTATTATCGAGCAAGTTTTCTGACTACTGCCATTTTTTCAATTTCTGTTTCTGTTTTTTCAATGGGCTTGGGATTATATCTAGCTGTTCTTGCAGACAGGTTAATTAAAGGTGCGGGTGTTTACCAAACTTTACTAATTTGGCCCTATGCTGTTGCACCCGCTATTGCAGGAATTTTATGGATGTTTATGTTTAACGGTAGGATTGGTTTAATATCTTGGTACTTAGGCTTACTAGGCTATGACTGGAATCATGCATTAAATAGTGGAGAGGCCATGAGTTTAGTCGTGGTTGCTTCGACCTGGGGAAGAGTAAGTTATAACTTTCTTTTTTTTTTAGCAGGCTTACAGGCTATTCCAAAATCTATAATCGAAGCTGCTGCCATAGATGGCGCGAACTTTTGGAAAAGATTTAGATCTATTATTTTTCCTTTATTATCTCCAATAAGTTTTTTTCTTTTAGTAGTTAATATTGTTTATTCATTTTTTGAAACATTTGGAGTAATTGATATAATCACTGCTGGAGGACCTGAACAGTCTACCACTACATTAGTGTATAAAATTTATGCTGACGGTTTTATTGGACAGGATCTTGGATCAAGTGCTGCTCAGTCAGTAATTCTTTTAGTTTTAGTGGGTTTGTTAACTGTGTTTCAATTTAAATATATTGAAAGAAAGGTGCACTACTAATGATTGAGAAAAAAAAATCGGGTTACTGGTTGTCTCACTTAGGGTTATGCCTAGGAGTTTTATTTATTTTCTTTCCTGTTTGGTTAGCTTTTGTTGGATCTACAGTAACGCAAGATGATATTTTGCAGCCCCCATACCCAGTTTTACCAGGACCACATTTTTTTGAAAACTATTCAAGTGCTTTATTTCAAGGCGGTCCAGACGGTTACGATACTGGTCAAATTAGTGTTCTTAAGATGCTTATTAATTCAACGATTATGGCACTAGGCATTACAATTGGGAAAATTATTATTTCGCTTTTGTCTGCTTTTGCTTTTGTTTATTTTAGATTTCCAGGAAGAAAAACTTTTTTTTGGATAATTTTTCTTACTTTAATGTTGCCCATAGAAGTTAGAATAGTTCCAACCTATCAAGTGGCGGCAAATTTAGGATTATTGAATAGTTATACTGGCTTGATATTTCCATTGATTGCATCTGCTACTGCAACATTTTTATTTAGACAGTTTTTTTTAACAATACCTAGTGAGATGGTAGAAGCTGCAAGAATAGATGGCGCAACACCAATGCAATTTTTTAAAGATATTTTAATACCTATTAGCAAAACTAATATAGCTGCATTATTTGTTATTTTATTTGTATATGGATTCAATCAATATTTATGGCCATTATTGATTACGACTACTCCAGATATGCAAACTATTGTTATGGGTATAAAATTTATGATACCTACTGGTGATGACTACGGACATTGGCCAACAATTTTTAGCACAGCAATGCTTGCTATGTTGCCACCTGTTATAATTGTGATAAGTATGCAGAAATTTTTTGTTAAAGGATTGTTAGAAAGCGATAAATAGTAATGGCTAAAATTAATCTTAAAAATCTTGAAAAGTCTTATGGTAAAACTAAAGTTCTTCACGATCTAAGTTTTGATATTAACGAAGGAGAACTAATCGTCATCGTCGGTCCTTCTGGGTGTGGGAAGTCTACTTTATTGAGAATGGTTGCTGGTTTAGAAGAAGTTAACGCAGGAAGTATATTTATTGACGATAAAAAAGTTAATGACCTTGAACCCATGGAAAGAAATATTGCCATGGTGTTTCAGAATTATGCGCTCTATCCACACATGACAGTCTTTCAAAACATGTCATATGCTTTGAAAATTTTAAAGATACCAAAAGATGAAATCTATTCCAGAGTTCAAAAAGCTGCTGAAATATTAGAATTAGGTGAGCTATTAGAAAGACAACCTAGTCAACTTTCTGGTGGCCAAAGGCAAAGAGTTGCGATGGGTAGGGCTATAGTAAGAAATCCAGCAGCCTTTTTATTTGATGAACCTCTCTCAAATCTTGACGCTAAACTAAGAGTACAAATGAGATTAGAAATTAAAAAGCTTCAAACTCAATTAAAGACAACTTCCCTATATGTAACTCATGACCAGGTTGAGGCCATGACTTTGGCAGATAGAATGGTTGTTATGAATGAAGGAAAAGTTGAACACATAGGAACTCCTTTAGAAGTTTATACAAAACCTAAGACACTGTTCACGGCACAATTTATAGGAAGCCCTGCTATGAACATTTTAGAGTGTGAATGTAAAAATGGAGAAATTATTTTAAGTAATGGATCTACTTTGAAAATAAACACAAAGCATCAAGGAAGAGCTAATCTCGGACTCAGACCTGAAGATTTTTCTATCGACGAAAACGGTCCTATAAAATTAAAAATTGAATTAATGGAACTGATTGGTGCGAACACCTTGTTTCATTGCAGGTTAGAAAAAAATAATGAACCAGTTGTTGTAAGCATTCCTGGAGTTTTAGAAAATAAATACATTGGAAAGAGTGTTGGTTTTTCTTATGACAATTCAAAAATTCATTTATTCGCTATTAATTCAAACCAAAGAATAAGCTAAAATGGTTAATCCGTTCTTAAACAAACCAAATTACGTAAGGATATATGGTCATCGTGGAGCCAGAGGTGAAATTGTAGAAAATAGCATCGAAGGGTTTGAACACACATTTGCTTTAGGTATTAAAGCCATAGAATTTGATGTTCTTATTTCACAAGATAAAATCCCAGTTTTGTCTCATGATTTTCACCTAGCTCCGAGCATGACCAAAGATGAGGCAGGCAATTGGCTAAAAGATACCGAGTTAAAAATTTTTGATAAAAGTTATGATGAGTTAGGTAAATACAACATTGTAAGCTTTGATCCTGAAAGTAAATATGGAAAAAGATTTAAAAAACAAAAGTCAGTGACAAATGGAAAAATTCCAAAATTAAGTGATTTATTCGAATTAGCTTTAAAAGAAAATAATAAAGATGTTTTTTTAAACCTAGAAGTTAAGTCTACACCTATTAGAGCTGGACTAGTTCCAAGCCCAAGTGACACTGTTTTACTAATCTTAAAAGATATTAATAAGTACAAGCTTGAGGATAGAATAGTTATCTCTTCTTTTGATTGGAGAATTCTAACAGAACTAAAAAAACAAAATCCTAAAATCTTGAGAGGATTTTTAACTCTGCAACAAGACCTTTCAACCAAAAAAAAAACAATTTTTGAAGATTCTCCTTGGTTAGGAAAAAAATTTCCTTTAGATGAGCTTTTCTTATTACCAAAAATAATTAAATCCTTAGAGGGACATGTTTGGAGTGTTTTTTATAGAGATGTTACAAAACAAAACATAGATCTTGCTCACGAATTAGGTTTGGCAGTGATTGTTTGGACGGTTAATGGAGAAAGTGATATTGTAAGAATGATCGAATACGGCGTTGACGGAATAATAACTGATTACCCCAAAAAAACGCAAGACATATGCTTGTCAAGAAATATTTCTTGGTTCTAAGACTTGCCAAAAAGTAAAATTTTCTATAAAAAATTTCGATGAAAAAAAAATATAACAGAAATTGGTTAGAAAGAAAATTAGATGAGTACAACCATACAATGGAGTTAATTAGAACCGTCTTACCTTTTATCATTTTACTTCTTCAAATTTATATTATTGCAAAAGTAATATAATAATTTTAAAATTTAGGTATAATTAAATTATGATTTATTTATTTAACACTCTAATTTTTTGCATTCTAGGATTAGTTCTTTTTCTAGGTTTAAGAGCTATAAGCGTAGGGCTTGTTGCGAGATCTAAAGTCAAGAGATTAAAACCAACATTTAAGAGAAAAAGAAGAAAATAGTTTTAATATAATCCTTTAGGAATTATATAGTAATGAATTGCTAGCACTATCGCTACAGAGACACTCAAACCAAATATCATCTTAGCAAAATCTTTCCCAATTAATGGAAAAACATATTTAAATTTATAATCTTTATTCATCGTAGAAATTGCTAATTCTCTTCCGCAAAGTAAACCAACAAACACCCATGTTGTAGACATCGGTATATCGTTTAGTTCCTTGAAGTAGTATAAAACTCCAGCATAAATTACGTTAATAATTGTTGCTGAACGAGCGTATCTAGTTCCTGTTTTATCTAAAACTACTTTTTGTATCGGCCCGCCATGAATGTAAAATATGTAAAATATTAATATGCTAAAGTAAGCTAGAACAATAAGCAGCAAAGAGATATCTAGTTGTCTTGGCAAATATACAGCAATGTTCGCAACATCGTGCGACAACCAAACCCACCACAACCAACCAGACGTAATCCACACAGAATTACGCCAAAAACTAATCCATTTATCCTCAGTTACCTCATCAAACTTTTCATTAATAAATTTAGATATTACAATCCAGCATATATAAGCAACTGCTGCAGCTATACCGTAACCTACAATACTTTTGACAAGCATTTTTTCTAGAACTACCGTAGATGCAAATGCCGACAATACTAAAAATGTTGTGGACACAGGAATGCCAACTCTTGTTAAAATTAGAAGTATTGCTGGTGCAACTGCGTGATACCACTGTATTTCTTGGAAAGGTATTCGAGTTAATCTGCCATAAGAAATATCACCATCATAGCTATACCAACCCCACGTGATAGCAAGGATCATTACAAAAGATGCTGAACTAGCAAGCGTATACCACTTAAACCATTTTTGTTTAGATGCTATAAATGTACCTAGAGTTTGAATAGAGTCGTTCGCTATAACACTATAACCCGCTAGTCCAAAACCTATAATTGTATAAATTAACGTTAGTTCCATAATGCTGTTTCCATATAATAATTTTTTAATGTTAGAATCATAAAAGGTAATTATTGATTTATACCTTGGGAAAAAATTTAATCTAGAAAAGAATTTATTTTTTTGAAATAAGATGAATTTTTTGTAACTATATTGTTTAAAACAATAGTTGATAAAATCCAATTAGAAACAAAGGTATTTGCAGACCAAAATTTGTAAGTATTGCTTTATCTTTTGACAAAAAACCAGCAATTGTCCAACCTACCACACCAGCGCCATGAAAGAATATATTCATTGGGTAGTGGTTTAGATTAGTTAATAGAATTCCTGTTAATACTAAAGCAGTACTCACCCATTTCAGGTATTTTTTTACAAAATTCATAGGTTTAAATTTTATAAACTATTTATTAAGCTGACTTAATTTTTTTTTCAATAAATGGTGGCAATTCTTCATCTTTATTAAGAACTTGATCTTTTTGTCCTTTAGGCTGAAAGGCATACAAAACATGCAATTTACAATATGGAAAAGCATCTACAGGTTTTCTGCCACAGAAGTAAAAATTTTCTTCATCAGGATGTCCAGATGGCCACTTACAAGTTTGATCGGTTAAATTTTCTAATGACGTAGGGTTTTCCGGTTCAAAATTTTTATCAAGCAAAATAGTCTTAAATTTACTTTTTCTACTAGCTGAACCTCTAAGTTTCGGCTGGGATTTTGTTGCGTCTCTTTTTTCAGAACTCGATTTGCTTTTAGATGGAGCACGTTCTTCTAAGTCTAGACGATGGGCTTTACCTATAACCGCGTTTCGAGTTGTTTCACCTAACAAACCCGCTATTTCACTAGCTGTATGGCCTTTAGTCCATAGTTCTCTTAGTTTTTTTACTTTTTGTTCTGTCCAGCTCATAATTTTAATTAATACTATATATAGTATATTTAATTAATTTATTTCACTATCTAGTATGCTGAGTTAACAAATACTAGAAAAAACAACATAAATTAAAGTTTTGCACAAGTTTTTTTAAGTTTAAAAGATATAACACTGCTTATGGTTGAAATTAGTTCAAAATACAAAATAGGTACAAGAAGATTTGGTTCCGTCAACTGGATTGGTGCTTGGACACTTTACAAGAAAGAGGTGTTAAGATTTTTAAACGTTTGGATTCAAACAATTTTTTCTCCTCTTGTTTCTGCTTTACTTTTTTTATTAGTTTTATCATTAGCTATAGGCACAGACAAAGGTAACGTTTTAGGCGTTCCTTTTATTAATTTTTTAGCACCGGGTTTAGTTGCTATGCAAGTAATTCAACAATCTTTTTCTCATTCTGCATCATCTTTTATGATTGGAAAAATACAAGGTAATATCGTTGATATTTTATATGCCCCTTTATCCGCAGGTGAGGTTACCTTTGCCGTCACACTTGCTGCCGTCACAAGAAGTGTGATGATTGCCTTTATATCAATTTGTATCTTTCATTTGATCGTAGATTTTGAAATCAAAAACTATTTGATTTTAATTCTATATACTTTCTTGTCTTCTTTTATACTTGGTGCCCTTGGAATTGTAGCGGGTCTTTGGGCTGAAAAATTTGACCACATGGCAACAGTAACTAATTTTATTATTGTTCCCTTATCCTTTTTATCTGGAACTTTTTATACTATTGATAAATTACCAGTTTATCTTCAAACAATCAGTAAGGGTAATCCATTTTTTTATATGATAGATGGATTTAGATATAGCTTTATAGAAAAGTCAGATGGTTCATTAACCGTAGGTTTAATATATTTAACAACATTGAGTTTTATTATGTTTATAGCTGCCTATACATTGTATAAAAAAGGCTATAAAATTAAATCTTAATCATGAGTGCGCTATTAAAAACATACGCTAGAAAAAGAATTTCTTTTGTAAAAGGAAAAGGTTGTTACCTGTATTCTTCGACAGGTGCTAAATATTTAGATTTTGTTCAAGGTATTGCAGTAAATTCTCTAGGTCATTGCCATGATCATTTAGTTAAAGCTATTAGCAAACAATCAAAAAAATTATGGAACGTTTCTAATGCTTTTATAATTCTAGAGCAAGAAAGATTAGCAAAGAGACTCACCCAAAACTCATTTGCAGATTATGTGGGCTTTCAAAATTCAGGTGCAGAAGCAACCGAACTTGCGATTAAAGTAGCTAGAAGATATTTTTATTCAAAAGGTCAGCCTAAAAAAAATAGAATTATATGTTTAAATAATAGTTTTCATGGCAGAACTCTAGCGACAATTTTCGCAAGCAATAGCAAGAAAGCCACAGAAGGGTTTGGACCTAAAGTAGATGGTTTTGATCATTTCAATTTTGCAGATCACAGAAGTCTAGAAAGATCTATAACAAAAAAAACTGCAGCAATAATGGTTGAGACGATCATGGGAGAAGGTGGAATTAAAGTTATTCCTGATTATTGTTTAAAAGGTTTAAGAAAATTATGTAATAAAAAAAATATTTTACTTATTTTGGATGAGGTTCAGTGCGGAATTGGAAGAACGGGTAAATTTTTTGCCTTTGAATACGCAGGTATTACTCCAGACATAGTTCCTATTGCCAAAGGAATAGGTGGTGGCTTTCCTATTGGAGCTTGTCTTATGACTAAGAAAGTAGCTTCTTGTATGGAGCCTGGATCTCATGGATCAACATTTGGAGGCAATCCATTAGCCATGAGTGTTGGTAACGCAGTTTTAGATCAAATTCTTAAAAAAGATTTTCTAAAAAGCGTACAGATTATTTCAAAATATTTTCACGAAGAACTATTCAAGCTGCAGTCTGAATTTCCAGATATAATTAAAGAAGTCAGAGGTTTAGGCTTATTGATTGGAATCAAAATAAATCCTGACCAAAATTTATTTGTCAAAAAGCTTTTAGACAACAAGCTATTAACCATAAGAGCAGCCGAAAACGTTATAAGATTATTACCACCACTAAACGTTAAAAAAGAAAATATAGATGAAGCAATAGTAATTTTAAGAAAAGTATGTAAAAATTTTAAATGAAAAATTTTTTAAATATTTCTGATGTATCTTCTCAAGTCTTAAGAGAGATTCTAGAAGAAGCAAAGATAAGAAAATCAAAAAGAAAAGACCTAAATAAATCAGCAACTGATTTTGACCAGCCTTTTTCTGGAAAGTCTATGATTATGATTTTTGAAAAACCTTCTACAAGAACAAGAATTTCTTTTGATATTGCGGCCAAACAATTGGGCGGCTCTTCAATTATTCTGAATCCAGATGTAATTCATTACGGCAAAGGTGATGAGTCTATAAAAGATACCGCTAAAGTTCTATCAGAGTATGCTGATATTATAATGATGAGAACTTCTTTGCATAAAAATTTAGCAGAGTTTGCCAAATACTCGGACATACCAGTGATTAATGGTTTATCCGAACAAAGCCATCCATGTCAAATAATGTCAGACATTTTGACTTTCGAAGAGATTAAAGGTGACATAAAAGATAAAACTATTACTTGGTTAGGTGACGGAAACAACAATATGTCAAATTCATTTATTGAAGCTTCGGCAAAATTTGGTTTTAAACTTAATATTGGTTGTCCAGACAAATATAAACCAAATAAAAATATAATAGCTTGGGCTAAAAAAAATAAGGCTAATGTTACAATTACTAAAAATCCTAATGAGGCAGTTAAAAATGCAGATTGCGTTATGACCGATAAATGGGTTTCCATGAACGACAGAGTAGATAAAAAGAAAAAGAAGCAAATACTAAAAAGCTATCAAGTTAATAAAAAAATAATGAAGTTAGCAAAATCTGATGCAATTTTTATGCATTGTCTCCCTGTTGGAAGAGGAGAAGAGGCAACAGATGAAATTGTTGACGGAAAACAATCTGTAGTTTGGACACAAGCTCTCAATAGAGTTCACACACAAAAAAGTATCATAAATTGGTGTTTGAAATAATTAAGGTCTTGGTAGAGGACTGTCACTTTGAGAATTTAAATATAAGATTACAGAAGCTCTATCTTTGTTCTTTCTTAACCCAGCGTAAGCCATCTTAGTTCCTTTGATATAAGATTTAGGTTTTAACAAAAAAGCATTTAACTCTTCAAAACTCCAATTTTTTCCATGAGCTATTAAAGCTTTTGAATAAGCATAACCATCAATAGAAGCAGCAGGTCGCCCAACTACTCCATAGAGAGCAGGTCCAATTAAATTTTTTCCACCTTTAGCAACAATGTGACAAGCACTACACTTTTTAAAAACTTTTTCACCATGTGTCAGATCACCCAAGGCTAGTATTTCTTTGATATCAAGTTGAACCATTTTTTTGACTACAGTTGTTACCCCAGTTGATGATGCCAGTTCTACTCCCTCAACTTTATATGCTGATTGTTTTGGCTTTTTGACATGAAAGACTGTGTCAGCAAATTTATTGATACCTATGACGATTAAAGCAGTCATAAGAACAGCAGCTATAATTTTATTTAATTCAAAACTATCCATAAATTTGGTAATTACTATTTGACGTATAACATGGCTTTATTAAAAAAAACTTAAAATTTAGTCATTTTATTTGCGTCCTAGAGACGCATAAATATGGATAACATTGCAATAATAATACCTTCAAGACTTAATGCCGAAAGGCTACCTAATAAGCCTTTGAAACTTATTAAAAATAAAGAAATGATTCTTCATGTTCTTGATGCCGCTAAAGATTCAGATGTAGGTCAAGTTATCGTGGCAACACCTGATCAAGAAATTTTAGAACTCATCGAAAAACATGATGGCCAAGCCGTACTAACAAGCAACAAACATGAAACAGGTACAGATCGAGTATATGAGGTGTTTAAAAAGAAATTAAATTCTAAACCAGAAATTATAATTAATTTTCAAGGTGATATGCCGAACTTAAATCCTAATGTAATAAAAAATTTAGCAAAACATATGAAAAAAAATTTATGTGACATTGGCACATTAGCTTCTCGTATAGAAAACAAACATGAAGAAAAAGATTTTAATGTTGTAAAAGTACTTACTGAAAACAGTATCGAAAATAAATCATTTGCTAAAGCTATAAATTTTTTTAGGTCTTCTAATGAGCCTTTAAACAAATATACTTATCATCACGTAGGAATTTATGCCTTTACTAACAAAGCCTTGATAAGATATGTAAGTTTAAAGAGAAGCAAGCTAGAGGTAGAAAGAAAGCTTGAACAAATGCGAGCACTTGAAGATAAAATGAAAATAGACGTAGGATATATTGACTCGTGTCCTTTGAGTGTTGACACTGAAGCAGATTTAAAAGCAATAAAAAAAATAATGGAAAATTAAATGAAAAAAATTAAAATAGCTTTTCAAGGTGAAAAAGGTGCTTACTCTCACATTGCGTCCGAGGAAGTCTTTAAAAATGCAGAAATAAAAAATTGTGCTACTTTTGAAGAAACCTTCAAAACAGCTTTTGAAGACGAAAACTTTAAAGCAATTATTCCGCTTGAGAATTCATTAGCGGGTAGAGTGGCCGATATTCATTATTTATTACCAAAATATAAATTACAAATATATGCAGAACATTTTCAAAAAGTTGAACATTGTTTACTGTGCAAACAGGAGGCGGAACTAAAAGACATTAAGTATGTAAGAAGTCACGCCCAAGCTATTGGGCAATGCCAAGAAATTATAAAAAAGAATAATTTGAAAATTATTATTTCTGCAGATACCGCAGGTTCTGCAAAAGATCTAGCAGAGAGTAAAGACAACTTCATAGCAGCTATAGCGTCAGAACTTGCGGCTGAGACATATAGTTTAAAAATATTGAAAAAAAATATTGAGGACGAAGCAGGTAATATTACACGTTTCTTGGTGATGGGAAAAAATATTAAACAACCAGAATACGATAAAAACAAAAAATATATAACGACTTGTATTTTTAGACTAAAAAGTGAACCTTCAGCTTTGTATAAATCACTAGGAGGTTTTGCTGCCAATCAAATTAATCTAACTAAATTGGAAAGTTTTTCAGTAAAAAATACTTTTGATCAAACTAATTTTTATTTAGATTTGGAAGGACATATCGAGCAAAAAACAGTTAAAAAAAGCCTAGAAGAGCTTGGTTTTCATACTGAGAGCTTAGATATCTTAGGAGTTTATGAAGCTTCAAAATTTAGGCAAAAATAGTCCACAAAATCTTTAAACTAGTCTTGTGGTAATCAAATTGATCTTGATATAATCAAGTTGAGGTTGGCATCAGGTGGATGTTTCATAAACCCGGTCAGGACCGAAAGGAAGCAGCCGTAGTGAAAATTTTTCAGGTTGTTGCCTGCCTCTTTAAATATAATGACAGATAATAAAATTTTAGCTCTAAAATACAGACCTCAAGAATTTAAAGATCTTATTGGTCAAGAAGTAATGGCACAAACTATTACTAATGCAATTAAACTTGGCAAAACTCCCAATGCTTATTTATTAACTGGAATAAGAGGAGTGGGCAAAACCACCACCGCCAGATTAATAGCTAAAGCTTTAAACTGCATTAAAAAATTTGATGAAGGAGAAAAATGTAAGGAAGACGAGTATTGCCACTGCACTGAAATAGTAAATTCTAATCACATGGATATTTTAGAAATGGATGCTGCATCAAAAACAGGGATTGATGATATTAGAGAATTGATTGAGAATGCCAAATACAGTCCAACAAGCGCTAAGTTTAAAATTTTTATTATCGATGAGGTACACATGCTATCAAAACAAGCATTTAACGGATTATTAAAAACTTTAGAAGAACCACCTCCACGATTAAAATTTATTTTAGCAACCACGGAAGTTAGAAAAATTCCCGTAACCATCCTTTCAAGATGTCAAAGGTTTGACTTAAAAAGAGTTAATTTAGAAAAGTTATTTTTACATCTCAAGAATATAGCAAAAAAGGAAAGTGGAAGTATTTCTGATGGCGCGTTACAGTTAATAGCAAGAACATCAGAGGGATCTGTACGTGACGCTATCTCTTTACTGGATCGAGCTTTAATTAGCCAAAGTATTAACAATAAAGAAATTCAAGAACAAGATGTAAGACAAATGTTAGGTTTAGCGGATCGAAGTAAATTAATTTTACTTTTTAAAGAAATTTTATCGGGCAATCAAAATGAAGCATGTAAGTATTTGAAAGAACTCATTGATAGTGGCTTAGATGCAAAAAATTTTCTAAATGATATTTTAGAAATTCTCTATCTATTTAATAGAAGAATAAATTTAGGACCTGTCGAAAAAGATTTAATGATTTCAGAATCGGAGATTCAGCTAATTAATGAGTATTCTAAAAATTTAGACTCTCAGGATCTAGGAATTTTTTGGCAACTCACCATTAAAACTATGGACGATTTAAGGATAGTGGGAAATGAAAATTTAGCTTTAGAAATGTATGTCATGCAATTAATGCATCTAAAAAATATTGATCAAAAACCAGAAAGCACATCAAATTTTCATTCTAACGGAGAGTCATTAGAGCCAAAAAAAGTACTAATATCAAACAATGGTGAACAAGATGACGAAAAAATAAAAAGTATTTATAAAAATCAACTTAAAAATACAGATCAAATAAAGACAAATCCTGTAAAAAATCCTGAGCTTAAATCTGAACACTTAAATTCTTTAACCATTAGAACTTTTAAAGACTTGATTCAATTAGCCACTAAAGAGAAAGAGGTGGAACTTAAATATGATTTAGAGAGAAACGTGAAACTAGTAAGTTTTGCACCAGGCAAAATGAATATTACTTTTAATGAAAAACTTAATAAAAATTTTATTAAAATTTTAACCGAGAAATTATTAATATGGACAGGTGAAAGGTGGATTATTTCTCTCAGCAAAGAGCAAGGAGAAGAAACTATTTACGAAAAAAATCTTACAAATAAAAAAGGCAAACTAGCTCAAGAAATGAACAGCGAGGAAGTAAAAAGTTTTCTTGATATTTTTCCCGATGCTAAGCTTATTGATGTTACGGAGGATAATGATGCCTGATTTTACTGACATGCTTTCAAAAGCAAAAGAAATGCAAACAAAAATGAAAGATGCTCAAGATGCTATTAAAAATATTGAAGTTGAAGGTGAGGCTGGGGGAAATTTAGTTAAAGTCATTCTAACCGGTGACTACGAAATTAAAGCTATTAATGTGAGCGAAGAAGCAAAGAAAGAAACTGCAGAAATTATCAACGATTTAATTATAGCAGCTTACAACAATGCAAAAGAAAAATTAAAAAAAAAATCTGCTGAAGAACTTTCAAAAGCAACAGGGGGAATGAATTTACCTTTCGATCTTAAATTCCCTTTTTAAATGGACAATCATATTCCAGCGATAGATGAACTAATAAAACTCTTTGCCAAATTGCCAGGCTTAGGTCCAAAATCTGCAAAAAGAATAATCTTAAAATTAATTAACAATAAAGAAAGCATGGTAAAACCCTTAGCTCAATCATTAGCTAAAGTTTATAAAAGTATTGTTAGATGCTTGAATTGTGGAAACCTTAAAACAATAAATCAGCCATGCGTGTGCGAAAGTGAAAATACTTTTGATAAAATTTGTGTGGTAGAAAATTTAGCAGATATGTGGGCTATAGAATCTTCAAATATTTACAAGGGACACTTTCATATTCTTGGAGGCACTTTGAGTTCAAATGAAAATTATGAGCAAAAAAATTTATTAATAGACTCTTTAGTAAGAAGAGTTAAAAAAAATAGCCTTAAAGAAGTTATTATAGCAACTAGCGCTACAATTGAGGGGCAAACAACCGCTCATTATATTGAAGATGCAATCAAAAATGACAAGATAACAATAACAAAACTTGCCCAAGGTTTGCCCGTAGGCGGTGAAATTGAACAATTAGACGATGGCACTTTATATTCAGCGTTTAAAAATAGAGTTCCTGTTACAAGTGAATAATAAATTTTTATGATTGAGCTTTTTTTTAAAACTTTTATTTTTTATTTTATTGTTATTGACCCTATTGGTAGTACACCTATTTTTTTAGTAGTAACCGAACACCTTGAGACAAAAGAAAAAATAAAAACAGCTCTTCATGGAACATTTATAGCAACACTTATTTTGTTATTTTTTGGACTTTTAGGTAATAGTATTTTAGCTTACCTAAACATATCTTTTCCTGCATTTACTATTGCTGGTGGAATTATCTTATTTATCATTGCTTTAGAAATGCTTTTTGACAAAAGGCAACAGAGAAAAGAAGAAAACACTAATTTTACATCTGACAAACTTAGCATTTTCCCACTTGCAACACCTTTGCTTGCAGGGCCCGCTGCAATTACCTCTGTTATCGTCTCAGTTAGCGCAGCAGGAAATGATTTCACTAAACAAGCTATTGGAATGTTTGCTTTGATTGCCGCGACACTAGTAACTTTTATTATCTTATTTATTGCAGCAAAATCAGAAAAAATAATTAATAAAAGGATTATAAGTATATTTTCAAGAATAGTAGCAATTGTTTTAGCTGGCTTAAGTGTCCAGTATATTCTTGATGGAATTAAAACTTTTATGAGTATTTAATTTTTTTCTCTAATCTGCGTTTGTGAAGCAGCGGTTCCGTGTAGCCTGAAGGTTGTATACGCCCTTTAAACACTAAATCGCAAGCTGCTAAAAAAGCAATAGAGTTTTCAAAGTTGCCAAACATAGGTTCATAGTTTTTGTCACTACTATTTTGTTTGTCTACAATACTTGCCATTTTTTTCATAACTTCCATGACTTGATCTTTACTGCAAATATTATGATGTAACCAATTCGCTATATGCTGAGAAGATATTCTCAGCGTTGCTCTATCTTCCATCAAACCAATGTTATTAAAATCAGGTACCTTAGAACAGCCAACACCTTGGTTTACCCATCTCACAACATAACCTAAAATCCCTTGAGCATTATTTTCTAGCTCTTTATTAACGTCTTCTACTGACCAATTAGGCCTGTCAGCTATAGGAATTGATAAAATATTTTCTACTTTTGCTTTAGATCTTGACATGATTTCCGCCTGTTTTTTAAAAACATCTACCTGGTGATAATGTATAGTATGAAGAGTTGCTGCTGTTGGTGACGGAACCCAAGCACAATTTGCCCCTGCTAAAGGATGTCCAATTTTTTGAGTCATCATATCTGCCATACGATCTGGCATAGCCCACATGCCTTTACCTATTTGAGCTCTTCCAGAAAGACCACAAGCTAACCCAATATCAACGTTCCAATCCTCATAAGTATTTAGCCAAACAGATTTTTTCATGTCTCCTTTAAAAATCATTGGTCCAGCTTCAAACGAAGTATGCATTTCATCACCTGTTCGATCTAAAAATCCAGTATTAATAAAAACTATTCTTTCTTTAACAGCACGGATACACTCTTTTAAATTGACTGTAGTTCTTCGTTCTTCATCCATAATACCAACTTTAATTGTATTTCTTTTTAATTCCAAAACATCTTCTACCTTACTAAAAATTGTATTAGTAAAAGCGACCTCTTCAGGTCCATGCATTTTAGGTTTAACAATATAAACAGATCCTGTTCTTGAATTTATTTTATTTTTGAAATCGTGTTTTGCACACAAAACGCTCATAAAAGAATCCATAATACCTTCAGGAATTTCCGATCCATCTTTTAAAGTGATTGAAGGATTGGTCATTAAGTGACCAACGTTCCGGTTTAATAATAACGCTCTACCATGTAGTTTTAATTTTCCACCATTAATATTTTGGTATGTTTTGTCTGAATTTAATTTTCTTATAAATTTTTTTCCATTCTTTTCCATCTCGGTTTGTAAATTACCCTTCATAATACCGAGCCAATTTCTATAACATCTAACTTTATCTTCCGCATCGACTGCCGCAACAGAATCTTCATTGTCCACAATAGTTGAAATAGCGGACTCGATTACAACATCACTAATGTTTGCTTTATCAGTGCTACCAATTTTACTTTTGACATCAATAATAATATCAACGTGTAAATTATTATTTTTAAGCAGCAGTGAAGAAGGGTTATCTTTAGATCCATTATAACCAACTAATTGATTTTTATTTTTTAGGTTAAGACTGTCAATTAAAATTTTTGAAATATTTCTCCAGCTACCATTATTTAGAGGGAAAGTTTTATCTAAAAAGCTTTTGGCATATTCAATAACTTTTTCCCCTCGTTCAGGATTGTAAGAGCCACTTTTTGCAGCTTTATCAGTATCTGGAATAACATCTGAACCATAAAGCGCATCATATAAACTACCCCAACGAGCGTTTGCCGCATTCAAAGCATATCTTGCATTATCTATTGGCACCACTAATTGAGGACCTGCAATTTTTGCTATTTCTTCATCTACATTTTGAGTTGAAATTTGAAAATCTTCTTTTTCCTCAACAATATAGTTTATTGATTTAAGAAATTTAATATATTCATTCTTGTTTAATTCTTTACCTTTATTAACAAGGTGCCATTCATCAATTTTTTTTTGAATACTTTCTCTTTTTTCTATTAAAGCTTTATTGATAGGTGCAAGTTCATGAACCGCAAGGTCAAATTTTTTCCAGAAATTTTCAGCATCTATGTCTGTACCTGGAATAACCTCTTGATTAACAAACTCAAGCAATACAGAGCTTATTGTTAAATTTCCTTTTTTAATTTGATTCATGTGCGCCAATTTATTTTCCATCTATTTTAGCACCTAAGAGTTTCCGGGGTTTCTCCTACAAAGTTATAATAAAATAGTCTCTCCTATTTTTAAATTTGACCTACCATTTAAGTAAAGTCAATTAATTAAAAACATTATTATATATAAGCCATTTTAAAGACTTAATTAAATTCTATTAAAAAGGAAACTATGTTAAAAATATTAAAAGCATTATGAAAAATTATCTAGAGTTTGAAAAAGAAATTAAAACGTTAGAAACAGATTTAGAAAGTCTAAAAAGTCCATTCGGCTCAGAGGGTATTTCAGAAGTAGATACTCAAAAAATTATAAAAACAGAAGAACAAATTAATGAAAAATTAAAAATGACGTACTCTAGTTTAAATAGCTGGCAAAGAACCTTAGTTGCAAGACATGAAGATCGACCTAAAGCAAATTTCTATATAAAAAAAATATTTTCAAGTTTTACACCTTTGTCAGGCGATAGACTTTTTTCAGATGACAAGTCAGTTATAGCTGGATTTGGTCTTATTGATAAAAAATCAGTGTTAATTATTGGCCAAGAAAAAGGAGAGGATCTTACAAGTCGAATTGAAAGAAATTTTGGAATGATGCGACCTGAAGGGTACCGAAAATGTATTCGCTTAATGCAATTAGCAAATCGATTTCAAATACCAATTGTAACTTTCATTGATACACCAGGTGCTTACCCAGGTATTGGAGCGGAACAAAGAGGTCAAGCTTCCGCTATCGCAACCTCAATTGAGTGTTGTATGTCACTTAAAGTTCCAAATATTTCTATTATTATAGGAGAAGGTGGATCAGGCGGAGCAATCGCCTTGGCATCATCAAATAAAGTAATTATGTTAGAGAATTCAATTTATTCTGTAATCTCACCTGAGGGGTGCGCATCTATTTTATGGAGAGATCCAAGTAAATCACTGCAAGCGGCTGAAGCGATGAAGTTAACAGCCAAAGATTTATTGGAGCTTGGAATCATCGACGAGGTAATTGAAGAACCACTAGGTGGCGCTCATCGCGACCGAGAAAGTATGGCTCAAAACATCAGGGATGTAATTATAAAAAATTTAAGATATTTTGAAAACCTTTCAAGAGACGAAGTCTACGATGATAGAAAAGCTAAGTTTTTAAAAATAGGTAGAGAAAGAGGATTTGCAAAATCAGCCAATCTTAACGATGTCGGGCTTGGATACAAAGAGTCTTATTTTGGTAAAGTAAGAAGAGAGTTTAATAAGAATCAATATCTTTATTACGGTTTAATTACATTTTTGCTTGTCCTAATTACAATTATAACTGTTGTATAAAAGGCAATTAACTCAATAATTGCTATAGCTTATTAAACATTTCTTGACATACCAAAGCCAAATCTATTAAAGAGGCGAAGTTAGTAAATATTTACTAATTGAAGTTAATAATAAATAAGGAAAAGTAAAATAATATGAGTACACTAAAAGGTAAAGTTAAGTGGTTCAATGGCACCAAAGGTTATGGTTTCATTGAAAGAGAAGATAAAGAAAAGGACGTGTTCGTACATTCATCAGCTGTTAGAGACGCCGGCTTAAAATTTTTAAACGAAGGCGATGAACTAACTTTCGAAGTTGAGAATGGAGATAAAGGTCCTTCAGCAGTAAAACTGCAGAAAATCTAAATCTTATTTCAGAATTCACTAATTATCGCGATATGAACAACAATTTTATATTTCTATCTCGTTAATAACGAATTGCGCATTCGAACTTTCGAGTACGTAAATTAAAACAAAAAAGGAAAAGTAAAATAATATGAGTACACTAAAAGGTAAAGTTAAGTGGTTCAATGGTACTAAAGGTTATGGTTTCATTGAAAGAGAAGATAAAGAAAAAGACGTGTTCGTTCATTCTTCAGCTGTAGCAGATTCAGGCTTAGGTAGCTTGAACGAAGGTGATGAGTTAACTTTCGAAGTTGAGAATGGAGACAAAGGTCCTTCAGCAGTAAAATTGCAGAAAGCCTAAACATTTCCTAAATCGTAAATTAGTGGGGTAGAAAATTTAATTAGTTTCAATCCCATTAATTCAACTGTTGAAAATTAAGCGTATTTTGTTAAAACAAGCTATGATTATAAGAAAAAAAACTTCTACATCAAGAAAACACACCCATAGAGCACATGCTAGGCTATCGCTTAGCTTATAATTACTTACATATATAAATTTAACTAAAACTAAGATAAAAATAAAAAGTATGCAGCTGTAGCTCAGTTGGTTAGAGCACTAGTTTGTGGAACTAGGGGTCGGTGGTTCGAGCCCACCCAGCTGTACCAAAAAAATGGATAAAGAAAAAAAAATAAAACCTTCTAAAGAATTACCCCTAGGGTTTGTTGACAGACAAGAAAAAGAATTGTTAACACGGGATTTTATAATTTCTAATATTAAAGAAGTTATGATTAAATATGGATTTCAGTATCTTGAAACACCAAGTTTTGAGTATACAGACAGTATTGGAAAATTTTTACCTGACAAGGAAAGGCCGGACCAAGGAGTTTTTTCTTTTAAAGACGAAAAAAATTGGCTTTCTCTTCGATATGATTTGACTGCACCATTAGCTCGTTATGTTGCCAAAAATTATTTAGAAATACCCAAACCATTTAAACGTTATCAGCTAGGCACAGTTTGGCGAAATGAAAAACCAGGCCCAGGAAGATTTAGAGAATTCATTCAATTCGATGCAGATTATGTAGGCACCAAAAATCTGCAAGCGGATGCCGAGCTATGTGTTCTTATTTCAGAAATTTTAGAAAAATGTGGTTTAACTAAAGACGATTATATTGTTAAAATTTCATCAAGGACATTTACTAAAGAACTTTTTGATGAGTTAAATATTCAAACCGACGAGCAATCCGCAGTCACCTTACGTGCTCTGGACAAATTAGATAGACTTGGTTGGGAAGAAGTTAAAAAAATTTTAGGAAAAGGTAGGGAAGATAAATCAGGAGACTTTACAAAAGGTGCTGATCTTGACGATAAACAAATAAAAGTACTCGAAAAAAAAATTAAAGAAAAAAAACCTAATACAAGCGACATACTTGAAATTATGAAAATATTTAAAGCATATGACTTTACTAATTACCAATATGACCCATCAGTTATTAGAGGGCTTGAATATTATACGGGGCCAATTTTTGAAGTTAATCTTAATTTTGAAGTAAAAAATGCAAAAGGAAAAACAATTCAATTTGGATCTATTGGAGGAGGAGGTAGATATGACAATCTTGTAAGTAATTTTGGAAATTTAGATTGCCCCGCGACTGGAATTTCAATTGGTATTGATCGGTTGGTTTATGCGTTAATGCAAAAAAAAAAGTTTAATATAAAATCAATTAAACCAGTAGTCATCTGTGTTTTTAACAAAGAGAATATTAAAGATTATATAGAAATTTTAAAAAAACTTAGAGAGGCAAAAATAAGTTCTGAAGTTTACCCTGGAGAAGGTAATTTAAAAAAACAAATGCAATATGCAAATAAAATTGGTTCACCCGCTGTAATCTTATACGGAGAAGATGAAATAAAATCTGGAAAAATAACTTTGAGAAACCTTAAATCAGGAGAGGAAAGTAATACTGAAATAGAGAATCTACCAAATGAAATCAAAAAAATACTCTGAGGCTTTATTAAATCTTTTTAAAAAAAAAGGTTTTAAAGTTAAAGAATTTGAAAATATAATTGAATCTAAAATTATAATAGAACGATCGGGAGAAATATTTAAAAAATCTTTACTTTCATTCGAAGATGACAACGGTAAAAACTTTAGTTTAAGGCCAGACCTAACTATTTCAGCATGTCTCGATTACGTTAAAAATGTAAAAAAAGGGATTTATAAATACGCATACTTTGATCAGGCATATAGAAGAACTTTCGGCAAACAGTCACTAGTAAGAAATCAATTGGGTTGTGAAATAATTGGTTCATCTAATTTACAATTAAATTTAGAGATTATAAATTTAATCGATCAATCTTTAAAAAAAATCACTAAGAACAAAACAACAATTAAGATTAATGATATTAATATTTTTTATACATTAGTCGATTCCTTAAAACTCCCTTCAAGATGGAGATTAAGGTTAAAGAGGCATTTTTGGAGACCTGATTATTTTAACGAACTGGTTTCAAGGCTTGCATCAAACTCTGATCTACAAAAAAATGTGTTTGAACTTGATAAAAAATCTTATTTTAAAATGAAGAAACGTAAAAAAAAAGAGAAGATAGCTGGAAGAAAAATTGATGAAATTTTAAATAGATTCGAAAAAAAGATAAAAGAACCAAGATCTAAAATTAATGGAATAAGAGTTGCTAAAATTATAAGAGATTTTTTAAAAATTAAATGCTCATTTAAAAATGCAAAAAATGAACTAAAAAAATTTGAAATTAAAAATAAAGTAAATTTAAATCTCAAACAATTTGATGTGTTCGATCTAAAACTGAAAAATAATGATACTATTTTCTCTACTAATATTGGTAGAAATACCGAGTATTACACAGGTCTTGTTTTTGAAATTTATAAAAAATCTAAAAACTTGAATTTAGCATCAGGCGGAAGGTACGATAATTTAATGCAAACATTAGGTGCCAAAACCAAAATTGCAGCAATAGGTGGAGCTATAAATTATGACAATATTTTAAAATTATGAATAAATTAATTAAAATAGGACTACCCAGTAAAGGGAGGCTTAAAGATGAATCTTTAAAAATTTTTAAAAGAAATAACTTGACCATTAAAGACTCTAAAAGAAATTATCTAAGTGAAATCAAAAATTTTAGTTTGAATGAAATTGTGTTTTCACACGCTAGAGAAATTGTGGAAAGATTAGCTAGCAATTCATTAGACGTAGGAATTTCAGGCTATGATTTGTTGAAAGAATCTTTGCCGGGAATACAAAAAAATATTCAAGTTTTTTCACGTTTAAAATTCGGTTTCGCAAATCTTATTGTTGCTGTGCCCGATGCCTGGATAGATGTTCAGACTGTTGCTGATCTTGAGGAAATATCTTTTGAATTTAAAGATAAAAATATAGGAAAGTTAAGAGTTGCAACAAAATATCCAAACTTAACAAATGATTTCTTATTATCAAAAGGTTTAACCCAGTATAAAATTGTAAATAGCTTAGGTTCGACTGAAATTTATCCTTTTACGGATCAATCCGAAATTATTACTGATATTACATCTAGCGGTGCAACGCTAAAGGCGAACAATCTAAGAATTTTAAAAGATGGAAATATTCTAAAATCTTCAGCGTGTATTTTAGTTTCAAAGAAATCATTAAGGGATAAAGTTAAGAAAAAAGTTATAACAGGTCTATTAAAAAAATTAATTTTTGTTTGAGTAACTTGGGGATTACATTCTCATTCACTAGTTCAATGAGTGTTGAATTACAAAGATTTTTCAAATTGTTCATTACTTTGTTCATTACTCTAAAGGTCATTTTTAAAAGGAACTCAAAAGATGAATTCGATTTTAGAGTGGAATTAAAGTTTTAGTAAATTGTAGATTTAGAAACCTAAATAGTTAGCAATAAATCTTCCGGGTAATAATGTGAATATTCCAGCAATAAATAATTCAGCATAAGTATTTATCATAAAGATACTATGAATTTTTATATACCTTAATTTAATAGCAATTATTGAAATTATTAAAGACAAAATAGTGATAATACTTAATAGGTGTATTCAACTATACTGACCCTCGTTTAAATCTTTAATTCAAAAAGAGGAAATTGAAACATACCCCATAAATATAATCCGAAACCATCCAATCAATTTATGTTTGTTTGTTCTTTTTTTAGAAAGCAAATTTATAGCACCAATGACTAAAGCAATAAGTGCTAAAAAAATATGTGATAGAATCATTGATATTTAATATCATAAAAAAAAACCCCCAGAAATTTCTTTCTGAGGGTTCTAATTTTGTTTAGCGTATGTATCTAGAGTGTTCTCTAGATGGAACCGTATTACATTCCCATTCCACCCATGCCACCCATACCGCCCATACCGCCCATAGGAGGCATTCCGCCACCAGCTGCAGCATCTTTTTCTTCAGGTTTGTCAGCGATCATGGCTTCAGTTGTAATTAGCAATCCGGCTATCGAAGCAGCATCTTGTAATGCCGATCTAACAACTTTAGTAGGGTCAATAATTCCTTTTGTAAACATGTCACAATACTCTTCAGTTTGAGCATCGTAACCTTGCGTAGATTTATTTCCTTCTATAAGTTTTCCAACGATAACAGCACCATCAACACCAGCATTTTGTGTAATTTGTCTAATAGGAGCTTGTAGAGCTTTTTTAACAATTTCCACACCAGCTTTTTGATCTTCGCCTTTAACTTTAACTTCATCTAATTTAAGAGAAGCATAAAGTAGAGCACATCCACCACCAATTACTACACCTTCTTCAACAGCAGCTCTTGTAGCGTTTAATGCATCTTCGACTCTATCTTTTCTCTCTTTAACCTCAACTTCTGTAGCACCACCAACTTTAATAATAGCAACACCTCCAGCAAGTTTAGCCAATCTTTCTTGAAGTTTTTCCTTATCGTAGTCAGACGTTGTTTCAGTAATTTCTGCTCTGATTTGATTACATCTAGCCTCAATATCAGTTTTTTTGCCATTACCGCTTACAATTGTACTATTTTCTTTATCAATTTTAACTTTTTTACAAGACCCAAGATCGCCAATTTTAACATTCTCAAGTTTGATTCCTAAATCATCAGAGATCACTTGACCACCAGTTAAAATTGCAAGATCTTCAAGCATAGATTTTCTTCTATCACCAAAACCTGGAGCTTTTACAGCCACAACTTTTAGTCCACCTCTAAGTTTGTTAACTACTAAAGTTGCAAGAGCTTCGCCCTCAACATCTTCAGCAACTATCATCAAAGGTCTACTAGCTTGAACAACCGCTTCAAGCAAAGGAACTATGTCTTGTAAGTTTGCTAATTTTTTTTCAACTAAAAGAACTAAAGGATTGTCCAATTCTGTAATCATTTTTTCTGTATTAGTTACAAAGTATGGAGACAAATATCCTCTATCAAATTGCATGCCTTCAACTACATCAAGTTCTGTTTCAAAACCTTTGGCTTCTTCAACAGTGATTACTCCTTCGTTACCAACTTTTTGCATAGCTTTAGAAATCATATCACCAATTGATTTTTCACCATTTGCAGAAATTGTACCTACTTGAGCAACTTCTTCATTAGATTTTACTTTTTTAGAACTTGCTTTTAATTTATCGATTACGAACTCAACTGCTTTATCAATCCCACGTTTAAGATCCATTGGATTCATACCAGCTGTCACATATTTTAATCCTTCTTTAACAATTGCTTGTGTAAGAATAGTTGCTGTAGTTGTTCCGTCACCAGCATTGTCATTTGTTTTGCTAGCAACTTCTTTAACCATTTGAGCACCCATGTTCTCAAATTTATCTTCAAGCTCAATTTCTTTTGCTACAGAAACACCATCTTTCGTTGTTCTTGGTGCACCGTAAGATTTATCCATAACAACATTTCGGCCCTTAGGTCCTAATGTTACTTTTACAGCGTTAGCTAAGATGTCTACGCCATTCATCATTTTTGCTCGCGCTTCTATTCCAAATTTAATTACTTTAGCCATTTTAATCTCCTTTTTTTATCTCTATCTTATTTACCTTTTGAAACTCCCATAATGTCGGATTCTTTCATGATACTGTATTCTTTATTGTCTATTTTAACTTCAGTACCTGACCATTTTCCAAAAAGTACAATGTCTCCAATTTTAACGTCCATTGGAATTAATTTTCCATCTTCAGTTTTAGCTCCGGGTCCTACGGCTACAACTTCTCCTTCTTGTGGTTTTTCTTTTGCAGTATCTGGAATAATTATTCCTCCTGCAGTTTTTGCTTCACTATCGAGCACTTTAATTAGCACTCGATCATGTAAGGGTCTAAATTTCATATTTTGCTCCTTCAGATTTGTATGTACGCTTGATATGGTGAGTTTTCACAAAATTTCAAGTGTAACAAACGTAGATGGTGTACTTAAAAATGGCTTATATTGCTATATTTTGTTTATTTTTCTATAAGCTTTAAGAGTGGAGGTATTAAAGTGAAAAAAATAGATCATTTAGCTGAAATTTACAATTCGTACGATACATTTATTATAGATTTATGGGGAGTTATGCATAACGGAATAAAACTCAATCCTAAAGCTATCGAAGCAGTAGATAATTTAATGAAAAACAAAAAAAAAGTAATTTTTTTATCTAACGCACCACGACCCAGTAGTGAAGTTAAAAAGTTTTTAAACCAACTCAAAATGGAAGATAGATATCTTAAAAATATTCTAACATCAGGTGAGGCGGCAATGCAGGCTTTACAAGGACATAAATACGGTAAATTTTTTTATCACTTAGGACCAAAAAAAGATGACTCTATTTTCTTTAAAATCAAAGAAAACAATACAAATTTAGAAAAATGCAATTTTATTTTATGCACAGGCTTATTTGACGACCATAGAGACAACCTTGATTACTATAAACAATTACTTAAAAATCATATTGATAAAAAACTAATTTGCACAAACCCCGACCTAACCGTTCATAGAGGGGACGTCGAAGAGTATTGCGCTGGTAGTGTTGCTAATATATTTGAATCAGCAGGTGGAAAAGTAATTTATTTTGGTAAACCTTATAAAGAAATTTACAAAATGTGTTTTAAAGAAGGGGAGAAAACCGTCGCAATTGGGGACAATCTTAATACCGATATTAGAGGTGCTAATAATATGAATATTGATTCTATTTTTATTTCTAATGGAGTTCATAGAGACGAGTTTAAAGACGATAATGAACTTGCGGCGCTCTCATTAAAATATAAAGTTGAAGCAAATTATTATCAACCACAGTTAATTTGGTAAGATGGTTATTTATAAAAATTTAATCATAAAAGAAAATCATAAAAATTCAGTTATTGCTGTAGGAAATTTTGACGGGCTACACTTAGGGCATCAAAAAGTTTTAAACCAAGCAAGGCAAAAAGCTAAAAAAGAAAACCTAAAATTTGGAGTTATTACATTTGAACCGATCCCTAATATGTTTTTTAAAAAAGATATTAAACATTACAGAATTAATTCCGCAGAACAAAAAATATATTATTTAAATAAATTAAAATTAGATTTTTTAATTATTATTAATTTTAATAAATCTTTTTCAAAAATTGGAGCAGATCATTTTATAAGTAAAATTTTAGCACACAAACTAAAGAGTAAATATGTTTTTGTTAGCCAAAATTTTAGATTTGGAAAAAAAAGACTTGGAGACACAAATACCTTAAAAATTTTTGAGAAAAAATATTTATATAAAACAATCATTACTTTCCCCCATCAAAAAAATAAAAAGATAATTTCATCATCCTTAATAAGAAAAAATATTTATAAAGGGAACGTTGTAGAGGTTCAAAAACTTTTAGGTAGACCTTGGATTGTCGAAGGTGAAGTAATCAAGGGTGAGCAGAGAGGAAGAAAGATTGGTTTTCCAACATGTAACATTAAGTGGAATTCTTACGCACTTCCCAAATTAGGTGTTTACTCTGTTCAAGTAGAAACAAAAAATTTCAAAAAAAAAGGAATAGCAAACATAGGCTATAGACCAACATTTAACGGTAAAACCTTATTACTGGAAGTGAATATATTTGGAATAAAGGCAAATTTATATAAAAAGATACTTAAAGTTAGTTTTATAAAATTTATAAGACCAGAAAAAAAATTTATAAATACCAACAAACTCAAAGACCAAATAAAAAAAGATATAGCTAAAATAAAAAAATAATGTCTAAAGAAAACTTACATCTTCCTCAAACAGCTTTTTCTATGAAAGCTGATTTAGCTAAGAAAGAACCTGAGATTTTAAAAAGATGGGAACAAAATAAAATTTTTGAAAAGATTAGAAAAAACTCTAAGGGAAAAGAAAAATTTGTTCTTCACGATGGTCCTCCTTATGCAAATGGACATATTCATATGGGTACTGCTTTAAATAAAATATTAAAAGATATCATTGTAAGATCCCATCAAATGAATGGTAAGGATTCTGTATACGTACCGGGCTGGGATTGTCATGGACTACCTATTGAATGGAAAATTGAAGAACAGTACAAAAAAAACAAGAAAAATAAAGACGAGGTACCAATCAAAGATTTTAGGAAAGAGTGCAGGGAGTTTGCTAAACGATGGATAGATATTCATATAAAAGAATTCAAACGACTTGGTGTAACCGGAGATTTTGAAAATTATTATTCTACAATGAGTTTTGTTGCTGAGGCACAAATAGTAAGAGAGCTAGGCAAGTTCTTACTAGACGGAAGTTTGTATCAAGGATTTAAGCCTGTATTTTGGTCAACTGTTGAAAAAACAGCTTTAGCTGATGCTGAGGTTGAGTATCAAGACCATACTTCTAATACAATATTTGTTTCCTTTAAAGTTAAAGAAAGTCCAAAAGATTTTTTAAGAGATACCAATATTATTATTTGGACCACAACACCATGGACAATTCCTGCTAATAGAGCTTTAGCTTTTAACAGCAGCATAGAATATGCTTTAGTTGAAATAAGTGATCTTGAAAATTTTAAAGGAAAAAAAATAGTAGTAGCCACAAATCTTTTAGATTCAATTGTTAAATCTTGTGATATTAAAAAATTTAAGATCTTAAAAACTTTTAGTGGACTAGATTTTGTTAGCACTATATGTGAGCACCCCTTTAAGAACTTAGGTTATGATTATGATGTCCCAATGTTGGAAGCAAGATTTGTAACTTTAGAACAAGGTACAGGTATTGTACATTGTGCGCCAAGTCACGGTCCTGATGATTTTAATTTGTGTCTCAAACACAACATCCCATCAAAATATACAATTGATAATTCAGGCTATTATACTGACGAAATTCCGTATTTTACGAAAACGCATGTTTTTAAAGCTGATCCAATCGTTATTGAAAAACTAAAAGAGGTTAAAAAACTATTAAAAAACGACAAGCTAAAACATAGCTACCCTCACTCATGGAGGTCAAAAGCTCCTTTAATTTACAGAGCAACTCCTCAATGGTTTATTTCAATGGAAAAAAATTCTTTAAGAAATAAAGCAATTAAAGCTATAGGTGAAACTACTTTTTATCCTCCCAAAGGAAGAGAAAGACTATTGTCCATGATAGAAGGAAGACCAGATTGGTGTGTTTCTAGACAAAGATCGTGGGGAGTCCCTCTGCCAATATTTATTAACAAGAAAACTAAAGAGCCGCTTCGTGACCAAAAAGTTATAGACCAAATAGCTGAAATTTATGAAAAAGAAGGATCAGACTGTTGGTTTACAGATGATCCAAAAAGATTTCTGGGTGAAAATTACAAACCAGATGATTATGAAAAATTAACTGATATTGTTGAGGTGTGGTTTGATAGCGGATCAACGCACAGTTTTGTTTTAGAAAAGAGAAAAGACCTCAAGTGGCCAGCTGACATGTATCTTGAAGGTTCAGATCAGCATCGAGGCTGGTTTCATTCATCTTTGTTAGAATCTTGTGGGACAAGAGGAAGAGCACCTTTTAAGAGCGTATTATCTCATGGTTTTGTTGTGGATGGAAAGGGAATGAAGATGTCAAAATCAGCAGGAAACGTTATTTCTCCTGATGATATTTTAAAAAATTATGGCGCAGATATATTGAGAGCTTGGGTTGCTTCATCTAATTACGCTGAGGATTTAAGAATTGATAATATAATTTTAGCACAACACGCAGAGTCTTATAGAAAAATAAGAAATACATTCAGATTTATATTAGGAAATCTTAGAGATAAATTTGAAAAACAAGATTTTGAAAAAATAAACCTAGATTCTCTTCCAGAACTAGAAAGATATATTTTAGGAAGACTTTCTGATTTAGACCATTCTATTAAAGAAAATTTAAAAACCTATAATTTTCATAAACTTTATAAAGAACTACTAAATTTTTGCACACTAGATCTCTCTTCATTTTATTTTGATATAAGAAAAGATATTTTATATTGTGATGACTTAAATTCAAAAAAGCGCTTAGATTGTATTATTGTACTAAATATAATTTTAGAATGTCTCCTCAAGTGGCTGGCTCCAATTTTTGTTTTTACGACTGAAGAAATTTTTAATTTATTAAACAAAAACGAAAATAGTGTACATGAAACATTCTACCCTGAAGTTCCACAAAACTGGAAAAACAATGAATTAGATAAAAAATGGCAAGATCTTTATCAAATCAAACAAGAAGTAAACATTGCAATTGAAGAAAAGAGATCAATTAAAGAAATAGGCTCAAGCTTAGAAGCAGAAGTTTTAATTTATGTAAATGAAAAAAAATTCCAACTTTTAGAAGGACTAGATCTAGAAGAATATTTTATTGCTTCAAAGGTTAAGAAAACTCAAATTCATACAGAGGATAAAGTAAAAATTGAAGTAAAAAAATCCACAGGTAGCAAATGCACCCTTTGCTGGAAAATTTTAGATAAAAAATGCAAGAGAAAACACTGTGGTGTTAATTAAAATATGAATATCTCTAAAAATACAAAAAAAAGATTTTTTTCAAAGGAAACAATAATACCACTTCTAGTAATTTGCTTTTCTTTTGCTCTGGATAGAGTTTCTAAAATAGCCATTATTAAACATCAATTAAGCAATCAGCGTGTATTTCTTAGCGAGTATTTAAATTTAGAGCTTCATTGGAACACAGGTATTGGTTTTGGTTTGTTTAGTCAAAACGCAAACATATATTATCACTTAACTTCCTTACTAATTTTTTCTGTAATAGTTTTTTTAATTTATTTAATAATAAAATGTATTTTTCTAGAAAAAATTTTATTTTCTTTAATTTTAGGAGGTGCAATAGGCAATCTATACGATAGATTAATTTATTTTGCTGTACCAGATTTTATAGACTTTCATATAAACGATTTTCACTGGTTTACTTTTAATATTGCGGATATATTTATTACATTGGGAATAATTTTAATTATTATCAAGGACTTAATTTTAAAAAAAAAATGAAATTTATAAAACTATTAATTTTACTCTCTGGCTTGTCTATAATCTTAAATAGCTGCTCTAGTTTAAGTGATGCTGGTAAAGTCCTTAGAAATGAAAAGCTAAGAACTACTGATGAATTTTTAATAGAAAAAAAAGACCCATTGACACAACCGCCAGATTTTAAGAATATACCAGAACCAGGATCGATTGGCAGTAAAACAGAACCGGAACAAAATAGTATTAAAAAAATTTTAAGAACATCCAAGTCTCAATCTACCAGCAATCAAAATAAATCATCATCAACAGAAGAATTTATTCTTAATCAAATTAAAAAGTGAGCAAAAATATATATTTTAAAAGCAGAATTAACCTAAGCTATTTAAACAAAAGTATATATTTAAAGGATAAAATAAAAATAAATAAAATAATAAGTAGTATTTTTATTTCCTTAGACAGCAAGAAAGACACCTTTCATTTATTAAGCAAGAAATTTAATTTTGATTTTAAATATTCTCAGCTTGTAAAATTTGACAAGTATAAATCTGTAATTTTAATAGGTATGGGTGGTTCCGCTTTAGGAGCAGAAGCTTTATATTCATTTTTTAGAGATAGAATTAAAAAAAAATTTATTTTTTTTGATAATTTAGATCAATTTAAAATTGAAAAAGTAAAAAAAAAAATAAACTTACAAAAAAGTCTTTTTATTATTATCTCAAAGTCTGGCAATACGCTTGAAACATTAATTAACAGCAATCTATTTAAAGAAAAAATTAACAAAAGGAACACAATAATCATAACAGAAAAAAATACAAATTTATTAAATACGTTTGCAAAAAATAAAAAAATTTTGCACATCAACCACAAAGATTATATCGGTGGAAGATATTCAGTTTTATCTGAGGTAGGGATGATTCCAGCTTATTTTATGGGTTTAAAAACAAGGCATTTTAGAAAAAATTTACTAGACTTTTTTAAAACAAAAGAAAGAAATTTACTAATAGATAATGTTATTAAATTAAAGGATATCTACAAATATAAAAAAATTAATACCATTGTATTGTTAAATTACGCGCCAGAAGTTAATGAATTTCTTTATTGGTGCCAACAATTAATAGCAGAAAGTTTAGGAAAAAAAGGAAAAGGTATACTGCCAATTGTTTCACCGGCACCTAGAGACCATCACAGTTTATTGCAATTATATTTAGATGGCCCGAAAGATAAATTATTTTATATATTTAGCTTAAAGTTAACAAAAAAAATGAAGATAAATAAAAATATTTTTGGAAAATCTTTTGGTCATGTAGAAAATAAAGATTTTTCAAAAGCTAAAGAAGCTCAAAAAAATGCATTAATACATGTGTTAAAAAGTAAAAATATTCCTTACCAAGAATTTATTATGAATAAAAAAGACGAAGAAACTTTAGGCAAGTTATTCTCTTATTTTATAATGGAGACAGTGTTAATTGGAAAGTTGATTGGTGTTAACCCGTTTGACCAACCAGCTGTAGAAGAAGTAAAAATTTTAACTAAAAAATATTTAAGTTAAAAACTACCAAAAATTACTTTCGATCTACCGTAGGTTCTAGTTAAAAGAACATTCATTATTTTTTCAAGATTATCTTCTGATTTTGCGTCCCTGTGAATAATAATTAAATGGTTTTTTTTGTAAATTGTGGAATTTTTTATTATTTTTAATTCTTCAATAAAAAAATTTTCTGCAAACGGAGGATCAAAAAAAATAATTTCAAATTTATCTTCTTTATTTAATCTATTAAAAAATGCAATTACTTTTGCGCTAAAAACTTCAGATTGATTTTCTATTTTTAAATTATCTAAGTTTTTTTTTAATATAATTAAGACTTTGTTGTTGTTTTCTACAAAAGTTGTTTTTTTTACTCCCCTAGAAATACATTCAATTCCAAACGAACCAATACCTGAATAAAGATCTAATATATTAGCATTTTCTAATTTTAATTTGATTAAATTAGAGTGCTTAATAATATTAAAAATATTTTCCTTAACAAAATCTCTAAGAGGTCTTGTGGTTGAAGACTTTAAAAAATCTATTTTTTTACCTTTTAAAAAACCGCTTATAATTCTCATTTTTTTCGATCACCCTCCAACCTATATCTCTTCTAAAAAAACCCCACTTCCAATTAATAGTTTTAATTATTTTAAAGATTAGATTTCTTATTTTTAAAAAAGAGTTTCCTAAAACAACTATATTTAATATTCGTCCACCATTTGAAAATAATAAGTTATTTTTTATTTTAGTTCCTGCGTGAAATATAAAAGATTTTCTTGTTAGTTTAATGTTCATCAAGTTTATTTTTTTGTTATTTGCATATTCATTTGGGTAACCTTTGGCACAAAGCACTATTGCCATGCACTTGTCCTCACTCCATTTAATTTTTACTTCATTAAGTTTATTCTCTACTGCTGCGTTTAATAATTTAACTAAGTCAGTTTTCAGCCTCGGCATAATAACTTGGCACTCAGGATCACCCATTCTGACATTGTATTCTATTAAGTAGGGCTCATTGTTTTTAATCATAAGCCCAACATACAAAAATCCTGTATAAGGATGTTTTTTTACTTTAAGTGCTTTAAGTGTAGGTTTGACAATCCTATTGATTATTTTTTTTTCTAAATTTTTATCTATAATTGGAGCAGGTGAATAAGCACCCATGCCCCCTGTGTTTGGACCCGTCTCATTTTCCCCAACACGCTTATGATCTTGAGCAGAGCCTATAAATAAAAAATTGTTTATATCTACAATTAAAAAATAGCTAGCTTCTTCACCTTCTAAAAATTCTTCTAATATTACTTTTTTTGAAGTTTTAAATCTGCCTAAAAAAATTTCACTACTAAACCTTCTAACTTCTTTTTTTGATTGACAAATAGTCACCCCTTTTCCTGAGGCCAGTCCATCTGCTTTGACAACTACTGGCATATGGCATTGAGAAAGAAATACCGTAACATCTTCCTTATTTTTACATATTTTAAATCTTGCAGTTGGAATTTTATATTTTTTACACAAAGATTTCATGAAGGCCTTTGACCCTTCTAGTTGTGCGGCATACTTATCTGGACCAAAAACTTTAATTTTATTTTTTTTTAAGAAATCAACCATTCCTCTAACTAGAGGCAATTCTGGCCCAATCACAACTAAGCTTATGTTGTAAAACTTTATGGTCGATAACAATTTGTTAAAATTTAAGAAATCTATATCTAAATTTTCAGCAAGGGGAGCTGTACCGGCATTTCCTGGGATACAAAAAATTTTAGTTACAATATCGGAATTATATAGTTTTTGACAAAGCGCATGCTCTCTTCCACCGCTACCAATTAATGCAATATTCATATGAAAAAATATATTATATATACTATTATCGACTATGAACAAAAAAAAAGCTCTCATTAAATACATGCCTAATAATTTTGACGTCTTAGATGAGGGTGATCATGTTATTTGCTCTGTTTCAAAAAAGACAATACTATTAGAAAACTTGAACTATTGGAATGTTGAATTACAAGAAGCGTACTTTTCTCCAGTTGAAGCGAAAATAAGATATGAAGAGTTAAGAAAAAAAAACTAACTACTTCCAGCGATTATGAGTCCAAATCCATTGCCCGGGATTTCGAGATATCATTTCTTCAAGAATTTTATTTAATTTTATGGATATATTCAATTTATTGGACTCATAGTCATCATTACTAAAATTTTTTATTGGATCATAAATTTCTATTTCAAAATTGTCATTTGTCTTTCTAGCTATGTAAATAGGCACGATATCTAACTTAAATTTTAAAGCCATTTGAGCTGGCAAAGTCGTAGTAAGTGCCAGGTGGTCAAAGAAAGGCAATTTGTTACCTTCGCTAACTCTCTGGTCTATCATTAGTGCAATGCTAAAATTATTTTTTATATAATTAATCGAATCTTTAACACCAGCGAGACCTTTTTTGATCTGATTCTGACATACATATTTTTTTCGAAGGTATTCCATAAAAGGATTTAAAAAAAAATTATTTAACGGTCTATAAATTGTAGCTAAATTAATATTTCTTTTTATTAACTCTATCGACATTAGTTCAAAATTTGCAAAATGCCCTGATACAAAAATTACTGGCTTATTTTTTTTTATAATTTCATTTAGTATTTGTTCTCCTTTTATTTCAATATGGTGATTTGTGTCTTTAAATTTTTTTAAATATAAATACTCTACAAAAGTTTTTCCATAGTTGGCCCACATTTTAAATTTTATATCTTTTTTTTCGTTATCATTGTAGAAGCCTAAGAATTTTTCTAGATTATTATTGATCGTTTGTTCCGATTTTACTATGGGACCAATTTTATTAAAAAGAAATGAAAAAAGATTTCTGCTTAGAGTCAAGCCAATTACTTTAATTATTATAAAAAATAAATAAATAATTATTGCTTGAAAAAAATATTTAACAATTTTTAAAATAAACATTTAATTATTTCTTTCTCAAATTTAGCATTATTTTTAACTTTAAGTTTAACATTTAAGCATTGGATTTGTGAAATCTTATGATGTTTGATTCTAAAGAAATCTTTTTCAGTGGTAACAATCTTTAAATTATTTTTTATTGAAAAATTAACTAAATTATTTAACTCTTTAATAGAATAATTATAATGATCGGGAAAAGATACTTTTTTTACAACACATAAATTGTTCTTTTCTAAAAGATTAAAAAAATTATTAGGGTTTCCAATTCCCGCAAAAGCAAGCAAATTATGGTTAGTAAATTGATTTAAATTAGCAGGTAAGTAGTGTGAGTAATAAATACTAATATCGTTAGATATTTCTTTTATTTTTTTTTCAAAAGCGTCATTAACATCTCCATTAATAACAATTATTTGGCTACGTCTAAGAGAAGACAAAGGTTCCCTAAGTGGACCAGATGGTAGAGTCATTTCATTTCCTGCCAACTGCTCCTCATTAAAACAAATAATATTTAAATCTTTAATGATAGACGTGTCTTGAAAACCATCATCTAGGATTACGCAGTCAAATTTACCTACTTCAGCCTGTTTTATTGACAGTGTCCTAGATGGATTTTTAAATAATCTTATTTTTTTTGATTCAATTAATTTAAACTCATCAGAGTGTTCTTTGTAAAATTTTTTAATTATAGCAATTTTTTTATTTGATTTTTCCAACACTTCAGCAAGATTAATGCACAAAGGAGTTTTACCAGTGCCGCCTACATAGATATTACCAACACAAATTACAGGAATAGAAAATTTCTTCTTCTTTTTTAGATTTGTTTTTATAATTATCAGGAACTGCAAAATGAGAGATAGTGGTAGCAAAAAAAAAGATATTAATGAATTTTTTTCATGCCAAAATTTAGGTTTAAATATTTTCATAATTTAATTTAAATACCTGTCAAACTCTAAAGCTGTTTCTTTTAATATTTTCTTTCCATAATCATTTAATAAATTTATATGTAACTGATTTTTTATTTTTGGGTTTTCAAAACTTTGAATTATTTTTTCAGCTAACTCCAGTTCATCACTTACCATCTCTGCCATGCGATGTGATCTTAAATGTTCATATATTTCCTGAAAATTATAAATATATGGACCGTGATATATTTTACAACCTAATTTTGCAGCTTCAATAGGATTTTGCCCACCGCTATTTTCCAATCTTTTAACAAATGATTTACCAATAAAAATATTTTTACAGTAATTAAAGTATTTAGCAAGAACGCCAAAAGAATTAATTATTAAAACTTCTGTACTAATATTTATTAAATCGCCATCATTCAAAATCTGTGAAGTTAAATTATATTTATTAGCTAAGTTTTTAATATAAGAAGATCTATTAATATGCCTTGGTATAATAATAGTTAAGATATTATTAAATTTTTTCTTAATTTCTAGATGAGTCTTTAAAATAATAAGTTCTTCATCATTATGTGTGCTGGCTGCACACCAAGTTTTAAAATTATTGAAAATTTTTTTATTAGCATCCTCAAGTTCCTCTGGAATATTTTTAGCAGAATATTTTAAATTACCGATATATTTTAAATTTTTGACCTGAAGTTTGCTTAAATTATTTTTTGACTCCTCACTAGCTGCAAGACATAAATCAAAATTACTAAAAACTTTCTTGGCAAAGTTTAAAATGATATTCCATTTATTAAACGTTTTTTTCGTTATCCTTGCATTAATAAGCAATAAAGGAATTTTTTTTTCTTTGATTTTAAATAAAAAATTTGGCCAAATTTCAGAGTCCACAAAGCAAACTAAGTCTGGTTTCCAAAAAATTATAAATTTTTCCGCAAGGAACTCAACATCTAAAGGAAAAAAACGATGAACAATATTATTATATTGATTTAATTTTCTCTCTAGTAATTTTGATGAGCTTAAGGTTACAGTAGTAATTAAAAATTCTATATTTTTATTATCATTATTTATTTTTTCTATTAAAGATAGAACGCTTAAACATTCTCCTATACTTGCCGCATGAAACCAAACTAATTTTTTATCTTTATTTTTACGTGATTTGAAGTGTGCAGAAAAAATTTTTTCTTTAAATCTAGTTCGATCTTCTTTGTTAAGAAATGATCGAAAATAAATTAAAATTATAAATATCGGATAAAGAGAATAAGTTACGTATCTATAAACTTGTCGCATTAATTTATTTTAGCTGTTTTTCATACAATGATTTATATTCATTTGAGCTCTCCATCAGAGAATCGTGTTTACCAGAGTCAATAATTGAACCATTATTTAAAACAAAAATTTGATCCGCGTTGTGTATAGTTGATAGTCTATGTGCAATAACCAATGTTGTTTTATTTTTAGTTAAATTAGCAATTGCATTTTGTACTATCCACTCCGAATCTGCATCCAAGGAAGATGTTGCTTCATCAAGAAGAATAATTGCTGATTTTTTTAATATTGCACGAGCGATTGATACCCTTTGCTTTTGACCGCCCGATAATCTTATCCCATTTTCTCCAATAAATGTTTCATAACCATCTGGTAGTTTGTCTATAAATTCATCCGCAGCTGCAAATCGACAGGCTTCAATTATCTCTTTCTGTGAAGCATTAGGGTTAGCGTATGCAATATTAGCTTTAACAGAAGCGTCAAATAAAATTACGTCTTGACTAACTAAGGAAATATTTTTTCTGAGTGAATAAAGGGAGACATCGCAGATATTTTGCCGATCAATAAAAATTTTTCCTTCTTGAGGTTCGTAAAACCTAGGCAACAAGTTTATAATAGTACTTTTCCCCGCACCACTGCGACCAACAAAAGCAGTTATCGTACCACCTTTAATTTCTAAATTAATTTTCTTTACCGCTTTTTCTTTCGTATTAACGTAGTGAAAACTTACATTCTCAAAACTTATATTGCATTTATCAATTTTCAAACTTTCAAGATTTTGATCATTTTTTGTTTTAATTGGACTGTCAATTACCGCAAAAATTCTTTGGGCCGCCGCAGCACCCTGGTAGGCTACCATATTAATCGTAGCAAGAGATCTTATAGGCTGGTAAGCAAGCATCATGGCAGCTAAAAAAGAAAAAAAATTATTTACCTCTATTTCTCCAGCACTTATCAATTTGCCCGAGTAAAAAATAAATCCCGCAATCATAAAACCAGTTAAGGTCTCCATTACAGGTGTAGCTCTTATCATTATGCTTGACATTTTTATATTTTTTTTAACTAACTCATCTATAAAAACATCAGCATTCTTTTTTTCTTTTTCTTCTTTTTGATAAATTCTAATCATTTTTGAAGCCTTAAAAATTTCTGATAAAAAAGAAGTAAAATCCCCAGCTATTGCCCCGGCTTGTGTTTGCACTTTACCTAATCTTTTACCAAGATTTTTTGCAAAGAAGATTGCTAAAGGCATCATGAATATTGCAAAGCAAGCTAGTTTCCAATTTTGATAAAACATCAAGTAAACTAGTGCAATCAGAGAAAAACTATCCTTCATTAAATTAAGCACACCTGTACTTACAAGATTTTGAACAGAGGAACAGTCAAACTGTATGTTAGAGATGTATTGTCCGGAGTGTCTATTATCTAATGTTTCAATGTCTGCCATTAAAATTACGTTTGCAATTTTTTTTTGTAGTTCACCAGCTATTCTATTTCCAACTTTTATTATATTTATTCTCGCAAAATAAAGTGAGATACCTTTTGAAGCAAAAACAAATACTATGCAGATTGGTATTAGCCAAGCTAAAGTTTTGTCTTGGTCAATAAAAATCTTTTTAACCGCTGGGTCCAAAAGCCACGCAGTTGCAGCGGTACTACCTCCTACGATTAAAGAGAGAACAAGGGAAAGAATTATTTTTTTAAAATATCTTTTAACATATTCGTTATACAAACGTTTAAGTATAAATATTAATTCATTTAGTTTCATAGTTTCTTAGTTTTATAGTTTTAATTAATTAAAAAAATTCCAGAAAATAAAAAAAAGCCAGAAAGATTGTTAATTTTAAAAACCTCTAAGCATTTTTTTGGATCATTTCTTTTAAATTTTATTATTTGATACATTAAACTCAAAATATAAGCTGTAATTATTAGTGTAGAAATATTTAAACCAAATTTTTTATAAAACAAGAAAACAATTAAAGCAGAATTTACGAAATAACAAAAACTAACAAATAACTTTATATTATTTTTGAACTTAACAGATGTTGATTTAACACCAATTATTTCATCATCTACCACATCTTGAGTTCCATAAACTGTGTCATATCCCAATGTCCAAAATATGGCTGATGTATAAAGTATAATAATTTCAGCAGAAACATTATTGGTTATAGCTGTCCAAGCCATTACAACACCCCAATTAAAAGTTAAGCCTAAAAAAAGTTGAGGCCAATAAGTTATTCTTTTCATGAAAGGGTATGAAAAAGCCAGTACCATTGAAAGAAAACCTAAAATAATTGTTAACGTATTAAATTGAATCAATATTAAAAAAGCTAAGCCACAAAGTACAGCGGTATAAATTAAAGCTAGTTTTACAGAAATTAGATTACAAGCGAGAGGTCTATTTTTTGTTCTTTGAACTTTCTTGTCTATATTTTTATCTACAATATCATTAACAATACATCCTGCGCTTCGCATTAACACAGAACCTAAAAAAAAAAGAAGAAGAAAATATGAAAACTGATTAAAGTTTTTTTCAATGCCGTAAGAGTAAGCAAGCCCCCAAGAACAAGGCCAAAAAAGAAGCATTATACCTATAGGTTTATTTAACCTCGTGAGATTTATAAATATTTTAAGTTGAGACATCAGCGAATAATTACTTGTAAATATCAAACACTAGCTACATAATCAATTTGATTCGATATGGATATAGATTACACAGTTGCAGCACTAATGTTTCCAGCCATACCTCTAATGATGACCATGTATAGTAATAGATTCCACACTTTAAGTAGTTTGATTAGAAAATTACATGATCAATATATATTTGAAAAACGTACTCCTCCTAAATGGGAAAGCCAATTGCACGTTTTGAACACTAGAACTAACATATTAAAATACACTATGGGTTTTGCAGCATTCGGTTTTCTTTTTAATATGTCGACTGTGTTAATGCTTTATTTAGGAAGTTTACAAACTGCTAGAATAATTTTTGCTGGATGTTGTGTTTGTATGATAATTTCAATTTTTTTATTTTTACAGGAGATAAGACTTTCCAATCAAGCGCTTAAGTATCATTTGAGTGATATGGACTCGATGAAAAAAGACTTATAATTTTATTTTTTTTCTAGAAGGTTTTTTTTAAATAAAGATATTCCGTTACTCATTTTATGACTGTAAGATTCTTTGAATGTTTCTAGCTGCCAACCCTTCATTCTTGAAGTAATTAAAATAAGATTTTCTGATTTCCATGTGTCATTTGTAGTTTCATTCTTCCACATTTTTTTTTCTTCATCAGTGCGTGTACAACCATAGCAAAAACCAGTCACGGGATCAGTTTTACAAATACTTATACAAGGAGAAATAATTTTACTCATCACACTACAAATATAGCAGGACCGTTAATTTTTCTGGATTCTAAATCTAAGTGAGCCTGTTTTACTTCCTCTAAACTGTATTCTTTAAATATTTTTATTTTAATTTTTCCAAATTTAATTTGTTCAAATAATTTATTTGCACCCTCGACTACCTCATTTCTTTTTGCGTAGTAGTCTTTCATTGTTGGTCTTGTAAAAAATAAGCTTTTCGACTGAATATCTTTTGGAACATTTAAAGGATCTAGAGGCCCTGATGCATTGCCAAAAGAGACCATTGTTCCCCTAGGTTTTAAACATTCTACAGACCCTTGGAACGTATTTTTACCAACACCATCATAAACAACAGAAACACCAGCACCTTTAGTAATATCTTTTACCTCTTTAGCAAAATCTTGTTTTGTATAATTAACGACATGGTCACAGCCATTTTTTTTAGCTATGTCGATTTTTTCATCTGAGCCAACGGTTCCAATTAATTCACAACCAATTGCTTTTGCCCACTGAGAAAAAACTTGTCCAACTCCTCCTGCTGCAGCGTGAAAAAGAACAACATCATTTGAATTTAATTTGTAAGTTTTACACAACAGATAATGCGTTGTTAACCCTTTTGTCATTATGCATGCCGCAATTTTATGAGAAATTCCATCTGGAATTTTAACTGCTATTTGAGCTGGTAATATTCTTTCTTCAGCATATGCATTTGGAGATCCTCCTGCGTAAGCGACATTGTCTCCAACACTTAATTCACCAACATTAGAACCTATTTCTGTAATTACACCAGCACCTTCGAGGCCTATACCGCTTGGAAGTGGAACAGGATACAAACCTGAGCGATGATAGGTGTCTATATAGTTTAGACCAATTGCAATATTTTTTACTTTTATTTGATCCGGTCCTGGAGATGCTAGTTGAATATCTGTTAATTCTAAGACCTCTGGTCCACCTGGTTTTTTAATTATAATTGCTTTAGTCATTAATATTTTGCAAATGTACCATTATGATAATCTTGAACTGCTTGAAGTATCTCTGATTTCGTATTCATAACGAAAGGTCCTCCTCTTGCTATAGGTTCGCCAATAGGTTTACCTGCTATAAATAAAAACTCACTTCTCTTATTAGCTTTTACTATCAACTTATCACCTCTGTCTAATAGTATTAGATTAGAATTACGCGTTTTATCATGCTTTTTTTCACCAACAAATAAGTCGCCAGTTAATAAATAAACGAAAGAATTGTGCCCACTAGGAACATCACATTTAAACTCTTTATCTTCTTCTAATATTACATGAAAATAAATTGGATCAACGTTATGACCTTTTTCAGGGCCTTCTATTTTTTCAAATTTTCCAGCTATAACTTTAACTATTTTTTCAGCATCTTCATGAACGCCAAGTTGATTATTTTTTATATATAAATATTCAGGTTTATTCATTTTTGATTTTGCTGGCATATTAATCCAAAGTTGAAAACCTAATAATTTACCCTCAGACATTGCGGGCATTTCAGAGTGAATAATTCCTCTACCAGTTTTCATCCATTGAACATCCCCTGCGGTCATTATACCTTTTGCGCCAGTGCTGTCTTCGTGTTCAAATTCCCCATTCAACATATACGTAACTGTTTCTATTCCTCTATGTGGGTGGGGAGGAAAACCCGCAAGATAGTCATCTTTATTTTCAGAACCAAATTCGTCTAGCATTAAAAAAGGATCAATATAATCTGCTTCTGGCGTACCAATACTTCTTTTTAATTTAACACCCGCACCGTCCGATGCATTCAGGGCTTTTATTATTTTTTTAACTTCAATTTTTATCATTCTAAGTTCTAACAACTAAACTATATTAAGTATCTGCGTTAAATTATTAATTTCATTTTTTGGCTTGAAATCAAGGTTGTCAAAAATATTATTATTTCTGTTTACCCAAATAGCGTTATAACCATAATTCCCACCACCTGATATATCCCAAGTATTTGCACTCAGAAAAGCTGCCTTATCAGCTTTGATTTGATACTTTTTTACAGGCATATCGTAAACTTTTGAGTCTGGCTTATAAATTCCAACTTCTTCTACAGAAAAGAGATCGTCAAAAATATTTTCTAAATTATTACTTTTTACTAATTCATTTAAGAGAGAAGGGGTTCCGTTTGAAAGAATAGCAAGTCTGTATTTTTTTTCTTTTAATTTTTTTAAAACTTCTTTAACTTCAGGGTAGGGAGACAGAACTTTATATAAATTTAGTAACTCACTTTTCATAGAGTTATCAATCTTAAAAGCTTTCATTGATTTATCTAGGCTATCTTCAGTAACTTGCCAGAAGTCTTTATGTCTTCTCATTAAACTTCTTAACCAAGTATATTCCAGTTGAGTTGTACGCCAAAAATTAGCAAAACCTTCCCACTTATCTCCGATTTTACCTTTACATTTTTCAGCAGCTGAATTGACATCAAATAAAGTTCCGTAAGCGTCAAACACTATAGCTTTAATGTCTTTCATCAAGGAGATTATATACTACTAACGATTTCCTCTTAATAAAAAATACAATCCGATTAAAAGAAGAAATATTTGCTCACTAGTAAATAGTTTTGTTGTAATAAACCAATCTCTGTGAGCTAAAGATAAAGCACTTATCATTATTATTACAATTGTTCCGCTAGCAAACCTTGTAGCTAAATTACCAACAGGCCCTTTTATAAAACCTCCAATAATTAGAATTAATCCTGCTCCCAGTTCTGAAATAGCAACGAACGAAGCTAAAGCCGATCCTAAGAAGTTAGATAAACCTTCTGGTGGTAAAGGAAATTTACCTAATCCATGTAAAGCAAAAGCAATTCCTAATCCAAATCTTATTAGCCAAGGAGCTAAAAATTCTAAACTTGAAAAAATTTTATTAATTTTATTATCTAACTGTTTCATATTATTTTTTATTTAGCGTTATGCGATCCATCACATAGTGGCTGATCATTAGTTTGTTTGCAAGTACAAAACCAAACTTTTTTTGACTGTTCAGCTTTGTAGGTTAAAGGACCAAATTCTGATCCAGTATGCGATCCGTCACAAAATGGCTGCTTGGAACTTTTTCCACAAGTACACCAATAATAAGATTTACCTTCTTCTACATCTACTCCTATTGG
>CAJQSV010000009.1 GCA_905616445.1 uncultured Pelagibacteraceae bacterium
TACAAAATGCAAAACTCATCAAAAAATATTAATTAATTTTTTTTGTTTTTGATCAAACAATCAATATATTTAATTTTTAGTGTATTTAACTTTTGAAGTGTTTGGAAATGCTGAAAGTAGAGCAAGTAAAGTAATATTATTTCGAAAAATAAAGTATTAACATTAATTAAAAAGTATATTATATTTACATATAACAATAATTCAAAAAAATATATGTCCGATCTGCTAAATGACTATTCGTATCTACAATTTCTTTTACTAAATTTTTTAGCAGCTTTTTTAGGATATTCATTAAGATTTTCTTTAGCAGCTGTTAAACAAAAGTGGGTCACCTCTTACCATCAAACATTAACATATTGCCTACTACCTTGTATCACATTGATAATAACAACTTTAATTTCAAGCAATATCGCTTTATCGCTTGGTATGATTGGTGCTCTATCAATTGTAAGATTCAGAAATCCAGTTAAAAGCCCTCTGGAACTAGTAATGTTTTTTGCCTTAATAACCATCGGTATCGGCACTGCAGTAAACTTTAAACTTAGTGCTATGTTAACTTTTGTGATTATCTTTTTAATTGCTATATTTCATTTTATAGAAAAATATTCTAAATATAAAAAAAAAACTTTTTTTAGCAATTCATACGATGAAGGCACCATATGTCATTCCTTGGAAGTAAGATCAAAAGTTAAAGTTTCTGGTTTAGAGAATAGTAAAAATTTAAATAATTATTTCTTTAATAGAGAAGAAAATTCTTATAACTACAGATTAGTATTTTCTTACAAAGCTGACCTAGATCTCCTAAAAACCGATTTAGAAAAAAATGTTGATGTAGAATTTATTGACATAAAATATGCTTTATAAGAAAAATAAGTTTAGATTTAAAAAATTTATATTTACAATTTTTTTCTTTTATTTTACATCGCATCAATTTATTTTACTAGCAAGTGAAAAAAAAGATTTTAATAAAAATGTATTTTGTGAAAATGTTTCTCCAGATTTTTTTATAAATAAGAATGTACTTAGTAAAATTATAATTAAGACTAATAAAACAAAGAAATGGTCTGAAAACATCCTTGATCTATTTTATGAATTTAATTCTGAAAAATATAAAACCAATAATAATAAAGAGATAACTTTTCAAATTGACGATAAATATAAAAAAAAATTTAAGTCAAAAATAAAATTCATATACAAAAATGCTGATCACGAATGTGTATCCAAAGCTAAGATTAGTATAAGAGGTGATTTTTGGTGGCATTTAGACTGGAAGGGTGGTCCAATTTCTAGCTTAAAAGTTGATTTAGAAAATGGACATATAAATAATTCTGTAAGTTTCAATCTACTTTTGCCAAAATCTAGAATATCTGAAAATGGCGATGTGAATTTAGAACTTTTTGTTACCAGATTGCTTAACAAAATGAATTTTTTGGCTCCAAAAATAAAAATTATTAAAGTCGAAGTCAATGGTTATGAATATGATTATTTATTTCATGAAACACTCTCTAAAGAATTTTTAGAATCAAGAGATTTAGTTGAAGGTCCGCTGCTAGAAGGAGACCAACAGTACGGAGCGGAAAAATTTTCTGTAAACAAATGGAGAGGTGATCTTGTTCTTGGTAGAATTATTAACTCTTCATATTCAATAAAAAGTAAAATAAATACTAATTTGTCTTTTCAAGCTCTATCTATCTTTAATAATATACTCATCGACAATATCGGTGTATATAAATTCACTGGAAAAAAAACACGTTGTGTTCAAGACAATGTAACTTTAGATAAAAAAAGGTATTTAAAAAATGACGATGAATTAAAAATTCATCAAATTTATGAATCTCTTATTTTTGCAACAGAAACAGACCATAGCCTATCCTGTGACGATAGAAGGTTTTATTTTGATCCTATAAAAAATATATTACACCCAATTTATAACGATGGTAAATCCGTCTTAAACATATCTAATGAAAAGATATATTATAAAATTACCAACCAAAATAACCCAAACAACGTTTCTCTTTTAAATAATGCTATCGAAGGATCTCCATACGCATTAAATTTACTTAAAAATATCGATGATAAAACTTTTTACGAAGAGCTTACGTCAATAGGATTTACCTGGAAATATGAAGACTATAAAAAAATAAAAAAAAAAGTTGAGAACAATCTAAAAGCTTTAAACTCATTTAAAATTAAAGAAATTAAAAAAAAAGCATCTAATTCAAACTATTTTGACAATA
>CAJQSV010000010.1 GCA_905616445.1 uncultured Pelagibacteraceae bacterium
TAATAGCTGAAGGAACTCCAGAAAAAGTTTCAGAAACGAAAGGAAGCTATACAGGTCAATTTTTAAAGGATATTTTGTTCAAAGATACGATGAAAAAAACTGCATAGTTAATTAATTTTATGTTATAAGAGAATCATGGGAAATTTACTTCAATCTTTATCTAAAACTATTCACGCTTCAATTATCATTACTATACTACTCTTCTTTAGCTTGCATTTTTTTGGTGATGGTTTTACATTTGATAGAATATTTTGGAGTTGGTTGTTTAGATACCTTCATGTAATTGCTGGAATTATGTGGGTTGGATTGCTTTGGTATTTAAACTTTGTTCAAATTCCTTCTATGCCAAAAATTCCAGATGAGCAAAAACCAGCTATATCAAAAGTTATAGCCCCAGCTGTATTGTTTTGGTTTAGATGGGCTGCTTTAGCAACTATTATAACAGGATTAATTGTAGCTTATTTAAATGGTTACGTTCACCAAGCGATGACACTTGGAATTGGAAGTGGTTATGGAAAAAATACTGCGATTGGTATTGGGATGTGGCTTGGGATCATAATGGCTTACAATGTTTGGTTTATTATTTGGCCTAATCAAAAAAAAGCTCTTGGCATGATAGAATGTACGCCAGAAGAAAAAGCTAAATCCGCAAGAACTGCCATGCTATTTTCAAGAACAAACACTTTGCTTTCCTTACCAATGTTGCTCACAATGGTAGCGGCTCAAAATCTTTATTAGAAGTTAAAGATCATCATCTCTTAACAGAGTTTTCTGTGTTACTTTAAAATAATTAAGAACAGGACTTGCAACATAAATTGAAGAATAAGTTCCTATTATAACGCCCAATATCATCGCAAAAGAAAAACCTTTTAAAATTTCACCTCCTAAAATAAATATCGAAAATAAAGCCAAAAGAGTAGTCAGAGATGTGATAATTGTTCTGGATAAAGTTTCGTTTACCGATATGTCAGTAATTTCATTAGTTTTAATTTTAGAATATTTTAATAAATTTTCTCTAATACGATCAAATATTACAACCGTATCGTTCATAGAATAACCTACAATTGTTAAGACCGCTGCAACTATAGAAAGATTAACTTCAAAAGCCAATATTGAAAATATACCAAGCGTAATAACTACATCGTGTATAAGCGCGACAATAGCACCAATACTAAACTGCCACTCGAATCTAATCCAAATATAAAACAACATTGCACCCAATGCTAAAGCTATTGCTGTGAGACCCTGTTTAAGGAGTTCGCTACTAACTTTTGGTCCGACACTTTCTACTCTTCTGAAATTTACTGCTGAGCCGATTTTTTTGGAGATAACATTTTTTAATTCAGATATAAATTTTTTGTTTTCATTCGCATTTTTTTCAAACATAATTAAAAAATCACCTTCTTTACCAAATTGCTTGACGCTTACATCACCTAGTTCTAGTATATTCAAAGAACTTCTTACATCTTGAATCTGGATATTTGTATTTTCGATCCTAATTTCTAATAACGTGCCACCTTTAAAATCCACACCATAGTTTAAACCCTTAAAAAATAAAAATAAAAGACTCAAAATCACTGCTAATAATGAAAAAATATTAGCGACTTTAAAGAATTTAGAAAAATTAATTTTTTTGTTCATTATAATTTAAAATATTTTCCTTCTTTGTCGTTTAAAACAATAACCGACGTTAAGTGTCGAGCAATAAAGTATGCTGAAAAGAGCGTTGTGATTATACCAACACCAAGAGTTACTGCAAAACCCTTTACTGGTCCCGATCCGAAAATAAATAAAATTAATGCTGCTATTAACGTTGTAACGTTAGCGTCAATGACTGTAATCTTAGCTTTATTATAACCTGTGTCAAACGCATGTATAATTGATTTTTCTGTTTTTAATTCTTCTTTAATTCTTTCATAAATTAAAACATTTGAATCAACAGCCATACCGACTGTTAAAATAATTCCTGCAATACCTGGTAGTGTTAACGTTGCTTCAAGTATAGTTAAAATCCCAACCATCATGAACAAATTTGCAATAAGAGAAATATTAGATACCAAACCAAAAATTCTATACTTAATAAACATAAATATAATAACAAGTAAAAAACCAATAATAAGAGAAAATACACCAGCGTCTATTGAGTCTTTTCCTAGATCTGGACCTACGGTTCTTTCTTCAACAATATTAATTGGCGCTGGTAAGGCGCCTGACCTGAGTAATAAAGCAAGATCTGTCGCTTCTTGAAATGAAAATCCACCTGAAATAGTTCCTGAACCGCCTGTAATAGCTTCACGTATATTTGGCGCACTAATCACAGAATTATCAAGTACAATAGCAAGTCTGCGCCCAATATTTTCTGTAGTGATTCTTCCAAATTTTTGTGCTCCTAATCTGTCTAAATTGAAACGTACTAGAGGCTGATTAGATTGATTGTCAAATTGTGGTTGCGCATCTACTAAATTTTCTCCGCTAATAACAATTCGTTTGCTTACCGTAAGTTCTTCGTTGTTTTCAGATAAAATTAATTTTTCAGAACTAAAACCATCTTCTTGAGAAACAAGTCTAAAAGTCAATTGAGCTGTTTTTCCCAAAAGTTCTTTAATTCTTTCCGGGTTGTCTATACCAGGCAATT
>CAJQSV010000011.1 GCA_905616445.1 uncultured Pelagibacteraceae bacterium
ACGCAATCAAACTTTTTATTATTTCTAGATAGAGTATTCACCATATTATTTTTAATCAAATTATTTAATTTTTTATTTTTTTCTAAAATTGTAATATTGTATACCTTACCTAATTGTTTTAATAAAAATAAAGATAAAGAATTTTTCACACTCAGAGTATTTTCTTTATATGTAATTCCACATATTAAAATAGAGGATTTTTTTGGTAAATTCTTTTTTACCAGATTTATAGTCCACCTTTTCATTTTTTGATCGAGATTTATCCAGCCATTTAATATTTTTTTATAATTAAAAAGTTTATTAGAATTCATTAAATCTCTTTCCAGGTTTCCTCCTGATAAGCCTGGGGATGGATTTAAATAAGCAAATTTTCCAATTCTTTTATCTAGATGAAGAGATCTCTTTATATCTGACCATCTTGCATTCATTTTTTCACAGTATAATGAAATAAAATTTGAAGTCATAATTGAGGAAATAAGCATTAAATTAATGGAAATTTTTGCAAGTTCTGCTGATTCATAATTCATTTCAATAATATTAGGTGTGAAGATATTATACATTTTTTTTATTTCATTGGTCAGTAAGTCACTATTATTCTTTTTTCCAATTATAATTCTTTCTGGATGTAAAGCTCTAGACATTGCCTCACCAAAAATTAAGGTTTCAACCTGATAGAATAATTTTCTTTTTAGGTCTAGTAACCTAGTAAAGCCTGGAGGTACTTGTGACAGTATTATAATTGGAATACTTTTATATATTTTTTTATCTAGATATAATATTTGTCTTCTAATATCAGAAATATTAGAAATGTTTTTAGCATTTGTTTTGACGTCATTTGAAAAAAAAACAATATCACATTTGTTAAGGTCGCTAATATTATTAGAATAAACAATTTTTTTACTTTTTGTAATTTTTAATAAATCTTTTTCAAATATATCTAAAACATTTTTTTTAAGATTTATAATTTTTTTTTTATTTAAATCGACTGCAACAACATCTAAATTTTTTTTTGCGTAGGCAGCGCTGTAACAAAGTCCTAAATGAGAAAGGCCGTAAAAACCTATTTTTTTTAACATTTTTTTATAATTTTATATATCTCTATTTCCTTAGAAAGATCCAATGGCTCGAACTGTCCTTTAATAAAATATTTTATTTCTCTTATCCATGTAAAATCCTTTGGCGGATATCTGTAAGTTAATATTTGGGGTTTTCCAGAAGGAAATTTTCTTTTTCCTATTAATAGTTTAGTCTCCCCCCACTTTGGTAAACCAGTTAATTCTAACATCCCTTTACTCCCAATAATCAAAATCTTAAAATAATTTTTCCAATAAAGGTAAGAAACATCAAGAGACATAAAAAAAGGATTATTTGTTGAATTCATCTTAAAATAATCAGGTGATTTATTTTCAAAGTTTTTTTTAAAAATAATACTTTTATTTTTTGGCATCTTATTAAATAAAAAAAAAGAGGTATCTAAAAGATGGGGCAATAAATCCATAATTACTCCTTTATTTTTATTTTTCCATTTAGAATCTTTAATATTTCTGGCAGTTCCATTGCCGTAGGTCATTTTACAGAAATAAAGTTTTCCAATTTTTTTTTCTTTCAACACCTCTCTACACTTTAATATAGAATCTTCAAATCTATGATTGTAAGCAGAATAAATTTTGCTTTTAATTTTATTTTTATTCTTCACAAAAAAATTTTTTTCTTTTTCACTGGAAATCAATGGTTTTTCTATTAAAATTTTAACATTAAATCCTAGAAAAAATATTAAGAACTTTAGCCTATCATTATAGGGTGTACAAATTAGTATGTGAGTAATTTCTTTTAGATTTTTTTTAGGAATTAATTCTAATGATTTATAATTTGCATTTGACACGTAGGGATCTAGACTTATTGATTTTATTTTAAGTTGATCTAAAATTTTTTTTCTTTTTTTTCCTTGTATGCCAAGGCCAACTATCAAAACTAATGTCATTTACTTATAATTTATTTTTTTTTCTATCTCATTGATCCTATTCATCATTTCACTAATTTTTATAGGTATATTTCCTTCTTTTTCACAAGCTAAACTTGCTGCTATAGAAGAGATTATCGAACTTACTGCATGGTTCTTCGATACAACCATAGATAAAGTTGCATAAGCAATAAGAGCATCTCCTGCACCAACAGGATCAACTAAATTTGTAACAAGAGAATCTAAAACATAAAACGAGTCCGTCTGGTTCCAATCTTTTTTTCTATAAGTTAAAGTTCCCTTTTCTGCCAATTTTAAAATTAATAATTTACATTTAGACTTTTTAAAAAGTTCTGTTGCTAGTGGTCTTATAGAACTATCTTGATCACCTAAAGAAAACCTCGCCTCTCTCTCGTTGGGTGTAATTAAATCAAACTTTAGAAAATCAAGGATATTACCCCATCTACTTGCTACTTGGCTATCCGCTACTTTAAATGTTTTTTTTGGTATTTTATTCGCATATTCCATTATTGAATTTTTATTAAAAATTCCATGTCTAAAATCACTAAATATAACAGCATTAGTTTTTGTATTAGAAATTTTTTTTTTTATTAGCTCTGATATCTCATCAGAAATTGGAGTATTATCTAAAGTATCTAACTTTAATAATTTCTGATTTTTGGATACAATAGTATTTTTGTTAGTAGTAGGTCTGTTCTTATCAATTACTAGATTAAATTTAACTTTGTTTTTTTTTAATTTATCTTTAACAAATTTTGCATTTTTATCATCTCCAACCACCGAAGTAAAAATTGTTTTGCATCCAGTAAAAGCTAAATGTGAAGCGACAATTGCAGCACCTCCAATATAATTTGTTTTTGAAATATTTAATAAACTCAAATATGGATATTTTACAGGACCTCCAATTGGTACAGTATTCGTATAGCTATCAACTATTGTATCTCCAACAACGTGCACACTAACTTTAGAAAAACTCTTTATTGTTTTTTTTAAATCATTAAAAGTTACTTTTTCTGTATCCATCAAGTTGTGTAGTTTTTCATATGATATATCTGGTAACGAACTATTAATAATTTTACTTGAAGAGTAGACAACATCTCCAGGTGTAAAAATTACTTTGCCTCCATATGCATTTATTGTTTGATATTCACTACTAGTTTTTAAATTTTTTTTATAATTTTGATATTCAAAACCTTTAGCAAAGTACTCTGGTTTTATTTTTTTTATATTTTTTATTGGCTCTTTGTCACTATCAATAATTACAAAATCAACTACATCTAATGCCGCCAGATTGAATGCTCTCAAATTTTCAGGTACATGCGGTCTATAGTTGCCTTTATTAATGTGCCTGTCTGATGTTAGACTAACTAGCAATATATCAGCTTTATCTTTTGCATACATAAAATGCCTTATATGCCCAGGATGTACTACATCAAAAACTCCATGGCACATAATTACTTTTTTTTTTCTGGGATAAGAGCCAATAAATTTATTATAATTTTTATTACTTATAATCTTGTGTTTATATTTATTTAAAAAATTTATATCTTTTTTCATTTTAAGTACTTAAACCAATTTTTTGTAGCTTTTGATATTTTTTTTTTATCCCAAAGAGGAGCTGTTTTCCATTCATTGATATTTAAAAGTAAATCATTGAATCCTAAATTAAAAGAAATTTTAGGTTTCCAATTAAGCATTTTCTTTATCTTTTTAATATTTGCATGGGTTACATATGGTTCACCTGGTCTATTAGGTATCTTTTCAGTCTTTGTTGGATTAATTAATTTAATTATTTTATTTATTTTTATAGGCTTTCCAGCACCAAGATTAAAAATTTCATTTTTTTTATTTGAAATTGCCGCTAAATAAAAAGCATTTGCAACGTCCTTTGCGTGTACATAATCTCTACTTTGATTTCCATTGCCGACTACAGTTAGGGGTTTTTTCGAGAGTTTTTGTTTTAAAAAAACTCCGATAACAGAACCATAAGCACCTTTTGTTTGAAACCTGGGACCGTAGGCATTAAAAATTCTAATCGACATAAATGGAATATTAAATAACTTAGACCAATGCTTAATCGCTTCTTCGGCTATCCACTTACTAAAAGCGTAAGGGTATTCTGGGTTTATTGGATCACTCTCTGTTGTAGGTGTTTTAGCAACACCATAACAGCTAGAAGATGCAGCATAAACTATTTTTTTTATTTTAATCTTTCTAAGTTTTTCAAGCAGGTTTAGTGTTCCGTTAAAATTATTCTCTATATACTTTATTGGATTATCTATAGATGGAACTATTGAGCCTAGTGCTGCTAAATGAAAAACATAGTCTAATCTATATTTTCTAAGATTAATTTTATTATTTAATATGTCTTTTTTTAAGAAAGTGATTTTTTTTTCTAAAATTAATTTTTTAATATTTGATCC
>CAJQSV010000012.1 GCA_905616445.1 uncultured Pelagibacteraceae bacterium
ATTTGATTTATTGATTGGGCAACCAGGCCAAACACCAGAAGGAATGTCTAAAACTTGTGATGAGATTTTACGACTAAAACCTACATTGGTTCAGTTGTCATTGATGGCATATAAGCCTTGGGTAGCAAAACATCAAACTAAAATGGTAGCCGAGGGTCCTTTACCAGATTTTTTTGAAAGAAAAGTACTTTTGGAAATTATCCATGAAAAATTAAAAGCTGGAGGATATACTAGGACAGGTTTTGAATGTTACTCATTACCAGACAGTCCAATGACCAAAGCTTACGAAGAAGGAGAGGCCCATTATTCAGCAGCAGGTCATCAACCAGGAGGTAGAGTGAATTTTATAGCTGTCGGCAGCTCATCCATGAGCAATCTTGGTAATGATTATTACTTTCAAAATTTTTATGATCTTCCTTCTTATAAAAAAGCTTTGGACAATAAAACTCTTCCAAGTTTCAGAGGAATAAAACTATCTGAAGATGATAAAATTAGACAACATGCCACCCAACAAATAAAAAGTTATTTTAAATTAGATTTTAAAAACTTTAAAGATCAGTTTAATATTGATTTTCAAAAGTATTTTAGTGAAGAAATAAAATATTTAGATGATATGATTAAAGATGAATTAGTGGAAATTTCAAACGACGGCATACTTTTAACTGAATTAGGGAGAGATTTTACACAAAATATTACAAATGTTTTTGATAAATATGATCCACCGAATAAAAAATATAAAGATAGACTACAAACAATCGAAAAAGCTAAAAACTCACAAGCGAATATTTTAGAAAGATTGTAGACTTTAAAAAAATTATGAAATTTAGGGAATTTTCCAATTTAAAATGGAAGGTATCGGAGATTGGTCTAGGTTGTTGGCAAATTGGCTGGTGCTGGGGAGAGGTCACAGAAAATCAAGCAAGAAAATTATTACAAAAAGCTTTAGATGAAGGAGTTAATTTTTTTGATACTTCCGACACATACGGTGACGGAAGAAGTGAAAGATTTTTATCTGAAATACTTAAATCATCAAATGAAAAAATATATGTAACAACAAAACTAGGCAGGAGAATAAGAGGCACTAATTACCCCAGGGGCTATAAACATGAACCAATGGAAGAATTTATAGATAGATCGTTAATTAATTTGGGCATAGAACAAATTGATTTAGTTCAATTGCATTGTCCACCAGTTGAAATTTGTAAAAATCCAGAAACATTTGAAAAAATGGATGAAATCGTTAAAAAGGGTAAAGTAGCTAACTATGGCATAAGTGTTTACAATTTAAGTGAAGCTTTTGAAGCAATTAAATTTAATAATATAAAAAGTGTTCAGTTAGTATTTAATATTTTTAGACAAAAACCGATCGAAAAATTTTTAATCGAAGCAAAGAAAAAAAATATTGCAGTTATTGCAAGAGGTCCTCTAGCAAGTGGCTTATTAGGTGGCGAGATAAATAAGGATACAAAATTTCCAGATAATGACCATCGAAATTATAATATTAATGGTGAAGCCTTTAATGTAGGAGATACATTTTCAGGAGTAAATTTTGAAAAAGGTTTACAGGCAGTAGAGGAATTGAAAAAAATTCTACCAAAAAACTATACACTATCACAACTAGCATTGAAATGGATACTCATGCACGAAGCTATTACAGTGGTAATTCCAGGTTCAGTCAATGATTTTCAAGTTAAACAAAACACAGATGTTTCAGAAATGAATGATATTAAAAATTTATTTCCTCAAATTAAATCTATTTACGAAAAATATATTAAAGATGATGTTCATCATAGATGGGTATAACTTTTTATGAAGTATAATAAATTAGGAGCAACTAATTTAGATATAAGCTTAATAGGTCTAGGTACCATGACGTTTGGAGAACAAACTTCAAAAGATGAAGCATTTAAAATTATGGATTATGCTTTTGATAAAGGGATAAATTTTTTTGATACTGCTGAAATGTATCCAGTGTATCCAAGAAAAGAAACCCAAGGACTCTCAGAGGTAATAATTGGTGAATGGATAAATAGTAGAAAAATTAGAGAAAAAATTATAATAGGCACAAAAATATCATCTTCTCATCCAAAAGGTATTGGTTACACGAAATTATCTTGGATTAGAAATGGAGGTAATAATTTAAAGTTTGATAAAAAAAATTTTAATGAAGCAATTAATTCAAGCTTAAAAAGACTTAATACTGATTATGTTGATCTATACCAACTACACTGGCCTGAGAGGAACATTCCTATTTTTGGCAACCTAGATTATGAGCATGATTATGATGAAAAAGCATGGACCCCAATAGAAGAAGTTTTAAACCATCTAAATGATTTAATTAAAACTGGAAAAATAAGAAATTTTGGAGTTTCAAACGAGTCTCCTTGGGGAATTATGAACTTTATTAATATCTCCAAAAATAAAAATTTAAAACCACCTGCATCAATTCAGAATGTTTACAATTTAATCAATAGAGTTTTTGATATTTCACATTCAGAAATTTCAATGAGAGAAAAATGTGGCTTATTGGCTTATTCCCCGCTGGCTAGTGGGAGGCTGACAGGAAAATATTTATTTGGAAA
>CAJQSV010000013.1 GCA_905616445.1 uncultured Pelagibacteraceae bacterium
TATGTTGGATAGAATTGGAATTTTTTTTAAATCTTCTATCGTGTATAAGTTTGCTCTTAACCCGTCTTCAAGATCGTGACTGTTATAAGCAATATCATCAGAAATTGATGCTAGTTGAGCTTCTAATGAAGCGTTTAAATTATAATTAATTTTATTTTTAAAGAATTTTTTTCCTAAAATATTATCAATCTTTGTTAAGTCTTCAACTGGACCATTATGTTTTACTAACCCGTCAATGGTCTCTAGTGATAAATTCAAACCTTTAAAATCATAATATTTATTTTCAAGAACATTAACTATTCTAAGGGTTTGAATGTTGTGGTCAAAACCACCGTATAATTCCATGCATTCATTTAATATATTTTCCCCAGCATGACCAAAAGGAGTGTGTCCTAAGTCGTGGGAAAGGCTAAGTGTTTCACATAGGTCCTCGTTTAAATTAAAATGTTTAGCAAGTGTTCTTGAAATTTGAGCAACTTCCAACGAATGTGTTATTCTTGTTCTAAAATGATCTCCTGTAGTATTAACAAAAACCTGGGTTTTATGTTTAAGTCTTCTAAAAGCAGTCGAGTGGATCACTCTATCTCTATCTCTTTGATAAGGTGTGCGTAGTGGACTCAAAGGTTCATAATAGATCCTCCCTCTCGATTTAATAGGTGTTGCTAAATTTGAGTATTGTGGAGTTAAATTTTTTTGCATAAGAATTAGTAAAATTGTATAATACATCATTTACTAAATATGACTAATAAAATTGAATTTACTGAAGAAGCTACCAAACAAATAGCAAAAATAATATCTGAACAAGGTAAAAAGTCTTATTTTAGAATTTCGGTTCAGGGAGGTGGCTGTTCTGGATTTAAATATAATTTTTCTTTTGATAATAAAGTTGAAACAGAAGATGTAGTTTTTGACAAAACAATTATAGACGAAAATTCATTAGAAATAATTAATGGGTCTGTTGTTGATTATAAAAAAGAAATGATTGGTAATTCATTTACAATTGAAAATCCAAAAGCAACATCGTCATGTGGATGTGGTTTATCATTTTCTATATAAATGAAAATTGTTTCATGGAATGTTAATTCTGTAAGAGCAAGAATAATTAATGTTTTAGACTATATTCATTTAGAAAAACCTGACGTTCTATTACTTCAAGAAATAAAAACAGAAAATATAAATTTTCCAACAGATGAATTCAAAAAATTAGGTTATGAATCATATATATTTGGTCAAAAAAGTTACAATGGCGTTGCATTTATATCGAAAATAAAAATAGATAATATTAAATTAGATTTTATTAAGGACGATTTAAAACAATCGAGAATAATTTGTGGAGATATAACATTAAATAAAAAAAAAATAAAACTAATCAATATTTATGTTCCAAATGGAAATCCTGTTAATACTGATAAATATGAGTATAAAATTAAGTGGTTAAAAAAGTTTTTAAAATCTATAAAAAAAACAATTTTAATCGAAAAAAATATAATTATTGCAGGAGATTTTAATATTATACCAGAAGAAATTGATGTACATGATCATGAAGCGTACTTAAATGATGCTTTGTTTAAAATTGAGATTAGAAAAATTTTTAGAGAATTATTAAATTATGGATTTAAAGATATTTACAGATTAATAAATAGAGCTAAGCAAGAATACACTTTTTGGGATTATATGGCTGGCTCATGGCAAAAAAATTATGGTTTACGAATAGACCATTTTTTATCTTCAGATAATTTATTAGAAAATATAAAATCAATAAATATAAATAAGAAACCACGCTCTAAAACTAAACCATCTGACCACACGCCTATAGAAATTGAAATTATTTAATTCTTCCGTAGAGATCTTGATACCTAACTATATCGCTTTCTTTCAATGTGGTTCCTAATTGTGCCTCAACAATTTTAACAGGATCATTATATATATTTTCAATTCTATGCAATGAACCTTTGGGAATAAATACACTTTCATTTATTTTTTTAAAAAAAATTTTTTTTCCAATAGTTATCTTGGGTCTTCCTTCTGTAATAGTCCAATGCTCGGATCTGTGGTAATGTTTTTGAAGACTAATAGAAGATTTTTTATTGATTGTCAGTTCCTTTAATAAAAATTTTTCCCCTCTAAAAAAATTTTTATAATTTCCCCAAGGTCTAAAAAAAGTATTTTTTTTTATTAAATTAATATTTGCTTGGTTTTTTATTACTTTAAAAATTTCAATCCAACTTCCAAGATCAGACCACGGTGCATTCAAGATAATTGCGTTAATCTCCTTGCCTTTTTCTAAAATAGCATAATCAAAAGATATAGGATTAATTCTATTAAAAAATTTCTTATTTAAAATCAAAATATTTTTATTTTGATTTATTTTTTCTAAAGATTTTAAGCAATAATTAAATAAATTTTTTTGAAAATATTTAGCATTATTTATAATTGAATCTTTTCTAGCTAGAACAATACCAGAATTCCAAAGAGCATTTCTTTTTATCAGCGCTATAGCTTTATTTTTTTTTGGCTTTTCTATAAAATTAAGAACTTTATTAATATTTTTATTTTTTTTTTTAACTAGTAAATATCCATAGTCAGATGTAGGAACCGTTGGCTTAATTCCAAAAATAAAAATATTTTTGTTACTTAAATTTTTTATATTATAATTTAAAATTTTATTAAACTTTTCTTTATGAGTAATAAAATGGTCAGATGGTAAAAATAAAATAGGCTGATTGATCTTAATTTCATCTAAAAGTGATGAGCTTATTATTGCGGCAGCTGTATTTTTTTTTGACGGCTCTAATATAATTTTATATTTATTTATTTTTTTCTTCTTTAAAGCTCTTAGCACTAAATTTACATAAATCTTATTAGTGCTAATTATAGGAGTATCAAATGTAGAATTTTTAATACGATCTAATGTTTTTTCAAATAGTGTCCATCCACCAAAATCAATAAACTGTTTTGATGGACTTTTTTTAAAATCGGGAAAAAGCCTTGTTCCTGAACCCCCGCAAAGTATTACCGGTTTTATTTGCATTTAAATATCTGCGTAACACTTGGTTTCTTTTTTTGCACCAGGATGAGTTGTTGCCCCTTTAAATGAAGAACCGACAGTTTGAGCATACTTCCACAATGTACCGCTACCAAAATTAATCTTTTTAGGTTTCCACTTTTTTTTTCTTGTGTTCAACTCTTTTAATGTAAGTCTAACGTTTATAGTTCCTTTGTTAGCGTCAATATCAATTATATCTCCGTTCTTAAGTAATGCAATTGGTCCACCAACAAAAGCTTCTGGACCGACGTGTCCAACGCAAAATCCTCTTGTAGCGCCTGAAAATCTGCCATCTGTAATTAACGCTACAGTTTCTCCCTTACCTTGTCCGTATATCGCTGCCGTAGTAGACAGCATTTCTCGCATACCTGGTCCACCTTTAGGACCCTCGTAACGAATTACTATAACATCACCATCTTTGTATTTTTTATTTTGTACAGCATCAAAAGCTAACTCTTCAGTATCAAAACACCTCGCTTTGCCTGTAAACTTTAAATTTTTTAAACCAGCAATTTTAACTATTGCTCCTTCAGGAGCTAAATTACCTTTCAAACCAACAACGCCTCCGTTAGGAGATAAAGGATTGTTGTGTCTTCTAATAACTTTTTGATCATCGTTAAATTTTACTGTCTCTAAATTTTCTTTCATGGTCTTTCCAGTAACTGTCATACAATCCCCATGAATGTAACCACCTTCATATAAAGTTTTTAAAATTATTGGAACACCTCCTGCTTCAAACATGTCTTTAGCAACGTATTTACCTCCTGGTTTTAGATCAGCGAGATATGGTGTTTTTTTAAAAATTTTCGCAACATCCATAAGATCAAATTTTATTCCGCATTCATTAGCTATAGCGGGAAGATGTAATGCTGCATTAGTAGATCCGCCGGTAGCTGCTACTATTACCGCTGCGTTTTCTAAAGATTTAATTGTAACTATATTCCTAGGTCGAATTTTTTTTTCTAATAAATTCATTACAGCTCTACCGCTTAGATATGCATATTTATCTCTTTCCAAATATGGTGCAGGAGTTCCCGATGAATAAGGTAACGCAAGGCCTATTGCTTCAGAAACACAAGCCATAGTGTTAGCCGTAAATTGACCACCACAAGCACCAGCGCTTGGGCATGCTACCAGTTCCAATTCTGTTAATTCTTTTTCAGAAATTTTTCCAGCAGAATGCTGACCAACAGCTTCAAAAACATCAACTACAGTTACATCTTTGCCTTTATATCTTCCGGGTAGTATAGAGCCACCATAAATAAAAACACTTGGTACGTTCAATCTGCACATTGCCATCATCAAACCCGGTAAAGACTTGTCACATCCAGCAACACCAACAAGAGCATCATATGAATGTCCTCTAACCGTTAATTCTGTAGAGTCTGCAATTACTTCACGAGAAATTAATGATGATTTCATTCCTTCATGACCCATAGCAATACCGTCTGTTACGGTAATAGTACAAAATTCTCTTGGTGTTCCATCTGCTTCAGTGACACCTTTCTTAACTGACTGTGCTTGCCTCATTAAAGCTGTGTTGCAAGGAGCAGCTTCGTTCCATGTTGAAACAACGCCAACAAAGGGTTTGGCTACATCTTCTTGTGTTAAATTCATCGCATAGTAAAAAGACCGATGAGGAGCTCTATCTGGTCCAGAAGTAGTGTGTCTACTTGGTAATTTATTTTTATTGAATTTTGCCATTTTAATTAATACTTGACACAATACTTTTTAATTTAGTTTGTTCAATCTTTAAATCTTTTAATAAAAATTTATCATTAGTTACAATATCTTTTGGTGCTTTTTTAACATAGTTTTTATTATTAAGTTTTTCATTTAAAGAGACAATTTTTTTCTCTAGCTCATTTAGTTTGTTTGCTAGTCTATGTTTCTGAGAGTTAAGATCTATATTTGTTTCAAATTTAAGACCTATTTTTTCTTTTAGAATTATAATTTCAATAATTAAATTAGTTTTATCAGGTTTAGGAACAATATTGTTAACTCTACCTACTTGTTTTATAATTTCTATATTATTATTAATAAATTTTTTTATTTTTTTACTCTCTTGGAAATAAACAATATCACAATATTCTTTAGGCGGTATATTGAGCTGAACTTTTGTAGATCTGATTGAGGTTATAATATCAATGATAAAATCAATTTCTTCAGAGTTTTTCTTGTAAGATTGGATTTTTTTAAAAACAGGCCAATTCGCACTAATGAGACTAGATCTTTCTTCTTTATCAAACTTATTTTCACTCCAAACATGTTCTGTGAAAAAAGGCATAAATGGATGTAAAAGTTTTAGTATGTTTGAAAGCATATAGGAAGAGAATTGCTTGGCCTCAAGAATGGAAGTTTTATTATTTGAATTAAATATAGGCTTTAAGAATTCTAAGTACCAGTCACAATATGAATGCCAAACAAAATTGTAGAGCACTCTACACGCTTCATCAAATCTAAATTCTTGAATATGCTTATTAATAGCTTCATTTGTTTTACAAAACTCAAAATATATCCATTGATTAATCTTTAGTTTTGTTTTTTTTATATTTATTTTTTTATTATATCTGCAGTTGTTTAGTTTTAAAAAATTATTTGCACTCCATATTTTTGTAATAAAATTTCTATAACCTGTAACTCGATCTTTAGATAGTTTTACATCACGACCCGGCGAAGCCATGGAGATTAAAGTGAATCTAAGAGGATCTGCTCCATATTCATTAATTAACTCAAGAGGATCTATAACGTTGCCCTTAGATTTTGACATTTTCTGACCTTTTTCATCTCTTACGAGAGCATGAACATAAACTTTTTTAAAAGGAGTCTCTTTTAAGAAATAGTCTCCCATCATTAACATTCTAGCAACCCAAAAAAATATTATGTCAAAACCCGTAACTAAAACTGATGTAGGATAAAATTTTTTTAACATATTTTTTTTTTCCGGCCAACCAAGAGTTGCAAAAGGCCATAGGGCAGATGAAAACCATGTATCTAGAACATCAGTTTCTTGTGTTAATTTAAAAGTTTTATTTTTATAGTGTTTTTTAGCTAATGCTTCTGCATTTTTTTCATCTTCAGCTATAAACATCTTTCCATCATGACTGTACCAAGCTGGAATTCTATGACCCCACCAAATCTGTCTTGAAATACACCATGGCTCTATATTATTCATCCATTGATAAAAAGTTTTTGTCCAGTTCTCTGGAAAAAAAGTTGTTTTTTTTGTTTTTACTGTTTGGATTGGTTTTTTTGAAAGTGATTTTGCATCTACAAACCATTGTTCTGTTAACAAGGGTTCTATTATTGTATTAGATCTGTCTCCATAAGGCACTTTATTCTTAATACTTTCTATTTTTTCTAATAAATTTAAATCTTTAAGTTCACTAATAATTTTTTTTCTAGCTTCAAATCTGTCTAGACCTATATATGATTTAATTCCATTGCCATTAATTTTTCCATCTTTCTCTAAAATATTAATAATTTCTAATTTATTTCTTTTTCCAACATCGTAATCATTAAAATCATGAGCAGGAGTAATCTTAACAGCGCCTGTACCTTGCTCTGGGTCTGCGTAATGATCTGTGATAATTTTAATCTTTCTATTAACAATTGGAATTATTGCAAATTTTCCAACAAAATTTTTAAATCTGTCATCTTTAAGGTTGACGGCAATAGCTGTATCACCCATCATGGTTTCCGGTCTTGTTGTAGCGATAGTAATCTGTTCTTTCGAGTCTGCTATAGGATAGTTAATATAATAAAGTTGCGACTGTACTTCATTTTGTACAACTTCTAAATCAGAGATAGCAGTTTGTAATTTTGTGTCCCAGTTAACCAATTTCTTATCTTTGTATATTAATTTTTTATTATAAAGGGCTACAAAAACTTTAGTTACTGCTTTAGACATTTGTTCGTCCATTGTAAATCTAGATCGGGACCAGTCACACGAACAGCCAAGTTTTTTTAACTGCTCAAGAATTAGTCCTCCTGACTCGGCTTTCCATTCCCATACTCTTTCAATAAATTTTTCTCTACCGATATCATTTTTGTTTAAGTTTTCTTTTGCTAAATTTTTTTCAACAATTGCTTGTGTTGCTATACCGGCATGATCGGTACCAGGCTGCCACAAAGTTTCGTATCCATTCATTCGGTAATATCTTATCAAAACATCTTGCAAGCTATTATTGAGGGCGTGCCCCATGTGCAGTTTGCCGGTAACATTGGGTGGTGGGATAACAATTGAAAAAGTTTTTTTGGATTTTTTTGAATTTGCTTTAAATAAATTATTTTTTTCCCAAAATTCGTATATTTTTTTTTCCTGGATTGAGTGGTTATATTTTGTAAATTCCATAAGAATATTTAACAAGTTTTGTTAAGGATTTTATATCAAACGAATATACTTCTTAAAATCATAGTTTTCTCTATAATCAAACAATTAAATGATTTAAATGCTATCTTTAGGTTACTCTCAGACAACTGAGATTAAAAATAGTTGTATTTATATATAGAAAGCATAATGGCTGAGTAATGGTTAAAATTATAAAAAATTCTTGGGCACTTTTTACAGGATTTGGAATTATTGTTGTGTCGCATGGGTTTCAAGGCAATCTCTTAGGTATCAGATCTGTAATTGAAAATTTTAATTTTATTGAAACAGGTATAATGATGTCTGCATATTTTGTTGGATTTTTTATTGGAGCGACTGTTGTTCCAAGACTTGTGACTAAAGTTGGTCATATAAGAGTTTTCGCAGCCTTTGCTTCAATGGCTTCACTCAGTTCTTTAATTCATGTTGTTTTTGTAGATCCATATGTTTGGATCTTAGCAAGATTTTTAACTGGGTTTAGCATGATTGGTATATTTATAATTGTCGAAAGTTGGCTAAATGATAGAGCTAACAATAAAACTCGTGGAAAAGTTTTGTCTCTGTATATGTTGATTACTTATGTGGGTATGGCTTTAGGAAATCTTTTATTGAACGTAAGTGACCCTAGGTATTACGAACCTTTTATTTTGATTTCTTTATTATTTTCAGTGGCATTAATACCTATACTTCTAACAAAACGTAAGCCTCCTAAGTTTAGAAAAAATAGTTCTATTAAAATTAAAGAACTTTTTAAAATTTCACCTTTTGGAACTGTTTCCATGTTTTGTACTGGTTTTATCTTTGCTCCTATATTTAGCCTTTTATCCGTTTATTCGGTCACAATGAAACTAGGTATTTTTGAAACTTCTTTATTGTTGGTTGGGGTAATGCTTGCTGGTGCTCTATTTCAATGGCCCATAGGATCTCTTTCGGACAACTATGATCGAAGAAAAATTATAATAGGATCTTCCTTAGCTGCTATTGTCTTTTCACTCTCTGCAATTTTTGCTTCAGGTGCAGGGAATTCTTTACCAAATTTATTTATAGAGTCCGCGGTAAGTTTTAATTATTTTTCAACTGCTATGGATAAAACAAAGCTTTTTATTTTTGTAATTTTACTTGCGGGCGTAACTCTTCCTTTATTTTCGCTTAATCTTGCACTTGTTAATGATTATATTCCAAAAGAAAAGTTTGTTGCGGCAGGTAGCGGGTTAAATATTTTATTTGGGCTTGGGGCAATGGCTGGTCCTATAATGTGCTCTATATTAATGCATTTTTTAGGTCCTAATGGTTTTTTTGTGCACCTTCTAATTTTTCTATTTGTGATAATTATATTTGGTTTTTATCGATTGAGTCAAAGAGAAATTGAAAATAACCCCGAGTCTACTTTTACACCTTTACCTACAACTATTACACCTTTAGGTATTGAACTCGATCCTGAAACTGGTGTTGATTTATCGAATACTGAAGAAAAATAAACTTAAACTTTATCATCGAGAACAATCTCCCGCACAACTCCTGAGCAACTGTCACTGTTTTTTCTAAGCATACTCATCATTGATAAAATAATCTCTGATGATATAAACCTCAGTAAGTATGTTCATCTTGAACCTCACAGACCTACTTGGCCACGTGGCGGAATGGTTACGCAGAGGATTGCAAATCCTTGTATCCCAGTTCGATTCTGGGCGTGGCCTCCAAGAAATCGGTTGTTTTATTTTTTTAAAAAAAGTATGTTGCTTTTTATTCCTCGGTAGCTCAGTTGGTAGAGCAGTTGACTGTTAATCAATTGGTCGCAGGTTCGAGTCCTGCCCGAGGAGCCAACTAACCCGTCTTGTTTAAATCTTCTGCATTACTTAAGACCTGTAAAATTTTATCTTTTTCCGTTTTAGACATAGAGATAAAAGTTTTTGTTAAAAATGAATAATTTAAACCTTCAGCCGTATCTTTTTCAGCGCTGAAAGCTGTGAAATCTTTGTATTCTTCATAGAAATAAGTAATTGGAACTTTTAAAAATTGTGAAATTTGCATTAAACGTGCAGAACTAACACCGTTTGTACCTTTCTCGTATTTTTGAATTTGTTGAAATGTTACATTGATTGCATCTGCAACTTTTGTTTGGGTTAAACCTAAAGATAATCTACGCATCCTAAGTTTTTTTCCTAAGTGATTGTTAAAACTTTCTTCCATATGATTTCCTTATTTTTTAAATTTAACCGTAAAAATTAATTTAATGCAAGAATTAAAATCAATTTAAAAAATTATTTATAGGCAGAAAAAACCCATAAAAATAAAGAAAAAGACATTGACATAAACATTAACTTAGTGCTGAAAAAAACTAATTAATATTTTTTAATCTATACTCCCAGTGTCCAGTCTTATCAAAAGCTGCTTTTAGCCAAATATTAGTATGCTCATCGTACCAAACATCTATATTGAGTTTTTTACTTTCAGAAAGACTTTTATCAGTAGACAGTAAATTAAAATGCAAAGTGTCATAAGTTTTCCCATATAATGTTATTTTTTCTTTTCCTAAAAAAATAACTTTTTGATCAATAATTCTGCCGGATATTGCGCTAATTTGTGCTTTTGCTTGAATAATTTCATGATTCCACCACGTTCCTACCAAATATTCTTTTGGTGATATCAATTGATTTTCTGATCCAGAAATAATTAATTTATCTTTTTCTTTATTAAATGTTATTTCAGTGTTTTTGATCTTTTTATTTTGATTTGTGTTTGATAAAAATTTTATCAATTGATTTTTTTTATATTTTTCTTCTGTTGAACCATAATAACTATAAAGATCTATGCCTAATTTTGTGATTTTAAAATCCATAATGCTTTTTACATTTAAATAATTCTTATTCCTTTCAAAATTATAGTTATGATATCCAATAGACTTATTGTTTCTAAATAATTCATATTCTAATGAGTTAAAATCGATATTATGCTCCGAATGAGCTATTGCTTTAGCTGAAAAGAGTAAAAACAATACAATTGAAAGAAATTTTTTTTTCATATATTTAAAAATATGGAAAGTCGTAATATTTTAAAACAAATTGGAAATACACCATTAATCAAATTAAAACAAGCTAGCGAATTAACTGGATGTAATATTTATGGTAAAGCTGAATATTTTAATCCAGGAGAATCAGTTAAAGATAGGGCAGCTTTATTCATTGTAGAAGATGCTATTAAGGATAAAAAAATTCAAAAAGGTGGTCTTGTAGTGGAGGGTACCGCTGGAAATACAGGTATAGGCTTGGCAGTCGTTACAAAAGCATATGGCTTAAAATTAAAAATTATTATTCCAAAAACCCAATCAAAAGAGAAAAAACAAACTCTCAAAGATTTAGGAGCCGAACTTATTGAGGTCGACGCCGCTCCATACAGTAGTCCAAAAAATTATATTAAACAGTCAAAGCTAATTGCAGAAGAGTTATCAGGATCTAACCAAAATGGAGTTTTTTGGTCTAATCAATTTGATAATATAGCTAATACAGAATCTCATATAAAAACAACTGCTAGAGAAATATGGACACAAACAGCTGGTCAAGTTCATGGATTTGTATGTGCAGTCGGTACAGGTGGCACTTTAGCTGGGGTATCTATTGGATTGAAAGAAAGAAATAAGAATATTAAAATTGCATTATCGGATCCAATGGGATCTTCTTTATATTCTCATATTAAATTTAATAAATTAGAAAATTCAGGTAGTTCTATTACTGAAGGTATTGGTACAGGTCGTGTTACAAAAAATTTTGAAAAAGCTTTAGTTGACGACGCTTTTCAAATAACTGATGAGGAAGCTTTAAATATAATATTCAAGCTTAAAGAAGATCAAAATATAGAATTAGGTGGTTCTTCTGGAATTAATATTGCGGGGGCAATACAACTTGCAAAAAAATTAGGCCCAGGACACAACATAGTAACTATCTTATGTGACCCTGGAAAAAGATACGCAAGTAAGATTTATAATAAAGACTTTTTAAAGAGTAAAAACTTGCCTATACCTAGTTGGCTATAATATCTGGCTTAAAAAAAGTTTAGTTCTATCTGATTTTGGGTTTTCAAAAAAATCATTAGTTTTAGCTCTCTCAACAATACGTCCCTCATCCATAAATATCATATTATCAGCAACCTCTTTAGCAAAACCCATCTCATGTGTTACAACAATCATAGTCATACCTCCTTTTGCGAGATCAACCATTACGTCTAAAACTTCTTTAATCATTTCAGGGTCTAGAGCGGACGTAGGTTCGTCGAATAACATTATTTTAGGTTCCATACATAAAGCTCTTGCTATCGCAGCTCTCTGCTGTTGTCCTCCTGATAATTGACCGGGAAATTTAGCTGCTTGATCTTCAATTTGCACTCTTTTTAAATTATCCATAGCTAATTCCTCTGCTTGTTTTTTAGGTAATTTTTTTACCCAGATTGGAGCCAACGAACAATTATCTAAAATTGATAAATGTGGAAATAAATTAAATTGCTGAAAAACCATTCCAACTTCAGCTCTAATATTTTCAATATTTTTAGTATTTTCTGAAATCTCTTTACCATCAACTACAATTAATCCTTCTTGATGTTCTTCAAGTCTATTAATACATCTAATTAAAGTAGATTTACCTGAGCCAGAGGGTCCACAAACAACTATTTTTTCTTTAGGTTTAACCTCTAGATTAATTTCTTTTAAAACTTGAAATTTATCAAACCACTTGTTCACGTTCTTCAATTCAATTATATTTGACATTTTATCTCTCTGTACTTAATTTTTTTTCTAAGTTTTGACTGTATCTACTCATTGAAAAACAAATAATCCAAAAAACAAATGCTGCAAAAACATAGCCTTCTGTTGCCATGCCTAACCATTCAGGATTAGTTTTAGCTAAACCTATCATACCAGCTAATTCAAGCAACCCTACAACAAAAATTAATGGCGTGTCTTTTACCAATGCTAAAAAAGTATTTGCAATGCCAGGAATCACTAATTTTAATGCTTGAGGCATAATAATTAAAAAATGCATTCTCCAATAACCCATACCAAGAGATTTTGCCGCATCATATTGACCTCTTGGAAGAGCCTGTAAGCCACCTCTTACTACTTCCGCCATGTATGCTGCTTCAAATAGTGTTATTGCAATAATAACTCTCATTAATTTGTCCATATAAGTTCCATCTGGTAAAAACATAGGGAACATAACTGCAGACATAAATAAAACAGTAATCAAAGGAACACCTCTCCACAATTCTATAAACCCAATAGAGGAATATTTTATTGCAGGTAAATCAGATCTCCTCCCTAATGCTAAGAAAACACCAATCGGAAAACAAAAAATTAAAGCAAAAGCTGAGACTATAAAAGTTAATGAGAGACCGCCCCACGCACCAGTTTCAATCCATTTTAAACCAAATATTCCACCTGAGATAAGGTTAAGAGCTATTATTGGAAAAATAAAAAGTAAAAATAAAATTATATATTTCTTAAATTTGTTAGGAAGAACAAAAATAGAAACAATTGATCCAAATAAAACTAGAAAAGAAGTATTAATTCGCCATTGTTCAGCATCTGGATACATTCCATACATAAACCTATTAAACCAAACCTTAACAAATACCCAGCAAGCTCCATTACCAGTGCAATCTTCTTTTGTATTACCTAAAAAATTAGCATCAAAGAAAGCCCAATTTAATAAAGATGGGACATATTTTATTAAAATAAAAATTACAATTAGAGATAAAATTGCATTAATGTTACTTGAGTTTAGATTTTTGTTAATTTGATCTAATGTTTTGTTGCCACTATATTCAATTCTTATAAAGTGAAGACCAAGAATGCCTAATATCAAAGGACTGAGATAGCTAATTATGCTGGGTAAAAATCCTGTAATATTAAAATTTAAAAAAGAATTACTAATGATATCAATAAATCCAATGCTTAAAAAGACAATGCCTAGAACTAAATAAGTCTGAAGATTTTCTTTGTTTGGTTTTAATATAATTAAATTCATTTTATTTTTCTTTAATAGCCACGCTTTGGTTGTACCAATTCATGAATGATGAAATCGATAGACTTAGCAGTAAATACGTACCCATTGTAATGCTTACAATCTCAATGGCCCTACCCGTTTGCATTAATGCAGTGCCCGCAAATACAAGAACAATATCTGGATACGCAATAGCAGCGGCTAAAGAAGAATTTTTTGTTAAGTTTAAGTATTGATTAGTTGTAGGTGGAATAATTATTCTCAGAGCTTGAGGTAAAACAACTAGTTTTAAAATTTGTGCTTTAGTTAAGCCAATTGATGCTGCGGCTTCTTTTTGGCCTTTCCCTACACCTAAAATACCAGCTCTAACATTTTCTGCTATAAATGTTGCGGTATACATAGACAATGCCATAGCTAATGCCATCAATTCTGGAATTATACTTACTCCTCCACGAAAATTAAAAATTGTAGCTGACATTTGTTTTAAAACAGGAATTTCAAATTCAAGTTCAACACCCCCTATAAGAAAACTTAAAAAAGGAAGTGCAAATAATAACGTTATACCTATATAAAATGATGGAATATGTTTTCCAAATTCTTCTCTTTGTTTTTTTGCGTGTTTAGAAACAAAAATAATAGCAATAAACGCAGCTATGACTGAATAAATAAATATGGAAAAATTGGTCCATATAAATTTAGGCACATACCAACCTTTAACCGTTAAATACGAAATATCGTTAAAATTCATAGCTTGTTCTGGAAGCGGTAGCGCTCTTAAAGCAGCAAAATACCAAAAAAATAATTGTAATAATAAAGGTATGTTTCTAAAAATTTCAACATAAACTTCTGCAAATTTTGCAACTAGATAATTGGAAGAAAGCCTTCCGATTCCAACAGTTACACCAATTAAAGTTGCAATTATAATACCTATAACTGAAACTAGAAGAGTATTTAATAAACCAACTAAGAATGCTCTGGCGTATGAACGAGAGCCATCGTAATCAATTAATGAAAATCCTATGTCAAAAGAAGCTTCTTGTGTAAGGAACCCAAATCCAAAAGCAATACCTCTATTGTCCATGTTAACTTGAGCATTAAAAGTAAAATAACTTATTAATAAAACAATAAATAAAAGAGTTAAAACTTGAGGTATTAATCTCTTCTTGTTTTTTAGATCTAATGAAAAAGTTTTAAGATTCACTATTTTTTTTATCAGTAATTAATTTAATTTTAGTTTTATTCATTTAGAGTGATCATAAAAAAAAGGGCCAGATAAATCTAGCCCTTTCTAATTTTAAATTGGTGTTAATATTATCTAGCTGGTGCTACGTAAAGTATACCGCCTTTAGTCCAAAGTTCATTTGGACCTCTGTCAGGCATAATTCCAGTGCTAGCTATGTGTTTCTCATAGATTTCACCGTAGTTACCAACTTGTTCGATAATTCTTAAGCTCCATTCGTTATCTAAACCAAAAGCAGAACCTAATTCACCTTCAGAACCAACTAATCTCTTAATTTGAGGGTTCTCTGAATCTTTTAGGCTAGAAGCGTTTGATGACGTAATACCATATTCTTCAGCTTCGATCATAACGTTTAGAGACCATCTAACAATATCTTCCCAAACAGCATCACCTTGACGTACAACTGGTCCAAGTGGTTCTTTAGAAATTGTTTCAGGTAATACTTTGTGATCATCAGGAGCAGTCATTTTAGTTCTTTGAGCTGCTAAACCAGATTTATCAGTAGTGTAAGTGTCACATCTTCCAGCGTCATAAGCAGCAACAACTTCATCAGCTTTTTCAAAAGCGATTGGTTCGTAGCTTATGTTTTTAGAATTAAAGAAATCTCTCATATTTAATTCAGTGGTAGTTCCTGTGTTTGTACATGCAGAAATACCGCTTTGAAAATCGTTAACTGAATTAATTCCAGAGTTTTTTCTTACCATAAAACCTTGACCGTCGTAAAAGTTTACACCAACAAAAGTTAAACCAATATCAGCATCTCTTGATAGTGTCCAAGTTGTGTTTCTTGAAAGAATGTCTATTTCACCTGCGATCAATGCAGTAAATCTTTCTTTTGCACTTAATGGAGTATACTTAACTTTGTCTGCGTCACCTAAAACAGCAGCAGCAACAGCTCTGCACACATCAACGTCTATACCAGACCAATTCCCAGCCGTGTCAGCATTTGAAAAACCTGGAAGCCCTTGCGAAACTCCACATTTTACAAATCCAGCTTTTTGTGTGTTCTGTAATGTTTTAGATTTTTTTGATCCCGCTCCACCACCTTGTTGCCCACAGGCAATAAGAACTAATGATGCAGAAACAATTAAAATCAAATTTTTAAATGTATTAAACATATTTAGATATCCTTTTTTTATTGTTAATTTATTTTGACCGATCAAAATAATGATTAAGAATAGATATATTAGAATAACGGATCAAGCCTTAACGTAGAAAACATTGATATATAGTTCTGTTGATAAGAATTTATCTAGATATAGTTTTTTACACTACAATGATTCTAATCTTAATTAACATTAAGATTTAGAGAAGTAAGTTCAAACAATCTACTTATAGTTCTCTTGTAGGGACCATCTAGTTTTTTTGATGATGTAAAATTTTCATAATTAAAATGCGCGCTAACCATAACTGCAATTTTTTTTTCATAAATTATATCTATTAGAGTAATAAATCTTTGTTGCTGGTCGGAGTTATCGTCACTAAAGTTTGGAATGTTTTCTATAGTTATAAAATTACATTTATTTGCTAAATTTATGTAATCCTCAGCTCCTATATTAACAGCACACAAATCATTAAAATTAAATCTAGTAAGCCCTTCAAAAAAGGGAGAGACTACAAGTGTCCTACCTTTTGTGTTTAATTTAACAGGATTGTTGTTTTTTCCTTTAGATAATTGTCTAAAAATCTGACTTATTTGAAAAGATGTTTTTTCATTTGCAGGATAGAAAAAACGCTCAAGCTTAGAGGCTATAGATTTCCTGTAATCTAGATCGATAACTAGTTCGTGTTCAATACAAAATTTTTTAATGACACTAATAAATGGTAAAAACTGTTCTCTTTGCAAGCCATCTTTATATAGATCATTAATTTTTATATTGGATGTAATTAAAATTTTTATATTTTCTTTAAAAATAGTTTCAAATAATTTACCTAATATCATTGCGTCAACAATATTAGTTACCTGAAATTCATCCAAATAAATTACATCTATTTTTTCTTTTAGTTTTTTGACAAAAGACTCTATTGAGTTATCTTTTTCTTGTAATTTGTAATTATGTCTAAAATCATGAAAGTTGATCATGAATTCATTAAAGTGCATTCTTTTTTTTTTAATCTTTAAATGATCGAAAAAAAAATCAAGCAGCATAGTCTTGCCGACCCCAACACCGCCATGCAAATAGAAACCAAGTTTTTTATCTGTTTTATTAAAAAAATTTAAAAATTTATTTTTTAAAACACTGCGTTGTTTAGAAAAACTAATTATTAAGTCTAACGTCTTAATTTGTTCGTCATTCTGATAGAATCCTTTGCTAGAGCAGTGTTCTAAAAATTTTTTTTTCAAGTAGCTTTTGATATTTGTTAATAATTTGTTATGAAAAATTAACTAATTATATATTAATTTAAAAAAATAGGTTAGTTTATAGAAATTGTTATGGACGACGTAACTACAAAAACAAACAAAACTAAAGAAGACAAGGTAAATGTCGAAGAATTAGTTCTAGAAAATAAGCAAAAACCTGAAATAATGGACGTGTCAATCTTTGATGAAACATTGAATGAAATTGATAAAATTCTTAATACTTTGGAGCAAAAATCAAATATTGAACGAAACCAATTAGAAAAACTTAATGTATTGCCTAAAATAAAATCTGCAATATCAAAAATTCATCTAGCAAAAAATGAGCTTATAAAAGAAGAAAATAATCTTATTAAAAAAAATAATTTAATAAAAAGAATTGAAAACCTTGAAAAAAAAATTAATAATTCAAATAAAACTAGCTCACTGTTTAACGAATTAAAAGATCAAACTATTAATGAAACTAAAGAACATAAAATTGATAAAAATCTTCTTTCTATTGATAGGTTCCACGATTTTGAAGAAAATGATGAAAAAAAAAATAAAAACACTTTTGGATTCTATAGTTATTTAATCTTAATTATTGTTATATTCTTTGCATTTTATGGAACTTTAGATATTTCAAAAGATATCATTGTTTTAAAATATCCAACAACAGAACCTTACATAAAATATTTTTTTGAAATAGTTCAGATGATGACGGTTTCAATTCTTGGTGTTGTTGATTTTATTAAGAATAAAATTTAAAATTATAAGTAAAAATTTAATTCTATGAATAAGCATTTGTGGCAACCTTCTGAGCAAAAAATTAAGGATTCAAGGTTGTTAGAGTTTACTAAGTTTGTTGGCTTTGAATCTAACAATAACTTTAAAAAACTATGGAAATGGAGTGTTTCAAATCCTGAAATATTTTGGACTAAATTTTGGGATTATTCGAAAATTATTGGAGATAAAGGGAAGGAAATAATTAGAAAAGATAAAGTTTTTAACAAAACTAAATTTTTTCCCGATTCTAGAATAAATTATTCTGAGAACATTCTCAAAAAAAAAAATGATAAAATTGCAATTAATTTTTTATCTGAAGCAGGATTTGAAGAAACTATTTCATGGAACCTCTTGTATGAAAAAGTCTGTAAATTTTCTTCTTACTTAAAGTCATTAGATTTAACAAAAGGAGATCGTGTCGCAGCTTATGTACCAAATAAAATTGAGTCAATTATTTGTTTTTTAGCGTGTGCTAAAAATGGAATTATTTGGTCCTCTTGCTCTCCCGACTTTGGAACACAAGGTGTTATCGATCGATTTAAACAGATTGAACCTAAAGTTTTAATTACAAGTGACTATTATTTTTATAATGGAAAAAAAATTAATATATTGAATAAAGTGCACGACATATTAAAAGCTATAACTTCTATAAAAAAAGTTATTGTTTTTCCATATAATAGAAATGAAAAAGTAGTTACTGAAGATTTTATAAATTTTGAAGATGTATTAAGTGAATCAGATTTTGATGAAACTTTTGAAAGATTTGAATTTAATCATCCAATCTACATTCTTTATTCAAGTGGTACTACTGGTAAGCCTAAATGTATTACACATGGAACTGGTAACGTTTTAATTGAACACAACAAAGAATTCATACTTCATTGTGATGTTAAAGATAATGATAAATTATTTTATTACACTACAACTGGTTGGATGATGTGGAATTGGTTGGTTGGTGGTCTTGCTACCGGATCTTCAATTTTTTTATTTGATGGTGCTCCTACTTACCCAAAAATAAATGTTCTTTTAAAGCACTGTCAAAATAAACAAATAAATTTATTTGGTGTAAGTGCAAAATATATTGATCATCTCAAAAATGAAAAATTTAATAGTAATGGTTTGGATTTAAGTTCACTACGAATTATAGCATCTACAGGTTCTCCATTAGCGGAAGAAAGTTTTAAATATGTGTACGAAAATATTAAAGAAGATGTACATTTATCTTCTATTGCTGGCGGTACAGACATGGTGGGCTGTTTGGTTTTAGGCAATCTATATTCAGCCGTAAACAGGGGTGAAATTCAAGGCCAGAGTTTGGGTATTGATGTTGATGTATTTACAGATGATGGGAAAACAACAAAAGATGGTGATAAAGGAGAGCTGGTAGTAAAACAACCATTTCCATCCATGCCAGTTAAATTTTGGGGAGATACTGATGGAGAAAAATACCACAATGCATATTTTACAAAATTTAAAAATATATGGCACCATGGGGATTTTATAGAAAGAACTACCAATAATGGATTTATTATGAGAGGTAGGTCAGATACTACATTAAATCCAGGTGGTGTTAGAATAGGTACGGCTGAAATTTATCAGCAGGTTGAAGATATTAATTTCATTACAGAAGGACTAGTTGTTGGTCAAAACTATAATGATGATGTCAGAATTGTCCTGTTTGTTACAACAAAAAATAATAAAGAAATAGATGAAGAAAAAATTAAATTGATTAAATCTAAAATTAGAAAAAATTGTTCTCCTAAACACGTGCCTTCAATTATTATAAAAGTTCCAGAGATACCAAGAACTAAAAGCGGTAAAATCGTAGAGCTTGCTGTTAAAAAAATAATTAGTGGTGAAGAGCTAAATAATTTAGAAGCAATAGCTAATCCTGAAAGTTTAAACTTCTTTAAAGATTTAAAAGAATTAAAATAATTTATCTTTCAATGCACATGGCAATACCCATGCCACCACCGATACATAAGGTTGCTAGACCTTTATGTACATCTCTTTTCATCATTTCATGAATTAGGGTTACAAGTATTCTAGTCCCAGAAGCGCCAATTGGGTGACCTAAAGCGATAGCACCACCATTAACATTTACTTTTTCCTCCGGAATTGAAAGTGTTTTTAAAACAGCAATACTTTGAGCTGCAAATGCTTCGTTAACTTCAAAAAGATCTACGTCTTCAACTGACCAACCGGCAAGATCTAAAGCTTTTTTCGTAGAAGGAATTGGTCCTGTTCCCATCAAAGCTGGATCTACTCCGCAGCTTGCCCAGGATTTAATTGATACTAGTTTATCTAGTCCTCTTTTATCTGCCTCTTTATTTGACATTAAGGTTACTGCAGCAGCACCATCATTTATGCCTGAAGCGTTTCCTGCTGTAACAGTTCCATCTTTTTGAAAAACAGGCTTTAGTCTTATCAATGCTTCTAAGCTGATCCCTTCTCTTGGATGTTCATCTTTAATAAAATCTATTTCTGCTTTTTTTAATTTGATTTTAAAGTTTACTATTTCATCGTTAAACTTATTATCTTTTTGAGCGTTCAAAGCTTTTTCTTGAGAGCTAAAAGCAAATTTATCTTGTTGATCTCTTGTCACTTGAAATTTTGTCGCAACATTTTCTGCGGTGATGCCCATGTGGTAACCATTAAAAGCATCCCATAATCCGTCCTTTATCATGGTATCTATTATTTGTGCATCTCCTAGTTTTTTACCATCTCTTAAATGAATTGCATGTGGTGCTAAAGACATATTTTCTTGCCCACCCGCTATTACTATATTTGAGTCTGCAGATAAAATACTTTGAAATCCAGAAACTACAGATCTAATCCCTGAGCCACAAACTTGATTTACAATATAAGCAGGTTTTTCTTTTGGAATACCCGCGTTAACAGCAGCTTGTCTTGCTGGATTTTGGCCTGTACCACCAGTAAGAACTTGACCCATGATAACTTCGTCAACATCAGCCGGTTTTAATTTTGATCTTTTGATAGACTCAACAATTACAGAGCAGCCCAATTGATTTGCAGGTATATTTTTTAACGATTTACCAAGAGATCCAACGGCTGTTCTTGTTGCTGATGTTATTACTATCGAATTTGTCATGACTTAATATACAAATTTTAACGCTTTAATTACAGTCTTTTAATTCTTTTTTCTCTTATAGTTCAAATAACCAAAGCCAAAAAGAAGTAAGAATGAGAACGGATATACTATTGCTTTGTTTGGTCTTTCTAGATTTTCAACTTTAAAATTACTAATTATATCTCCAGTTTTAACTCCTGACTTTTTTGCTAAACTATCCCAAGTAATTTTGTTAATAATTATTTTACTATTTTTCTCTAATAAGTTTATTCCGTAATCTTTAACTGTAAAATTTTGATTAAAGCTTTTTTTATTAATTACAAACAATTTATACCTATCTCCATATTCTGATGGTCTAGTTACTTTGATGTGTACTTCACGATTTGTATCAAGTGAGAGTGGTTCAATTTTTTTAACAGATAGTTGTTGTTGTTCAAATTTAGGATAAAATTTATTAAGAACTGCTTCAGGTGCTAAGAGAGATAGTGAAATAAATAAAAAAACAATTATTTCATACCATCTTAATTTATTAATAAACCAACCCTGGGTTGCTGAAGTAAACACTAATATTCCTACTAAAGATGTAACTATGACAGTTAAGCCATGCCAGACGTTTTCTATTCCGATTAAAAGCAACTCGTGATTAAATAAAAAAACTATTGGAAGTATTCCAGTTCTTAAACTATACCAAAATGCTTGAACGCCTGTTCTTAGTGGGTCTCCACCTGAAATCGCAGCCGCAGCATAAGATGCTAAACCTACTGGAGGTGTGACGTCTGCCATTAAACCATAGTAAAATACAAATAAATGCACAGCTATAAGTGGAAATATATAACCAGACGCATTGCCTACATCTACTAAAACTGTTGCCATTAATGAGGCAACAACAACATAATTTGCGGTTGTAGGAAGGCCCATTCCAAGAAGTAAACACAAAATTATTGTTAAAAATAATAAAATTATAACATTGTCCTTAGCGATACTTTCGATAACTATAATTAAATTAGTACTTAAGCCTGTGGAACCAACAGCACCAACTATTACACCAGCTGTCGCTATAGCAATACCAACACCAACCATGTTTAATGCCCCTTTTTCAAATCCTACTATTGTTTCACTAAACCAAATTTTGAGTGCATTTATAAAATTAGATTCTTTTACCACTCTGCTTGCCAGATTAACTATTAACAAAGAAATTGTTGCATAAAATATAGAATACGAAGCAGTAAATCTTACAAAAACTAACAAATAAATTAAAACAAATATCGGGATTAAAAAATGAAGACCTGAAAAAAAAGTTTTTTTTAAATTAGGAACGTCGCTATCATCCATTCCTTTTAGACCAAGTTTTAAAGCTTCAAGATGTGAAATATAAAAAAGAGCCAAATAAGATATTATCGCTGGTAAAAAAGCGTGTTTAACTATTTCAAAATATGTAACACCAATAAAACTTGCCATAACAAATGCAGCTGCGCCCATTACAGGTGGCATAATTTGTCCATTAACTGACGCGGATACTTCAATAGCTCCTGCTTTTTCTTTTGAAAAACCAGATTTTTTCATAATTGGAATCGTAAATGTTCCAGTGGTAACGGTATTAGCAATTGAAGAACCTGATATTAATCCTGTCATACCTGAACCAAGAATTGCAGCTTTAGCTGGGCCACCACGCATTTTTCCTACCATTGCAAAAGCTAAATCTAAAAAATATTTTCCTCCACCTGCTTTTTCTAAAAGTGCCCCAAAAAGAACGAAAAGAAAAATAAAATCAACTGAAACTCCAATGGGTATTCCAAATATAGCTTCTTGATCAAACCACTGAAAACCAACTAATCTTTTTAAAGAAAGACCTCCGTGAGATATAATGTCAGGAGCATATCTTCCGAAATATGAAAACAATAAAAAACAAAGAGCAATTATAACTAACGGCATACCTATCGCTCTTCTTGTTGCTTCAAGTAAAATAGTAATTCCAATCATTCCAATGATTATCTCAACTGGAATTGTAAATTGACCGATACTATATTTTAAAAGAATGCCCCCTCTGTCAATTAATTGATCATAAAAAAAATAAATATAAAGACAACAGAATGCCCCTATTAAACTAATTGAAATATCAATTATTGAAATTTTTTTTCTTTTAGAAAAAGGATATATCAAAAATACTAATGTTAAAGCAAATCCTAAGTGAATAGCTCTAGCAGGCAGTCCTTTAAACATTCCAATATCAAACCAGAAAGGAAATGGTGAAGCATACCAAAGCTGAAATAGAGTCCAAATTATTGCTATTGAAGAGACAATTTTTAAATGAATACCAGAAAGGTTTCTAGTGGGCGATAGATCTTCATAAATTCTATCTTTAACATTACTTTTTAAATTTTTATTCATTTTGAGGGAACATAACTTATTATAAAAAAAAAGGCCCAAAATAATTTGGGCCTTTTTAATTTAAATTATTACTTAGATTACATCAAGCCGACTTCTTTGTAATACTTGATTGCACCTGGGTGTAATGGAGCAGATAAACCATCTTTAATCATGTTTTTCTTTTCCAAAAATCCAAACGCAGGATGTTGAGCTTTAAAATCATCAAAGTTTTCCATCACGGCTTTTGTTACTAAATAAACAAGTTCATCGGAAACAGTGGCGCTAGTTACTACTGTGGCTTTTACACCAAAAGTTGTAGCATCTTTTTTCTGATTTGAATAAGTTCCTTTAGGAATTACAGCTTTTGCATAGTAGTCTGCTCCACTGATTAATCCTTTTACTTGAGAGCCTGTTAGGTTTATTGGGCTAGCTTTTGCTCCGCAAGTAGCTGCTTGTTCCATAGCACCATTTGGAAATCCTACTGAGTATCCAAATGCATCTATTTTACCATCACATAAAGCTTTTACTTGTTCAGAAGAAGTTAGTTCTGTAGTTGATTTGAAATAACTATTGTCAACTCCCATTGCTTTCATAAGTTCTTCCATAGTTCCTCTTTGACCAGAACCAGGGTTACCTATGTTAACAGTTTTGCCTTTAAGACCTTTAAAATCTTTAACTTTAGATTTTTTGCTGGCCCAGATTTGAAAAGGTTCGTTGTGAACTGAGAATACAGCTCTTAAATTTCCAAACTTTTTTCCTTTCCATTTGCTAGATCCGTTAACAGCATGATACTGCCAGTCAGATTGTGCTACACCAAATTGGAATTCACCATCTTTAATTTGACCGATGTTATAGTTTGATCCACCTGTTGATGGAGCAGTACATCTATATGCTGTGTCTATACCCTTTTTTCTTCCATGCTCTTTGGCTATCGCTTGTTTGTGCAACATTTTACAAATTGCATTACCTGTTTGGAAATATACTCCAGTAGGTCCACCAGTGCCGATTGTAAAGAACTCTGCTGATTTTGCTATTGAAGTAAATGAGCTTGTTATAGCAAACATTACTAGAAAAGCAGAAATCAATGATGTTATTTTTTTCATTTTTTCCTCATTGTTTAATTTAATTCGTATATTAAACTACGTTAAGCTTAGAAGGTCAAAGAAGAAATTTATAATTTTTTAGCCCAATTTGAAAGGGCTTTTGTGCCATCAACAACGTTTGGTGCATATTTTTCTACATCAAAACTATTAATTTTTTTATTTAAAGTAACGTTTTTTAAGAAATTACTTCCGTCAAAATCTGTAAAACTCAACCTTGCTAGCATTTTATTTGGTTTAAAACCGAATGCAGAGCCAGGTAATAACGCAACACTAGTTTCTTTTAAAACCGCAGCACACATGTCTGATGAAGTTTTATATTTTTTATTGATAAATTCTGGCATTAAATAAAAGCCACCTTGTGGTGGATTAATCAATACTTTATTTGATCTTAAATTTTTATAGACATACATGCCTACTGTTTCTAAAATATTTGTAGTTTTTAATTTATAGTCACTATAATTGCCTTGATACGCTTCTAAGGCTGCATACTGAATAGGGCTGGTAACTGTCGAAAAAGTCTCACTTGCTAAAACTTTCAAATTATCCATTAGTTTTTTTAATTCTTTGGGCGCAGCAAAAAAACCAAGCCTCCATCCTCCTGCACCACACCACTTACTTAAACCACCAGTAATACAAGTTCCTTCAGGGTAGTGTTTAGCTATAGAATTATATTTTTTATTAAATTTAAGATCAGTATATATTTCATCAGAAAGAATTATAATTTTATATTTTCTGGCAACTTTACTAAGTTCTTCTAAATTATTACAAGTTGTCCCAGATGGATTGTTTGGTGAATTTAATATTAAAATAATATTTTTATTTTTAATCAATTTTATTTTTTTCTCTAATTCTGAGGCCGTAGGAAACCAATTGTTGTCAGCAGAAGTTTGAATCCAATGAACTTTGTTAGAAGCAATATTTGCTTGTGGGGCGTAAGAAACCCAACTAGGTGCTGGTAAAATTATGTCACCGTTGAATGCCATGTGCATTAAAAACATCCCTTCCTTAGAACCAGGTGTGATAATTATATCTTCTTTTAAAAAAATATTTCCAGTTTTTTCACTTAAGTAATTTGAGATTGCCTCTCTAAGTTCCGGCAACCCTTGCATTGGAAGATAATCTTTTTTATAGGCATTTTCTTTTAAAACGGATACTATTTTTTCAGGCACTGGAAAAGGCGACTGTCCAAAACCAAAACGATAGACTTTTTTACCTCTTGATATTAATTCTTTTGATTTTTCGTTTATAGCTAATGTAGCTGAAGGTTCTAGCTTAATTAGATTTTTTTTAATTAAATTTTTATTCATATTAGTTGTTATGTTTTACACATTTTAAAATTAAATACCAAAAATTTTTTTTATTTCAGAAAAATATCTTACTAGGCAATGCATGTTGGACGGTATTTTAAATTCCTAAAAATTTGAATTTGTTGGTGCGCCCTGGAGGATTCGAACCTCCGACCCTCGGTTTAGAAAACCGATGCTCTATCCAACTGAGCTAAGGGCGCTCTTAGTTTAATTTAATACAACTTAAGTAATAGAAAAAGTTAAAATTAATTAAGTTTTAAGTTTCTATTAGAAACAAACTATATGATCAATATTAATAGGTCTTTTAATGCCAAATTTTTCATCGACTTCATGCTGGTGAATGTGGTGTGAATGAACAAATACTGGAATCATTAAATTACTTGGGGTTTTAAGTGTATATATAAAGTTAGTTCCTCGAAATTGTCTGTCGACAACTTCTAGCTTTAAATTACTTCCGTCATCGTGCTCTAAATCTTCGGGTTGTATTAACAGCTTGACGTCTGATCCTTTTGGGTAGTGCTTGATGAAATTACCTTTGATTGTGCCAAGATCAAGACTTTCTAGGGTATTTTCTCCAGTAACTTTTGCCGGTATCAGAGTTCCTCTATTTAAAAAATTTACTACTTCAATAGAGTTTGGAAAGTGATAAACGTTATACGGATCGTCGTATTGTTTGAGTTGACCATCTAAAATAATTCCACATTTAGTTCCTAAATAAAAAGCTTCGTAAGAGTCATGAGTTACAATTATAGTTGTTATTTTATGTTCTGTTAATATTTTTTTTAGCTTAACTTGGATTTCCTCTTTAAAGTTTTGATCGATATTAGACAAAGGTTCGTCTAATAATAATAAGTCTGGATTTGACAAAAGAGATCTAGCCAGTGATGCTCTTTGAGCTTCTCCAGAGCTTATTTGATGTGGATATTTATCTTTTATATGCTCTAAATGTAAAAATTTAATCACTTCATTAATATTTAAATTTTTTTTCTTATCCTTGTTTCTCTCAGCTCCGAACTCTATGTTTTGAATAACGTTATAGTGTGGAAATAATGAATTATCTTGAAATGCTAAAGAAATATTTCTATTTTCTGGTTCAACATACGTATCATTGGAAGATATTACACGATTATTTAAAGTAATTTTTCCAGAATCAATTCTTTCGAGACCTGCAATAGTTCTTAATATTGTAGTTTTACCTATTCCAGAAGGACCCAATAAACAAATTATATCGCCTTTGTTTTCAATCTGAAAAGAAACATTGTTAACTTTATTTTTAGCGCTAGCTGTAAAAGTTACATTATCTATCTCTAAAAAAAATTTTTTCATAATTTTAGTCTTTAAGAATATATCTAGATGTAATCAAAATAAAGAAACTTGCAATAATAATAAGAAATAAAGATGGTGCTGCAGCTGCTTCAAGTAAGTCTTGTGAAGCAAAGATGTAGGCTGTAGTTGCAAATGTCTCAAAATTGAAAGGTCGCATTATTAATGTTATGGGTAGTTCCTTTATAATTTCAATGGTAATCAAAATACCAATTAATAACATTGAATTTTTTAAATAAGGAAGATGAATATTTGTAAAAGTTTTAAGTTTTGAGTAACCTAACAAGTAAGCGCTTTCATCAATTGAATAATTAATCTTTAGATAACCTGACTTAAGACCATTGCTTGCTAATGAGTAAAATCTAATAAAATAAACTAAAATTAGACCAAATACTGAACCAATAAAAATTGATTTAATTGTTTTAAGACCAAAAAAACTAATGATGTTATTGTCAAACCAAGAAATAAAAGTAATGAAAGCTACAGCTAAAATTATTCCAGGTATAGCATAGCCTGAGACAGAAAAAGTAGTTAACACACCTAATAGTTTACTTCTGGTTACTCTATTTCCATAATTAGAAATAAAACTTAAAGAAATTAGTAAAATACTTGATAAAATAACTAATAACATTGTATTTGAAAACAACTTTATTAAATTTAAATCTACTAAGTGTTTTGGAAAACTAATTGTCCAATAAAGCATCTGTAAAACAGGAAATAAAAAACTAACAAAAAAAACTAAAGCACAGAAACTGAATGCTAGAAAAGATTTTCGACCAGTAAGATCTATAAGCATTTTTTTTTTTAAACCACTTTTAGTAGGTGTGTGATATTGGGCTTTTTTCCTAGAAAAATTTTCCAAGATAAATAGACCAAGAATAAATATTAGCAGGTAAAAAGACAGTCTATTTGCTAGTGCAAGATCATCAAATGAAATCCATGCATTGTATATCCCTGTTGTTAACGTTGAAACACCGAAGAAAGACACGGAACCAAAATCAGACAATGTCTCCATTGCTACGAGAGAAAGTCCAGCAACAATAGCGGGTCTTGCAGAGGGTAAAATTATATTTAAAAAAGATTTTTTTTTGGAAAATCCTAAGTTTTTACCAAGTTCAATTAAGTTTTGTGATTGATAATGAAAGGATGCTCTTGTTAAAACGTAAACATATCCAAATAACGAGAATGAAATAGACAGTATGGCTCCTGTCATGCCGTCAAATTTAGGTATATATGAATTGTAGTTGGCTTCACCAAATATATTTTTTAAAATTGAAAAAGCTGTACCGTAATTTTCAAAAAAAGCTGTCAATGAGTAAGCATAAATGTACGCGGGTACAGCAAATGACAAGATTAAAGCCCATTTAAAAAAATTAACACCGGGAAAGTTGTAGAAAGATACTAAATATGCACAAGTCACACCGATTAAAAATGTTAATGTTAGGACGCCTATTAAAAGAACTAAAGAATTAAAAATATATTCGTATAAAAAAGTATTTTTTAAAATTATTGAATAGTTTCCGGTGGTATCAAAAAAACTACTAAAAACTGTTAGTATTGGTATTGCTACTATTAGAGATATTAAGAAGGAACTTAAATACCAAATATTAATTTTTTTAAAAAACATTTATATTATGCCCATAACACATTTAGTGGGGTAATTCACTAAAAGTAATTATGGGCACTTAAGAAAAAAATTAATTAATTTCCTTCCATTTATTAATGTCGATTTTTTTACACACTGATGAAAAATAAAAATTTTTCATTTTCGAAGATAATGAACTAACTCCGTCAGTTGGATTATTTGTATCAACACCAAATAAATCTTTTCTCATTTCTCTCACTAAAAAATAAATAGAAGGGTATCTTTTTATTTCCATTTTGCAGCTAACATTACTTCTAATGCATCAGCTTGTTTTTTTCCGTAAGAGACTACTTTAGTTTTAAGATCTTGTTTAAAACCAAGGCCCATTGCTTGAACCAACTCATGAGGCTCTACACCATCAATAATTGGATATTCAAAAGTATTATTAACTATATGTTCTTGTGCATCTTTGGTTAATAAAAACTCAAGTAGCTTTATAGCGTTAGCTTTATTTGGAGCTGTTTTTATAATACCACCTCCGCTAATGTTCATATGAGTTCCTCTGTCATTTTGATTTGGGAAAAAAGGCAAAACTTTTTTTGCTGCTGCTTTTTGCTCTTCCCCTTTACTGCCTGATAGCATCAATGCGTAGTAATAAGTATTAGCTACTGCCAAATCAGCTTCACCTGCAGCAACTGCTAGAATTTGTGCTCTGTCGTTTCCTTTTGAATCTCTAGCCATATTTGACACAATACCTTTAGCCCATTTTGCTGTAGCTTTTTTTCCATTATTTTGAACTAATGACGCAACAAGAGATTGATTGTAAACGTTATTTGATTGTCTAATTACAACTTTCCCATTCCATTTAGGATCTGCAAGATCTTCGTATCTCATTCCGTTAAGATCATTTACATTAACTCTCTCGGGTGAATAATAAATAATTCTTGCTCTTTTAGCTATCCCAGTCCAATTTCTAGATCTTAGATTAGAAGGAACAGCAGCTTTTATTTTTGAAGACATTGAATTTTGAAACATCCCAGCAGCATCAAATGCACCCAATCTACCTGCGTCAGCGGTAATATATAAGTCAGCTTTTGAATCTGCTCCTTCTTCACTTATTCTTTTTTGGAGAGCTTTGTCTTTACCAGAAACAACGTTCACCTTAATTCCTGTTTTAGAAGTAAATTTTTGGTAAAGTTGAATATCTGAATCGTAATGTCTGGCGCTAAAAACGTTGACTTCGTTTGCAAACAAAGAAGTAATACAAAGCGTTAATGCGATACCTAATAGTGCTATTTTTCTCATATTTTCTTTCTGTTAAGTTAATTGTAATGTTAATGATAACTATTATCAATGATAATGATTATCAATCGCATATATTGTCGCACTAATTATTAAGAGTATATTGTTTACAGGAAGTCACATTTAAAAAATTATTACTTAATAAAAATCAGCTATTTTTTTTAAAAAAAATAAGAAATATTAAAAAAAATAATTAAAATTATTCAGTGGATGTGGTTTTTTTTTTTTTGGTAGAAGTGTTTTCTTCTTGAGATTTTTTAATTGGAGATATATTTGTTGCAATATTTGTCTTAGATAAAATTTCATTTAATTGGTTAATAGATGATAAAAGATCTAGTTTGTTGCTTTCGTAAATAACTATTTGTTCTTTGGCAATTGCTAGTCTTCTTTTGATTACTTTATTTTCAATAATAGATTTTTCATAATTTTCTTTAAAAAACTCAGTTTCACGCTCTGTTTTTACAGAATAATTTTTTAAATTTATAAATATTTTTTTTTGTTTTTCAACTTGTTTATAAATAGACTTTAACTTTTCTTTTGTATGATTTATATAATTACTATAATTTTTGAACTCATAAAATTTTTCTTTTTCCTTTAATAGTATTGTTTTATCTAGTTCTAAATCTATTATTCGTAGACGTAATTTCTCTTCTGTTTCTTTAAAGATTTCTACTTTTTTATTTAAAATTTCAATTGAAGAATCTTGTATCTTTAAAGATTTAACAACTTCATCTTTAAGAACTTCTGTGTTTCTAAAATTAAAAAAGGTTTTACTTTTTTTTTTATCATTAAAAGTTTTATCTTTAATGACAATTTTTTTTTGGTTGGTTTCAGTATTTCTTAATTCATTTTCTAAATTTTTTATTTTTGCATGTAATCGTGTAATGATTTGTGAATTATCTTCTTCTAAAGTTTTATTATAATTTTTTGGTGTTATTATATCATTTTTGTTTTGAGTTAAATTAACTTGTAGGGGCTTAAGTATTAATTTTTTTTTATATTCTTCGGCTTCAAGAATAAGCCTGTCAACATCTGGTGAAATTTGTAAGTCCTGATCTAACTTGGGGAAAAATTTTTGATCATTAATAACATTAGTTTTTATTTTTTTAGGCTTTAAGATGATTTCGTTAACAGCATTAAGAATACTATTAACATCGTCTATTTTGTGCATTTCAAGATAATAGTTATTAAGTGATCCGATACAACAAATATCAAAATTTATCTGTTAATTATTTTTTCCCATTTAATACAAGATTTCACAATTGTGCTTAGTTTGTAATATTTTGGACTCCAGTTAATAGTTTCTTTTAATTTCTTATTATTTGCAACTACCATAGCTAAATCACCTGGTCTTCTTTTTTCGTATGATATGCTTATATTTTTTTTTGTTTGTTTTTTAAATTCATTTATTGTCTCTATTACCGAAATACCTCTATGGTAACCACAATTTACAATTGTTGATTTACCAGTTTTAGATATTTTGCTTAGTATTTTAAGATGTAATTCTGCCAAATCAGTAACATGGATATAGTCCCTAATAGTTGTTCCATCAGGTGTATTATAATCATTTCCATAAATTTTAATAATTGGGTTTTTTTTCATTAATGCTACAGAGATATTTTTAAACAAAGAATCTGTATTTGCGATTAAACCTATTTTTCCTGAAAGACTTGCACCGCACACATTAAAATATCTGAGAATTGCGTAATTAATTCCTAGCTTTTGACAGTTTGAAATAATTATTTTTTCTGCCTTAATTTTTGTTTTTCCGTATACGCTTTTTGGCTTAATAATAGATTTTTCGTGAACAATTTTTTGTTTATCTTTATAAACTGCAGCTGTTGAAGAAAATATAAAATTTTTTACAGAAGTGTTTTTACAAGCTAAAAGGACGCTTTTTGTGCCAAGTACATTATTTTTGTAATAGAGTTTAGGGTTTTTTTCTCCAGAGCTGATAATAAGACTTCCAGCTAAATGAATAACTGAGTCAATTTTGAATTTAATAATTATTTTTCTTATTTTTTTGCCGTCAAGAATATTAAGATTGTAAAATTTAGCTTTTTTATTAATTAATTTTTTAAAACCAGTTGATAGATTATCTACGATAAATACTTTTTTTTTATTTTTTACTAAAAATTCTGTAACGTGAGATCCGATATATCCAGCTCCACCGGTAATCAAAATGTTTTTCATTTAACGATACGATCTATTCTTTTTAAAATTTTTGTTATTAATATTTTATATTGCTTATTAGTGTTTAGTATTAACACATTTTTTTTATTTGTAAAAAAAATAGAATACTTTTTAAGCTGATGTTTTAAATCTTCATCAGAAAGCTCAAATTTTCGTGATTTTAAAGTTTTGATAGATGGCTTTAAGAATATCCACAAATCAGGTTTAGGAAAAATATTTAATATCCATTTTGTTAAACTATTTGATAAATTATGCTTATAACGCAAAGGGTCAAGAATAATATCGTGAGCATATCTGTCAAATATAAATAAATTTTTTTTTTTATTTCTAAAAAAGAATACTTTGTATGAAACAAGCCAAGAAAATAATCTTAATAAACTAATGGAGGAACTGCTCATTTTCTGTTTATAAGGTTCTTTAACAACAGTTCTTCTATCTTTACATAGAATGTACGGTTTTAAGTGAAGGTATTTTGAATTTTTAAAAAATTTAATTAATTTTTTTGCAAGTGTTGTTTTACCAGATCCGTCTACACCCATAAATGAAATTACTAGTGGTAAATTTTTTCTGCTCATTAAATTTTCGTCTAGTAAGATTTTTTAAACTTATCCATATCAATAATTTTATCAAAATATTTAAGAGTGTTGTTGCTATGGGATATCATTATTATAGTTATTTTTTTATCTAGCTTCATTATAGAGTCCATTACTAAGTTTTCAGTTTTAAAATCTAAAGCATTTGTTGGTTCGTCCATAATTATTAAGTTAGAGTTTCGGTAAAGCGCCCTTGCCACGCCCAGCCTTTGTCTTTGTCCACCCGAAAGTCTAATGCCTCTTTCACCCACATTTTCGTTATATTTATTTGGAAGTTTTTCGATAAAATCATTTATTTGCGCTAATTCAGCACATTTTTTTGCTTTAACAATGTCAATTTTATTATAATTTATCGCAATTGCAATATTTTCAAGTATCGTTGCATCGTTCAGAAAAATTGTTTGGGGAACTAATGAAATATTTCTTTGCCAATTTTTTTTATTATTTTTGTCTACTTCAACTCCATCAACTACAATTCTTCCCTGTGTCGGATCTAATAAACCCGAGAGAATATTGATTAAGGTACTTTTACCAGAGCCTGTTTCACCTTTTATGGCTATTTTTTCTCCTTTGATAATTTCTAAATTTATATTGTTCAGAACTTTGGGAAAGTTAGTGTCGTATTGAAAAGAAAGTTTATCTAGTTTGATAATTTTATTGAAATTAAGCTTATCATAATGCGTGTCTTCTATTATTTTTTTTTTATCATCTTTTAAAATATTCAAAAAAGTTAAAACTGTGGGCGTGGCACCTTTAAAGTTAACAGAAAGTAAGTATAAACTATTAATAAGAGGTAGACACTTTTGCGCACCAAAAGCCAAAATTGCTAAATAGGAGATGTTTGTCTCAATTGTTCTTTCTGTAAAACCTGAAAAATAAATAAAAAATACAGAAAAAACTATAATAAATGTTTCAAGATAAACACGAGGTATCATACTTATCGTTCTAATTTCAGCAGCTGAATGAGCGGTTACCTTGGACACATTAGTCAAAATTGAAGAAAAGAAATTCTTTAGATTGTAGATAATTATTTCAGGTAAATAACCTACGCTGTTTTCAAATATATCGATAATAAAGTTCTGATTAGAATTAATCTTTTCTCCTTTTTGCAAAATAGAATTAGATTTTATCTTAAAGATTATAAAAAAAAACAAACCAATAACTATAATTATAATAGGTGTGTAAAAAGGTTCATTAAAAATAAGAATACTAATTATTGCTGTAGAAATTAAAAATGCATTTAACATATTAAGAGAGGAAAAAATAAAAACCATAAGTGTTGTCGTTTTTTGGGACAAGTTGCTCATCAATTCATTTGAACCGTGCTTCTGATAATAATTATAGTCTTGGTTAATTAAAAAATTAAATATCTTTATTCTAAAATCACTAGTAATATTTTCTGCAGCTAAGTTAGAAAATTTTATATATTGTAACTTTATGATCCCGCTTACTAAGACAGCTAAAATAAAAAAAAAACTGATTAACGCTAATATTTCATTATTATTTTTTAAATTAAAAAAAAAGAAGATTTTTTCAAAAAAACTATTAAATAAATATAATTCAGGGTTGATAAAAAAACTCATAAAGGGAACTAGCATTGCTATAGAAATTGTCTCAACTATAGATGCAAATATTGATAATATTAATACTAAAACTAATTGATTTTTTCTCTTGGAATCTAAATGATTAATTATGCTTCTTAAAATACTTAAAGGTGCGGGTGTATTATTTTTTTTAAATTTTGTAATCACTATTTATATATTCTAAATTAAATGCTTTTGTACTTATATAATAAGGCAAAATATAGTTCTAACCGTGTATATTATTTACAGCAAATATAAATTCAAAAATTTACTTAATATAATAGTAATTACTCTTTTGCACCGGTTGGAATCGTAGCAGGTCTAGCGGCTATAGAAACAATTTTTTTTGATAATGTTATTTCTCTTACAATAATATAAATTCCAGCTGCTATAATTAGTATATTTCCTAGGTAGTTATTTAAGGTTGGGATATCACCAAATATAAAAAAACCGAGTGCTGCCCCAGCAAATATTTGAATGTATTGAGTTGGTGCAAATAAAGATGAAGGTAAGTGTCTTGCTGAATTTATAATAAATATTAATGCTATTCCTCTAATGATGCCGCTAGTAAAATTTACAATAAAATCATTTAAATTCATTGTAACAAAGTTTGTAATTAAAAAAAAACCCGAAAATAATAATAAGAAAACCTTTCCATAGATCAAAAAAGAAAAAACATTTTCTGTTTGGCCATATTTTCTAACAATCAGCCAACTAATTGAAACAAATAATGGTGCTAAAAAGGTTAAATAAATATATTTATTTAAAGGTTCGTTAAATGGGTCTAAAGAAATTACGACACCTAAAAAACCAACGATGATGGCTGTATATCTTCTCCAGCCTACTTTTTCACCTAGAAATAAATTTGCTCCGATTGTGAGCATTAATGGCGCTGTAAAAGCGACACTGTACATCACAACAAGTGATAAGTGACGTAAGCTAGTTATAAAAGCAAGCATTGCTAAAAACATCAATAAAGATCTAAAAAAATGTATCTTTAATTTCACTTTTTTTAACTTTACCCAGCCATTTCTTAATTGAGTAAAAAGAAATATTGGCAACAAAGCTGAAATAGAGTTTACGAATATAATTTGTGACACATGATAAGAACCTGTTAATTTTTTATTCAAAGTATCAAATAGTACAAAAAGTACATAACCTAATACAGCTAGAGAAAAATCTATTAAATAAATTCTTTTTGTTACAGACTTCATTAAATAAGATTGATTAAATCTCTTTTCTTTCCTTTGAATGTCGGTGTCTGATATTTAAAAGTATACTTTTTAGGAAGACATCTTTGTTTGGCTTTTTCCCAAATAGATAACCATTGTTTAAAATTATAAATTTTAATATTTTTTTTATCTTTACTCCTCACACAAAAATTAGGAAGTAAATCTCTGCCGGAAGGTTGTCCAGATTTGTGGTACCTTAAATCAATGCTAATTCTAAAATTATTTGAAATATTTGGTAGAGAACAATGAACTGTATGTTTGCCCAGTAAAACAATATCACCAGGATTTGCCTCTAAAGCTACAGTTTTTAATTTATTTAACAGCTCACTATTTCTAATATGTGCCTGACCTTTGGAATCAGCGTCATGATTAAATAAACCTTTTTTCTGTAAGCCTGGAACTGTAATCATGCAGCCGTTTTTTTTAGTAGTTTTAGTAAAAGGTATCCAGCATGTGATTAAATCAGTGTACTTTTGTCCTCTTTGGCTTAAGACACCAGCATCTTGATGCCAGGGCGTTCTTCCGCTTAAACCATCATATAAAATTTTTTTTTTTAAAAATTTTTCAGGTTGCTTAATTCTGGAATTTTGTACAGGGTTTGAATTTATTTCTGATCCAATTAATTTTTCGATTATATCTAAGATATGTCTATTCCTAATTAAGTTCCAGACTGATTGAGAGGCAAAAAAATCACTGTCTTTTGTCAAATTTTCTTTAGGAGGTCTAATGTTAAAATACTGATCAAAATCTTTAATATTTAATTTTGATAAGAAGGTATATTTTTTCCAGAAATCATATTTAAATACGGTGTCACATTTTTTTTTCGCAACAAACTTATAAACCAATCTATTCATTATAAATTCAACGTCATTCAAGATAGGTTTTAAATCAAAATTAAAATTTAAAACATTTCTAACAACTAAGAAACCCTGTCTATCAAACTTATCTTTAAGTTTTGAGGTCATTTGTGAATTCTATGATTCTTTGAATTATTATTCAATATTAATCATCTTAAAAATTAAGTGTAAACGCCTTCTTTCACTCGTATCATTTTATATAACATGTCGTTTAAGGGTGTTGGCACACCATGATTTTTACCAATCAAAGATACGGCTCCGTTTATAAAATCTATTTCACTTTTTCTTTTGTATAAAATATCAAATGCCATAGATGATTTATTTGTTTGATTTGAATCAACTATCTTATTAAACATCTCAAGACATTCATCTTCAGATACATCAACTCCGTCTGCTAAGGCAACACTTCGAGTTTCTAAAATTATTTTTTTTCCTAGATCTCTTGCAAAACTTTGATTTTTATTTGCTATATAAAGTTCAGTATGATTCATGTCAAACATAGCAGACAAAGGACCGATTGCTGTTAATGCAAATAACTTCATCCATTTTCTTTTTTTAACATTGTCGGATGCTATAGTTTCTAATCCATAAGCAGTAAAGGTTTCTGCTACATCTTTAACCCTATCACTCATTCCACCATCGTATTCACCAATCCAAGACGGTAAAGATGCGTGGTTTTTAATATTTCCTGGTCCTATAATGTTTGCAGCTTGTGTTGTTGTGCCGCCTAATACTTTTTCTTTTCCTGCAATTTTTTGCATAATAGCTTCGTGGCCAATACCGTTTTGAAAAGACATTAGAACTGTATTGTCACCAATAATATTTTTTGAATTTATTAAAGCTTGCTCTAAAGCAGTAGCTTTACACATTATAATAATTGCATCAACTTTATCTAATGTTTTAGGATTTACAGTTGCTTTAATTTTAATAAATCTATCGCCACCATGTCCATCCATTTTTAAACCATTTTTATTAATCGCTTCAACATGTTCTTTCCAAACATCGATTAAAGCTACATCAAGACCCTTCTCGGCTAATAAACCTCCAAACAAGCATCCCATTGCGCCAGCCCCGAGAACAGCTACTTTTAAATCTTTTTTAATCATTTTAAGTATAATTATTATATATATTTTTTATATATAATCTATTAATTTTATAATATTAAAATTCAATTATTTACTATGAATAATGAAAATATTATTTGAAAATACATTCAAAAGTTGTAATTTTAATAAGTTTATGAAAAAAGTTAAAATTTCAGTTGTTGGAATTGGTTTAATGGGAAATCAACACCTTAATGCCATTGAACGTTCTCATAAAGCAATTCTACATTCAATAGTAGATATTAATAAAGATTCTCGTTTGCATGCAAAAAAAAATAAAGTCCCCTTTTATAAAACTTCTGGAGAACTATTAAAAAATAATAAACCAGATGCTGTTATTATTGCTACACCAAACCAGTTTCATGAAAAACATACTTCCAGTTTTTTAAAAGCAAAAATTCCTGTGCTTTTAGAAAAGCCTATTTCTGACAACCTTTTATCTGCAAAAAAAATAATTAATAATTCAAAAAAAAATAAAACTCATCTTTTAATTGGTTACCACAGAAGGCATAATTCAATAGTTGCATCGTTGAAAAAAAAAATAGAATCGGGACAATTAGGTAAAATTGTCTCAGCAAATGTCATGTGTTGGGTCTATAAACATAAAGATTATTTCAAAGAAAAATGGAGAATAAAAAAAGGTGGCGGTCCTTTAGGCATAAACTTAGTTCATGATATAGATTTAATATGCTATCTTCTGGGACCTGTAAATTCTGTTCAAGCACTGACATCTAACTCAATTAGAAGATATAGAGTTGAAGATACAGCAATTGTAAATCTAGTTTTTAAGTCTGGAGCTTTATGTACTTTGAATGTTTCGGATACAATTGTTGCGCCTTGGAGTTACGAATTAACTTCTGGTGAAAATCCTACTTATCCAGCTACTAATCAATCATCTTATTATATAGGTGGCACAAAAGGTTCTGTCCAATTTCCTAATTTAAAACATTGGTACAATAAGAAAGAAAGAAGTTGGTGGAAAAAAATATTTTATAAAGATGAGGGTGTAAAATCAAGTAAATATACATTGGTTAATCAAATAGATCACTTATGTGATATTGTTCGAAAAAAAACTAAACCAAAAATTAATGGAAATGATGGGTTAATCTCTCTTAAAATATTAGATGCAATTTTAAGAAGTTCAAAATCTGGCAAGAAAATAAAAATTTAACTGGACAATACTAATATTAAAAAATAAATAATAAACAAATGAAATTAACAATTGAAAAAGCTAGTTTTAAAAAAATATCTTTAGACGAGATATGTAAAGCTTTGCAAAAAGGTCTTTCTAACAATTTTAAAGAAGTAACGGTTTCTGTAGTAGACTGCCCTAACTTGAAGGATTGGGATTGTCCTGCTGAAGGTATGTCTGGAAATCAAAAAATTACTGATGTTGGTGGTGAACCATATATGCATGACAAAAAATATATTGGAGCAGAATTTGATTTTAAAGAAGTTGCTAAATTAATTGGTTCAGAAAAATCGTATGCTTTTGGAGCTGGATCTGGTGCTATGTCTTGTTTAGGTGGACACTGCGGTGAACTAGTTATTAACGACAACTTTATAACAGAAGAATCTAAGTCAGTTATTGCTATGGTAGGAAAAAATAAAGAATGTGTAGCCAAAGATTATACCGATAGAAAGCATGGTGGACTGGGTAACATATTTTATACAGATGGTGAGCAAGGCAGAGTAATTAAAATTTTAATTAAAGGTAGATCTGGAGAACAGGGTTCTTTAACCCAAGCAATAAGAGCTGCTTTATTAGAAAATTTAGATTTAAAAGGTAATGATCATTTAGGATTAGCTGGAGTTTTCAGGGTTTTAAAAGGAAAAATCAAATCTCATGTTCAGCCAGATTACGAAGATATTAAACACGAATACTATGATCCAAAACAAATGAAATGTGTCAAAGATTTTCTTCAATTTTATCAATCTGTTGGCTCTGAACTCCAATGCTACTCTGTTTTATGGACTGGTGATCCAACAGGAGGGGATATGAATTTAAGAGAATCTTCTGAACATACACATTTTCATTCATACAACAATAAACAAGAAGCTGGGCACTATCACTGTGATGTGACACCAGATGAAATTGAATATGAATGTTATTTTAATACCGCAGATGAAATCTATAGAATTAACAATATATACAAAGAACTAGCCTCAAAAGTATAAAAATTAAACATTGCTATATTTTTTTATTTTCAATAAAATTTTAAAAAAATATGTCCAGCTCAATTTCAAAAAAAGAATTAAAAACTATAAAGTTAGCAGAAATTTCTCTTAAGGATTTTACAGATAAAGCTAAAAATGATGTTCTTGATTGGTTTTCAATTAATCCAGCTCATTGGCTGATGCTTCATAAAGTTATGATTGCCTATCTTAAGAATGAAACAATTACAAAGAATCAATTAATAAAATTTTCAGAACGCTCTTATTTAACTTCAAATACCTACATAGACCAAGCGGTTAAAAAGAATTATTTTAAAACAATAAGAAATAAAAAAGATAAACGTTCGATTTTTATTTTACCAACTGAGCTTACGATAAAAATTTTTTCTGATTATGTTGATAAAAGAGCTTGGCTCTACAAGTCTATCAAATAAGAAAAAATTAAATTATTTTAGCTTTCACAGATCCAATTTTTTCTATTTGACCGTGGTAAATACCTTTGCTTAAAATTGGAGTAACACCTATGGTAGATCCTGTGAATACATAAAAATCTTTATTAAGAACAATTTTATCATTCTTTAATTTGTTTAAAACAAATTTTAATGAGTTAAGTGGGTTTATATAAACAGTTTTTGTATGACCAAACACTAATTGTTTATTTTTTTTATTTTCTATGCGTGATTTTAATTTAGCAAAATTAATTTTTTTATATATACTTTTCCTGCCTACAACAAATTTAACATTTGCTCCAAAATCACTACATAGATCTCCAAGAAATTTTATTCCTTTCTTTTTTTGCCTGTAACCAACAACTTCAATTGCCGACATCATGTGTGAAATATGTTTGTGTATATTTGTAAAATTTATTAAACCTTTTGATTGAAAAAAGCTTTTTTTTATTAGATACCCAACTTCAAGTTCAATTCCAAGGGTATAAGGGTTAACCTTAACTGATTTGCCGCTTTTTAAAACATTTTTTTTAAAGATAGATGCGTAAAAAGGTTCTTTCTCACCTAATTTTTTTAATACAGGAATACCGGTTCCAGCAGCTTTAAAACCAATAATTGGATCTTTTATTTTGCTTTCACATAGCCTTCTTAAACTTTCAGCTTCCTGCATATTTTTGGTGTATTTTATTGGGATAGAAGAAATAGTTTTATTGTTAGTAAATGCCTTAACAAGATTATTCGCTATTTTTTCTATCTCAAGATTTTTCATTCCTAAAGTATATCTTTTTTTTTGACATATAGATACGTTATGTTATAACATAACTATGAGTGAAAATAATAGACTAGTGCTAAACAGCTTAAAAAAAAGTCCTAAAGGGCTTACTGCTTACCAGATATTAAATATTGTACTTAAATCTAAATCTATACAGCCAATGACAGTTTATAGGGCTCTAAAGAACCTAACTACTAATGGCTTAATACATAAAACTAATAAAAATAAAACTTTTCATCTTTGTGATACAGCGCATGTTTGTAATACGACTAAAGCACATGAGCACAATGCTGTTTTAGCAGTATGTAATGATTGTGGTGTTGCTGAAGAATTAAAAACAGACTTATTTTCAAAAATAATTAAAAATATTAAATCAAAGAAAAGATTTAATTTTAATAACTTTAACTTAGAAATAACAACAACGTGTAAGGAGTGCAATTAATGAAAAAAGTAAGTCTTTTAACTGTAATAATATATATATTTAGCTTTGCTTTTCTTCGAGCTGCAGAAGGTCATTCACATAAGGTGCCAGAATTTCTTCACTTTATGGAAGAATTAATAGAGGAACATAGTATTTTAAGAGGTGCAACTTTTGGGTTTATTCATACTTTAATTCCTCTAGTTGGTTTTTATACAGGTTGGAGCATAAACCGTTTTTTAAAAATAATATCTAACGGTGCAATTGCTGGAATTGTTGGAATAGTTTTTGCCCATATTGTTGCAGACTTTATCGCTGCATTGGCTGATCCTGATTTAAAAAGTGCAGCTTTTGGAATAGTTATTGGTGGTTTTTTACCTTTACTAGCAGTGCCTTTCTTGGAGAAATACGTTACCAAAAGTAAATATCACACCGTTGTTGGTGACCATGAAGATCTGAAAAAAGATTTAAAGAAAAAACACAAATAATTAAAATTCATAGTCAAAAAAAATACTCCAAGCAGATAACTTGGAGTATTTTGTCGCTCAGACTTAAAAAAAGTGTTAATATAAAACAAATCACTTTTATGAACAAAAAAGCTAAAATTATTGCTACTTTAGGGCCAGCTATATATGACCAAAAAAAATTAAAAAGCCTTGTTGAAAATGGAGTTGATGCTTTTAGAATTAATTTTAGCCACAATGTTCAAGGTATTCAAAAAATAGTTACTAAAATAAGAAAAGTTGAGAAACTAACCAAAAAAAGACTTTCTATTATCGCTGATTTACAGGGTGTAAAATTAAGAATAGGAAAGATTGGTGCCAATTTTTTAAATTTAAAACCTAACCAGAAATATATTTTTGATAACAATAAAAAAATAGGCGATCAAAATAGAGTATGTTTTCCATACCCTTCTATTCTTAAAAAATTAAAAAAAGGAAATAAAATATTATTAGATGATGGGAAATTTTCTTTCAAAGTAATCAAAAAATTACCAAACGGAGTTTTAACGGTTTGTCAAAATAGAAACTGCAAAATTAGCACTAATAAAAGTATACACCTGCAAAATTTTTTTATTCCTTTTGATAGGTTAACAAGTAAAGATAAAAAAGACATAAAACATGCCAAAAAATTAGGCTGTAATTGGATAGCCCTGTCCTACATACAAAATGCTAAATTAATTCATGAATCTAGAAAATTAATTAATAATGATATGGGAATAATTAGTAAAATTGAAAATAAAACAGCTTTAAAAAATATAAATGAGATTATCGCTGCTACAGATGCAATTATGGTAGCTAGAGGGGATTTAGCTATTGATATTGGGCATAGCGATGTTCCTCAAGTTCAATTAGATTTAATAAAAAAGTGTTCTCATTTCTCAAAACCTGTAATTGTTGCAACTCAAATGCTTGAAAGTATGATTGAAAGTAGCACTCCTACGCGTGCAGAAATTAATGATGTGGCAACAGCAATATTTCAAGGAGCTGATGTAGTTATGCTTTCAGCGGAGACAGCAGTGGGAAGATTTCCCTTACAAACAGTAAAAGCTATGAGCGACGCTATAGTTTCAACTGAAAAATATAAAAAAAAAAATATTGAAGATTTTAAAAATAAAGTTAATATTAATCAAGACCCGAGAAAATCAGTTGTCTTATCTGTCAAAGATTTAGCTTACAATCCAACAGTTAAAGCTATTATCGCTTTTTCAAATTCCGGTAGTACAGCAAAATTAGTTTCTACAATGAGACCGTCTGTCAAAATTATTACTATTTCTCCAAATATAAATGTTTCTAGACAAACCAGTTTGTATTGGGGTGTTGAATCTATTAATAGTAGAGATGCACATGGATGGAAAGACATGATGGATATTTCTAAACAAATTATTAAAAAAGATAAATCTATTAAGAAAAATGATAACGTGATTATAACGGCCGGTTTGCCTTTTGGTCATGCTAAAATGACTAATATGATCAGATTTTTTAAAACAGGAAATTAAATTAAACTAGCTATTTGAATAGCTGTCTCACACATTCGATTAGAAAAACCCCATTCGTTATCATACCAAGATAACACTCTACTGAATTTATTTTTAATTACTTGTGTTTGAGTTGTGTCAAAAATTGAACTGTGCGGATTATGGTTAAAATCTTTTGAAACTAAAAGTTTATTATTTATACCAAGTATACCTTTTAATTCATTTGTTTTTGAAGCAGCAATCATTGCGTTATTAATGTCATCAGCACTAACATCTTTCTTTGTAACTACAGTAAAATCTATTAAGGAAACATTAGAAGTCGGTACTCTTATTGCTGTACCATCTAATTTACCATTAAGACTAGGTAAAACCAAACTCATTGCTTTTGCGGCGCCTGTTGAAGTAGGTATCATTGAATCAGCAGATGCCCTTGCTCTTCTTAAATCTTTATGAAGCGTATCTAACAATTTTTGGTCTCCTGTGTAACTATGAATAGTTGTCATATACCCATATTCAATACCAAAACTTTTATCTAAAACCATAGCGACAGGTGCTAAACAATTTGTTGTACAAGATCCATTTGAAATAACATTATGTTCTTTTTTAAGCTCAGAACTATTAACGCCTTGTACTACAGTAAAATCTACTTCTTTAGCGGGTGCTGAAATGACTACTTTTTTTGCACCAGCTTTAATATGTTTATTAGCTGAAGCTTTATCTAAAAACAAACCAGTGCACTCTAATACAACGTCTACCCCTAATTTACCCCAAGTTAGATTTGCAGGATCTCTTTCAGCAAAAACTTTTATATCTTGATTTAATACTTTAAATCCACTCTTAGATGTTTCAACATCGTAAGGTAATGTTCCGTGAGTACTATCGTATTTAACCAGATGTGCGTTAGCTTCGATTGAGCCTAGATCGTTAATAGCAAGAATCTGTATTTTATCTTTGTAGTTTTCTAGAAGCGCTCTTAAAACAAGCCTTCCAATTCTTCCAAATCCATTAATTCCTATCTTAATCATAAATACTTTTTATTATTTTATTTGATTGTTGTAGATATAGTTATTTTAGATTATTCAATAGATCATGACAAACAAAAAACAAAAAATAGCACTAATAACTGGAGTAACTGGGCAAGATGGTTCTTTATTGGCTGATTTTTTATTAAAAAAAAACTATAAAGTTATAGGGGTAAAAAGAAGATCTTCTACTTTTAACACGCTAAGAATAGAGCATTTATACAATGACTTTCAGAAAGCAACAAATTTTGTTCCTTATTATGGGGACATGACGGACTCTACAAATTTAATCAGAATAATAAAAGAAACTAAACCTGATGAAATTTATAATCTTGCAGCTCAATCACATGTCCATACAAGTTTTGAAACACCTGAGTATACAGCCAATGCAGATGCAATTGGAGCTTTAAGGCTTTTAGAGGCAATAAGAATTTTAGATCTTACAAAAAAAGTAAAATTTTATCAAGCGTCCACATCTGAAATGTTTGGTAATGGCAGTAAGATTCAAAACGAAAAAACTCCTTTCAAACCAGTTAGTCCATACGGTGTATCAAAGCTTTTTGCATATTGGATGACTGTATCTTATAGGGAGTCTTACAAAATGTTTGCTTGTAATGGAATTTTATTTAATCATGAAGGGCCAAAGAGAGGAGAAACTTTCGTTACAAGAAAAATAAGTAGAGCTGTAGCAGAGATTTCTAAAAAAAAAAGAGAAACTCTTTATTTGGGTAATTTAGATGCAAAACGTGACTGGGGTTATGCAAAAGATTATGTTGAGTCAATGTGGTTAATGCTTCAAAAAAATAAACCGGATGATTACGTTGTAGCAACAGGCATCACTAGAAGCGTTAGAGAATTTGTTGAAGAGGCCTTTAAGTGTGTAAATATTAAAATTGCATGGAAAGGAAAAAAAGACAAGGAAATTGGTTATAATAAAAAAACAAAAGAT
>CAJQSV010000014.1 GCA_905616445.1 uncultured Pelagibacteraceae bacterium
CCTAAAATAATAAATAAACCAGTTGTTGTACTCTCTAATAATGACGGGTGTGTAATCTCAAGATCAACAGAAGCAAAAAAAATTGGTATTAAAATGGGAGAACCTTATTTTAAAGTTAAAGATTTAGTAAAGAAAAATAATGTTCAAATTTTTTCTTCAAATTATGCTTTATACGGAGATATTTCTAGAAGAGTCATGAAGGTGATAAAAGAATTTTCCGATAAGATGGAAATATATTCAATAGATGAAGCTTTCATAAGTTTATCCTTTGTTGAAAATCAAAGACTTAATGAGTATGGAAAAGAAATAAGAGAAAGAATTTTAAAATGGACAGGTATACCAACTAGCATTGGAATAGCTAACACTAAAACATTAAGTAAAGTAGCAAACTATATAGCTAAAAAAAATAAAACAGGTGTAATAGTTTTAGATAAAGAAAAAGATATAGACGAGGAACTTAAAAAATTTGATATTTCAAATATTTGGGGCGTAGGTAAGCAGCTCTCAAAACTATATATAAAAAATAATATCGACACTGCTTATAAGTTAAAAAATATCTCCAATACTTGGGTGAAAAAAAATACAAATGTACTCGGAGCTAAAACAGTTATGGAACTACGGGGCATACCTTGTGTAGAACTGCAAACAATTGAACCTAAAAGAAAAAGTTGTTGTGTGTCTAGATCGTTTGGAAAGAAAGTTGAAAATATAGAAAAATTAAAAGAGTCGATAACAACACACTGTCTTTCTGCTGCAGAAAAAATCAGAGGAGAGGATCAAGTGACTAAAACAATAACAGTTTCTATTAGAACCAGTCCATTTGATAGACACAGAGAGTATTATTCCAATTCAATCACTATTGATCTGCCAATAGCTACAAATAACAGTATTGAGTTAATAAAAGCAGCAACAGAGGGGCTCATGGCTATATATAAATATGGTTATTTTTATCAAAAATCTGGAATAACACTAAGCAATTTAAACGATACCGGAAAAGAGGAATTTAATTTACTCGCACCATTGTTAGAAACTAAATCAAAATCACTTATGGAAGCAATAGATCTTACAAATACGAAATATGGAAGAAATTCTATTAGCATTGCTCAAGCAGGGGTTAGCAACACCTGGAAGATGCGTAGAGAACATTTCTCAAAAATTGATACAGCTTCATTTGACAGTCTACCAATGTTAAAAATTTAAAAATTGACTTTAAAATATAATTAATCTAAAAAAAAACAAAACAAATTTTGGGGTGCGTAATAGCTGAGAACAAACCCAATGAACCTGTTGTGTAATTACAACGAAGGGAAAACAAATGAGTACTTTTTATCTAAGTCAAACAGTAACATTAACTACATTAGTAATAACTACGTCTATTTTTGCGGCTATAGGTTTTTTTTTCTCAAAAGGAAAAATATCAATTTCATCTTATTTAGCAGCAGATAGATCTATTGGAAGAAAATCATTAACCGCTTCTCTAACAGCATCTTGTTTTGGTGTGTGGATTTTAATAGGTCCATCGGAAGCAGCAACCTGGGGTGGACTAGGAGCTATTATAGGTTACGCTTTTGGACAAGCACTTCCTTTTCTTGCGTTTATTATAATCGGTAAGAGAATGAGAAAAATAATGCCTGAGGGTAACAGCTTAACGCAATTCGTTTTTGTTAGGTTTGGAACGGCAATGTTTAAACTAGTATTAGCATTAAGCATATTTTATATGTTTGTATACTTGTGTGCTGAAGTTACAGCGATAGCAAAGATTACTAATTTAATTTCAGGGATTCCTTTGTGGCAAACGTCTTTATTAATAATAATTACAACACTTGGTTACACACTTTACGGTGGCTTGAGAGCTTCAATTTTTACAGATAAATTTCAATTTGTTATAATTTTGATATTTTTGATCATAGCAATAAACCAAGTGTTTGTTGCAGAAACAAATTCTTTTTCAATTGAACTAATTAAAGAAAAAGCAGGAACGTTAATTAGCAGTAAATATTTTTATGGTTATACAGCTGGCTTAACTTTCTTTATTGCTGTGTTTGCCACAAATTTATTTGATCAAGGTATTTGGCAAAGAGTCTACGCAGCAGAAAGTAACAAAGATTTAGTTATAGGTTTTACGTCAACATTTTTTATAATATTACCTTTTCTATTTATTCTAGGTTTTTTTGGCATACTAGCGGTAGTCACAGGTAATGCTAAAGATCCTAGTACTGTTTTCTTTTCTTTAATTTTAAATCCAATGACCGGTTCTAATTCTATTCTAACAATAACAATATTAACTCTTGTTATTTCACTTGTTGTAAGCAGTATGGACACATTGATAAACGCTATATCGAGTCTTTTTATAATTAATGGTGGTAAATTTTTTAAGTTAACCCCAAGAGCTTTAAGACAACTATCGTATTTTTTAGTTATAATTTTA
>CAJQSV010000015.1 GCA_905616445.1 uncultured Pelagibacteraceae bacterium
AATTATTCAGGACCTCTAGATGTATTGTTAGATTTAGCTAAGACTCAAAAAGTTGATTTAACAAAAATTTCTATAACTAAACTTGCGGATCAATTTTTAGAATATATTAAAAAGACTATAAATTTAGATTTAGAACTTGCGGCTGAATATTTGCTTATGGCTACATGGCTTGCTTATTTAAAATCTAAGTTGTTATTACCAGAAGACGAGGAAGATGATTTTAAAGCACTTGAAGTTGCTGATAAACTTAAATTACAATTAAAGAAATTAGAATTGATTAGATTGTTGTCAGACCAACTACTCAAAAAAGACAGGATTGGATTAAACGTTTTTTACAGAGGAATGAAAGGTGGAATTAAATCAATCAATACCCCAATATACAAAGTTAGTTTATATGAACTTTTAAAAACGTACGCCACTATAAAAATGCAAAAAGCGTTTCAAACTATCAACATACCCAAGTTACCTGTTTTCACAACTGAAGACGGCATAAAGCAAATAAGAGACAATTTTAAAAACATTAAGGACTGGAAAGATATTGAAGATTTAATACCTAAAAGTTTTACTTTTGATAAAAAATTAAAAAGAAGTGGTTTAGCTGGAATTTTTTCTGCAAGTTTAGAGCTCACAAAGCAAGGTGTCACAAACCTAATTCAAAAAAAACTTTTTGAAAAAATACTTATTAAAAAAATCATTTAAATGAAAACAAAACAAATTGATAATATTGTAAAATTTCCAAAGAGTTTAAATAAAATAGAAAAACAAGTTGAAGCAATTCTTTTTGCTGCAGATGAGCCAGTAGATATTGAAACTATTGAAAAAAGAATACAAAGTACAAATAATATTAAAAAAATTTTAATAAATTTACAATCCGATTATTCTTCAAGAGGTATTAATTTAGTTTGTATAAAAGACAAGTGGTCATTTAGAACTTCTAAAGACTTAATAAATTTAATGTCCCTCCAAAAATCTACTGAGAAAAAATTATCTAAAGCTACTCTAGAGACTCTGGCGATTATTGTTTATCATCAACCTGTGACGAGATCTGAAATTGAAGAAATTCGTGGTGTTGCATTTGGCACCAATACTATCGAGACGTTACTTGAACTAGATTGGGTTGTGCCGGCAGGTAGAAAAGATGTTATTGGAAAACCTATTCAATACGCCACTACAGATAATTTTTTACACCATTTTAATATCCAGAGACTTACAGATTTGCCTAACTTAGACGAACTCAGCTCGGCCGGTTTGATCGACACAGCAACAATAGATGCGTCAATATTTGGTACCGGCAAATTTTACAAAGAACAATCACAAAATAAAAAAGAAGATATTTACTCAAATATAGAAAAAGCGATAGATGAAACACCTAATAAGGATTAATATAATAGATTTATTTTTCATCAATTTATGTATATAATAATCGAATGTTTCCTGGATTTTGGCAAATAGCAATAGTTGTAGTTTTAGTTGTTCTTCTATTTGGGCGTGGAAAAATATCATCTTTGATGGGGGACGTTGCCAAAGGTATAAAAAGTTTTAAAAAAGGTTTGTCTGATGAAACACCTACTGACAGTGTAGATAAAACAGACGATCAAGAAAATTCTAACAAAAATTAATTTTAATGCCACAAATTGGATGGTTAGAACTATTAATTATAGTAGTTATAGCGATCCTAATAATTGGTCCAAAAGACTTTCCGGTTGTCTTGAGAAAGTTAGGTACGTGGTTGAGAACAATTAAAAAATATTTTTCTGATGTTCAGTCAAACATTAACGAAATAACTAACCTAGATGATACCGTAGATAAAAATCGTACCAAAAAAAACAAAGACAACAACAATGACAAAAAGCAATAACTCAAGTAGTTTTGTAGGACATCTATCGGAACTTAGATCTAGGCTAATTAAATCTTTTATTTTTTTGATACTTCTGTTTATTATAAGTTATTTTTTTTCTACTGAAATTTATAGTTTTTTAGTTCAGCCGTATGCTGACGCAGTATTAGATAAAAATTTAGACAGAAGGTTAATCTTCACAGCTTTGCATGAAGCATTCTTAACTTACTTAAAGGTTGCTTTTTTTGCTGCTTTTTTTATTGCGTGTCCTTTTTTTCTTATTCAGCTGTGGAAGTTTGTAGCCCCAGGATTGTATAATAATGAAAAAAAAGCATTATTACCTTATCTTGTCGCTACGCCAGTTCTTTTTATATTGGGTGGATTTATAGTTTATTATTTAATAATGCCACTAGCGATAAAGTTTTTTTTAGGTTTCGAGACAGTTGCTGAACCTGGTGTTATAGCTATACAATTAGAAGCCAAAGTAAATGAGTATCTATCTTTAATAATGAGATTAATTTTTGCTTTTGGCGTTAGCTTTCAATTGCCTGTTATTTTAAGTCTTCTGGCTCGCATAGGCATTATTGATTCAGACTATTTACGCCAAAGAAGGAAATATTTTGTGGTATCAATTTTTGCACTTGCTGCAATTTTAACCCCACCAGATCCTATTACT
>CAJQSV010000016.1 GCA_905616445.1 uncultured Pelagibacteraceae bacterium
AATGAATCCAGACGAGTCAGTTAAAGCATTAGCAACAACAGAGGTTGACATAAGTCAAGTTGAGCCTGGAAAAACAATCACAGTTTTATGGAGGGGAAAGCCTATTTTTATTAAAAGGAGAACTCCTGAGGAAATTCAAGAAGCAAAGTCAGTCGCGCTAAAAGATTTACCTGACCCGCAAAAAGATGAAGAAAGAGTTAAAGAAGGAAAAAATGAATGGTTAGTTATGGTTGGAGTTTGTACACATTTAGGGTGTGTTCCTTTAAAAGACAAAGGAGATTTTAATGGTTGGTTTTGTCCGTGTCACGGTTCTCACTACGATATTTCAGGAAGAGTTAGAAAAGGACCTGCGCCAAAAAATATGGAAATACCAAAGTATGAATTTGTAGACAACAATACAATTAAGATTGGATAGTAAAAAATGAGTGAACGTGAATACGTACCAAAGTCAAAAGCTGGAAAGTGGTTTAACGATAGACTTCCGCTCCTATCTTTAGGTGCGCACTTATCAGATTATCCGACTCCAAAAAATTTAAATTATTGGTGGACATTTGGTGGAATATTAACTTTTTGTTTAATTACACAAATAGTTACAGGCATAGTTCTAGCAATGCATTATGTTGCGCACGCAGATCTTGCGTTTGAAAGTGTTGAAAAAATAATGAGAGATGTAAACTATGGATGGCTTATTAGATACATACATAGCAATGGTGCATCAATGTTTTTCCTTGCTGTGTATATACATATTTTTAGATCTTTATTCTTTGGTTCATTCAAGTCTCCAAGAGAATTAATTTGGATTATTGGAATGTTAATTTATATTTTAATGATGGCCGCAGCTTTTATGGGTTACGTATTACCGTGGGGGCAGATGAGTTTCTGGGGAGCAACAGTCATTACTAATTTATTTAGTGCCATCCCTTTAGTTGGAGAAAGTGTAGTTACATGGCTGTGGGGTGGTTACTCTGTTGACAATCCAACACTTACTCGTTTTTTTAGTCTTCATTATTTAATTCCATTTTTAATATTAGGCTTAGTAGTTTTGCATATATGGGCTTTACACATACCTGGAAATAATAATCCTATTGGGATAGACATTAAAAAACCGTCAAAAGACACAGTGCCTTTTCACCCTTATATCACAGTGAAAGATATCTTTGCTTTGTTGATGTTTATGATTATTTTTGCTGGTTTTGTATTTTTTTCACCAAACGTTTTAGGTCACGCGGATAATTACATCCCAGCTAATCCACTTGTTACACCAGCGCATATTGTTCCTGAGTGGTACTTGCTACCTTTCTACGCTATTTTAAGGTCTGTGCCGGATAAATTAGGTGGTGTTATATTAATGTTTGGAGCTTTATTTGTTCTAATAATTTTACCCTGGCTCGACACTAGCAAAGTTAGATCAGCAGCATTTAGACCTATGTATAGGCAGTTTTTTTGGATTTTCGTAGTTGACGTACTTGCTCTTGGTTATCTAGGAGCGATGCCTGCCGAGGGTGTTTATTTGTTTTTAGCAAGGGTGGCGACTACCTACTACTTCCTACATTTTATTGTTGTTTTACCAGCCCTAGGTTTTTTTGAGAAAACTGATCCGCTACCAGTAAGTATTTCAGAACCTGTTCTAACCGGTGGTTTTAACGCTGTGCCAACTAGGTCAGATAAAATAATAAATGAAAAAAAATAGCTTTATAAAATTATTAGTAACTATTTTAATAACAACCTTTTTTTTTGGAAAAGCATACTCTTCAAGTAAAAATTTGTTGAAAATTGACTGGAGTTTTGCTGGCCTCACTGGAAAATTTGAAAGAGATTCCCTACAAAGAGGCTATCAAGTTTACAAAGAAGTATGTTCCTCATGCCACTCAATGAAATATTTAAGTTACCGAAACTTAGGTCAAAAAGGTGGACCTGAATTTACTTTAGAAGAAGTTAAAGCCATTGCAGCTAGTTACGATGTTGAAGATGGCCCAAATAGTGAGGGTGAAATGTATGAAAGACCAGGAAGACCTTCCGACCATTTTGTAAACCCTTATCCAAATGATAACGCTGCCATTGCAGCTAATGGCGGAGCATATCCACCTGACATGTCAGTTTTAGCGAAAGCAAGGACAGGGGGTGCAAACTATATTTACTCAATATTAATGGGCTATGAAGAAAAACCAACTGGTTTTGTTTTAGACGAAGGTGTCTATTACAACAAATACATGGATGGAAATAAAATAAAAATGATGAGTCCATTATCAGACAACTTAATAGAATACACAGATGGGACTAACGCTACACAAGCCCAAATGGCAAAAGATGTTACAACATTTCTTACTTGGGCTGCCGAACCACATTTAGAGGCAAGGCATAGAACGGGAACTAAAGTTATTATTTACTTAATTATACTAGCAACTCTTGTTTATTTTAGTATGAAGAAAATATGGTCAGGGGTTAACACGGAAAAATAAAACATCACCATCTTTAACAATATAATCTTTTCCTTCTATTCTTAATTTTCCATTTTCTTTACACTTCTCAGAACTACCATATTTAATAAAATCATCACAAGAAACAACCTCAGCTCTTATAAAGTTTTTTTCAAAATCAGTATGTATTATAGCTGCCGCTTGTGGAGCTAAAGTATTTTTTTTAATTGTCCAAGCTCTACTTTCTTCAGGTCCCGATGTAAAATAAGTATCCAAATTTAACAAATCATAACCTTCTCTAATTAATTTGATCAAGCCGGTTTTGCCCAAGCCAATTTCTTTCATGAAAATTTCTCTCTCTTCGTTATCTAAACCCATAATTTGATCTTCTATATCGGCACAAATCACCACTATTTTTTCATCTTGAAATTTATTTTTAACAACTTCAGTATATTCGTTCCCCTTCGCTAGGCTTTCTTCATCTACATTACACACTATAATTTTAGGCTTAAGGCTAAGTAATCCTAATTGACTTAAAATTTTTAATTCCTCCGCATCAAATGAACTAGAATTTTCTTCTGCTTTATTTAATAACGCTAACTTTTTTTCTAAAGTTTGAATTTCTTTTGAACTTAATAATTTTTTTTTCCCTTTCTCTAATTTTTTTTGAATTATATCAATATCTGATAAGAGAATTTCTGTTTTTATAGTTTCTAAATCATCTAAAGGATTGATTTTAGAATTGACATGAGTAATTTCAGCAGAATCAAAGCATCTAACCAGATGAATAATTGCATCTACTTCTCTAATGTGAGAAAGAAATTTATTACCTAAACCCTCACCTTTCGAGGCTCCTTTGACTAAACCAGCAATATCAACGAAAGTTATATTTGTAAAAATTTTTTTTTTAGAATTTGATAATTTGGCTAAATGATCAAGCCTTTCATCAGGAACATCAACAATTCCAATATTGGGATCTATTGTGCAAAAAGGAAAGTTTGCAGCTTCAGCATTTTTTGAGGCCGTTAAAGCATTAAATAAAGTAGATTTACCAACGTTAGGCAAACCTACAATTCCACACTTAAAGCCCATTTAGATTAGAGTTAGAAGATTAGAGTTAACTTTGCTAGAGAATAGATCAATTTTTCCCTCTAATAGAGTTGGTAGTAATTTAACTATGTTTTCAGCTATTTCTTTAATTTGATCTTCTTCATCTTCCTTAAAATCTTCTAGAACATGATTGTTTACCTTTTTTTTATTTTTGGGATGACCAATGCCAATTCTAACTCGAGAATAGTCTTTACCAATAAATTTATCAATTGAATCAATACCATGATGACCTGCGCTGCTTCCAGCAAATTTTGCTTTTATTTTTCCAAAATCAATATCTAAATCATCATGAAAAACAATCACATCTTTTGCGTCAATTTTAAAATAATCAACAAGTTCTTTGATGGCTGTGCCTGAATTGTTCATAAAAGTAAGAGGTTTGATCGCGTAAACTTTGTTTTCAGCAATTATACCTGTCGTAAGAAGACCTTTAAACTTAGGTTTTTGCTTAGATAGTTTAAAATGTAAATTAACAGCATCAATAATTCTAAAGCCTATATTATGACGATTATTTAAGTCTTTAGGACCCGGATTTCCTAAACCAACGAGTAGTAACATATTTAATTATTTCTTTTCAGGCTGTTTTTTTTCTGTAGCTTTTGTTTTATCATCTTTTTTAGTTGCGTCACCTTCTTTCCCCACTGTAGGTGTTGCGCCTTCAGCTCCTTCAACTGCTGGAGCGTCTTCAGCTCCTTCAGCTCCTGTAACTGCTTCGCCTTCAGTTGGTTTTTCAGGTTCTTTCAAGACAGTAGGAGCAGCTACCGTTGCAATAACGAAATCCCTACCAACAATTGTTGGTGTAACGTTTTCTGGAAGCTTAATAAAAGATATTTTTATACTAGTACCAATTTCTAGACCCTTCAAGTCAATGATGATTTCTTCTGGAATATTATCTGCAGGACATTTAAGCTCAACTTTTCGTCTTACTATATTTAATACCCCACCAACTTTTAATCCCGGGCAATCATTGCTATTAATGAACTTAACTGGAATCTCTAAAACAATTTTAGTGCCAGTAACAACTCTCATAAAATCGATATGAATAGGTTCGTCAGAAATTACATTGTAAGCGACATCTCTTGGAATTACCTTTAATTTATCGCCTTCAACATCTAACTCAAGCACGGTAGATAAAAAAGATTCAGAATTTAAAATATTTTTGACAAGTTTTTTTTCGACTGAAATTTTAGCATTAGGGTCTTTGCCACCATATAAAATAGCTGGAATAAACCCACTCTCTCTTAGTTTGTTTAACTGTCCAGCAGTGGAGGTCTTTCTTTTTATCGCTTTTAAATTACTCATGTTTTTATTTGGATGTGCTGTTTAACTTAAGTTTGTTAATAAAACAAGCGCTAATTAAACAAGTCAGATACTGATGTAGAGTTTGAAATTCTACTAATTGCCTCAGCCATGAGGGGAGCAATAGAAATGACCTCAATTTTACTATTATTTTTTATCTTTAAAGAATTATCTATCGTGTCTGTTATAATCAATTTTTTTATTTTGGACTTTTTAATTTTTTCAGCGGCTTCACCGCTTAAAACAGCATGTGTAATAAAAACATAAACATCGATTGCGCCGGCTTTTTTTAAAGCATCTACAGCATTAATAATTGTTCCACCACTATCAATTATATCATCTACAATAATACAGTTCTTTCCTTTGACGTCTCCAATTATATTCATTACTTGAGACTTACCTGGCTCAGGTCTTCTTTTGTCTATAATCACTAAATCAGTTTTAATTTTAGTCGCTAGTCCTCTCGTTCTCTGAACACCGCCAACATCTGGTGAAACACACACTAAGTTTTTAGTTTTAAATTTTTTCTTAATGTATCTAGCAAACATTGGAGTGGTAAATAAGTTATCTACAGGAATATCAAAGAAACCTTGTATTTGACCAGCGTGTAAATCAACTGTCACAATTCTACTTGCCCCTGCGTTCGTAATTAGATTTGAAACAACTTTTGCCGATATAGAAGTTCTTGGTGCAACTTTTCTGTCTTGTCTTGCGTACCCAAAATAGGGAATTACAGCGGTAATATTTTTTGCTGAAGATCTTCTAAGAGCATCAATGCACAAAAGCAACTCCATTAAGTTATCATTAGCAGGTGTAGACGTAGACTGAATAACAAAGACACTGTTTCCTCTTATGTTTTCATTTATTTCTATATAAATCTCACCATCAGAAAATTTTTTAATATTAGTATTAATAAGCTTAAGTTTAAGTTTTTTTGAGATTTCTTTACTTAATCTGGGATTACTAGTTCCGGATAAAATTTTCATGAAGATGAGTTCGTTATACAATCAATTGTCCATTTTTTCAAATAAATTAAACATCTACTAAGCTTATAGTGGAAATACATCTGCCATAGTCTTTTTCTCCCAAATGCCTCGATCTCCTGAAGCTAAAAAAATTTTCTTTCTCTGAGTAAGTGTCAAAATCTATATTTTCCAAATGTTCTATGTCAAATTCTTTAATCTTTAAATTAACATAACTTCGAAGATCAAATAAAAATTTACCTTTTTGACCTTGAGAGAAAAAAATTTCATTCTTCTTATTCTCTTTAATAAATTCATTGTAAAACTCTTTATCTACCTCATAATTTTTGACACTTATGCAGGGGCCAACGGCAACATAAATCTTATTATTTCTTCCCATTTTAACTATTTCTTTAAGTGTGTTTTTTATAATTCCATTTACTGCACCTCTCCAGCCAGCATGAATACAAGCGATGACTTGGTTAACCTCTTCGTAGATTAATATAGGGACACAATCTGCAGTCAGAACTGAAATTGCAATATTATTAATTTTTGTGATTAATGCATCGGAACTAATTCTTTGAATATTTCTATTATTTTCATTAATCGTCACAACTTTATTACTATGTGTTTGATTCATAACAAATAAGTTATTTTTAGAAATACCTATTTTTTCCGAGACAATAGCTAAATTATCTAGAACATTATTTTCCTTATCATTGGAGCCAAGACCGCAATTAAGATTACTGTAAATGTCGCTTGAAACCCCTCCATTTCTTGAAAAAAAACAATGTTTAACGTTTTTAAATTCACTAATTTTTTTTGAAAAATACATTAAATAAATCCTAGTGAAAATTTTTTTTTAAATTTAAAAGCAGATATAACTTTAAATAATTCCCCCATTTGTTTTGGGTTCAATAGTCTCTGTAGTCTTAAATAAAGATCTGATTTTTCTTTAAAATTCATTTTTTTACTTACCATTTCAGCTCTATTAATAATTCCTATTTTTTTTAAAAAAAACTCTTGTGTTACAACGTTATTCACTTCAAGTTTTTTTTTTCTTAGATAATTATCTAATAAATTAAAATTCACCAAAGAAGTAATATCTGCATTTCCTACGTGGTTAAATATCATATTACGTTTATGATTCTTTACAGACTGCAAAGTATTTTTACTTTGTTGTTTTAAAAAACCGTAATCAATTAAAAGTAAACCACCATTTAATTTTTTAATAGTATTTACAATTAGATTTAATTCAGCCAATCCTTGTTTCGGAAATTCAATAAAGTGCTGCTCTTTTAAAAGATTATATTTTTTTAATTCTATTATTGTTTTCGAGTCAGCTTTTTTAAAAATAGTAGTAATTTTTGAATTATTTTCTAATTTTAGGTATTTTTCATATAAAATATTATTAATTTTTTTAAATTGTTTTATCGGGATAGCATCAAAAAACTCATTTCCTAAAAAAATAACAGGTCCTTTCTTAATTTTTTCAAATTTTTTTATCCAATTTATTTTGAAAGGATGAAGATTTTTTTTTTGTAAATTTTCTAAAACTTTGCTCTTTTCATATAAAAAAATGTTAGTAGAGTTAAAGAAGGCTGGAAATTTTTTAAATATCTTAACTAAAGTTGAACACATCTGCCCATTTCCAGGTCCAAGCTCAACAACATTAAATATTTTTGGTCTTTCTAAATGCTCCCAAAAAGCAACAATCCATAAAGCAATCATTTCACTAAATAATGATGATATCTCTGGAGAAGTTATAAAATCTCCATTTTTTCCAAAAGGAATTTTTTTGGAGTAATATCCATAATTCTTGTCATAAAGCGCATTAGAAATAAACTTATCAATAGAAATTTTTTTTGATATTGGGAAATATTTATTTAGTGAATTCATTATTTGTTGCTTTCTTTAAAATGAACAATCCTATTAAAATCATGAAAAAACTTAAAATAGAACCCATGCTAAACAAATTAAATATGTATCCAATCTGCATATCTGGCTCTCTAAATTGCTCTGCCACGATCCTAAAAAAACCGTAAAAAATCATGAACAGAGCAGAGACGATACCAGTGTTGGTATCTCTTTTGTAAAATACACTCATTAAAATAATAAATAGTATAACACCCTCTAGTATAGCTTCATAAATTTGAGAAGGGTGTCTTGGTATTTTATCCACTTCAGGAAAAATTACTGACCAAAAAAAATCACTTGGTTTTCCATATAGCTCACCGTTAATAAAATTAGCTATTCTACCAAAAAAAATACCTATAGGAGCCACACACGCAATAACATCTAAGAAAAAAAATAAATTAATCTTAACTTTGTTTGCGAAAAGATATGTACCAAATATTACTCCTATTAAAGCTCCATGAAATGACATGCCGCCTTGCCAAATTTTGAAAGTTTCTAAGGGATTGTCAAAATAATAGGAAGAATTATAAAAGATTACATACCCGAGTCTACCACCTAACACTATTGAGATAATGATATAACTAATTAAATCATCAAATTTTTTTATATCAAATGTGATAGCTCTGTTTTCAGCCTTAAGAACAATTATTTTTTTAGCGATCCACCATCCGATTAAAATTCCAAAAATATAAGCAAGTGAATACCATCGAATCTCAAAAAAACCAAAGTTGATTAAAATAGGGTTTAGATCATGGATATACATGATAAACTTATATCATAATTGATATTATTTTTCTTATCAATTAAGACTAATCATGAATAATTCAGAAAAAATTTTAAAAATTATATCTAACTTTATAGAAACAGGAATACTCACATCGCAAGATGCAAAAAAAGAATTGATTAACAATTTAAAATTTAAACGCGATGACTTAATTGATAAACTTGAATTAGTTTCAAGGGAAGAATTTAATATTTTAAAAAAAATAATTGAAAAACAACAAAAACAAATAGATCAATTAAAAAAAAAAAAAACTACAAAGGCAAAGAAATCTTAACTTGTAAACCTTTGTGTTTACTACTCGCGCTTAATTCAATGTTTCCACCATGTGATCTCACGATATCTTCTGCTATCGACATTCCTAGCCCAACGCCAGCATTATTTAAATTTCTGCTTTCATCCAATCTGTAAAAAGGTTTAAAAACATTTTTGTATTGATTTAGTGGAATGCCCGGCCCATCATCATCTATAAAAACATTTAATTTATTTGTTGATTTTGACATGCTTACATAAACATTTTCAGCGTAATTTAAACCATTCTCAATAATATTATTAAAACAACGTTTTAATGAATTTTTTCTTCCAACCAAAACTATCTGAACAGGTAAATCTAAGTGAAAATTTTTACTATTTTTCTCACTAGCAATTTCAGTAAAAATTTTATTGATATTGGTAGCAACAGAATCTTCCTGTATTTGTGACTCCGCAAATTGCAAGTATGAATTAAGCATACTTTCCATTTCATCAATATCTTTTGACATTTTAATAGAAAGATCTTTTTGATTTAACATCGCTAATTGAAGTTTTAATCTTGTTAGAGGTGTTCTTAGATCATGGCTAATTCCTGAAAGCATTTGAGATCTTTGTTTTAAATGTCTATCAATTCTCTTTGCCATTCTATCAAATTCATATGCGGCTTTTCTTATTTCTGAAGCACCAGAAGGTCTTATGCCACTAACGTAATCTCCTTTTCCAAATTTTTCAGCTGCTTCTGCGAGGTTAATAATTGGTCTAGTTTGATTCTTTAAAAAAATTATAGCTATCGAAATCAATAATAACGATGGAAATGTAATCCAAAAAACAAATAATCTTACAGACGATGGTGCGATCCTTTCTCTGGGAAATAAAATTTGAATAATTTTATCATTAGATTTTACTTGGACCTCAACAACATCTTCATGCTTAATAGTATCAAACCAATAATTAGAATTTCCAAAAACACTCTTTAATTCACGACGTAAAGATCTATCCATTGGGCTATATTTTCTTTCCTTAACAGTAATAGGTAATTTTTCATCTTTAATATTAATCACATAATCAAAGTTGTATTTAAATTGTTCCGTAAGATAATTTATTTGAACTAAATCTTTTCCGGTATAAATATCTGATAAAGTTTTTAGTTCTCCAACCAAAGATCTCGTTAAGCCTTTATTCGCTTTAATCCAAATACTATCAAAAAAAGCTATAGTTATTATAATTTGTAAAATAATTGTTGGTGCTGCAACTATTATTAAAGACCGATAAAATAACCCAGTCGGTAAAATTTTTTTAAAAATATTACTCAACCCAAAGGACATAGCCAGAACCTCTTATAGTTTGTAAGTATTTAGGATTTTTAGGACTTAATTCAATTTTTTGTCTCAATCTTGTAATCATAACATCAATAGATCTTTCTTGACTAATATTTGAAATTTCTCCTATTTGGACTCTGGTATAGGTTTTTCCTGGATTAGCTAACATTTCAACTAAAACTTTTTTTTCTGCATTATTAATTTTATTAATTTTATTTTTTAATTGAATTAACATTTTGTTCAAGTCAATTTTTGCTTTTCCAATTTTATTAATTTTATTGAGGTCAATTTTTTTACTCTTTTTTAAAATATTGTTAATTCTAAGCAACAACTCTTTTGGTTCAAAAGGTTTGCCTAAATAGTCATCCGCACCTAATTCTAGTCCTTGAATTCTATTTTTTACCTCACCTTTTGCAGTCAAGAGCATGATCGGTACATTGGAATTTTTTTTTATTTCTTCAGTTAGTTCAAAACCGTTTTGTCCTGGCATCATTACGTCTAAAACTATTAAATCAAATTTAAAATGGCCAAGTTTAATTTTTGCTTCTTCAGCGCTATTTCCAGATGAAACAACAAATCCATTATCATTAAGGTATTCCTTTACCAGCTCTCTGATTCTGTCATCATCATCAACTACTAAGATATGATATTTAATTTTTCCCATTTATAATTTTATTTAAAACTTCTTTAAATTTCACTACCGAGTCAGGTTCTGAATTTTTCAAAGCATCAAATATTCTCTTTTTTTGACTTTCATATATTTTATTAAAAAAGACTTGACCATCTTTGTCTAAAAATAAATTTTTTTTTCTTGTATCTTCTTCATCTTTAATTTGTTTTATCATTTTTGACTCTATCAAATCCCTCAAGACTCTATTTAAACTTTGCTTAGTTACTTTAAGTAAAAACATTAGCTCCCCAAGACTTGTGCCAGGATTTCTTTCTATTAAATTTAAAGCTCTCAAGTGAGCCGGTCCAAATGAATTCTCATTAAGTAATTTTTTAGGATCTGAAAAAGTTTCCCTATATGCATAGAAAAGCAATTGAATAAAATCTTTAATTTGTTCATCTTTAAGGTAAAGCAATTCTTTCATAATCGGTAAGTTATATTGACTTATTGTAATAAGAAAATATACTTTTTTGTAACAAAAAAATCGTTATATTGTTTTTTATGGAAATTATCCCTTATGACAAAAGATCAGGAAAAATCTGGCTTAATGGTAAAAATATTGATTGGTCAGATGCCAAAATTCATATTTTAAGTCACGGACTCCATTATGCCAGCTCTGTTTTTGAAGGTGTAAGAGTTTATAATGGAGAAGTTTTTAAACTGAAAGAACACACAGATAGACTCTTTTATTCTGCAAAAAGAATGGGCATGGACGTCCCTTACAACATAGATGAAATTAACAAAGCAACAAGAGACATAGTCGATATTCAAAAAACTCAAAACGGTTACATTAGACCAATAATTTGGCGCGGTAGTGAGATGATGGCGATTTCAGCTCAAAAGAATAAAATTAATGTTGCTATCGCCACATGGGAGTGGGGATCCTATTTTGATCCTAAGCTTAAAATCGAGGGAATAAAATTAAACATTTCGTCTTGGAGAAAACCATCTCCAGATTCTATTCCTTGGGACACAAAAGCATCCGGTCTTTACATGATTAATACACTTTCAAAACATGAAGCAGAGGCCAAAGGTTATGTAGACTCTTTGATGTTAGATCATCAAGGAAATGTAGCGGAAGCAACAGGTGCAAATGTATTTTTTAAAAATGGTACTGGCGAATTACACACTCCAATACCAGATTCTTTTTTAGACGGAATTACTAGAAGATGTGTAATTGATATTGCACAATCTAAAGGCATTAAAGTGATAGAAAGAAAAATTAAATTAGATGATATGTCTAGTTTTGTAGGCTGTTTTTTAACCGGTACAGCTGCGGAAGTCACACCTGTTGCATGCATTGACAAATATAATTTTAAAGTGTGTGCAATGATTACAGATCTTGCTGATAGTTACCAAGGACTTGTCAGAAAAAAGAAAAACGCTGCTTAGTTTTTATTGTCTTCACTAATTGCGTGGTCTATTCCTTTTATTAAATACCCATAACCAGTATATAGAGTTAAAAAAGCAGAAACCCAAAGGAGTATTAGCCCTATAGTTTGAGCATTGTAATCTTCAAAATTAATTAATTTATTTCCAACTTCACCTGTCAATAAAAGCGATATTGAAAACATTTGTAAAAAAGTTTTGAATTTAGCAAGGTTGGTCACAGGCATAGTCACTTTAATTTTTGCCAAAAACTCTCTTAAGCTAGAAATAAGTATTTCACGAGTTAAAATTATAATCGCTGCTATGACTTCATAATTTTTAATAGTTTCGTTCATAACAAGTAGAACTAAAGCTGAACAAACTAGTATTTTATCTGCTATTGGGTCTAACAATTCTCCTAGTTTCGATTCTGCTTTTAAAATTCTAGCGAGTAGCCCATCTAAAAAGTCAGTAAAACTTGCACCTACAAACAAAAAAAAAGGAATTAAATCTCCATACATTCCAGGTAAAAAAAAAGTAATTACAAATATTGGAACAACAATAATTCGACCTATTGTTAAGATATTTGGTATTTTTAAATGCATAAAATTTTTATTCGTGAAAATAATTATATATTTTTTGAGCAATATTGTCTTCTATACCCTCAACAGACTTTAGGTCATCAAGACTCGCAGATTCTACCGATCTAGCCGAACCGAAATGATTTAATAAAGACCTTTTTCTTTGTTTACCTATCCCATTAATTTGATCTAAGAGTGACTTACTAAAATTATTTTTTCTTTTTGCTCTATGCGAACTAATAGCAAATCTATGAGCCTCATCTCTTAATCTTTGAATAAAAAACAATAAAGGATCATTTTTTGCAAGCTCAAACTCTCTATGTTGATAATACATTTTTTCCTCACCGGCTTTTCTATTTTTCCCTTTAGCAATAGCTATTATTGGTAAATCATGAAGTCCTAGTTCATTTAATACCTCTCGACTAACTGAGTACTGGCCTTTTCCGCCATCGACCATTATTAAATCTGGTAAAGACAAAGAACCAGATTTTTCCTTCACAACTTTAGAAAATCTTCTAAACAAAACTTCTTTTAACATGCCATAGTCATCACCTTTTACAGAATCATTTTTTATATTAAATTTTCGATATCGTTTTTTTACAAAACCTTCATTACCGAAGCATATTAAAGCACCAACGCAATCTGTTCCTTGAATATGACTATTGTCATAAACTTCCAGGAGACTAACATTGGTATTAAGCGAAAATTTTTTAATTAGCTCTTCGATTAAGTTATCATTACTCTGAGTCTCATAAATTTTTTGTGTTAAAGCTAGTTTGGCATTTTTTTCAGCTAGGGCAGATAAGCTTTTTTCCTCTTTAGATTTTGCTTCCCGTAAAATTATTTCTTTTCCTTCTTTTTTTTGAAATGCTTTTTCTAAAAGATTATTTTCTGAAATATTATTATTAGTTATTATTAAAGACGGAATAGATTTATTTTCATAAAATTGAGATAAGAAAGAAGATAAAATATTTTCTAACTTTTCATCAGGGTCATGTTTTGGAAAAAAAGCTTGATTACCCCAATTTTGTTTGGATCTAAAAAAAAAAACTTGGATGCAAGTTTTTCCTGAGTCTTTAAAGATACTTACTACATCAGCTTCATTTAAATTTGTTTGATTAATTTTTTGAGATGATTGAATCTGAGAAAGAGCTTTAATTTTATCTCGTGCAGTCGCAGCTTTTTCATAATCAAGTTCCTTACTAGCTTCTTCCATTTCTTTAGAAAATGTTTCTTGAATCTTTCTTGATTTTCCGGATATAAAATCAACCGAGTCTTCCACACTTTTTTTGTAATCTTTCTCATTTATGTGACCAACGCAAGGTGCTGAACATCTTTTTATTTGATAAAGAATGCATGGTCTTTCCCTATTCTTAAAAACACTATCGTCGCAGACTCTAAGCATAAAAACTTTTTGTAAAATTTTTATAGTCCAGTTAGCTGAACCAGCGGATGCAAAGGGTCCAAAATAGTGACCTACTTTAGATTTCTTTCCTCTTAGTTTTGTAATTTGTGGCCATTTCTCTTTGTGATTTATAAAAATGTATGGGAACGACTTATCGTCTCTAAGTAAAATATTAAAACGTGGTTTATGCTTTTTGATTAAGTTTGCCTCAAGAAGTAAAGCTTCACTCTCGTTTGTTGTTGTTGTTATTTCTAAATATTTTGTTAGAGAAAGCATCCTTTCAGTTCTAATCGGTAAATTTTTATCAGAAGTATAACTTTTAAGTCTATTTGGAATATTTTTAGCCTTACCTATATAAAGTATTTCTTTTTTAGCTCCAAGCATTCTATAAACACCTGGGTTATTAGGAATTAATTTAACTTTTTCTTTAATAATATCTTTTCCAGACTCGAGGTTATTAATCATTTTTTTTTTTTTGTAATTTCAACACCCACAGAAGAGGTATTTTCAATAATTTCTGGTTTTTCAATTCTCAATTTGATCTTTGTTATATTTTTAGCTAGAAACAATTTATCAAAAATATCTTCAGCTAAGGTTTCAAGCAAGTTATAATGTCTTTTGTGTGTTATTGATTTTACTTTACTAATAATATTTTCGTAATTAACAATACTTTCCAAATCATTTTCAGCTGCTTTTAAAAAAGGATTAATATCTATTTCAATATTAAATTTAATTTGTTGTTCTTTTTTTTTTTCAAAATCATGAATTCCAATCGAAGTATCAAAAACTAGATCTGTAATTATTACTTTTCTTTTATAAGAATACTCTTCTTTTTTTTGAAATTTTATAATTTTTATATTCTTTTTTTTCATTCTTTTACATTTATTATATCAGGTGTAAGCCAAGCAATGCTTTGACCGCTATCCACAGGTATAATTTGACCTGTAATGTTGTCATTATTTATCAAAAACTTTACAGTTTTTGAAATATTTTCAGTTTTAACTTTCTTTTTTAAGAGAGTAGCTTGCCACTGTTTTTTGAAATGTTTTTCTGATTGTCTTTTGTTTTTAAGTGTAGGTCCAGGAGCTATTCCATTTACCCTCACATTTGGTGCAAACCTCATGGCACTTACCTTCGTCAAAGTTCCAAGCCCAGTCTTACTTAGTGTATAGGAAAAAAAATGAGGAGTAAGTTTAAATATTCTTTGATCAATTATATTTATGATATTACCTCTATTGTTTTTAATATATCTAAAAAAATCTCTAGAAAGAACAGAGGGTGATTTTAGATTAATATTTATATGTTTATCAAATTCATTCTCATTAAATTTTTCTATATTGTCGTTCTCAAAGAGAGATGCGTTGTTTATTAAACAATCTATTCCTTTCATGACCGTATATGCGTAAGGGATAATTTTTTTTACCTCTGTGGTTTTATTAAGATCTGCTTTTATTAAGAATATTTCTGAACCAAGATTTTCCAAATCTATTTTTAGTTTTTTAACCTCTAATGAAGATTTGTTATAGTGCAATAAAATTTTCACATCAAAATTAGCTAGAGACTTTGCTATAGACGCGCCAATTCTTGTAGCTGCACCGGTTATGATTATTTTTTTGGCTTCCATTTTTTTGCTGCTTTATTTACTTTTACCCCTGGCATACCCATTGTAGACCTACCCTTAGGGTGTATTTTATTTTTTAAGTTATACTGACTAATTTTAGGATTCAAATTAATTTCTAGCTCACTAGCTTCTAGTTTTCTTATTTCATCCCTCATTCGTGCAGCTTCTTCAAAATCCAAGTTAGCTGCAGCTTCCTTCATTTGTTTGTTAAGAGACTTTAAGTGTTTTTTTAAATTTCCACCAATATTTGATCCCCCACTTAATTGTAGATGATCTTTTTCATAAATAGATGATAGAATATCTCCAATATCTTTTCTAATTGACGTTGCTGTAATATTATTTTTTTTATTGTAAGCAACCTGTATTGCTCTCCTTCTATCGGTTTCACTAATTGCCTTTTCAATACTTTTAGTTTTTTTATCAGCATATAAAATAACTCTTCCGTCAATATTTCTTGCCGCTCTTCCAATTGTTTGTACTAAAGATGTTTCTGATCTTAAGAATCCCTCTTTATCCGCATCTAAGATTGCAACTAACGCGCACTCAGGAATATCAAGCCCCTCTCTAAGTAAATTAATACCAACTAAAATATCAAATACTCCCAAACGTAAGTCTCTTATGATTTCTATCCTTTCAAGAGTGTCGATATCAGAGTGCATATATCTAACTTTCAGACCATTCTCATGAAGATATTCTGTTAGATCTTCTGCCATTTTTTTTGTTAGAGTTGTTGCTAACACTCTAAATCCATTACTTATGACTTTTGCAGCTTCATGCATTAAATCATCCACTTGTGTTTTAGCTGGTTTAATTTCAACAGGAGGATCAATTAAGCCTGTAGGTCTAATAATCTGACTAATAGATTCATTATTAGTTTGTTTTAATTCCCATGGACCAGGCGTTGCTGAAACAAACACAGTTTGTGTTCTCATCGCATCCCACTCATCAAATTTTAATGGTCTATTATCCATACAAGATGGCAATCTAAATCCATACTCAGATAAAGTGCTTTTTCTTGTACGATCACCTTTGTACATGCCGTTTAATTGAGGAACAGTAACATGACTTTCATCAACAAATAATATTGCATTATCTGGAAAATATTCAAATAGAGTAGGAGGTGGTTCACCAGGTTTTCTGCCAGATAAATATCTAGAATAATTTTCTATTCCATTGCACGTACCGGTCGCTTCAATCATTTCTAGATCAAATTTGGTTCTTTCTCGCAATCTTTGTGCTTCAAGTAATTTATTATTTTTTTCATGCACTTCTAAGGTTTGTTTAAGTTCTATTTTGATTTCTTTAATTGCTTGATCCATAGTAGGTTTCGGTGTGATATAATGACTATTTGCATAAAGTTTAATTAATAAAAAATCATTAAACGTATCTCCAGTTAAAGGATCAAACTCCTCAATCTTATTCAACTTGTTTAAATCAAAACTTAATCTCCATGCTCTATCCTCTAAATGGGAAGGAAATATTTCTAGATTTTCACCCCTTACCCTAAAAGTTCCTCTAACAAAATTCTGATCATTTCTTTTGTATTGTAGAGTGACAAACATTCTAATTAAGTCTTCTCGATTATACTCATTGTTTTTTTTGAGAGTAAGAGTCATCTTGCTGTATGCCTCGGGAGATCCCAAGCCATAGATACACGAGACACTCGCCACGATAATTACATCATCTCTTTCTAACAAAGACCTAGTAGCTGAGTGACGCATCCTATCTATTTGTTCGTTGATCGAAGCTTCTTTTTCTATATAGGTATCAGATCTCGGAACATATGCCTCAGGAGTGTAATAGTCATAATAAGACACAAAATATTCAACAGCATTTTCAGGAAAAAAGTTTTTAAATTCACCGTAAAGTTGGGCGGCTAAAGTTTTATTGGGCGCAAGTATTAAAGCAGGCCTATTTGTTGCTTCTATAATTTTTGCCATTGTAAAAGTTTTACCTGAGCCTGTAACACCTAAAAGTACTTGTTCACGTTTTTCTTTCTTTAGGTTCTCAAGTAGTTTTTTTATAGCCTGAGGTTGATCACCATCGGGCTGAAAATTACTTTTAATTTTAAATTTAATTCCACCCTCAAGTTTTTTATGAACTTGACTGTTAGCAATCTCTAAATCGCCTATTTTTTCCTGATAAGTATTTTGCATTTTGTGTTAATAATAATTTAAAAAAAACATTATAGAATTCAATGAGCATAGTTTCCAACAATTTAAAACGTATAAAACCGTCGCCCACCCTGGCAGTTACTCAAAAAGCAAGAGAGTTAAAAGCAGCTGGTAAAGACGTAATTAGCCTTGGAGCAGGTGAACCTGACTTTGACACTCCTGACAACATCAAACAAGCCGCAATAAAGGCTATAAACGATGGAGAAACCAAGTACACAGCGGTAGATGGTACGCCCGTTTTAAAAGACGCAATTATAAAAAAATTTAAAAGAGAAAATAATCTAGAATATCAAGCCGATCAAATAACAGTTGGCGCAGGCGGTAAGCACGTAATTTATAACGCTATGGTGGCTACTCTGAACGAAGGTGACGAAGTTGTTATCCCAGCTCCTTATTGGGTCTCTTACCCTGATATAGTTTTATTAGCTGGGGGTACACCGATAATTTTAGAATGTAATGAAAAACAAGGATTTAAAATTAATGCTTCAGAATTAGAAAAATCTATAAATAAAAAAACAAAATGGATAATATTAAATTCTCCATCTAATCCTACAGGTGCGTGCTATTCGGAAGATGATATTAGAGAAATTGCTAAAGTATTAATTAAATATCCTCACGTTTACATCTTAAGCGATGATATTTATGAACATGTTACTTATGAGGGCTTTAAGTTTTTTACTATTGCTCAGATTACAGAGTTGAAAGAAAGAGTTTTAACAATGAACGGTGTGAGTAAAGCATACTCGATGACAGGATGGCGAATAGGCTATGCTGCTGGCCCAAAAGAAATTATAAAAGCAATAGCTAAAATACAATCTCAATCAACAACAAATCCATCTTCTATAAGTCAAGCAGCAGCTGTTGAAGCCTTGAATGGAACTCAAGATTTTATTAAAGAGCGAGCAACTTCTTTTCAAGAAAGAAGAGACTTTGTTGTTAAAGCATTAAACGAAATAGACGGAATTGAATGTTTAAATCCAGATGGAGCATTTTATGTTTTTCCAAGCTGTAAAAGTTTAATTGGAAAAAAAGATAACCGTGGAAAAGAAATAAAAACAGATACTGACTTTGTCCAATCTTTACTTGAAAATAGTGGTGTAGCAGTTGTTCAAGGCTCTGCATTTGGTCTAGAAGGTTTCTTTAGAATTTCTTATGCTACCTCAATGGGTAACCTTAAAAAAGCTTTAGAAAAAATATCTACTTTTTGTAAAAGTTTAAAATAAATTATTTTTGGTTTAAAATTCTGTTAGCTGGATCTGTTTTTCCGATCCAAGATTTAGGAATTGAACTAACACCTTTTAAAGCTGCAAAATAAGCTCCAATAAAATTTACTCTAGAACAGTTACAGCCACCAGCCTTAATTGTTTTTAAAATTGCACTTTTGTAACTTGATGAATTAATAATTGAATGAATTGAACTGTTAAAAGTTCCAGGATAACTACACGCCATTCCTAATTTCTTAACTATTTGAGAATGAGTTTTAGTTTTCAATCTTTTTACTTTGTTAATATCTTCAATAATATTTTTAAAATAAGAATTTTTTTTGAATTTTTGAATAAATTCACTTATCGGGTCTTTAGCACCTTTTAGAGCTAAATCTATCAAATGAAACTTGGCTAAAGCATACTTTAAACTGATTTTTGAAACTGTAACTATTGATATAATTTTTTCTAAACTTTCAAAACTATACCCATATAAAAAATAGGGAAGGGCTGCACAATAACCATCAGATTCATTTACTTTACTGCCACCCGTTAATTTTTTATTCTTTTTAATATTCTGAATAGTTTCAACAATGTTTTGATGTATCCAAGGCCCTTTAATTATACCTCGCCAATCTTTAATTTTTCTATACTTAGCTCTAAGCGTAAAGTTTTTCCAATATGTGCTACCAGATCCAAAGTTTTTAATTATATTTTTTTTAAATCTTGTCTCTATATTTTTATGTCCTTCAACTAATGTTTGAAACATAACTTGACCAATATCATTATAACCTGAAACTTTTCCAGTTTTTATATCGTAAAAAGGACTTTTATTCTTTTTTAAAAAAGTAAAATCTTTTTTACCTTTAATAAAGGTTAACAATTTTTTTTGATCATAAACCCAATGTAAAGGTCTTGCTGCTGCATCAGCAACAGTGGCTCCTAATAAAACATGAAGATTATTTTTCATTATTGTTATTGAGATAAATGTTTCTCTGCTTCAAGTGCAGACATACATCCCATGCCAGCAGCGGTCACAGCTTGTCTAAATATCTTGTCTTTAACATCTCCAGCTGCAAATACACCTGGTATATTTGTTTCTGTAGAATCTGGTTTTGTAATTAAGTATCCTTCTTTGTCCATGTTTAGTTGATCTTTAAACAAAGCTGTAGCTGGGTCATGCCCAATTGCAATAAACAAACCATCTACTTTAAGCTCAGTGACGTCATTAGTTTTTAAATTTTTAATTTTAATTGCATTAACACCTTTTGGCTCAGATGTTCCTAAAACTTCTTCAACTGCACTATCCCAAATAATCTCTATTTTTTTATTCGCTTTAAGTTTCTCTTGTAGTAATTTTTCAGCTCTTAATTCGTTTCTTCTGTGAATGAGCTTAACTTTTGATGCAAATTTAGTTAAAAATATAGCCTCTTCAACCGCAGCATTACCACCCCCTACTACGGCAACAACCTGTTCTTTGAAAAAGAAACCATCACAAGTAGCACAAGCTGAAACGCCAAAGCCTCTAAATTCTTGTTCGCTCTTTAAGTTTAACCATCTAGCTTGAGCACCTGTTGAAATTATAAAACTATCTGCTGTATAAATTTGACCACTGTCACCTGTAGCTTCGAAAGGTTTTTTTGATAAATCCACTTTACTAATATGATCTTGTATCATTTCAGTTCCAACTGCTTCTGCTTGACCTTTCATTTCATCCATTAACCAAGGACCTTGAATGACTTTTGAATAACCTGGATAGTTTTCAACATCAGTAGTTGTTGTAAGCTGGCCTCCTGGTTGAGACCCATAAACCAAAATAGGCTTTAGCATAGCTCTAGCAGCATAAATAGCAGCAGTATAGCCTGCAGGGCCAGATCCAAGAATTAACACTTTTGTATGTTTAGGTGATTTATTATTCATTCTATTAAAGATATATAATAACAAATGTCGAAATTAAAAGCACTACTTTTAACGCAGGGAATGCACGGTATGATAAGTCAGGTTGAAGGTTTAGCTAAAGCTCTTAACTTGGATTACAGACATCAAACTATAAAATTAAAAAAATTTTGGAACTACATACCACCAAAATTTACTCCAGTTTCTGAAAATATATTAAGCGAACAATTTACTTGTGATGCCGATGTAATAATCTCTTGTGGAAGAAAAAGTGTTGTACCATCAATTGCTCTCAAGAAGAAATTTGGCAAAAATATCCTAAACGTCCATATTCAAGACCCCAAAGTAAGACTGAGTAATTTTGATTTTATTGTTGCTCCAGAACATGATGGTTTAAAAGGGAAAAACGTTTTAACTAGCAAAGGCGCAATTCACTATTTAACAAACGATGAATTAGATGTTAATAAGAATTATTTAAAGTCTAGAATAAATAGTCAAAAGAAAATAGTAACTTTAATAATAGGCGGACCAACTAAACATTATGACTATAATGAAAAAGTTGTAGAAAGTATCTTTTTAAAAATCAAGCAAAACTTTTTAGATAATAATTACCAATTAATTGTTGTGCCCTCAATAAGGACCCCACAAAGTATAATTGATAAAGCTAAAAACTACTTTAATGAAAATCAAATTGTAATACCCAATGTTGATAAAAAAGCTTACCTTTGTTCATTAAAAAATGCAGATCATATTATTGTTACCTGCGATTCTACTTCAATGATCTCAGAGGCTGCAGTTACAGGAAAACCTATTTATGTAGCCCAAATGCCTGCAATTAAAAACAACGAAAGATTTAAGAGTTTTTTCAATTTATTTGTCTCCCTCAATATAATAAAAGAATTAGGTAATGAAGTTAAAAATTGGACTTATCCTAAATTAAATGAAACCAAAAAAATTGCAGATCAAATAAGAGAAAAAATTAAACTACATGACTTTTCTTAATTCAATTTTAAATAATTCTAAAGAGCATAACGACCCATTCAAACACTGGGAATTAAAAGAACCTTTATCAAAAGAAGCTATTAATGAAATTATAGAAGCTGATATACCAGATCATAATGAACTCAAATTAAAGTACGACGGCACAAGAGCAATTGACGGTGGTGCACCTGAATTTAGAGAAGGTATTGCTGATGGCGGTAAAGCTATAAAATTTAGATGTTTTATAACAAAAGAAAATACTCTAAAATTTCCAGCCTTAACTAAATTTATAAACGAATTACAATCCAAAAAAATACATTCAAAAATTTCCGAACTTATTAATAAAGATCTTTCTAATTCCTATGTAAGAGTGGAAGTTATTTGTGATCGAAAAGGATTCTGGCTTAAACCACACTGTGATATTAAAGAAAAATTAGTATCTTGCCTTTTATTTGTTAATAAATTTAATGAGTCTGAAAGTTTAGGTACTGATTTTTATAACGAAAAATTAAAAAAGGTTAAGACTGTTCCCTATAAGAATAACTACGGATACTTTTTTTCTAGTGGGCCAAATACATGGCATGGTATGGAAAAAAAAGAAATAGCCAAAGAAAGACGTTGTTTGCAAGTAAATTACGTTTCATTCAAGACTGACTGGCAAGTTAAAAGCTGATATAGTCTAAGTTGATAAAGGAGAAATATGGCAACTTATGAATGTAGTAAATGTGGAATGTCAGTTAATGCGACTTGTGGAAAGTGTAATGCACCATTAGTAAATGGCAATCTTAAATTAGAAGACGGAAGTTCTGTTCAAATATCTGAATGCCCGAATAAACATGGAAAAATAAAATCTCCACTATGTTGTGGTCAGGACATGACCTGTTCTGTTAGTTAAATATCTTGAAGAGAAGTTACAGTAATTTTTTTCGTTTTTAAAGATTTTATACCTTCTAAACACACATAGGCAGTAGACATGTTGGTGCAGTAAGGAACTTTATTAACTAAAGTTGCTCTTCTAAGAGCCATTGCATCATTTAGTTTTTGCTCACTATTTCCTCCACCAGTATTGATTACTAAAGCAATTTTCTTAGAATTTAAAACATCTACGATATGAGGTGAGCCTCCACTAACTTTATTTATTTTTTTACACTTCATGCCATGTTTAATAATATAGTCTGCTGTTCCACCCGTGCCACATAGAGTAAAGTTCAATTTTAATAACTGTCTTGCTAAATCTACTCCTTCTTCTTTATGACTATTTTTTAGAGATATGAAAGCAAGACCTTTTATTGGCAGAGAATTGTAAGCGCCAATTTGACTTTTTGCAAATGCCATACCAAAGTCTTTGTCAAAACCCATGACCTCACCAGTTGATTTCATTTCTGGACCTAACAACACGTCACTTTTTGGAAATTTATTAAATGGAAATACAGCTTCTTTGACAGCAAACATGTTTTTATTCTTACTTCTTAAGTTAAAATTAGATAGCTTTTCTCCTGCCATTACTCTAGATGCAATTTTGGCAAGAGGAATTCCTTTGGCTTTTGATACAAAGGGAACTGTTCTACTAGCTCTAGGGTTTACTTCGATAACATAAATTTCATCATTTTTAATTGCAAATTGAACATTCATAAAACCTTTAACGTTCAAAGCTAAAGCTAATTTCTTAGTTTGTATTTCAATTTCATTTATTAAATTTTTCTTAATACTTATTGGCGGTAGACAACAAGCAGAGTCGCCCGAGTGAATACCTGCTTCCTCAATGTGCTGCATTATTCCGGCAACAAATACTTGTTTGCCATCTGATATAGCATCCACATCAATTTCCATTGCGTTATCAATAAACTTATCAATTAATATTGGATTTTTTTCAGCTGCTTTAAACGCTTCTTCTACAAAGTTTTTTAGCTGACTTTTTTCGTAGACTATTTCCATTGCTCTTCCACCTAAAACATATGAAGGCCTAACCATTAAAGGCAAACCTATTTTACCTGCAATTTGCAGAGCCTGTTTAAATGTTTTTGCTATACCGCTCTTTGCTTGTTTTAACTTTAATCTATCAAGTAATTTTCTAAATCTATCTCTATCCTCGGCTAAATCGATAGAGGTATATTGAGTTCCTAAAATTGGAAGCTTGTTGTCATTTAAAAACTTTGCAAGTCTAATAGGCGTTTGTCCTCCAAATTGTGCAATAACTCCTACAAGGTTTCCTTTTTCTTTTTCTTTTTTGATAATATTATAAACATACTCTTCTTTCAGTGGCTCAAAATATAATCTATCACTTGTGTCGTAGTCAGTTGACACAGTTTCTGGATTGCAATTAATCATTATAGTTTCGAAACCAACATCTTTAAGGGCGTAACTGGCCTGACAACAACAGTAATCAAATTCAATCCCTTGCCCAATTCTATTAGGGCCACCACCTAAAATTATAATTTTTTTCTTTGACGAAGGATTAGCTTCACATTCAGATTTAACCGAATAGTTTCTTTGATACGTAGAATACATGTAAGGAGTAAAAGATTTAAATTCTGCCGCACATGTGTCCACTTTTTTGTAAACAGGAAGTACTTTTAATACAGTTCTTTTTTTCCGAATAATTTCTTCCGATGTTTTAGTGATTTCAGCTAATTTTTTATCCGAAAAACCTATTGATTTAATTCTGTTTAATTCATTGTAATCTACAGGTAGACCTTTTTTCTTAATTTTATTTTCAGCTTCAACAATCTCTTTTATTTGTTTTAAGAACCAACTGTCTATTTTAGATAAGTTTTGTATTTTCTTAATATCAATTTTTTTTCTAAATGCTTCAGCGACTAATAAAATTTTATTAGGTATATTCTTCTTTAATTCTTTTTCTATATCTTTTTTATTCAGAGGAAAAATTCTATCCAAGCCAGAAAAGCCAATCTCAAGAGATACAAGTGCTTTTTGAAGAGATTCTTTAAAGTTTCTACCGATTGCCATAGCTTCGCCAACAGATTTCATTGAAGTACCTAAAATCGCATCTGATGTAGAAAATTTTTCAAAGGTAAATCTTGGAATTTTTGTAACCACGTAATCTATACTTGGCTCGAAGGAAGCTGGAGTTGTTTTCGTAATTTCATTCTTTAATTCATCTAATGTATAGCCAACCGCAAGTTTTGCAGCCACCTTCGCAATTGGAAAACCAGTTGCTTTAGATGCAAGAGCTGAAGATCTTGAAACTCTTGGATTCATCTCAATAATAACCATTCTTCCATCTTTTGGATTAATTGCAAATTGAACATTTGAGCCACCTGTTTCAACCCCAATTTTTCTAAGGCAAGCTATCGATGCATTTCTCATTATTTGATACTCTTTATCTGTTAGAGTTAGTGCGGGAGCAACAGTAACAGAATCACCCGTATGAATTCCCATCGGGTCAATATTTTCAATCGAACAAATAATGATACAGTTATCTTTTCTGTCTCTAACTACTTCCATTTCAAATTCTTTCCAACCCTCAAGACATTCCTCGATTAATATTTGGTCTACAGGAGACTCGTGCAAACCATCTTTAACTATTTTAAAGTATTCTTTTTTATTTTTGGCAATACCACCACCTAAACCTCCCAAAGTGAACGCAGGTCTAATTATTGCTGGCAAACCAATTTGTATAAGTGCTTTAGCGGCATCTCTAATATGATTTACAACCTTTGATTTCGGCAGGTCTAAACCTATATCAATCATATTCTTTCTAAATTTTTTTCTATCCTCCGCATTCGATATAGCTTTAGAATTTGCACCAATTAGTTCAATTTTATACTTTTTTAAAACTCCTTTTTTTTCTGCTTCCATTGCTAAATTTAAAGCAGTTTGACCACCCATCGTTGGTAGAATTGCATCTGGTTTTTCTTTCTGAATAATTTTTTCTAAAACTTCTAAAGTAATAGGTTCAATATAAGTTTTATCAGCAACACCAGGATCGGTCATAATAGTTGCAGGATTAGAGTTTATTAGAACAATTTTATAACCCTCATCTTTTAAGGCCTTGCAGGCTTGTGTGCCTGAGTAATCAAACTCACATGCTTGACCGATTATTATAGGTCCTGCACCGATTACTAATATGGTTTTAAGATCTTTTCTTTTGGGCATTTTTTTTCATATTGTTAATAAACTCTTGAAACAAGTAAACACTATCTTGTGGCCCAGGATTAGATTCTGGATGATATTGCACAGAGAAAACAGGTTTATTTTTTAATCTTATTCCCTCAATACAATTATCAAACAAGGAAGTGTGGGTTATTTCAATATTTTTTGGTAAACTTTGTCTAACAATTTCAAAACCGTGATTCTGACTTGTGATTTCTACATTACCTTTGTTTAAATTTTTAACAGGGTGGTTGGCTCCTCTATGACCTAATTTCATTTTTTTGGTTTTAGCCCCGAGTGTTAATGCAAGAATTTGATGGCCTAGGCAAATTCCAAAAATAGGTAGATTTTTTTTTATTAATTCTCTAATTATATTAATTGCGTATTTTCCAGTTGCCACAGGATCACCAGGACCATTTGATAAAAAAATTCCATTCGGCTTTAATTTTAGTATTTCTTGAGAACTTGCTTTGCAGGAGACTACAGTGACTTTGCAATTAAAATCAGAAAAATGTCTTAAGATATTTTTTTTAATACCATAATCTATAGCAACAACATGTAAAAAATTTTTTTTATTTTTTACATAGCCGGTTTCTTTTTTCCAAGTTTTGTAACCTGACCAAATATATTCTTTTCTTGTAGAAACTTTTTTAGCTAAATCTAAATTTTTTAATCCACTCCATTTAGTAGTCGTATTAACTAACGTGGTAATATTAAAATTTTTATTTTTGGAAAAAGCTATTGTGCCTTTTGGTGCTCCTTTATCTCTGATAAAATTAGTAAGTGTTCTAGTATCAAGCCCTGTAATACCCACTATTTTATTTTTTTTAAGCCACGAGTCTAAATGAGCTAAAGAGCGATAATTCGAAGGATCCGTTATTTCAGAATTAAATATTACTCCTTTAGTCCAAATTTTTTCAGATTCATGGTCTTCTTTATTTACTCCAACATTTCCAATGTGAGGAAAAGTAAAATTAATTATTTGTTCAGCATAAGATGGATCAGAAATAATTTCTTGATAGCCTGTAATTGCAGTATTAAAACAAACTTCTCCAGTGCTAGTTCCTTCATAGCCAAGTCCAAACCCTCTAAAAAAAGTTCCATTTTCAAGGACTAAAATAGCGGTAGAGTTGATCGGTTTAAGATTTTTGTTTGAGTTTATTATTTGTCTATTAAGTTTCAAATACAACTCATGAGTTAAAGTAAATACTTATAAACATGGTTTTGCGCAAGATATGAAATAGAAATATAATCGTCAAGAAAGATATTTTTCTTTTGAAGAAAAATTGTGATTAAAGTAAAAAAGAAAAAAATTTAAAACATGTCCCTTCAAACCGAAATAGAAGAAAAACTAAATCAATCGCTTAAAAATAAAGACAAAAATCTTTATCCAACGCTAAGACTTGTTGTTTCAGCAATAAAAGATGTGTTAATTGCAAATAGGACCAAAGAAAATAAAGTCTTAACTGACCAAGATCTCATGGGTCTTTTAAAGAAAATGGTGAAACAAAGAAACGAGTCGTGTGAGGTCTATAAACAAGCAGGTCGAACTGAGCTTTTAGAATCTGAGACAAGAGAAATAGAAATAATAAACTCTTTTTTACCTAAACAACTAAGTGAAGATGAAACAAAAAAACTATGTGAAGATGCTATTAAAAAAACAGGTGCTAGTTCTATAAAAGATATGGGTAAAGTAATGAACGAACTAAAAAAAACACATGCGGACGTATTAGACTTTTCTAAAGTAGGATCAATAATCAAAACAGTATTAAAATAATTATAATGAAATACCCGAAAGAATATCTTGCTGAAATTAAGTTAAGATTAAAAGTCTCACAAGTCGTAGGTAAAACTGTTCAATTAAAAAAAAGAGGTAAAGAGTTTGTTGGTTTGTCTCCATTTAAAAATGAAAAAAGTCCATCATTTACGGTAAGTGATGAAAAAGAATTTTATCATTGTTTCAGCACAGGAGAACATGGAAACATTTTTGATTTTTTAATGAAAACAAAATCATTAAGTTTTGGTGAGGCAGTAAAAACACTTGCGGTAGAAGCCGGCATGACACCTTATAAATTTACTAAGATGGACACCGATAAAGAAAAAAGATTTAATTGTTACAGAAATATTTTTAAGGAATATTCATATTATTTCCATGAGCAAATTTTTAAAACAGAAAACAACCAAGCTTTAAAATATTTAGGAAAAAGAGGAATAAATCAAAATATAATTAAAGAATATAATTTAGGTTATGTACCTTGGCAAAATAATTTCTACGAGAGAATAAAAAAAAAATTTAGTGAAGAAGAAATTGCATTAACAGGCCTCTATTATAAAAATGATAAAACTAATAAATTTGTTGATCGATTTAACTCACGAATAATTTTCCCCATTAATAATTTAGTTGGAGAGACTATTGCTTTTGGTGGAAGAATAATTAAAGAAAGCTACCTAGCTAAATATATAAATTCACCAGAAACAGAATTTTATAAAAAAGGAAGAATAGTTTTTAATCTAGACAAAGCTAAAGGTTTAAGAGCAGAAACAGATGAAGTAGTTATTGTAGAAGGTTACATGGATGTTGTTAGTTTGTATTCAGCAGGTATAAAAAATGTTATTTCAAATTCAGGAACAGCGCTAACAGAAATGCAGATAGAATTAGTGTGGAAATTTTTTTCTAACCCAATTATCTGTTTAGACGGAGATGAAAGCGGACAGAGCGCTGCTCTACGCATAGCAGAGAAGCTTTTAATATTAATTAATGAAAATAATAAAATTTATTTTTCGATACTACCAAAAGGAGAAGATCCAGATGATTTTATAAAAAAAAATGGAAAAGAAAAATTTGTTGATTTTCTAAAATTAAAGAAAATAATACAGTCTTACATTTGGGATTCTTATTTGTCCGAAGTAAATACAAATAATCCATTTGAAATATCAAAATTTGAAAAAAAAATAAAAAAAGCATGCTATGGAATTCAAGACGAAGTATTAAAAAAATATATTTTAGAAGGATTTCTTGAAAAATTAAAAAATTTAACACCTATGCAAAATTATAAAAAACAGTTTACTCCATACGGTAAGAGAGATCTTAAAATTCTCAGCGAAACAAAGCAACTCCACAAAGAAAAAAATCATTTTTCTAAAGAGGAAATCAAAGAAAGATCAATATTGTATATACTTCTAAATTATTTAGGATCTGTAAAAAATAAATCAGAAAATCTTTTAGAAATTAATTTTACCAATGAACAAAACGAAAATTTAAAAAATGAGATAATCAGTTTTGCTAAAGTTAACGATTTTTTAGATAAAACTAAATCTGTGATTGGAGACAAATATAAAGCCTTAATTAATGATATTGAGAAAGATATTAATTTAAAAAATATACTTTCCAAAAAAAATGATGCAGAACGAGAAGAAACGTTAAATGATTTAATATTAGATTTAAAAGAAATGAATCACTTAAAACAAATTGAATTTTTAGAGAACAAAGTGGCAAAAAATTTAGATGAAAGTTCTTATTCAGAACTTATTAAGCTCAAAAGTCAGTTAAACAGGCAATAAAAAAAGATAGATTTTAAAGCCATACATACTATATATAACTGCGCAATAATTTAATATTTAGCCTAAATGGTAGAAAAATTAATTACAAAATCATTTGAAAGACTCCTTGATAAAGGAAAAGTTCGTGGGTTTATAACTTACGAAGAACTAGGAAAATCTTTAGGTAAAAGAGGAAGTTCTGATGGAAATGTTGAAAAAGCATTTATGTTTATTGCGGATCACAGTGTAACACTGGTAGAAAAAAAATCTCAATATCAAACAAATAAGAAAAAAGAAGTTACCTCCGCCAACGAAGAAAAAAAATCAGACAAAAGCGATGATCCAATTAGAATGTATCTTCGTGAAATGGGAGGTGTAGAATTGCTTTCTCGTGAAGGAGAAATTGCAATAGCTAAAAGAATTGAAGCTGGAAAAGATGTCATGATCAACGCACTAACACAAAGCCCTTTAGTTGCTAAAAAAATACATGAATGGAAAGAAAAAATTGAGAGCAATGAACTTTTAGTAAGAGATATTATAGATATAGATTCAACATACGAAGATCTTGAAGCCGCGGATGAAAAAATTGCAAAAATAAAAGCAGAAGCTAAAATAAAAAAAAATAAAGAAGACGGAAAAAAAGACGAGGCACCTACTGTGGTCGAGGAGGAAGATGAGTTTAACGTTTCTCTTGCCAAAATGGAAGAGGAAATAAAACCAAAAATTATAAAAATTATAGATAATCTAACTAAAGATTATACAAAACTACAAAAGTATCAAAGAGAAAAACTAGATTGTATTTTATCTTCTAAAGAACTTTCAATTTCAAAAAATAAAAATTTTAAAAAAATTCAATCTACTTTAGTTGATAATTTTAAAAATCTTCAACTGTCGCCTAACGTAGTTGAAGAAGTAGTACAAGCTCACTACAAAGAAAATAAAAAAATTATATCACTCGAAGGTGTTCTTTTGAGATTAGCTTTAGATAATAAAATTAGTCGCGAAGAGTTTTTAAAATATTATATTGGCAATGAAATAAATCCAAAATTTGAATCTTTTTTAATCGAAAACCCTATTTGGAAAGCTTTTTTTAAAAAGTTCAAAAATGATTTTAATCAAATAAGAGAAAGGCTAGTAGAATTTAGTGAAAAAATTGGTTTATCTGTTGGCGAATTTAAAAAACTAGTCAGCAGAATACAAAAAGGAGAAAGAGAATCCAGAATAGCCAAAAAAGAAATGGTAGAAGCAAATTTAAGATTAGTGATTTCCATAGCTAAAAAATATACTAATCGTGGTTTACAATTTTTAGATTTAATACAAGAGGGCAATATTGGCTTGATGAAAGCCGTAGATAAATTTGAATATAGAAGAGGGTATAAATTTTCTACTTATGCTACATGGTGGATTAGACAAGCGATCACAAGGTCTATTGCCGATCAGGCTAGAACGATCAGAATTCCAGTTCATATGATTGAAACTATAAATAAAATTGTAAGGACTCAAAGACAAATTATGAGCGAATTTGGCAGAGAACCTACTCCTGAAGAGTTAGCAAAAAAACTTGCCATGCCTCTAGAAAAAGTTAGAAAAGTTTTAAAAATTGCTAAAGAACCTGTATCTCTTGAAACTCCAGTTGGTGATGAGGAAGATAGTAGTCTAGGAGATTTTATCGAGGACAAAAATGCTCTTCAACCTTTGGACACAGCTATTCAATCTAATTTAAGCGAGTCAACAACTAAAATACTTGCCTCTTTGACACCTAGAGAAGAAAGAGTTTTAAGAATGCGTTTTGGTATTGGAATGAACACAGATCATACATTAGAAGAAGTGGGTTTACAGTTTTCAGTAACGAGAGAAAGAATAAGGCAAATAGAAGCTAAAGCTTTGAGAAAACTCAAACACCCAAGCAGATCAAAACAATTAAAAAGTTTCTTAGAAAAGTAAATTTTGACAAGCGTTGAAGAGAATAAAAAACTTTATAAAAAAAAAAATTTTTATTTTTATATTTTTTTTTTAATTCTAATTTCTTTTTTTTTTAATCAATACTATGCCCATATTGGAGTATTACCAGTTGATACCTTTTCCACTTTTAATGGAGGATATGACGTTCTAAATGGACGTTTACCTTTTAGAGATTATTGGACAGTAAAAGCTCCCTTACTAGATTTAATACAAGCATTTTTTTTTAAGATTTTTGGAGTTTCCTGGTTTAGTTATGCTGCCCACGCTTCAGTATTTAATTCATTATTTGCTTTATCAACTTTTTTTACACTTAGAAAATTTAATTTAGAGCTTAAATATTGTTTTATATACTCTTTACTAGCATCGCTTTTAATGTATCCAACTTATGGGATTCCTTTTAGCGATCATCATGCATCTATTTTATGCATGATATCAATATATTGTTTATGTTTGGCTATAAAAACAAATAAAGGTTTTTATTGGTTTTTTTTACCAATATTTCTTTTTCTTGCATTCTTTTCGAAACAAGCACCGACGGGCTATATTGGAATCTTAATTTTAGTAATATCGCTTATATACTGCACGTTAAATTTTAGAATAAAAAAAATAATGAATGGTATTTTTGGAAGTTTGTTTATAATTTCTATTTTCGCACTAGTAATTTTTTTTTATAACATTCCAATTAAATCATTAATATTACAACATTTTCTTTTCCCTTTATCTTTAGGAGAAACGAGACTTGATTGGCTGTTTCCATTAGAGTTTAAAAGATTTGTTTGGAGACACAAATTAATTTATTTATCTTTATCTATACCAATGCTTATTCTTATAAAAAATTCTTATAAAAATTATAAATATGTTTTTTCTGGAGAAAGCCTAATAATTATAGTACTTATATTTACCGGCATTATTTTTATTTCCCATCAACTTTTAACAATAAATGGATTATTTATATTTTTTTTAATACCTGTTTTCTCAGGATTTTCACATACATTTTCACAATATTATTTTAAAAAAAAAAATGCTATAATTTTTCTTTTAGTTTTAAGTTTTATTTCAACAGTTTATTATCACCAAAAATATATTTCAAAAAGAGATACCTTACTTTTAAGAAACGTGGATCTGTCTAAATCTATAGACGCTTCAATTTTAGACAAAAAACTTAAAAATTTAAAATGGATAACTTTTCATTATCCAGAAAACCCAAAAAAAGAAATTCAAAATTTATTAGATTCCATTGAAATAATTAAAAATGACAAAAGAAATAAAATGATAGTTACAGACTACCAATTTATATCTGTAATTTTATCTATTAATGATAATTCAGCAGCAAGAATTTGGTGGCTTCATCATTTATATCCCACGCCACAAGAAAAATATTTTGAAGAATGGAAAGATTTTTTTTTAAAAAGTATTAAAAAAAATAACATTGAAGTTATCTATACAGTACACCCTTTAATGGGAGAAAAAGACGTTCTAGAAAATATGGTTAGTAAAAAATGCTCTTCTAAAAGTAAAATAAATAATATTCTTGATCTACAAGTTTTAAAAAATTGTGAAGAAATAAAAAAATATCCTAATTTATAGCTATACCGCATATAAACAACTATTCAATTTAAGTTAAAATAATAATTTTATTGTAAAGCATAATACTTTTGAGCTAATTAGTAATAATAATCTATGTTTAAAATACTAAATAAAATAAAATTTTCGCAAAAAGAAAATAGGATGAAAAGTATTGCCAATACAGAATCCGCTATCGAAATATTTAACACAAGAAAATCTAAAAATTTACAATTTCTTCTTAAACAGAGATTTAATTGGATGAATAAATTTATTAATGATGACGATGTTGGTATCGAAGTAGGTTCAGGTGCGGGATTTGCTAAATTCTATATCAAAAATAAAAACTTGAAATTAACAGATTTAAGCTTTGATAATCATTTAGATTTTGGAGGTATAGATGCCCAATCAACTAATTTTGAGGATAATAGTTTTAATTACGTAATTGCATCAAATATGATTCATCATATTCCTTACCCTATAAAATTTTTTAGAGAAATGAATAGAATTTTAAAAAAAAACGGAAAATTAATAATTTTTGACGCCCACTGTTCTGTTTTATTGCAAATAACAACAATATTAATGAAGCATGAAGGATTTGATTTTACTTTAGATGTTTGGGATGGAAAAGTTGCAAAAAGTGATGAAAAAAATCCTTGGGATGGCAACATTGCTGTTTCGAATTTAATATTTGATGATAAAATTAATTTTAATAATAAATTAGGTAAATTATTTTCGATAGAATACGAAAAACTAACAGAATGTTTTATTTTTTTAAATTCGGGTGGAGTCACATCAAAAACTTTTTATATTCCACTTCCTAATTTTTTGTTAAAGCTTGTAAATGCTTTAGACAACTTACTAGTTAAAATTTTTCCAAATATTTTTGGAATGGGCAAAAGAATAGTATTAAGAAAAATAAATTAATAATGAACTTAAAAAATGCTAACAAAGATAAACATCCTTCTTGCCTACCAAATATAATTGTTATAAATCTACTTAAGCAAAAAAAAAGGGCCTGTAGCTCAGTTGGTTAGAGCAGTACACTCATAATGTATTGGTCGTAGGTTCGAGTCCTACCGGGCCCACCAAAATTAATTTTTAATGTACTCTTCTAATTTTGAGAACAAGATATTGATATCGTTATTATTTGAATTTAGGATCGAGGAAAATTCTTCTTTTTGAGTTCTAGCTATACTTAATCCCTCAACTCTTAAATCCCTAATTAGAGGTTTCATAGGATTCTTTGTATAAATTCTCCACTCTACTATTAGCTCAGGTTGTGATGAGCTCTTTACTATTCTCGAGGTAACAATTGTAGTAGTTTCGGTTTTTTGTTCTGCACTTAAAACTTCAAATTTCTGTTCGGAATAATCAGTCAATCTAGATGTTAAACTTTTTAAGAAATATTTTTTAAATAATTCTTTATATTTTTTTAGCGTATCTTGATCTAAAGTTTTCCTTATTGTTCCCAACGTGTACTTAGAAATTGCATCGATATCTACATTTTCCAGAGCAATGGATTCTATTTTTTTTGCTTTATCAGCTCTTGAAATACTTTTATCACCTAATGTTTTAGTAGCATCGGTAACAAGTTCAGCGATGAAAATTTTAGGATCGGAATTATAAGAAAAACTATTTGTGCTAAAGAAAAAAATTCCTATTAACACTAATGAATTAATTAGTTTTCTCATTTTTTATAATAATTATTTGTTGAATTCAGACCAATCATCGTCGTCTTCAGATGAAAAAGTGTTATTAATTTTCTTTGCTTTATTTTGTAGGTATAAACTTTTCATAGCTGCGTACATATCTATAGAATTTTTTTCTAAACTATCTAAATTAGTCATGTTGTCTGCTCTAAAGTCTACAGCAGTAGCACCTCTAACTGAATAATAATCCACATCACTTCCTGAGATGCTTAATAATTCTTTCTCTCTTAATGTTACACGTGCAAAAGGGTCAACTAAAGTGTCGGCAATAAGTCCCACAGAGTCTCTAAGCGTTGTTGGTCCTAAAATTGGCAGAACATAGTAACATCCCGCACCAAATCCGTACGCTCCTAATGTTTGACCAACGTCTTCTTGTTGATTTTTTAAACCCATTTTAGCCGCGGGGTTAGCAAACCCAAGCACTCCAACGGTAGAATTTATTAAAAAGCTGGCACTCGATTCTCCTGCTAGTCTCCAATTACCTTGCAAGACATGATTAGGAACAGTTAACAGTGTTGCAATGTTAGATGTAAAATTTCCTGTACCTTTTTTTATTGGTTCCGGTAGTTTATTATAACTAGAGGCAATGGGTCTTAAAATAACTTTGTCAAAACCTTTGTTGAATTTAAAAAATCCTCTACTAACTTTTTCAAAACACTCTTTTTCTGATTCTGCACTTAAATTTGAACCAAGCAAAAGAAGGCAAGTAGTAATTAATATTATTGATTTTTTAAAAGTCATCATGGTCTATATATACAAATTATTTTATTTTTCCATTCTAAAAGATCATATTATTTATTATTTTTATGATATATGGGCTAAATACCCTATGAAGATTACAAGTATTAAATCTCCAAATCACTCAATTAAGGAGCGTAACAAAAAAAGGATTAAATTTATAGTCCTGCACTACACGGGAATGCAATCTGAGCGTGTAGCTATCGAAAGATTAACAAATAAAAAAAGTCAAGTAAGTAGCCATTATTTGATTAATAGAGAAGGTAAAGTTACAAAAATGCTAGATGAAAAAAAAATTGCTTGGCATGCGGGAAGGTCAAAATGGAAGAATTTTATCAATCTCAACAATCAATCCATAGGTATTGAAGTTGTAAATAAAGGTCATCAATTTGGTTATGAAAATTTTTCTAAAAAACAAATTTCAAATTTAGTGTCACTTTGCAAAATTTTAATTAAAAAATATAAAATAAAAAAAATAAACATACTTGGACACTCAGATATTGCCCCTTTGAGAAAAACAGATCCAGGCGAAAAATTTCCGTGGGAATACTTGGCAAAGAAAAAAATTGGTTATTGGCACAATATTAGTAAGTTAAAAAATTATAATTTTAATAAAATTAATTTTCGTAGATTATTTTTTATGAATCTGCATAAAATTGGCTATCGATATTTTATTATAAAAAAAGCATCTAAAAATGATTTAAAAGTAGCAAAAGCTTTTCAAAGAAGATTTAGACAGAGTAAAGTGAATGGATTAATAGATCAAGAATGCCTACAAATTAGCCATTATTTAGCTAATTCTTAAAAAATTAGCTTGATTTTAGCCATGCAAACATAATAAAATCTCATCGCTAGATAGTTGGCTTGTCGCTATCAACTTTTGTTGGTAGAGGAAAGTCCGGGCTCCATAAAGACACAGTGCCAGTTAATGGCTGGCGAGGGTGACCTTAGGGACAGTGCCACAGAAAATAAACCGCCTTATCAAGGCAAGGGTGAAAAGGTGTGGTAAGAGCACACCGGTTTTTTGGTAACAAAAAACGCATGGTAAACCCCACTGGGAGCAAGGCTAAATAGAGATGACATTGTGCTGATTTATCAGTGCTAAAAACCGTCTTTAGTTCGTTGTCTGGGTTAGCCGCTTGAGTCTAAGCGTGAGTTTAGACCTAGAGAAATGACTGCTTTAATGACAGAACCCGGCTTATAGACTATCTAGCAATCTGAACTATTTTCTTTAAAATCACATAATTAAACCTTCATTTTATAGCTTTTATCTAAAAAAGTAATGTATTGACTAGTTTTAATAAAACCCATAACATCCCATAAAAACCCAAATTAGTCGTTAAATGAAATATTTAAAAGAAAAAGGTGTTTTGAAAAATTATGTTTTTATCAAGTTACGAAAACAAACTAGACAAAAAAGGAAGAGTTTCTGTGCCTGCTAGCTTTAGATCTCATCTAGGCTCTTTAGGTTATAATGGATTTATAGCTTATCCATCATTTAACCATGAGGCTTTAGAGGCTTGTTCGCAAGATAGAATAGAAAAACTTTCAAACACGATAGATTCACTAAATCCATTTGAAGAAAAAAGAGATTTTTTTGCAACTTCAGTTTTATCTGAAAGTGTAAGTTTACAATTTGATAGCGAGGGTAGAGTTTTGATTTCGGAAAAATTATTAAGCCACGCAAAAATAAAAAATAATATTTTATTTATTGGATTGGGAAAAACTTTCCAAATATGGGAACCAAAATCTTTTGAAAAGTTCAAAGTAGCAGCAAGAAAAAAAGCGTATCAAAATAGATCTAATTTAAAATGGGACAACAATCTAACAGGGGAGAAAAAATGACTATAAGAATAGGTGGCGGAGAACTTAAGGAATTAAAACCAAGAATTTTAGTTTTAGGTGTTGGAGGTGCGGGAGGCAACGCAGTAAATGCCATGATCGAAGGAGGTATGCAAGGAGTAGAATTTGTTGCGGTAAACACCGATGCTCAAGATTTAAAAATGAGCAAAGCCGATGCAAGAATTCAAATTGGAACAAATCTTACAAAAGGTTTAGGAGCCGGTGCGAAACATGACATCGGACAAGCTGCTGCCGATGAATCTTTAAATGAAATAATTAATTTTTTACAAGGCGCTAATATGGTTTTCATTACTGCTGGTATGGGTGGCGGAACTGGAACTGGAGCTTCAAGCGTAATTGCTAGAGCGGCAAGAGAGCTTAATATTTTAACTGTCGGTGTAATTACTCTTCCTTTTTCTTATGAAGGACCTAAAAGAATGCGTAGAGCAATTGAAGGAATGAATGAACTAAAAAAACATTTAGACACTTCTATAGTTGTTCCAAATCAAAATCTTTTTAAGGTTGCAAGTGAAACAACGACATTTGAAGATTCATTTCATTTATCTAACGATGTTTTAAATCATGGCGTTCAAAGCATTACCGACCTTATGGTGAAACCAGGAATTATAAATTTAGATTTTGCTGACGTTGAAACTGTTATGAGTTCAATGGGCAAAGCTATGATGGGAACTGGAGAAGCAGAAGGAGAAAACAGAGCTTTAACCGCAACTGATTTGGCTTTAAACAATCCTTTGATAGATGATTATTCTCTTAAAGGTGCCAAAGGTTTGCTAGTAAATATAACTGGAGGAAAAGACATAACACTTTTTGAGGTAGACCAGGCCGTAAATAAAATAAGAGCTGAAGTTGATCCAGAAGCCGAGCTTATATTTGGAGCTATTAAAGATGAGTCTCTTAACGGAAAAATGAGAGTGTCTATAGTTGCCACAGCTTTAGACGGTCAAGTTGCTAGTACGAATGGAGTGGTAAATATGGTTAGTCGTATCCAAAATAGAAATAGCGGTTATTCAGAAGGATTATTCTCTACAAGAGGGAATGTAATTCCTAATAATTCTTATAATACCTCAATTGGCGCCACCGCTTTAAAACTAGATGAACAACATGAAGTAAACTCCGAACAACAGCATTCCTTAATTGTTGAACAGAAAACTACAGTTGAGCAGGAAATTGCAGTTGAAAACGGAACAACATCATTGAATCTAAACGAAACAAACGAAGAAGTTTTTTCTGAAAACATCGATCCGATTGCGGCGGAGGAGAGTTTATTTGAATTTGATTCTATAGAACAGATCTCTTCAACAAATGATACTGCGTTAGCTTTAGAAGAAGAATATACGCCAAAGCTTTTTTCCGAAATAACCGCTGAAAGCTTAGAGAGTAATTCTTTAGAAACCGAAGAACACAAACTTTTTGATCAAGAAAACAATCAAGAAAACAATCAAGAAGATGATTTTGAAATTCCCGCATTCTTGAGAAGACAAAAGTTTTAATGAAAAGAAAAAAAAAATATGAATATTTCTACCCCATTACTGGAAAAAAAACATTTTCCAGTAATGTTAGATGAAGTTATTCAAATATGCAATTCATCTAAAAAAAATCAATTGGTTGTAGATTGTACATTTGGTGGTGGTGGCTACTCAAAAGAATTATTAAAATTTCCAAATATAAAAGTAGTAGCTCTTGATAGAGACAAATCTGCAATTGAACGAGCAAAAGCGTTAAAAGTAAAACAGCCAAAGCAATTTACATTTTATAACGAAAAATTTAGTAATTTAGACAAAATTATGAATACAGAAACTAAAGCAGATATAATTATTTTCGATTTAGGCCTGTCTACTCTTCAACTTCAAGATTACAGCAGAGGTTTTTCTTTTAAAGCTAATGATAAGATTGATATGCAAATGGGACTTTCAGATATATCCGCAGAAGAAGTAATAAATACATTAGATGAGAAAAATCTTGGTTTAGTAATTAAAATTCTTGGAGAAGAGCAGGAAGCTAATAGAATTGTAAAAAATATAATTAAAGCAAGACAAGTTAAAAAAATTGATACAGTTACCGAATTAGTAAAAATTATAGAATCAAGTAAAAAAAAAAATTATAATAAAAGAATTAATGTTTGTACTAAAACTTTTCAGGCTCTAAGAATATTTGTAAACAAAGAAACTTCAGAATTAATAGAAGGCTTAATTAAAGCAACTCAGTTTATTAAACCGGGAGGAAAAATAATTATTATAAGTTTTCACTCAATCGAGGATAAAATTGTTAAATATTATTTTACTAATCATTCTTCAAACAAATCTAACCCCTCAAGATATATGCCTAGTCTAAGCAATCAAAAAAATTCATTTTTTGAAAAATATAAAAATAATTTTTTAACACCAAGTCCAAGGGAATTAATTAAAAACCGAGCTTCTAGGTCTGCCAAACTAAGATATGCAACTCGAACAGAACAAGAATTTAATTACCCAAAAGAATTTAAGGAAAAATTTAGAAGGTACACAGATGTCGAAAATGTTAATGTTTAATAGAAAAAAAATAATTATATGTTCAATCTACATTTCATTTTTTATTGCTATACCTATTATAAAAAACAAAACAAGATTAATAGAAAAAAAAACTCATATTCACAAAAGCCAGATATCATTTTTAGAAAAAAATTTATTAGAAGCTAATTTGGAATTTCAGTATTTAACCTCTCCACAGATTTTAACTAAAAAGGTCAATGAAAATATAGATACTGAGTATAATAATTTAACTAAGTCCCAAATCTATTTAACCTTCGAAGATTACGTTTCTAAAAAAATAAATAAAGCTTTAGTTTATGATAAGTAAAAACAGTAAAAATTTCATTCATCAAAATCAAAAATCTTTTTTCTTTGATGATTTTCTTGAAACCAGTAAAAAACAAAAAAAGACACATAAATCAGAAATTTCAGAAGATAGGCTTTATGTTTTATTTTCTGTTTTTTTTTCTTTAATACTTATTTTTTCAATTTCTATTTTTTCTATTTCAATTCAACGATCTAATTTTGAAGAATATAAAAAAGTTGATCAAAATTCTTTATTTCTTAGAAGAAATATAGTGGATAGAAAAGGTCAATTAATTGCAACTAATATAAATTCTTACCATGCGGGTATAAAGCCAAATCTGATTAAGAATAAAAAAAATTTTATTCTAAACATTAAATTAAATTTTCCTGAAATTTCCCTACCAAAATTAAAAAAAAATTTACTAAATAAAAAATATTTTTATTTAAAGAAAAGATTAACCGAGGATGAAAGCAATAAATTACGAGCTTTTGGTGAAAAGGGAATTATTTTTGAACCCTATCAAGGCAGAGTGTACCCCCACGGACAACTTTTTAGTCATGTACTTGGTCAGACAGACGATGATAATTATGGAATTTCTGGAATAGAAAAATTTTTGGACGAAGAGATACAAAATAATGAAAAAATAAATGATCCTTTGTTTTTAACACTAGATACAAATGTGCAGTTTTTAATAAAGACTGAATTAAAAAAAGCCATGCAAGATTTTAAAGCAAATAATGCAGGCGGGTTGTTAATGGATGTTAATAGTGGTGAGATATTATCATTAGTTTCTTTACCGGATTATAATTTGAACATACGAAATGACATTTCTGATCCCAAATACATGAACCAAATTACAAAAGCAGTTTATGAACTTGGCTCTGTATTTAAAACTTTCACACTTGCATTGGCTATTGAAGAAAATATTTTGACACCAGAAACAATGATTCACAACATTGCAAAAAAAATTCAATGTTCTATCTATCCAATAACCGACATTCATGAATTTCCTAAAAGCATGTCAGCAGAAGATATACTAATAAGATCTTCTAATATTGGAACTTTAATGATTGCCAGAAAAATTGGCGAAGAAAAACTAAAAAAATTTATTGAAAATTTAGGACTTTTAAAATTTTCAGACATTGAGTTAGAAGAAGTTGGAATGCCTTTCAAATTTAAATGGGAAAAATGTAAATTAGAAACAGTATCTTACGGTCATGGAATCGGCACCACAGCTTTGCAGGCTGCTGTTGCATACGCCTCCATAACTAATGGTGGCTATATAATTAAACCAACTTTAGAATTAAAAAAAAATTTTGATAAGAAAATTCGCAAATCTATTATTTCTAATAGTACAAGCAATAAAATAAACAAAATTTTAAGAAAAGTAGTAGATGATAAAGAAGGCACGGCCAGTTATGCAAACATCGAAGGTTATTACGTTGGTGGAAAAACAGGTACCGCTAAAGACTACAAAGATAAAAAAAAAAATATAAATACGTTCATTTCTATATTTCCATCTAACAAACCAAAATATGTACTCCTAGTTATTTTAGACGACCCTAAAGGTGCGCCACATATTTCTTATAAGCACAAAGGTTTAGTAAGGAAAAATATTCAAAGAACTGAAGCTGGCTGGAATTCTGTTTATGTGGCGGGCAAAATAATAGAGAAGATTGGACCTATTTTAGCCATAAACAACGACGAGGCTTACAATACTCATGTTGTTAAAAAAAATAATTAAAAATTTTCCAATAAAAATTTCAAATATTAATATTGAAGGACTGTCTTTAGATAGCAGGAAAATAAAAAAAAATTATTTATTTTTTGCTGTTCGAGGCACAGAATCAAATGGAGAAAACTATATTTTGGACGCAATCAATAAAGGCGCAAAAGCAATCGTCTGCAGCCTAAGTTGTAAAATAAAAAACAATAAAGTTCCAATTATTAAAGTTAAAAGTATCTCTGAAGTTCTTGCTTACGCTTGTAAAACATTTTATCATGAAAAACCTAGTAATATTATTGCTGTAACAGGAACTAATGGAAAGAGTTCAGTTGCCGAATTTTATCATCAAATCCTCACTTTGCAAAAAATTCCAGCTGCCTCTATTGGAACTTTAGGAATTAAAATTAAAAATAAAATAAAAAAAACTAACCTAACAACGTTAGACACTATCTCTCTTCATCAAGAGTTATCAAAAATTAAGAAACTTGGAATTAACAACGTAATACTAGAAGCTTCGAGCCACGGTTTGTTGCAAGGCAGACTTAATGGAATAGATTTTAAAACTGCAATTTTCACCAATTTTTCGCAAGACCATTTGGATTACCACAAAAACTTGAAAAATTACTTAGGAGCTAAATTAATCTTATTTTCTAAATTATTAAAAGAAAATCGTAATATTGTAACTGATAATAAGATTAAAGAATTTCCAAAGTTAAGGTTAATAGCAAAAAATAGAAAATTAAATTTATTTACCATAGGTAAAGAAAATTCTACTATTAAAATAAATTTACTTATAAGCAAAAATAATTTTCAACAATTATCTTTTAATTATAATAATAAAAAATTTACAATAAAAGTTCCGTTAATTGGTTTTTTTCAAATCAAAAATTTATTGATGGCTATTCTTGCGGCTAAAATTTCAGGCTTAAATATGAATACAATTCTAAAAAATATTAAAAAAATAAAAGAAGTTAATGGTCGACTTCAATTAATTAGAACATTACCAAATAAGGCAAAAATTTTTATTGATTATGCTCATACGCCGGATGCTCTTGAAACATCTCTTAAGACAATAAAAAAACACTATAATATTAATCCAGACGTTGTATTCGGTTGCGGAGGTGAAAGGGATAAGAAAAAGAGAGCCATCATGGCAAAAGTTTGTGAAAAACACGCGAAAAAAATTTATATAACGGACGATAACCCAAGAAATGAAAATCCTAAATTAATTAGACAAATGATTATTTCTGGGTTCAAAAAAATGAAAGACGTTCAAAACATACCTTTGAGGCAAAAAGCAATTATACAAGCTGTAATTAACTCTAAACCAAATGGAATTATTCTTGTAGCGGGAAAAGGGCATGAAACTACTCAAATATATAAAAACAAAACATTAGACTCTTCAGATAAAACAATAATCAAAAAAATTAATATTAAGCACCTTAAATATAGCAAAAATAACTACAACCAAATTTTAAATGCTGAGATTATGTACAAATTAATAAAAAAAAAAAACATAAAGTTTGAAGGCGTTTTAATTAATTCCAAAAAGATCAAAAAAGAAAATCTCTTCATTGCAATAAAAGGAAAAAAGCATGACGGGCATACTTTCGTAAAAGAAGCATTAAAAAACAAAGCAAATTTTTGTGTTGTTAGAAAAAATATAAAAAATATAAAAAATATAAATCAAAATAAATTGATTAAATGTAGCAATACAATTAATTTTTTAAATCAATTAGCTGCAAAAAAAAGAGAATTCTCAAAAGCAAAAATAATTGCCGTAACCGGTAGCTCAGGCAAGACCACATTTAAAACTTTACTTGGTAATTTATTAGCTAATTACGGAAAAACTTATTTTTCAAAGAAATCTTACAACAACCATTTTGGAGTACCTTTAAGTTTGTGTAATTTAGAGAATGATCATGAATATGGAGTTTTTGAAATTGGTATGAACAAATCTGGCGAAATCCGAAAACTTTCTAATTTAGTTAAACCCGACATAGTAGTAATCACTAACATTGGAGAAGCCCATATAGAAAATTTTCATAATTTAAACGGTATTGCAAAAGCAAAAGCAGAAATTATTGAAAATATAAATAGAGATGGTTTCTTAATTCTCAATAAAGATGACAGGTATTTTAAGTTTCTTTCAAAAATTGCAAAAAAAAGAAAAATTAAAATTTTATCTTTTGGAATGTCAAAAAAATCTGACGCTACACTTGTTGCAAAAAAACCTTTTAAAAATCATTTCTTGCTTCATTTTAAAGTTTTAAATAAAAACGTGTTTTTTAAAGTTAAAAACATTAACTCTTCAACTATACTTAATATATTATCTAGTTTATTAGTTTTTTCTATTTTAAATCTAGATTTATCAAAGATAGAAAATTTAATCTATCTTTTTCAATCAGTTGAAGGCAGAGGAAAAGCACACATTGTATCAAGGTATAAAAAAAAATTTCATTTTATCGATGAAAGTTATAATGCAAATCCCTCTTCGGTAAAAAATGCAATCTACAATTTTTCCAATATAAAAAAAAATAATTCAAAAAAATATTTATTGCTTGGAGACATGCTAGAATTAGGAAAAAAATCAGACACTTATCATAAAAATTTATCACATTTTATCAATGAAAGTGATATTGATCAGTTGTTCATATATGGGAAAAATGCATTTAAAACTTATCAAAAAACTTATAAAGCTAAACAAGGAAACATTTTACAAAACATAAATGATTTCGATGAAGTTTTTTCTGGCTTAATAAAAAAAAATGATTATTTGATGATTAAAGGTTCAAATGCTACAGGGTTAAATAATTTATCTAAAATAATTATTGCTGGAGACAAACATGCTTTATAGTTTTTTTACATCGCTAATAGAAAATTATTCTTTTTTAAATGTTTTTAAATATATAACAGTTAGAATAGCCCTATCCGTTGTTACTTCTTTTATAATTGTTTTTTTAATTGGAGAACCCTTAATAAAGATATTTAAACGTAAACAAATATCAGGACCTATCCGTCAGGATGGGCCTATCGATCATATTATTAAAAAATCAGGCACACCGACTATGGGAGGTTTAATTATTATACTTGGTATATTTTTAGGAACTATTTTGTGGGCAGATTTAAAAAATATATACATTTTAACAGTAATTTTTGTTTCTTTAAGTTTAGGACTACTAGGATTTATCGATGATTTATTAAAAATTAAACTTAAAAACTCAAGAGGATTAAACTCAAAATTAAAATTTTTAGGACAAATTTTTATTACATTATTAGCTATTTTTATTTTATCTAGGTATTCTGATCATCAATATTTAAATAATTTATACTTTCCTTTTTTTAAAAATATTGTTTTACCAATGGGTATATTTTTTATACCTTTTACACTTTTAGTAATCGTTGGTTCATCTAACGCAGTTAATCTAACCGATGGATTAGACGGCTTAGCAACTGTACCCGTCATGCTAGTGGCTTTATCCTTTACCTTAATAAGTTATATTGTTGGTAATGCAATATTTGCTGAGTATTTAAAAATTCCTTATATAGCCAATGCAGGAGAACTAAGTATTTTCTGCGGAGCTATCTTTGGATCTTGTTTGGGCTTTCTTTGGTATAACGCACCGCCGGCTAAGATATTTATGGGAGATACGGGGTCTCTATCTTTGGGGGGATCATTAGCTGCGGTTGCAATTATAGTTAAGCATGAAATTGTTCTTGCAATTATAGGAGGTCTTTTTGTTCTTGAAACACTATCTGTTATTATACAAGTTGTGTCATTTAAATTAACTGGTAAGCGAGTTTTTAGAATGGCTCCAATACATCATCATTTTGAAAAAAAAGGTTGGCCAGAATCTACGGTGGTAATAAGATTTTGGATTATAGCAATTATTTTAGCATTAGTTGGTTTAGCTACATTAAAATTAAGATAATTAATGGAAATAAGCAAACCCATAAAAGAAAATACATACGCTATTTATGGACTTGGTTTGTCAGGAAAATCTGTACACAAATTTTTAAAAAAAAGAAAAGTAAAAACAATTTATACGTGGGATGATAAAAATAATTCCCAAAATAAAAAGAAATTAAATTTTTTCCATAACGCACTTAATAGAGTTGATTATATTGTTGTAAGCCCAGGAATTAATATCAAAGCAACAAGATTTAAGACAATTTTATATAAAAATAGAAAAAAAATAATTACTGATTTAGATTTATTTTATATGCAAAACCTTTCGGTAAAATCAATCGTTGTTACAGGAACCAATGGAAAGTCAACAACTTGTCAGTTAATGCAGCACGTCTTAAGATCAAACAAAATAGATGCTCAACTTGGTGGAAATATTGGAAAACCTGTTCTAGATTTAAAGATAAAAAAAAAATCTATAGTAATTATTGAAGCTTCCTCATTCCAATTATTTTACACAAAGTTTATAAAACCTACATTTGCAGTAATTTTAAATATTTCTAAAGATCACTTAGATTGGCACGGTACTATTCAAAATTATAAAAATTCTAAATTTAATATATTTTCAAAACAAGACAATCAAGATTATGCCTTATTAAACAATCAAGAACTTATTAAACTATTTAGAAAAAAAAAATTTTTAAGCAAATTAAAAAAAATACAGGGTAATACTTTAGAAAAATATATAAAAAATAAATATTTACTTTCTAAACCTAATCTAGAAAATGTATCTTTTGTGTACGAGTTATCAAATATTTTTAAAATAAAAAAAAAAATTATTTTAAAAGCATTTAATACATTTAAAGGTCTTCCACACAGAAATGAAATTTTTTATCACAAACGTGGAGCAACATTTGTTAACGACTCCAAAGCTACTAGCTTTGAGGCCGCTCAACATGCTTTAAAAAATAATAAAAATATTTTTTGGATTGTAGGCGGTCTTCCTAAATTAGGTGACAAATTTAATCTTAAGAGTGTAAGAAAAAATATTATAAAATCATATATTATCGGCAAACACATAAATTACTTTAAGAAACAAATAGAAAAATCTATAAAATACAAAATATCCTTTAATTTAAAAGAAGCGTTGGAAGATATTTTTCAAGATTTGCAATTGTACAAGAAAATAAAAGCTACTGTTCTTCTAAGTCCAGCCAGTGCTTCTTATGATCAGTTTAATAATTTTGTTGAAAGAGGAAATCAATTTAAAAAATTAACATTAAAATATGCTAAAAAATTTTAATATTCATTACAAAAATTATTGGAAAGAAATAGATAAAACTATATTTTTAAGTTTTTTATTGCTATTTATTTTAGGAGTTTTTTTTTCTTTTGCTTCCACTTCTTCATTGGCTGGTGAAAAGTTAAATAAAGACTATTATTTTTTTTTCTCTAAACATTTAATATTTTCTATTTCTTCTATTTTTCTAATGCTTACAATTTCTTGTCTTGAACTAAATTTTTTAAAAAAAATATTAATTCCTATTTTTTTAGTATTATTAATTACATTATTTCTAGTATTGTTTTTTGGAGTGGAGGTAAAAGGCTCAAAGAGATGGTTAAATTTATTTTTTTTTAGATTTCAGCCTATAGAGTTTTTAAAACCTTTTTTTATTGTAATAATTGCAAAAATTTTATCTAAAGAAAATTTTATTACTACAAATATTTCTTATTTTTTTAGTTTTTTATGCTTAATTATACCCTGTGCGATACTTTTAAATCAACCAGACGTAGGCCAAACTATTCTATTAGTTTTATCTTGGGCTGCCATAGTTTTTGTTTCAGGAATAAAATTAATTTTTATATTTAGTTTTTTTAGCGTAGTTTGTCTTTCTATTGTATGTTTGTTATTTATTTTTCCAGATAAATTTGCTTATGTTCTTCAAAGAATAGAAGTTTTCTTTGACCCATCAAAAGGTGACCGTGGTCAATCTGATAAAGCGTTAGAAGCAATCAAAGAAGGTGGCCTAACAGGCCAGGGCATGGGCGAAGGTATTCTAAAATATAGAGTTCCAGAGGCGCACACAGATTACATTATATCTGTTATTGCCGAGGAATTTGGTTCAATCATCTCAATATTCTTAATTTGTATTTTCTTATATATAGCATTTAGAGTTATTAAATTTGCACTACAAAATGGTGATAAATTTATAAAAATTTCTCTTTGTGGACTTTCTAGTCTTTTAATTTTTCAAACTTTTATTCATATCGGGGTAAATACAAGGTTGCTACCTACAACAGGCATGACATTGCCCTTTTTAAGTTACGGAGGATCGTCAATGTTTGGTAGTGCTATGCTTGCTGGTATGATTATAAATTTAACAAAAAATAAGATTAATAATGAAAATTTTTAAAAATAATAAAATATTAATTGCAACTGGGGGCACAGGGGGACATGTATTTCCAGCCTACAGTTTAGCAAAAAATTTAATTAAAAATAACTATGAAGTAAAGATTGTAACAGATCAAAGAGGCTTTAAATTTTTAGGAAAATACAAAGATGTAAAACTTATTATAAATAATTCTACAACAATATTTAAAAAAAAAATTATTAATATTATTTTCTCAATTTTTATTATTTGTTTTTCATATTTTAAATCTTTGTTTATTTTATATAGAGCTCAGCCTTCATTAGTTTTTGGTATGGGTGGGCATGCTTCATTTCCTTTTTGTTTAGCAGCAAAAACACTAAATATACCATTTATCATTTATGAAAATAATCTTTTATTAGGTAAAAGTAATCGAATTTTAATGCCCTTAGCTTCTAAAATCTTTCTTGCATACAAAGATGTTGAAGGTATTAAAGAAAAATTTAAAACCAAAGTAGTTATTACAGGAAATATAATAAGAGAAGAAATATTAAATTTTAATAAAAAAAAATATTTATCAGAAGAATTAAATATTTTAGTTTTAGGAGGAAGCCAAGCAGCAAAATCATTTGGTGAATTTTTACCTAAAATATTTAAACAATGTATTGAAGAAAATATAAAAATAAAAGTATTTCAACAATGTATTGAGTCACAAAAAAATAAACTTGAAGAAGAGTATAAAAATTTAGATATTAGTTTTGAATTGTTTAATTTTACAAATAATATTTTAGAATATTTTTCTAAATCTCAATTAACCATAACAAGATCAGGGTCTTCAGTAACTGCAGAACTTATTAATTGCAAAATACCTTTTATTTCGATTCCTTATCCTTATTCAGCAGACGGGCATCAAGATAAAAATGCGACTTATTTCGAAAAAAAAGGGTACAGTTTTTCGATTAAAGAAAATGAAGTTAATGAAAAGCTATTCCCTTTGATTAAATCAATTTATAAAGATAAAGAAATATTAAATAAAATAATAGAAAAACAAAAAAATCACTCTGACATAGAGGTGTTTTTTAAAATTAATAATGAAGTAAAAAATTTAATTTATGAAAAAAATTAAACTAGGAAAACAAGACGTTATTCATTTTATAGGCATTGGGGGCATAGGTATGAGCGGGTTAGCCCAAATTATGAAAACAATGGGCTTTAAAGTTCAAGGTAGCGATGTCAATAAAAATAAAAATACAGACAACTGTAAAAAGTTAGGTATTAAAATTTTAATTGGCCATAACAAAAAAAATGTTAACAAAGTAACTATTGTCGTGAAGTCTTCAGCTATCAAACCGAATAATCTTGAATTAGTTGAGTTCAAAAAAAAAAATATGCCAATTTATGATCGAATTGAAATGCTTGCGAATATTATTGATCTTAAAAAAAATATTATTATTACAGGATCTCATGGCAAGACAACCACAACTTCTCTCGTTGCGAAAATAATTTCAACAGCAAAATTAGACCCTACTATTATTAACGGAGGTGTAATCAATTCATTAAAAAATAATGCAAAATTAGGTCAAGGAGAGTGGGCCATTGTGGAAGCCGATGAGTCAGACGGAAGTTTTTTAAAAGTGCCAATAAATTATTCAATTGTGACTAATGTTGATAAAGAACATTTAGATTATTATAAAAATTTTAATAGATTAATAGAAGCGTTTAAGGCATTTATCGAAAAAACACCTCCAATAGGTAAATCTTTTTTGTGTCTAGATGATTTAAATTTAAAACAAATAATAAAAAAATTAAAAACCAAAAACTATTACACCTATGGTTTTCACAAAGATGCAAATTATCAAATCTGCAACGTAAAATATGAAATTGATCATACAAAATTTGATTTAAAAGTTAAAAATGTTGGTTTTAAAAAATTATATATTAAAAATATTTTATTAAATTTGATTGGTAAGTATAATGTTCTTAACGCTGTCGCTGCAATAGGGCTGTGTTTAAATTTAGGTTTAAATGCAAATATAATTAAAAAAGCCTTAAAAAATTTTTCAGGGGTCCAAAGAAGGTTAACAAAAGTATTTAAAAAAAATAAAATAGAATTTTATGATGACTACGCCCATCATCCTACGGAAATAAAGTCTGTATTAGAAGGCGTGAAAAAAGTTTCATCAAAAAGAAAAATTATTGCTGTATTTCAACCTCATAGATACTCTAGAATCAAAAGTTTAAAATCAGAATTTGCATCGTGTTTTAAAAGTTCAAACCAAGTAATACTCTGTCCAGTGTACGCCGCAGGTGAAGCAGTCGATCGGAAATATAACAATAAAAGATTTGCTAAATTAATATCAAAATTTTCTAAAACTCAAGTAATTTTAATAGAGAATGAAAATGATTTAAGCAAATATTTTAAAAAAAATTTAATTATGGATGAGGTTGTTATAGGCATGGGGGCGGGCTCAATATCTAAGTGGATGCACAACCTAAAAAATATTTTATGAAACTAATATCGAAAGAAATAGAATTTAAGTACGGAAAAAAAATTTTATTTAATGAAAAATTATCTAACTATAGCTGGTTTAATCTCGGAGGACCTTCTGACGTTCTTTTTAAACCAAGCAATGTAGAAGACATAATTTTTTTTTTTAAAAATGTAAAACCAAAAAAAATTATTATTTTAGGAGCTGGATCAAATACTTTAATAAGAGACGGTGGTGTCAAAGGAGTTACAATAAAGCTAGGTTCTCAATTTTCTTATTTAAATTTACCATCCTCTAACATTATAGAAACAGGAGCGGCAACTTTAGACAAAAAAATAGCTGATTTTGCATTGGAAAATTCATTAACTGGACTAGAGTTTTTGGCATGTATTCCTGGCTCAATTGGAGGGGCTATAAGAATGAATAGTGGATGCTATGGTGAGAATATTTCACAAATTCTTTATTCTATTAATGTTATTGATATTTTCGGAAACAAAAAAGAAATTCCGGCCTCTGATATTAAGTTTCATTACAGAGATAGTAATTTAAATCAAAATCTAATAATTACCAGTGTAAAATTACAAGGTAAAGTTTTTCCAAAAGAGCTAATTCAAAAAAAACAACAGGACTTAATTGAGAAAAAAAAAAATTCTCAACCTAGTCAAATAAAAACTTGTGGAAGTACTTTTAAGAATACAGAAAATAAAAAAGCATGGGAATTAATTAAGGAATCAAATTGTGAAAATTATCAAATAGGCAGCGCTAAAATATCAAAGAAACACTGTAATTTTTTTGTTAATGAAGGTAAAGCAACCGCGAAAGAATTAGAAGATTTAATTAATAAAGTTAAAGAAACAGTATATCAAAAAACTAACATCAACTTAGAATTAGAAATTAGAATAATTGGCCACAATATTTAAAAAAATGAAACAGAAAACAGTTTTAGTTGTACAAGGCGGAACCTCAAGTGAAAGAGAGGTAAGTTTAAATTCAAGTAAAGCATGCACCAAAGCATTAAAAAAATTAAAATATAAAGTTATAACGTTTGACCCTGCCAAAAAGCATTTAAGTAAAATTAAACAATATAAAAAGAAAGTTAATCTCATCTTCAATTCTTTACACGGTAGTGACGGAGAAGACGGGACAGTCCAAAGTTATTTTGAGTATTTTAAAATACCTTATACGCACTCGGGTATAATTTCTTCAATGAATGCAATGGATAAAATTATTTCAAAGAAAATTTTTAAAAAAAGCAATCTTTTAACCCCAAATTATATTGCTTTAAATTCAGTTAATTATTTAAAATATTTAAAAGAAAAATTTTCAAGAAATTTTAATTTTAATTATCCAGTGGTGGTCAAGCCCTCTAACGAAGGGTCTAGTATTGGTGTGGAAATCTGTAAAAATTTTAATCAATTAAAAATATCTGTAGTTAAACTATTAAAAAATTACAAAACTTTAATCGTAGAGAATTATATTGCAGGCCAAGAAATTCAAGTTGCAGTTATTAATGGTAAAGCCCTAGGAGCAATTGAACTAAAACCCAAAAGAAAATTTTACGATTATAAAGCCAAATATTCTAAGTCCGCTCTCACAAAACACATTATGCCAGCTAATATAAATAAAAATAATTATAATGCTGTTTTAAAACTAGCTGAAAAAGCACATAAAGCTATGAACTGCAAAGGTGTAACTCGATCTGACTTTAAATTAATTAATAATAAGTTTTATTTATTAGAAATAAACACTCAGCCAGGAATGACAAATCTATCCTTAGTACCTGAAATAGCAAAATATGTAGGAATGACGTTTAAAGAACTTGTAAAAAAAATTGTTGATGACGCAAGTGTTAATAAATGAAAAAACCTTTAAAAATATATTTTCTTATATTTATTTTTTTTATTTTTTCCACTTACAATATCAAGCATGATGAAAAAAGTATTAGTATTTTTTTTCCTATAAAAGAAATTTTAATAGATAATAACGTAGGTGCTAATTTTTTGGAATTAAAAAATGATTTTAGTTTTTTAATGAACACAAATTTGTTTTTTTTGAACAAAGAAAAAATTTTAAAAATTGTAAATAAACATGACTTTATATCAAATATTCAATTAAAGAAAAAATACCCAAACACTTTAAACGTTTCTATAGTTGAAAAAACACCAGTCGCAACACAGATAATAAATAAAAAAAAATTTTATATAACAAAAGACAATGAAAAAATAAATTTTATTGATCTTAAAATATATGAAGATTTACCTTCAATTTTTGGTAAGTACAAAAATTTTAATATTTTTTATAGTGATTTAGAAAAAAATAACTTTAAAATAAATAGAATTAAAGCTTTTTACTATTTTGATGTTGGTAGATGGGATATTGTTCTTAAAAATGAAAAAGTTATTAAACTTCCAGAAAAAAATTATTTAGATCTTTTATTAAAAATTAATTTAATGTTAGATGACAATAATTTTTCTCAGTACAAGGTTTTTGATTTTAGGATAAAAGATCAATTAATTTTACAGTAACATGCAATTAAACGAACCTTATTTGATCATAGACATAGATGGTGAAAAAGTAATATTTTTTGTTGTATTATTTAACGAAAAAAAAAATTTTAAGGTATTAAAAAAAATTATTTTAGAAACAACAGGAATTCAAAATGGTCGTGTAATCAATATTGAAACTTTTAGTCAATTACTTAAACAGACTATTAATTCTATTGAAGACGATATAAATTTTTTCTTTTCCAATGTAGCTATAGTGATTAATCCAAATAAAATTAATTGCTTAAATGTTAGCGGTTATAAAAAATTAAATGGATCACAAATAACAAATGATGACATAGGTTATATTTTAAACGATATAAAAAAAATTATCTTAGAAAGCGAAAACAATGATTATTTAGTTCATCTTTTTAACTCAAATTTTTCACTAGATAGCGACAACTTAGAAAATTTACCTATCGGTTTATTTGGCGAGTTTTACAACCAAAACATGACCTTTTTTTTAGTAAATAAAAATATTATTAAAAATATAAAATCAGTTTTTAATAATTGCGGATTAAATATAGAAAAAATAATTTTAAAAACTTTTGCTGAAGGAATTAATCTTTTATCAAATAATCAATCAGATAAAAATTTTACAATCATCAGATTGCAAAAAAATAGAATTAGCGTTTCTTTATTTAAAAATAAATCATATGTTTTTACTGAAAGTTTTAACTTTGGCTTTAATTTAATTATTAGAGATATATCTAAATTATGTTCCCTTAAAATCGAAGAAGTGGAGAATTTAATGAAAAAAATCGAATTAAAAAATGTTATCAAAAACAACAATGAGACTTATTTAGAAAATTCTTTTTTTTATGTTTCACCTTATAGAAAAATAAAATATCAATTAATTTTAGATATAATTACAGCACGCATAGAAGAGTTGTTTGAGATTTGTTACAAAAAAAATACAAACATCAAGAACCTAAAAAACAGCGATACAATCTATATTTACGTAGATTCATCTGAATATTATAAAAATATTCAATATGTTCTAGAAAACGGCAAATATACCTCTTTAGAATGCATCTTTAATAGTAACATTGAACAGAATTTCCTAGGAGGAGTTAATGGAGCCTGTGAACTCATTGGTAAAGGCTGGGAAAAAGAAGCAATTCCAATATCCCATAAAAAAAAATCAATAATTTCTGATTTTTTTTCAAGGTTGTTTAGCTAATTTTTAGTATTTTTTGGAAACATTAGTTGTTTTAGACATACCATCATTGTTTCGTATAAGTGTCACATGTTGGATTTATTTCAAAAAACAATTTCAAAACAAACAGAATTCAAAGGAATAGGATTACACAATGGGCTAGAAAGTGTAATTAAAATAATTCCAGCTGATGAAAATTTTGGAATAGTTTTTAAAAGAACTGATCTTGAGCTAAACAATATTGTAAAAGCGAATTTTGAAAACGTTTCTTCAGCCAAGCTTTGCACAACAATTCAAAATAGTTTTAATATCAGTATATCAACGGTCGAGCACTTGCTGGCAGCACTTTATATAACAGGCATTGATAACGCATTGATAGAAATAAATGCTTCTGAAGTTCCAATTATGGATGGTTCTTCTAAAGAATTTGTTGAAACTATTTTAAAAATTGGAGTTAAAAAACAAAATTCAAAAAGAAAATATTTAAAAATCTTAAAAAAATTTGAATTTAAAGAAAATGAAAAATTTATTTCTATAGAACCAAATGAGAATAGTTTAAATGTTGATTTTCAATTAGTCTACTCTAACAATGTGATTGGTAAACAAAAAAATAAAATTAATTTTTCTGATAAAGATTTATCTAATGTTTACACATCAAGAACATTCTGTTTATATGAAGATATTGAACAAATACGTAAAATTGGTTTAGCTAAAGGAGGATCTTTAGATAATGCAATAGTCATAAAAGACAATGAAATTTTAAATTCTACAGGACTCAGAAATAACAAAGAATTTGTTAATCATAAAATTTTAGACTTAGCTGGCGATTTTTTATTATCAGGTTCCAGAATTTTAGGTAGTGTAACTTGTATTCAAGGAGGTCACAGCTTAAGCAATTTATTTCTAAGGACTTTATTAAAAGATAAATCAAATTATTCTATAATTGAAATAGAGGAATCTAAAACTATAGAATCATATTTTAAAACACCAACAAACAAGCTAGCGGTTAATGCTTAAGATTTTTTAGAAATTTACCTAGTTAATTTAATTTAATTTGATATGAGTAACGTGATGTATCAAAAATTAATCTATTTATTTTTAATAATTTTTTTATTTATCTCATGCTCTAAAAAAGAGCCAGAATTAAATACCCCACCTGATAAAGAAAAATCTTTTGAAACCTACAAAGAGGCCGTAGAATTAATGGAAGAAGGAAATTATTTTTTTGCTTCAAAAAAATTTTCTGAAGCAGAGGAAATTTTGCCACAAATTGAGTTTTCTGCAAAAGCTTCATTAATGTCCAGTTATTGTCTTTATATAATAAATTTTTATCCAGAAGCCGTTGCTAAATTAGAGCGCTATATAAAACAATATCCTGCAGATAAAAACGTAGCATATGCTCATTATCTAATTGCAATTGTTTTATATGAACAAATTTTAGATGAAAAAAAAGACATTCAACCACTGTTAAAAAGCAAAAAAAAAATACAATTTTTTTTACAAAATTTTCCGAACACAGAATATGCACTAGATTTGAAATTCAAATTAGACTTAATAAACAATCAACTCGCTGCTAAAGAGATGTATATAGCAAAATATTATATAACTACACAAAAGTGGATACCGGCTATTAACAGATTAAAAATTATTGTTAATGATTATGCCGAAACAGTTTTTATTGAAGAGGCGTTGCATCGATTGGTAGAAATTTATTTCAGAGTTGGCTTAATTGAAGAAGCAAAAGCAGTAGCAGCAATTTTAGGTTATAATTATAATTCAAGTGAATGGTACGCACAAACTTACAAAATTTTAAATAAATCCTATAAATTACCAAAAAAAAATGAAATAAAAAAAAATGACGGACTAATAAAAAAAACAATTAAAAAAATACTAAATTAAAAAATGCCCAGCAAAGAAGACGATATAATAAAGAATTACCTCAACAATGTTAAGCAACTAGATGAACATAACAAATCCTATTACGATAAAGATTCTCCGGCGGTGTCAGATCAAGAATATGATGATTTAAAAAAAAAAATTTTAGAAACAGAAAAAAACCACTTATTTTTAAAAAATTATGGGTCAATTACTAATAAAATTGGATTTAAACCTTCTTCAAAATTTAATAAAATAAAACACGCAAAACCTATGCTTTCCTTAGCAAATGCATTTGACAACAATGATATAAATGATTTTGCAAAAAAAATTAACAATTACTTAAATAATACAAATTTAGACTTAGCGTTTTCTCTAGAACCGAAAATTGATGGAATTTCAGCTTCTTTAACTTATAAAGATGGAACGTTAGTTAGAGGACTATCAAGAGGTGATGGAGAAATTGGCGAAGATATTCTTGACAATCTTAAGACGATAAACCAAATACCTCATAGGATTAAAGGAAAAGACATACCAAAAACTCTTGAAGTAAGAGGTGAAGTTTATATTGGAAAAAAAAATTTTGAAAAAATAAAAGATAAGTTTGCTAACCCTAGAAACGCAGCTGGTGGATCGTTAAGACAAAAAAACTCTCTTGTTACTGCGAAAATTCCTTTAAATTTTTTTGTTTATGGATTTGGTAAAATAGAACCTTTTATTTTCAAAAAGCAGTCAGACTTTCTAAAAAAAATTAATGAATGGGGTTTTAAAGCTAATCCACATAATTTTTTGGCCAAAAATCTTAAAGAAATAGATAGCCAATATAATAAAATTGAAAAAATTAGATCAAATCTAGATTATGATATCGATGGTCTCGTTATAAAAATTGATGATTTACTTTTGCAAGCAAGATTAGGAAACACATCAAATTCTCCGAGATGGGCGATTGCATATAAATTTTCATCAGTAAAAGCTATAACTAAAATTAATGATATTGTTATTCAGGTTGGCAGAACAGGCGCGTTAACACCTGTTGCTAAAGTTGAACCAGTAACCGTAGGTGGAGTAGTCGTTTCTAATGCTACGTTACATAACGAAGAAGAAATTATTAGAAAAGATATTCGAATAGGCGATTTTGTTACCATTCAAAGAGCGGGCGATGTTATTCCTCAAGTCGTATCTGTAGATATAAGTAAGAGAAGGAAACAATCAAAAAAATTTGTTTTTCCAACTAAATGTCCTTGCGGATTTGCCACAATAAAAGAAATTAATCCAACCACAAAGAAAGTGGATGCTATAAGGAGATGTCCGGATAGAGGATACGAATGTCAATTCATAGCAAAAGAAAAGTTGAAACATTTTGTATCTAAAGATGCATTCAACATCGAAGGATTAGGTAAAAAAGTTATAGATCAATTTTGGGAGTTGAAATTAATAAAAAAACCATCAGATATTTTTAATTTAGATTATAAAAAAATAGAGAATTTAGAAGGGTGGGGGGAACTTTCAGTAAAGAATTTAAAAATAGCAACAAATAAATCTTCACAAATTTTACTTGATAGATTTATTTATTCCCTTGGCATAAGACACATAGGACAGGAAAATGCAAAACTCTTAAGTAATTTTTTTGTAAGTGTTACTGAATTAATTAAACTTTTTATCTCCTCTAAACGAGAAAATTTATTAAAAAATATTGCAGAATTAGATGGAATTGGATTTGCTCAACTAAATTCTTTAAAAGAATTTTTTTCAAATAAAATGAATAGAGATATTGTATTATCTTTAATTAAATATTTAAAAATAAAAAATTCTAAAGTTCTAAATAAAAACGGCAAGTTAAGCGGTAAGACAATCATGTTCACCGGTGGGCTTGAAAAAATAAGTCGATCAGAGGCAAAATCTTTAGTGGAAGATAATGGGGGCAAAATACTTGGAAATATTTCAAGTAAATTAAACATTCTAGTTGTAGGTGACAGCAAACCAACAAAATCAAAAATTGAAAAAGCTGAGAAAGTAGGAATAAAAATTATTCCTGAAGTTGATTGGTATAAATTATTAGATATTTGAACAGGCTTGTTTAAGTTGCGTTAGTTCAAATTTATTCATAAATTTTTTTAACTTATTGAATACTTTTTGGTGATATTTATTTAACCAATTTTTTTCAAACGAAGTTAAAAGCTTTTTTTCTATCAAGGTTTTATCTATGGGAACTAACGTTAGATCTTCAAACTTTAATTTATCTCTAGTTTTTTTTACATAAACTAAATTTTCAATTCGGATGCCGAAGTGATTTTTTTTATAATAACCCGGTTCATTAGAAGTGATCATGCCTTCTTTAAATTTAACTTTATTTCCTCTAGAAATAGCCTGCGGCCCTTCATGAACATTTGAAAAATAACCAACACCATGACCGGTTCCGTGTGGATAGTCTAAATTTATATCTCTTAGAAACTTCCTTGCAGATTGGTCGATTTTATCTCCATAAGAATTCTTATTAAGCTTGAATGAAGCTACAGCGATATGTCCTTTTAAAACTCTAGTAAAAATATCTTTAATTTTATTATTTTGAACATCAAGAGATAATGTTCTCGTTACATCTGTTGTGCCATACAAATACTGTCCACCAGAATCTACCAAGTATACATCTCCTTGTTTTAATACCCTATTATTTTTCTTATCAGCTTTATAATGAATTATCGCACTATTAGGTCCTGCCCCAGATATAGTAGGAAAGCTTAAATCGTGAAATGATTTATTTTTTTTTCTAAACTCTAACAGTTTTTCTTGTGCTGAAATTTCATTTATTTTTTTTGTTCTAAAACTATTTTTTAACCAAAATATAAATTTAGTTAACGCTGCTCCGTCATAAATATGTGATATTATAGAATTTTTAATTTCTGTTTTATTTTTTAAAGATTTTAAATAATAAATCGGGTCTTGTTTTTCTGTTATTAAATTATTTTTTCTTATAATTGATTTATAAAAAATAGAACAAGTCAAAGTATCTATTAAGATTTTTTTATTGGATAGATTTGAAAAAAAATTTGGTAATAAATTAAAATCATAAATTTTTACATTTTTATTTATTTTAGTTTTAAAAGATTTATTAATTTTTTTTAAATTACAAAATAGAAATATTTTTCCATTTTCATCAATAACAGCATGCGA
>CAJQSV010000017.1 GCA_905616445.1 uncultured Pelagibacteraceae bacterium
ATAATTTTTACGATCCACAAAATTTAAATCTCGTTCATCATGTTAATCAAGCATTAAAAGCTAATTTTTTATTTAATAAAGACGTTGACTACATTTTAAGAGAAAAAAAAGTTCAAATCATTGATGAATTTACAGGAAGAGTCTTAGGAGGAAGGAGGTTTTCTGATGGACTTCATCAAGCAATAGAAGCGAAAGAGAATGTAGAAATACAAGAAGAAAACCAAACACTCGCATCCATTACATACCAAAACTACTTTCGTTTATATAAAAAGTTATCTGGAATGACAGGAACGGCATTAACAGAAGCTGAGGAATTTTTTGATATTTATAAATTAAATGTAGTTTCGGTCCCAACAAACCGCCCAATGATTAGAAAAGATCTAAATGATCAAATTTTTCGAACTGAAAAAGAAAAATATTTAGCTATTACTAATAAAATTATTGAATGTAATAGTAAAGGACAACCTGTTTTAGTAGGCACTACTAGTATAGAAAAATCTGAAAAAATTTCTAAAAATTTATTAGAAGAAAATATTAAGCATAGTATTTTAAATGCCAAACAACATGAAAAAGAAGCAAAAATAATTGCAGAAGCTGGAAAAATTGGAGCAATAACAATAGCAACTAATATGGCTGGTAGAGGAACTGATATTCAACTAGGTGGAAATAAAGACTTTAGAGATGAAGATAACCAAAAGGAATTAGCTCAAATTAAGGAAGACAAAGAAAAAGTAAAATCACTTGGTGGACTTTATATTGTCGGTACTGAAAGACATGAGAGTAGAAGAATAGATAATCAATTGAGAGGAAGGTCCGGTAGACAAGGAGATCCAGGAAGTTCAATTTTTTATATTAGTCTTGAAGATGAACTAATGAGAATTTTTGGCGCGAGCTCTATAGATGGAATGTTAAAAAAATTGGGACTTAAAGAAAATGAATCTATTGACCATCCTTGGATAAATAAAGCCATGGAAAGAGCCCAACAAAAAGTAGAGGGTAGAAACTTTGATATAAGAAAAACATTAATAAAATTTGACGATGTAATGAATGATCAGAGACAAGTTATTTTTGGACAAAGGCTTAAAATTCTTAAAAGTAAAAATATCTCTGAAACACTTCACTCTTTTCTTGACGAAGTAATACTAGGCTTAGTTAAAGTAAAAAACGACTATGAAAAATCAAATGACAAGACTGTATACTTAAATGCAATAAAAAATATTACTGGAAATATATTAAATGACGACGAGCTGGTGGCCTTAACTAATATTTCTGACAGTGAATATAATAAAAAATTAAATGATATTTTTGCTTTAAAACATCAAGAGAGAATTAAATTGATTGGGGTTACTGAGAACAATGATATTGAAAAAAGAATTTTTTTACAGATTATAGACTTTTCATGGCGATCACATCTACAATACCTTGAACAGCTCAGACAAGTTATTGGGCTGAGAAGTTATGGTCAAAAAGATCCTTTATCGGAGTTTAAAAAAGAATCTTTTATACTTTTTGAAGGATTGTTAGAAAAAATAAAAATCGACGTTATAAAATATCTACTAAACTTAAATATAGTTATTAAAAAAGAAAAAGAAGAGGAAGTTAAAATTCAACCTCTTGTTCAAAATAAAAAAATAGGTAGAAATGATAAATGTTCATGCGGTTCAGGTAAAAAATATAAACACTGTTGTGGCTCTATATAGTTGTTTTTTTAATTGTTTGAAAGGCTGCAAGAGCTGCATTTCTAGCTTGTTCATGAACAACAATTGGTTTCGGATAAGTTTTTCCTAACTCAAAATCTTTAATTTTTTCATTTAATTCCCAGGGTTTATGAATAAATTTTTTGGGCACATTTGATAACTCTGGTATCCATTTTTTTACGTATTCACCTAAAGGATCAAATTTTTCTCCTTGAAGAATAGGGTTAAAAATTCTGAAGTATGGAGCCGCATCTGCACCACAGCCGGCAACCCATTGCCAACCAGCAATATTATTTGCTTCATTAAAATCTAATAAACAATCTCTAAAATACTTTTCACCCTCTTGCCAATGTATTCTAAGGTGTTTAACTAGAAAAGAAGACGTGACCATCCTAATACGATTATGCATCCATCCAGTTTCATATAATTCTCTCATTCCCGCATCAACAATTGGATATCCTGTCATTCCTTTTTTCCAAGCAATTAATTGTTTTTCATTTTTTTGCCATGGAAAATTGTTAAAATCTTTTCTTAAATTTCCTTTTAACATCTCTGGAAAATAGTTAATTAAACTATGGCTAAATTCTCTCCAGCCAAGCTCATTTATATACTTCCTGTAACCACTTTTTTTAATTTTAATTTTGCTGCACTCTTCCCAAATAGTTTCTATGTGAATCTGACCAAATGCTAGATAAGGAGAAATTTTAGATGTTCCTTCAATACTTGGAATATCTCTATTCTTTCCATAGTCGGATAAGTCATTTTTTATAAAATGTTTTATATTTTTTAAAGCAGTTTCTTCAGAGGGATCCCAAAACTTTTCAAAATTTAAATGCCATTTTTTCTTTGATATTATAGTTTCTAAATTGCTTGTCTGATCTAGAAAATTAGTTTTTTTATCTCGAATCTTAATTTCTTGTTTCTTATCAAATCCTTTATC
>CAJQSV010000018.1 GCA_905616445.1 uncultured Pelagibacteraceae bacterium
GTTAGGATTTTCTCTCTTTATCCAAAATTATTTCCGGGGCCACTAGACATTGGTCTATATAAAAAAGCGAGGAGTAAAAAAATATGGTCTTTAGAAATAATAAATATTAGAGATTATTCTAAAGACAAACATAAAACAGTCGATGATACCCCTTACGGAGGTGGAAATGGCATGTTAATGAGAGCAGATGTCATTGGTGATGCTTTAGATAAAAAAATTAGTAAAAGAAAAAATGAAAAAATTATTTATTTATCACCAAGAGGAAAACAATTTAACCAAAAAATAGCAAAAAAATTTAGTAAGTTAAAAAATTTAAATATTATTTGTGGACATTTTGAGGGAATAGATCAAAGAATTTTAGAAACTAGAGATATTGAAGAAATAAGTCTAGGAGACTATGTTTTGTCTGGTGGAGAAACAGCTTCATTTACTTTTCTTGATGCCATCATTCGTTTATTGCCTGGCGTTTTAGGAAATAAATTCTCAATCCAAGAAGAAAGTTTTGAAAATTATTTGCTGGAATATCCTCAGTATACAAAACCCCAAAAATGGGAAAAAAAAACACCACCAGAGGTACTATTATCAGGAGATCATGCTAAAATTAGGGGGTGGCGTTTAGCTCAGTCTGAGGCTATAACACGTCGCCTAAGACCAGATTTATGGCAAAAATATATTAATAAAAAAAAAAATGAAAAATATTGAAGATATAAACAAAGCAGCAGTTATAAAAATTCTTACAACTAAAAAAATCACAAATTTTAGTCCCGGTGATACTATAAAAGTTGGTGTTAGAATTGTTGAAGGAAAAAAAGAACGTATTCAATATTTTGAAGGAGTTTGTATTGCTAAAAAGAATAGAGATATTAACTCATCTTTTACAGTAAGAAAAATCTCATTTGGCGAGGGGGTAGAAAGAACGTTTGCTTTATATAGCCCAGTTGTTGATTCAATTAAAGTTATTAGATCAGGCAAAGTAAGAAGGGCTAAACTTTACTACTTAAGAGACAGAACAGGTAAATCTGCAAGAATAGCTGAAAAAATAAAAAAAAAAATTGGAGTTGATATAGTTGCAAAATCAGAAGAAAATATTAATCCTACTGAGCTAAAAGCAAAGGACGTGGCCGTACAATCCAAGAAAGAAACTCCAGAAAAAATAAAATCTGAGAGCAAAGAAAATAAATAATTTATTTTTAATGCCTAAAACATTATACGATAAGATCTGGGAAGATCATATGGTGCATCAACAAAGTGATGGTACTGAGCTTTTATATGTTGATCGTCATTTAATTCATGAAGTAACTAGTCCACAAGCTTTTGAAGGATTAAGAATAAATAAACGAAAAGTAAGGAGACCTGATTTAACTTTAGCGGTAGCCGATCATAACGTTCCTACAACAGACCGTTCTAAGGGTATAATAGATGAAGAGTCCAGAATTCAAGTCGATACATTGAGAAATAACTGTAAGGAGTTTTCTGTAGAATTATTTGACATGAACGATAAGAGACAAGGCATAGTTCATATTATTGGACCCGAACAAGGCTTTACACAACCCGGTGCAGTAATTGTTTGTGGCGATAGTCACACCGCAACTCATGGAGCTTTCGGAGCTCTTGCCTTTGGTATTGGAACCTCAGAAGTAGAACATGTTCTAGCTACTCAAACCTTAATACAAAAAAAATCTAAAAATTTCAGAGTCAATGTTAATGGAAAATTAGCTTTAGGTGTTACGGCAAAAGATGTCATTTTAAAAATTATCGGAACAATAGGCACAGCCGGTGGCACAGGTTACGTCATTGAATTTGCAGGTGAGGTTATTAAAAAATTAAGCATGGAAGAAAGAATGACCGTTTGTAATATGACTATTGAAGCAGGCGCTAAAGCAGGCTTGATAGAACCAGATCAAAAAACATTTGATTATTTAAAAGGAAAACCAAAATCTCCAAAAGAAGAAAAATGGGATAAAGCTCTAACATTTTGGAAGATGCTTTATTCAGACAAGAATTCTAAATTTGACAAAGAAATTAACATCAATGGAAGCGATATCGAGCCTTTAGTAACCTGGGGAACCTCTCCTCAAGACGTAGTATCTGTTACAGGTAACGTTCCTGACCCTGAAAAAGAAAATGATGAAGAACGAAAAATGGCTATGTACAGATCTTTAGAATACATGGATTTAAAACCAAATATTAAAATTAGTGATATTAAAATAGATAAAGTTTTTATCGGAAGCTGCACTAACGGTAGAATAGAGGATTTAAGAAATGCAGCAAAAATAGTTAAAGGTAAAAAAATTGCAAAAACAGTTAGCGCCATGGTAGTGCCAGGCTCTGGATTGGTCAAATATCAAGCAGAACAAGAAGGGCTAGATAAAATATTTATCGAAGCAGGTTTTGAATGGAGAGAACCAGGTTGTTCAATGTGTTTAGCCATGAATGCTGATAAATTAAACCCTAAAGAAAGATGTGCATCTACTTCAAATAGAAATTTTGAAGGACGGCAAGGGCGTGGCGGAAGAACACATTTAGTAAGTCCAGCAATGGCAGCAGCAGCAGCAATCGATGGCTGCTTAACAGATGTAAGAAAGTTTCAATAATATGGATAAATTTAATACTTTGAAAAGCATACCGGTACACATACCGTTCTTAAACATCGATACCGATATGATTATTCCAAAACAGTTTTTAAAAACAATCAAAAGAACTGGTTTAGGAAAAAATTTGTTTTATGAAATGAGATATGATGAAAAAGGAAATCTAATAGAAGACTTTATTTTAAATAAAAAACCTTTTAACGAGTCAAAAATTCTTTTAGCTGGAAAAAACTTTGGTTGTGGCTCTTCCCGAGAACATGCGCCCTGGGCACTACTAGACTTTGGTATTAAATGTGTAATAGCCCCTAGCTTTGCAGATATTTTTTACAATAACTGCTTTAAAAACGGAATTCTTCCAATTGTCTTAGATGAAAATAATATTCAAGAATTAGCAGAATATTCAAAAAGAAAAACAGATATCGAAATTAAAATTAAAACACAGGAAATTTTACATGGAAATAAAGTTATTACATTTGATTTAGACTCATTTAAAAAGAAATGTTTAATAGAAGGCACAGATGATATTGCTTTATCATTAGAAAAATCAACAAATATTCAAAATTATGAAAATAAAATTAAAAATAACAAACCTTGGTTAACTAATAATGATTAAAGTTAAAAAAAGAAAAATACTATTATTGCCAGGAGATGGCATCGGTCCCGAAGTTATAAGCGAAGTAAGAAAAATTATAGAATGGTTAAATAAAAACAAATCTTTAGATTTTGAAATTGATGAAGGCTTAGTGGGTGGTGCATCTTATGATAAGCATAAAAATCCTATTACTGATGAAGTTTTTTACAAGGCGCTTGAAAGTGAAGCTGTTATTTTAGGAGCCGTTGGTGGGCCTAAATGGGATAATTTAGAATTTGCCAAAAAACCTGAACGAGCACTTTTAAAACTTAGAAAGGAATTAAAGTTATTTGCAAATTTAAGGCCAGCTATATGTTTTAAACAATTAGTAGACGCATCAAGCCTAAAACCAGAAATTATATCCGGTTTAGACATTATGATTGTTAGAGAGCTTACTGGCGGTATTTATTTTGGTGAGCCAAGAGGAATAATGCCAATTGAAAATGGCGAAAGAAGAGGCATAAATACACATAGTTATACGACAAGTGAAATTCATAGAGTAGCAAGAGTTGCTTTTGAACTTGCTAAAAAAAGAAAAAATAAAGTTACTTCTTGTGAAAAATCAAATGTAATGGAAGCCGGACTACTTTGGAAAGAAGAAGTACAAGCATTACGAGATAATGAATTTAAAAAAATAGAACTTAAACATATGTTGGCAGACAATTGTGCGATGCAACTTTTGAAAGATCCTAAACAATTTGACGTCATTGTAACCGATAATTTATTTGGTGATATCCTTTCCGATGAAGCTGCCATGTTAACAGGTTCATTAGGATTATTGCCTTCAGCTTCTTTAGGAGCTAAAGATAAAAATGGTAAAATGAGATCGATGTATGAGCCTATACATGGCTCGGCGCCCGATATAGCTGGTAAAGGCGTAGCTAATCCAATCGCAAGTGTTTTGAGCTTATCTATGGCCTTAAGGTATTCTTTAGATCTTGATTCTGAAGCAGATTTATTAGATCTAGCTGTCCAGCAAGTATTAGATGATGGGCTCAGAACAAAAGATATTATGTCTACTGGAAAAAAAGAAGTTGGTACATCGGTAATGGGTGATGCAATTATAGCTAAATTAAAATAAGTTATTAAAGTATGAATTTTGCAATAGTTGGCGCGACAGGCAATGTGGGCCGTAAAACAATTGAAATCTTAGAAAAATCAAAACTTAAAATCAACAATCTTTTTTTAGTTGCCTCTAAGAGGAGTGCAGGGAAAAAAATATCCTTTAAAAGAAAAAAAATTAAAATCGAAGCATTGGAAAATTATGATTTCTCAAAAGCAACTATAACTTTTTTTGCAGCAGGGAGCATCATAGCAAAAAAATGGGCTTCTATTGCAGCTAAACAAACCATTGTAATTGATAATTCAAAACACTTTAGAATGGACAAAAATATTCCTTTAGTCGTACCTGAGGTCAATGAAAGTGCTTTAAAAAACTATAAGAAAACCAATATTATCGCTAATCCTAATTGTTCAACAGCACAATTAGTTGTCGCGCTAAAACCACTACATGATAAATTTAAAATCAAAAGAGTTGTAGTTTCGACTTACCAAGCTGTATCTGGTGCGGGCAAAGCGCCTATGGATGAATTGTTTAGTCAAACAAAAGATTTTTTGAACGGTAAAAAAATTAAATCAAAAAATTTTACTAAACAGATAGCTTTCAATCTTATTCCACATATCGATCAGTTTGCAAAAGATGGGTACACAAAAGAAGAATTGAAAATGGAGAATGAAACAAAAAAAATTCTTGACCCAAATATAAAAATGACAGCTACATGTGTTAGAGTTCCAGTTAGAACATCGCATTCTGAATCTGTGAATATTGAGTTTAAAAAATCTTACAGTCTGCAGAAGGTGAAAGCTTTATTAAAAAAAACACCTGGCTGTAAAGTTATCGATACACAAAAAAATGGTGGATACATAACACCCTTTGAAGCAGAAGGAAGTTATTTGACTTATATTTCTCGAATTAGAAAAGATAATTCAAACAAAAAAGCTTTAAATTTATGGGTTGTCTCAGATAATTTGCTAAAAGGTGCTGCGTTAAATACAGTACAAATTGCTGAAGCTTTAATAAAAAAATATATAAAATAAAATGTACGAAAAAAATCCTTTATCACCGCATCTACAAATTTATAGATGGCATTTATCCATGATACTTTCAATAGCTCACAGAATTATTGGGATAGTAAATAGTGTAGCTATAATATTGATTTGTTTATGGACCATCTCCTTACTTTTTGGTGAAGAAAATTATGAAATTATAAAAATTCTTTTTCAATCTTTTTTTGGTAAATTACTTATTATAAGCTTGAGTTGGTCATTTAGTTTTCACATACTAAGTGAAATTAGGCATTTAATTTGGGACCTAGGTTACGGCTTTGATCTAAAAATTTCAAAAATTACAGGAATAATAACTATTACTGGTTCTCTGGTTTTAACTGTTTTAATTTATTTACTTGGAAAAAATCTTATTTAATATGCATCACTCTACAAAAAAATGGTTAGTAACAAAATTTTGTTCAATTATTTTAATTCCATTAATGTTCTGGTTTATAGTGAATTTGGCATCAATCTATGATTCGAGTTATAATGAAGTGGTCAATTTTTTTTCTACAACTGCATCAAAAGCCCTATATTCCTTGTTCCTAATTGCTGCTTTTTCTTTCTTTAGTTTAACAATTAGTGAAGTTTTTGAGGATTATATAAAAAATGAAAAAATTAAAAATGTCGCAACCAAAACGCTATATGTATTTGCTATAATTATTCCAATAATAACAATATCAAGTATACTTAGTTTAAATTAATGAGAACTTATAAAATTATAGATCATGAATATGACGTTGTTGTTCTAGGAGCAGGTGGCTCTGGATTAAGAGCTGCGGTAGGATTGTCAGAAGCAGGATTAAAAACGGCGTGTGTCTCAAAAGTTTTTCCAACACGAAGTCACACTTCAGCTGCTCAAGGCGGTATATCTGCTGCCCTAGGAAACATGGGTGAAGATGATTGGCGATGGCACATGTACGATACTGTAAAGGGAGCCGATTGGTTAGGTGATCAAGACGCAATCGAATATTTATGCAAAGAAGCACCAAGAGCAGTTGTTGAACTTGAAAGATATGGAGTTCCTTTTAGCAGAACTGAAGATGGTAAAATTTATCAAAGACCCTTTGGCGGTATGACAAAAAATTATGGTAATGGAACAGTGCAAAGAACTTGTGCAGCGGCAGACAGAACAGGTCACGCTATTCTTCACACGCTTTATGGACAAGCTTTAAAACATAATACAGAATTTTTTATAGAATATTTTGCTTTAGATTTAATAATGAAAAATGGTGAATGCAAAGGTATAATTGCTTGGAATTTAATAGATGGGACTATTCATAGATTCAGATCACACATTACAATTATTGCTACTGGAGGATATGGGAAAGTATATCAAACAGCAACCTCAGCACATACTTGTACGGGTGACGGAAATGCAATGGTATTAAGAGCAGGTCTACCTCTTCAAGATATGGAATTTGTTCAATTTCATCCTACAGGAATATATGGTGTTGGAACTTTAATAACAGAGGGAGTAAGAGGAGAAGGTGGATTTCTTGTGAATAGCGAAGGTGAAAGATTTATGGAAAGATACGCACCTAACGCTAAAGATTTAGCCTCAAGAGATGTCGTAAGCAGATCAATGGAAATTGAAATAAACGAAGGACGTGGTGCAGGAAAAGACAAAGATCACATCTACTTACATCTAGACCATCTTGATTCTAAAGTTATAGAAGAAAGACTTCCTGGCATATCTGATGCAGCTAAAACTTTTGCTAATATAGATGTAAGCAAACAACCAATACCAGTTGTACCTACAGTTCACTATAACATGGGAGGAATACCAACGAATTACAAAGCAGAAGTTTTAACACTTAATGGTTCGGAAAAAACTGTACCAGGTTTAATGGCTATTGGAGAAGCTGCGTGCGTATCTGTACATGGAGCTAATAGACTTGGCTCAAACTCGTTAATAGATCTTGTCGTTTTTGGAAGAGCTGCCGCAAAAAGAGCAGCAGAACTTGTTAAGCCAGGAACACCACATGAGGAAGTTTCTCAAAGTGAAACAGATAAGTGTTTAGATAGATTTGATAAAATACGTAATTCAAACGGTAACACGAAAGCATCAGATCTTAGATCCTCAATGCAAAAAACTATGCAAACTAAATGTGCGGTGTTTAGAACTGAAAAAACTTTAAAACAAGGAATTGACGAAATTAGAAAACCTCTTGATGGTATGAATGACTTATCTGTACAAGATAAATCATTAATATTTAACACGGATTTAGTTGAAACTTTAGAATTTGATAACTTGATCAGTCAAGCTCTAACAACAATGGAATCAGCATACTACAGAAAAGAAAGTAGAGGAGCTCACGCAAGAGAAGATTTTACAAAGCGTGATGATAAAAATTTTATGAAACATACTTTAGCTTGGCAAGATGGAGATAAAGTTACTCTAAAATATAGAGATGTTCATGCTAGAACATTAACAAATGATGTGCAATATTTTCCACCCAAAGAGAGAGTATATTAAAAGTGGTACAGCTTAATTTACCACAAAATTCTAAAATCTTAAAAGGCAAATACTATAAAGACAAAACAAATTCTTCTAATTTAAAAAAAGTAAATATTTATAGATGGGAGCCATCCAACGATCAAAATCCAAGAATTGATACTTTCGAAGTTGACATGGGAAACTGTGGTCCTAAAGTTTTAGATATATTATTTAAAATAAAAAATGAAATTGATTCTTCATTAACTTTTAGAAGATCTTGTGCACACGGAGTATGTGGTTCATGCGCAATGAATGTTGATGGTGTTAATACATTGTCTTGTATAAAATCCCATACAGATATTAAAGGAGAATTAAATATTTATCCCCTTCCTCATTTAAAAGTTATTAAAGATTTGATCGGTGATTTAAGTGGGCTTTATAAACAGTATGAGTCTATCCAGCCTTGGTTGAAAACAACTCAAACAGGAAAAGAAAAACAAGAAATTTTACAATCTGAGAAGGATAGATCAAAATTAGACGGTCATTATGAATGCATACTTTGCGCATGTTGTTCTACTTCTTGCCCTAGTTACTGGTGGAATGGAGACAAGTATTTAGGCCCAGCTGTTTTACTGCAAGCTTATAGATGGATAAATGATAGTCGAGACGAAGAAAAACAAGAAAGATTAAAAAAAGTTGCAGATGAACTTAAACTTTATAGATGCCACACTATTATGAATTGTACCAATTCATGTCCAAAAGGTCTTAATCCTGCAAAAGCTATAGGCTCAATTAAGAAAATGCTTGCAACAACCTAAAACCTTAATTATTCCATTATACACATGAACATCATTGAACATTTTGTAAATGGAAAAAAGTTCTCAGGGAATTCAAAGAGGACGTCGAAAGTTTTTAACCCTTCCACTGGGGAACAAATCGCTGAAGTAAAATTAGCCTCAACTCAAGATATGAATACCGCAGTAGAAGCCGCTAAAACAGCATTCACTTCTTGGTCAAAAAAACCACCCCTACAAAGGGCAAGAGTAATGTTTAAATTTAAAGAGTTAATAGAAAGAAATTTTGATGAATTAGCAAAAATTATAGTTTCAGAACATGGAAAAGTATTTGATGATGCAAAAGGTGAAGTAACAAGAGGACTTGAAGTTGTGGAGTTTGCTTGTGGTATACCACAATTATTAAAAGGAGAGTTTACGGAAAACGTTGGAACAGACGTTGACAGCTGGTCTCTAAGACAACCGCTTGGGATTTGTGCTGGCATCACGCCTTTTAATTTTCCAGCCATGGTTCCTATGTGGATGTTTCCTGTTGCTATTGCTTGTGGAAACACTTTTATTTTAAAACCATCAGAAAAAGATCCTTCTTGTCCAGCAAGGTTAGCAGAACTACTCTTAGAGGCCGGTCTACCAGAAGGAGTTTTTAACGTTGTAAACGGAGACAAAGAAGCTGTCGACGCAATAATTAACAATAAAGAAGTAGCAGCTGTTAGTTTTGTTGGGTCAACTCCTATCGCAAAATATATTTATGAAAATTGCGCCAAAAATGAAAAAAGAGTTCAAGCATTAGGTGGTGCAAAAAACCATGCTGTAATTATGCCAGACTGCGATTTAGATCAAGCAGTTAATGGCCTGATGGGAGCTGCTTATGGTTCTGCCGGTGAAAGATGTATGGCGCAATCCGTTGCGGTAGCAGTCGGTAGCGTAGGTGACAAGCTGGTTGAAAATTTAGCTAAAAAAGTTGAAGCGCTAAAAATAGGATCAGGCATGGATAAAAAATCAGAAATGGGACCACTAGTCACGAAAGATCATTTGGCAAAAGTAAAAAGCTATGTCGACATTGGAATAAAAGAAGGCGCAGAATTAGTTGTGGATGGAAGAAACTTAAAACTACAAGGCTATGAAAATGGCTATTATATAGGTGGCTGTTTATTTGATCATGTAAAAAAAGACATGAGAATATACAAAGAAGAAATTTTTGGCCCCGTTCTATCAGTTGTAAGAGCAAAAGATTTCGAAGAAGCTTTAAAATTAGTTAACGATCATGAATTTGGAAATGGAGTAGCTATTTTCACTAGAGACGGCGACGCAGGCAGGACATTTGCAAGTAAAGTGCAAGTAGGGATGGTTGGTATTAATATTCCAATTCCTGTTCCTATGGCTTTTCATAGTTTTGGCGGTTGGAAAAGATCTTTATTTGGTGATCAGCACATGCACGGTCCAGAAGGCGTTAGATTTTATACAAAATTAAAAACAATTACATCAAGATGGCCATCAGGTTTAAGATCTGATCCAGAATTTGTGATGCCAACAATGAAATAAAAAAAATGGGAAAAAAAATTTCACTAATAGGAGCTGGTCAAATTGGAGGCACTTTAGCTCATTTAATAGCCTTAAAAGAATTAGGTGACGTGGTTTTATTTGATTTAGCAGAAGGTATGGCAAAGGGTAAGGCTTTAGATATAGCGCAATCTTCTTCGGTAGAAGGATTTAATGCAGATATAAAGGGAACAAATAACTACGAAGACACAAAGAATTCAGATGTAATAATTATTACAGCAGGCGTACCTAGAAAACCAGGTATGACAAGAGATGACTTGCTTGGAATAAATTTGAAAATTATTAAACAAGTAGCAGAAGGAATTAAAAACACATCACCAAAAGCATTTGTTATATGTATTACAAATCCCCTAGACGTTATTGTTATGGCATTACAAAAATATTCCGGATTTCCAAAAAACATGGTTGTTGGCATGGCAGGAATATTAGACACTTCAAGATTTAAATATTTTTTATCACAAGAATTAAAAGTTCCAGCAAATCAAATAGAATCATTAGTTTTAGGTGGACACGGAGACACTATGGTTTCAATGCTTAATCACACCAAGGTAAATGGAAAACCAGTTTATGATTTAATTAAAGAAGGCAAATTAAAAAAAGAATCTTTAGAAGATATTGTACTAAGAACAAAAAATGGAGGTGCTGAAATAGTTAAGCTACTAGAAAATGGTTCAGCTTTCTATGCTCCCGCCGCAGCCGGCGTAGAAATTGCAGAAAGTTATTTAAAAGATTTAAAAAAACAATTGCCCTGTGCTGCTTATTTAGATGGTCAGTACAATATCAAAGATTTATATGCTGGTGTGCCGGTTTTGATTGGAAAAGGTGGAGTAGAAAAAATTATTGAAATTGATTTAAACGTAGAAGAAAAAAATAATTTTGAAAACTCAATAAATTCAGTAAAAGATTTATTTAATGCAGCTAAAAAAATCGATCCTGCCTTATAATATAACTGTTAATTACATAATATAAAGAATTTTTTAACAATTGATTAAAATGAAAAATAAATTATATAACATTTTAGTAGTAGGTTCAGGTTTATCGAGTTTAACTTTTATAGATGCTTTTTTAGAAAAAAATAAAAAAATAGATGTTATTTCATTTAATAAAACTAAAAAAAATATATCTAAGCCAAATAATAAGCACATTTATAAAATTTTACCTCCACAAATGATAGGTGCCGAAAAACAGGTGCAAGATTACTTTTATTTCAATAAAATTTTAGTGAATTCAAAAAGTAAAATTTTTGGTGCTTTAGAATTCGGTGGGTTATCAAATTATTGGGGACTACAAATAGACAGAAACATATCAGATGATATTGCCCATTTAACAAAAAAAACACAAAACAAAATTTATCATTCATTTGCTGAAATTTTTAAAA
>CAJQSV010000019.1 GCA_905616445.1 uncultured Pelagibacteraceae bacterium
TTGAAATAGGGAAAAAAAGAAATATTGCTGTTAATGTCTGCAAAACAAAATACTTAGCATTTATTGATTCTGATGCTTATCCTGAAAGAAATTGGATTGAATCAACATTTAAATATCTTAAAAGAAAAAATATAGGAGTAATATCAGGTCCACATATTGATCCTCCAGATCAAAACTATTTTCAAATGATAGTCGGCTTGATAAAAAAAAGTTTTTTAATCACGATGACTCCTAGTTTTCAAAAAAATAAAAAAAAGAAAACTCAATTTATAAATTTTATGCCTAGTGTAAATTGGATTTTATCAAAAAAAATATTTAATTCGTTAGAACAGATGGACGAGAAAATGTTAAGAAATGAAGATTGGGACTTTATATACAAGATGAAAAAAACAAAATATAAGCTATTGTATTCTCCGGATACTTTAATCTATCATGATAATAACACTGTTTTTCATTTCATAAAAAAAAGATTTATCTACGGTTTTTACATGTGGCCAATACTAACAAAACTAAACTTTCATAATTATTATTTTTTTCTTCCCCTAATTTTTGTAATCTTTTTAATTTCATTCCCTCTTGGTTTTTTTTTAAAATATTATTTTATGTTTTATTTACTAACATTTTCTATCTACTTAATCACTGTTTTGTGGGAATCAATTCGAGTATCTAAAAATTTAATAACATTTATTTTCATACTTCCGGTTCTTATTATTGGTAACATCTCACCAGGATTTGGTGTATTGTTTGGATTTTATAACTATTTAAAAAATAAGGTTTAATAAAATAAATGATTACAACAAAAGCTAATATATTAAACGTTTTACATAATTTATATTTTTTAAAAAACAAACCAATAAGTTTAGTGCATTTTGTAACAAACAGATGCAATGCGAGATGTTCTTTTTGTTTTATTGATTTTGATAACCCTAAAACTTTTGAAGGAGAATTGAGCTTAGTTGAAATTGAAAAATTAACAAAAAACTTAGGTGACTCTATTCTTAATGTCAATTTAACTGGCGGAGAACCCTTTGCAAGAAAAGATCTTATAGAAATTGCAAAAGCTTATTTAAAAAATTCAACAATTCAGTCTATATATATAACAACAAATGCAAGTTTACCCGATAGGATCCAAAAATTTGCTGAAGAAATTTCTTTATTTTCTCCTGAAACTGAATTGACATTTCAAATATCAGTTGATGACTTTCCAGAAAACCATGACCGTGTTAGAAAAATTAAAAATCTTTTTGATAAATGCATAGAATCATACAGAATTTTAAAAAAATTTGGTCCAAAAGTTAACCCCGTTATAAGTATTACAGTTACTGAAGAAAATTGTGACAATATTAAAAAAATTTTTAAATATTTAAATGAAGATTGTAAAATAGAATCTATCAAATGTTGCATCGTTCGAGATGAGGGTGTTTACAAAACACCTATAGAGAAGAAGAAGAAAATATATGATGCATATAATTGGTTAACTAATGAGATTAATGAAAAAACAAAAACGAAAAATATTATAAATTACAATTCTGAATCTCTTCAAGGAAAATTACATAAAAAAAAGGATATAATTTCTTGGGAGATGGTTAAAAAAATGTATCTCGAACCGAAGTTCATAAGTCCTTGCCATGCTGGTGGTTTATTTGGCATTATAGCTGCAAATGGGCTGGTTTATCCTTGTGAAATTTTAGAAAACAAAATACTAGGCAATCTAAGAGATCACGAGATGAATTTCATGAAGATTTGGAGTGATAAAAACACCACTGACACAAAAGAATGGATAAAAAAATCTAAATGTAATTGTACGTATGAGTGCGCATTGTCCTACAATATACTTGGAAATTGGAGGTATCAACCAAGTTTAATTTCTTCAATGTTTAACTTGGGGTAAAATAATATTTTTTCTAATATAAATTAATATTAATAAAACGTTATTTGTAAATAAAAATATATCTTACTAGAAAATTTTGATATTATTTATGAATCAAAACAGTGACTTAAATTTACATGAAATTTATAAAAACAAATACTAGACAAGAATTAGAATACGGGATTATAAAGGATATTTTAATTCGTACTATGGGTGTAATGTTTATTAATAAATTCTTAAGGAAAATTAAATCTAATTTACAAAAAAACAATAATTTTTAATATTTTGTCTGAAAATATAATATTAATTCCTGTATATAACGATTGGAAGTCCTTAAACAAATTGTTGTTAGAAATTAACAACAAATCTAGTCACCATGTGGTGATAAAAATTTTGATTATAAATGACTGTTCTACACAAAAAATTAAAATAGAAAGATCTAAACTTAATAAAATTAAAGAAGTTAAAGTTTTAACACTTAATCAAAATTTAGGTAGCCAAAGAGCTATAGCTATTGGCTTAGATTATTTAAAGGAATTAAATACAAAAAGTTTTATAACAATTATGGATGGAGATGGTGAAGATGATCCAAATGAAATAAACAAAATGCTTTTACTAGCAAAAAAAAATGTTAATCATATAATTACATCACACAGGACAGAAAGGAATGAAAATTTATTTATTCGGGCATGTTATAGGTTTCATTTATTTTTTTGTTTTTTTTTAACATGGAAATGGATATCTTTTGGTAATTTTAGCTGCTTTCATTCCGGTAACCTTAAAAAAATAATATTGAATGACGTTTGGTGTGCCTTTTCTTCCGCTGTTTTAAAAAATTCTA
>CAJQSV010000020.1 GCA_905616445.1 uncultured Pelagibacteraceae bacterium
TTTTGTCTAACTCTTTTGAAGAATTGTCTATTACAATTAAACTCAAATCTGCTTCTTTAAATTTGTTTAAAGCTAAAGAAATTCCTTTTTTTTCTATTTCATTTTTAGCCTCTCTAATTCCAGCTGTATCAGCTAATATAACCGGATATCCATCGATATTAAGATATGTCTCGATTACATCTCTTGTCGTTCCTTCCTCTTCAGACACAATTGCTGCTTCTCTTTTAGAAAGCGAGTTCAATAAAGATGATTTTCCTGCGTTTACTTGCCCTACAATTGCTACTCTAAAACCTTCTCTAATTTTCTCTCCAACTTTATTGTCATTAAGAATTTTTTTTATATCATTATGAACTTCTTTAATCGTTGCTTGAACTTCTTTTAAAACACTGTCAGGTAAATCATCTTCTGCAAAATCTATTTGTGCTTCTATGTAAGCTAATGATTTGACAAGTTTTTCTCTTAGATTGTTATAATAATCAGAAGCATTCCCTTGAACTAGTTTGATGGCTTGTTGTCTTTGTAGTTCTGTTTCTGAATGTATTAAATCGCCTATACTCTCAGCCTCTAAAAGATCTATTTTATTATTTTGAAAAGCTATTTTTGTAAATTCACCAGGTTCTGCCAATCTGCAACTTGGTTGTTCTGAAAGAACATTTAAAAATTGTGTAATTACAGCATTGCTACCATGAACGTGAAATTCAGCTAAATCATCGCCAGTGAAGCTATTTGGACCAGGAAATAATAATAACAAGCCTTCATCGATTAAACTATTATTTGAGGGATCATAAAATTTACAGAAATTAGTTTGTTTAGGCTTAAGATTTTTTTTTTTGGAAATCAGCTCAACAATTTTTATTATTTCTTTACCTGATAACCTAATAATTGCTATTCCTGAAGGGCCTCTTCCTGATGACAGAGCGTATATATTCATTTTAAAAAGCTTTTGAATAATCTATATTTTTATATGTTTCAAATTAACTGGAAATTAAAAGCTTTGCTATATAAAGTTTTTGGTGTTTTTAGACTTAAAATCTTTTTTATACAAAAATATGTTACCAAAAGATCAAAAGTTGAGATTGATCAAGTAAACAAAAGTTGGGTTCACCACGCAGATTCTATAACAAAAAATAAAGCAAAGAATATTTTAGAAATTGGTGCCGGCAAATCTCTTGAGCAGAACATTTATATCTCCTATAGATTCAAAAATTTAATCAATCAAACTACGATAGATATAAATAAGATGATAGATCTTGACTATGTGAATCAGGCGAGTGAACAAATTGCTAATATGTTAAAATTAAAAAAAAAAGGAAAAGTCAAAAACTTAAAAGACTTAGAAGATCTTTACAAAATTAAATATATGGCACCATTTTCTTTAAAAAACTTAGAACGAGAATATGATATGTGTATTTCGACAACGGCGCTTGAACATTTCAAGATTTCTGATCTTAAGGAATATTTAAGTGATTTAAAAAATATTTTAAAGAGAGGCGGTCTAGTTTCTTCAATCATCGATTATTCTGATCATTACAGTCATACTGATTCTAAAATATCTAATTTAAATTATTTAAAATATTCTAAAAATACCTGGGAGAAGTATAACAACCAATACCTTTACCAAAATAGATTAAGACACCAAGATTATATAAAAATCTTTGAAACTAGTGGTTACAAAATTAAAGAAATTTTTTTAGGAAATACTTTAGTGCCTCCTAAGGTAATATCGAACGAATTTGATGAGAATAATAAAGATACTTTTCTTGGTTGGGCTTACTTCTTGATGGGCGAAAAAAGTAATTAAGAAGACTTGTTCATAGACTCAAAAAAGTCTGCATTGTTTTTTGTATTTTTAAGTTTTGAAATTAAAAACTCTATTCCGTCCATAGTGCCCATAGGACTTATAATTCGTCTTAACACATTCATTTTAGATAAATCATCTTTTTGAAACAGAAGTTCTTCTCTTCTAGTTCCCGATCTAGTGATATCAAGCGCAGGGTAAATACGCTTATCAGCGACTTTTCTATCCAAAATTAATTCACAATTTCCTGTGCCTTTAAATTCTTCAAAAATAACTTCGTCCATTCTAGAGCCTGTGTCTACTAGAGCTGTAGAGATAATTGTAAGTGACCCGCCTTCTTCAATATTACGAGCGGCTCCAAAAAATCTCTTGGGTCTTTGAAGTGCATTAGCATCAACACCACCGGTTAAAACTTTTCCAGAGCTAGGTATAACAGCGTTATAAGCTCTTCCTAATCTGGTAATTGAGTCTAGTAAGATTACTACATCTTTTTTATGTTCGACTAATCTTTTAGCTTTTTCAATAACCATTTCTGCAACAGCAACATGACGTGTAGCTGGTTCATCAAAAGTTGAACTAACAACCTCACCTTTTACTGATCTTTGCATGTCTGTTACTTCCTCGGGTCTTTCGTCAATCAACAAAACCATCAAGTAACATTCGGGGTGATTTGTTGTAATAGACTGAGCAATATTTTGCAGAATTATAGTTTTTCCCGCACGAGGGGGTGACACAATTAAAGCTCTTTGTCCCTTTCCAATAGGACTAACAAGATCGATTAGCCTTGCCGTGTGGTCAGGTTTCTTTTCTACTTGGGCTGATTCAGCTTCTAAAGTTATTCTTTCATTTGGATAAAGCGGTGTTAAATTATCAAAAGCAATTTTATTTCTTCCCTTTTCAGGTTCTTCAAAATTTATTTTATTTACTTGAAGTAATGCAAAATATCTTTCGGCATCTTTTGGTGATCTTATTTCGCCTTCAACAGTATCTCCAGTTCTTAAACCGAATCTTCTAATTTGGCTTGGACTAACATAAATATCATCTGGACCAGGTAGGTAATTAGATTCCATGGCTCTTAAAAAACCAAAACCATCTGGCAAGAGCTCCAAAACTCCTTGGCCTGTAATTTGTTCGTTTTTTTCTGCTAGTTTTTTTAGTATGGCAAAGAGAATTTCTTGTTTTCTTAACGTGCTTGGATTTTCAATACCAAGTTTTTCAGCTTCAATAATAAGTTCAGCAGGGTTTCGTTTTTTTAGTTCTTGAAGGTTCATAGGATTGTTTAATTGATGAGGTGTCAAATAAATATAGGTGTTTTTAATAAGATTTCAAGCTTTATAATGGCTTAAAAACAACAGCAAATATAATGCCTATTAAAAGTAAAGTTGGAATTTCATTTATTATTCTATAAAATTTAGAAGAATATTTACAATTATTCTGGCTAAAAAGTTTAAGGCAATGAAAAAGAAAAAAATGGAACAGCGTTAATAAGGAAACCATTATTAACTTTAATTGGACCCATAAATAAGAAAAATTTTCCATACCAGTACTGTGGAGCAATAAAACACCAAACAACCAAGATAAAATCATTGCAGGGTTCATAATATAAAAAAAAAGTCTTTTTTCCATTAGCCGGAAAGTTTCTTTTTTTTCAGCATTATTTTTTGTTTCTGCGTGATACACAAATATTCTAGGCAAATAGAGCAAGCCAGCCATCCAAGAAATAACAGAGATTAAATGTAGAGACTTAAATAAAAGATAATAATTCATTTTTTTATATATTTTGTAATCTTGGGCACTTTCTAAATTTTTCAAGACATCTTATAGATGATGTGAAAAGCTTTCCATTACTAGCAAGAAGAATACTAGATTTTAAGGAATTAATGAAGTCTTGATTTGCTGTGACGGCAGGAACACGAATGTAGTTTTTAGATCCGTTCTGCTCCGCTAGTTTTTTATATTCAATGTCAAGCTCTACTAATGTTTCTGAATGCTCAGAAACAAAGGCTACAGGAACAACAATTATAATTTTTTGTTTTTTTGCTTCTTCTTTAATTACTGTTTCGGTAGAAGGTCCTATCCACTTTAGCGGTCCTACACGACTTTGGTAACTTAAAATATAATTTAAATTTTTTATTGATAATTTTTTTACTAAATGAGCGACAGTACTTTCAACTTGCCACTGGTAGGGATCGCCTTGTTTGATTTTGTTTTCTGGAAGACCGTGTGCTGAAAAAATTAAGGTTGTTTCTGGTAAGTTTTCTAAATTAATTTTATCTTTGATTAAATTAGCATAAGCTAAAATAAAATTTTTTTCCGTAGGATAACAGCAGATAATTTTAGTTTCCGTGTTTAGATTTTCTTTTTTACAAACATTTGACCATTCCTTTATTGATGAACCGGAGGTCGCATTAGAATATTGAGGGTAAAGTGGAAGTAAAATAATTTGTTGCGGGTTGTATTCCTTAACTTTCTTAATCACGTCTACCGCTCTTGGATTCCAACAGCGCATTACTATGAAACATTTATACTCGTCACTTTCTTGTTCTAGAGTTTTTTCTATGGCGTCTGCTTGGATTTGAGTTTCTTCCAGGATTGGCGATCTACCTCCCATTTCAGCATATATTGCTTTTGCCACTGGAGTTCTTCTTTTAGAAATAAACTTAGCAAGAGGGTACCTAATCACTCCCGGCAGACTAATTATCGCTGGATCATTAAATAGATTAAACAAAAAAGGCTGAACCGCATCAAGACTGTCGGGCCCACCTAGGTTAAATAGTATAATAGCTTTTTTCACTTAAAATTATTTACTCTTTCTATAACTTTTTTTAAAACTTCTGGATTTGTTTCTGGTAGTAAACCATGACCAAGGTTAAAAATATAGGGTTGTCCTTTAAAGATGTTTAAATATTTATCTATTTCTTGGAATATTATGTCTTCTTTTTTAAATAAAATTTTGGGATCTAGGCCCCCCTGTAAACAGTAATTGCTTAGTTTTTTTATAGCCCACTCTGGATCTATTTCATAATCTAAGCTTAAACAATCAGGCTTAACCACTTTAGCAAAATCTAAATAATTTTTATTTATGCCTCGTGGAAAACATATAACAGGAACCTTGTTTTTTTTACAGTAATCTACAATTTTGCTGTTTGGCTCGTAACAATAATCAAATAACTTTTTATCCGGTATTAGCCCGGCCCAAGAATCAAATATTTGAACTGTGTCAGCACCTGCTTGAATTTGTTTGTTAATATGAATGCATAAATATTCGTTAATTTTGTTTAAAACTATTTTAATTTCTGATTCTGATTTTTTTAATTTATTAAGATCAATTTCATTTTTATTTTTTTTTAATCCGAACATATACACAATAAGAGTCCACGGTGCTCCTACAAATGATATTAAAGATTTTTCCTTATCTAGATTGGTACGCGTTGTTTTTATTGATTCATACACAGGTCTAAGATTTTCAATAAAATTATTTACATTATTATTTAAGAAATATTGTAAATTAAAAAGAGATAAAATAGGTCCTTTATCCTTTGTGAATTGTACTTTTTGTCCTAAAGCAAAAGGAACCATTAAAATATCTGAAAAAATTATTGCGGCGTCTAAATTAAATCTTTTTAAGGGCTGTAGAGTAATTGTAGAACTAAGATTGCTATTCAAACATAGTTTAATAAAATCTTTATTTTTAGACCTAATTTTTCGAAATTCGGGAAGATAACGACCTGCTTGTCTCATAAACCAGACCGGCACACAAGAGGGATCTTTATTTAATATACAATTTGTTAATCTAGTCATTAATATAATAATATAATTAAAAGTATATTATTTGATATAGGTCATGTTGGTTGGTGAAATAACTATTTATACATAGTTTTAA
>CAJQSV010000021.1 GCA_905616445.1 uncultured Pelagibacteraceae bacterium
CCGCAATAGAAGAAGGCAGATCTATCGAAAAAAATTACAAAGAAGTAGCTTTAACTGCAATTATTAAACACACTACTAAAATTAAAAATGCAAGCCAGTTTTTTTTAAAAGAGGGACCACTTGCTATTCTACCATTCCAAAAAAAAATATTTTCTATTGTGTGGAGTGTGAGCAGTGAATTTTTTGATATAAATAAAAAAAAGATTAACAAAATTTTAGCTAAAAAACTTAGAGTATTACTTAAATCTAAAAGTATTAAAGATGTTGTAGATATTCAATCGTTTCCAATTAATTTAAATTTAAAAACAAAATATTTTAAAAAAAATGTTCTTATTCTTGGAGATGGATTGCACACTGTCCACCCAATGGCCGGTCAAGGATTTAATTTAGTTTTAAGAGATATAAAAAAATTAAAAGAGTTAATTTCAAAAACATTAAAACTAGGCTTATTAATTAAAAATAGTTTTATCCTAAAAGATTTTTACAATGCAAGAAAACCTGAAAATAATTTATTTGGTTTTGGAATAAATCTAACTAATATTTTTTTCAAAAATAAAAAAAATTTCCCCTCATTTAAAAAAAAAATACTCAACAATGTTAGCAAATTTAGTTTTATAAAAAAAATAAGTCAGTCCTTATCTGATCGAGGAATTTTATTTTAATTATTGTAAGGTTATTTTGTCTGTATTTTTCTCGTATAAATAAAATTCAATTATTTTGGACAAAACTTGAATTTTTGAATCAACATGGATAGACTCTAAAATCATTTGCTTTTCTTCATTTGAAATAGGAGCTATCATAGCTAAAGTATCAATTTTTTGATTTTCATCTAGTTTTTCAAATTCTGCCCAATTTAATAGCAACCCATTTTTTGTAAAAAATATTTTAGTTTTTTCATATATTTCTTTAATTTTTCCTAACATTATTGTTTGTTTTTTTTCTAGTATTTGATCCTCTTTAAATTTTTCATAAGAGACTTCAAATTCTCTATAAATTTTATCATTATTAATTTCTGAACTAATTTCAAAACGGCTTATACCAGTTAAATTTATAATCATGCGGCCGTCTTTAGTTTTCTTGTATTCTGTAATTTTACCAAGACAGCCGACCGAATAAACATCGGCCGAACTACCTTTTGATTGTATCATCCCCATGTATTTATTTGATCTAATACAATCGTCTATTAAAGTTATATACCTAGGTTCAAAAATGTTTAAGGGTAAGTTAGTTTTCGGAAAGAAAATAACACCACTTAATGGAAATATAGGAATTATAGTAGGTAGATTTAATTTCATAATAATTAATTTATAATAGAAAAAACAACATAACCATAGTGACAATCTTGTTAAATTTATAGATGTTGACCTGCGTAAAATTAATGTAATATATTATTAAAATTTTGCGGGCATAGCTCAGTGGTAGAGCGTCTCGTTGCCAACGAGAAGGTCGAGGGTTCGAGCCCCTTTGCCCGCTCCATTTTAATATATGGACGAACTACATAAAAAAAAATGTGTTTCCTGTGATGGAAGTACACCCCCTTTTGAAACGAGTGAAATCCATAAATATTTAAAAAAAGTTGATGGGTGGGATGTTTCAAGTGATAGTGAAAAAAATTATTATCTAGAAAAAGATTTTAAATTCAAAAATTTTATTGAAAGTAAAGAATTTATAAATAGAGTTAGTTCAATTGCAGAGCTTGAAGGACACCATCCAGATATACATTTTGGTTGGGGCTATACTAAAATTAAAATCTTCACACATGCTATTAAAGGTTTAGCGGAAAGTGATTTCATACTAGCCGCTAAAATTGATCAGATTTAATTAATGGTTAAAGTGTCTAATGTTAGTGAAGATCATTTTGGCTTTTGCTTTATTAACTACGTTTATAACTTCTTGATCTCTAATTGATCCTCCCGGTTGAACAAAAATTCTCACACCCGCTGCTATTAATGATTTTACTCCATCAGCAAAAGGAAAAAAAGCATCCGATGCTGCTATTGAATTTTTAATTTTGCTAGTCTGAAACTGTTTGGCTTTTTGTACGGCAATTCTGCAACTATCCAGGCGACTTGGTTGTCCTGCACCAATACCAATAGTTGAAAAATTATTTGTTAGTACTATTGCATTAGATTTGACGTATTTTGAAATGTTAAATGCGAATTCTATTTCTTTTAATTCTTTTAAAGTTGGTTTATTTTTTGTAACGTATTTTAAGTCCTTTTTATTAAAAATAGAATTATCTTTTTCTTGTATTAAAAAAGATCCATCAAAAGTTTTAATTGATGATTGATTTTTTTTCTTATATTTTGAGATATCTATTATTCTTAAATTTTTTTTTTTGTTTAAAACATTAAGTGCATCTTTCTCAAATCCTCTCGCTAAAATAACTTCTAAAAAGCTTTTATTTATCTCATCTGCAATTGTTTTGTTAATTTTAAAATTACAAGCTATGACTCCTCCAAAAGCACTAATAGGATCGCAAGCATATGCATTTTTAAAAGATACTAAAGGAACTTTATTGACAGAAACACCGCAAGGATTTGCATGCTTAACAATTACGGTGGCAGCAATATTTTTTAAAGAAAATAGAATTTCCAAAGAAGCAAAAATATCATTGTAATTATTATAGCTAAGTTCTTTACCACCCATTTGGTTTAAACCGAGCTCTTTGTCATTATAATTATTTATGTATATAGAACTTTTTTGATGTGGGTTTTCTCCATATCTTAATTGTTTAAATTTTCTTCCAAAAATAGTTTTTCTCTCAGGAAATTTAATATTTAATTTTTGATTAAACCAATTAGCAATCATTGCATCATAATAAGCAGTTAGTCCGAAAGCTTTACTCGACATATACTCTCTAAAATTTAATGTTGTTTTACCTTTATTTTTATTAATCTCATTTATTAAATCAGAATAATCACTTTTACTTGTAATTATTAAAACATTTTTAAAATTTTTTGCAGCAGCTCTCACCATGGTAGGTCCACCAATATCGATATTCTCAATAATTTCTTTGTTATTTTTTGAATTAGTTACGATTTTTTGAAAAGGGTAAAAATTAACAACGATTAAATCTAATGAAGGAAATTTTTGCCTACTCATTTCCTGGGTATGTTTTTTATTAGATCTATCATGAAGAATACCGGCGTGAATTTTTGGATGTAAAGTTTTAACACGCCCATCTAACATCTCTTTGAATCCAGTGTACATAGACACTTCAGTACATGGATAACCCAGTTGTTTAATTGAGTTATAAGTTCCACCAGAGCTTATAATTTTAACTTTATATTTATTTAAGGTTTTTAGCACTATAGATAGATCTGTTTTATCCGATACTGATATTAAAGCTGTTTTTATTTTTTGCTTCATTCTAATTATTTTTTTTTAACGCCCAGATAATATTTTTATTTTCACTATTATTTAAAGATCCAGAAATAGTTATACAAAAATTATTAATTATTTGATTTCTACCTAAAAATATACTTTTTTCTAATATTAAATTGTCCCCACTAGTAGTAAAAATCAGTGATTTATTTTTATCGACTTGAATTAAAATTGAATTTTTTCCTATAGTTTGAACTGCATTAACGCCAGGATAAAGATGAAATCTGATGCTATACATATTTAGCAGTTTTTTATTTTCGTCAGAAGAAATTAAGTTATCTTCCCCAAATAAGTTATTATTTTTTTTATCTATTTTAATTATTCGTTGATGAATGTAGTTAAAGTTTTTTTCATAAGCATTATGTTTTGCTGAAAGAGTCATAAAATTAGCTGTATCATCAATATTCAGGTCAAAAACTTTAAATGTAGACGTTATAGCGGGGCCAAAGGCATCATTAACTAAACTATTTCTCTCAAACTTTACAACACAGGAATCATTAAGACACAATGTTGATTGTGCAGAAGTAAGTCGACTAATGAACTCTACTTTTTTTGAAATTTTATTACCAAAGCCACAATTTGTTATTATTTTATTATTATCAATAAAATATTCAAACGATAAAGGACCAGACTGGTAATTTTTAGAATATTTCTTTTTAGGAGGAGAACCTACGTCAAAAAAAAGCAGATTCTTTTTTCCTCTTGCAATGTAAACTTCATTAATTTTATTTATTATATTGTTTGATTTATATTCTAGTCCTGAAAGATATTCTAAATATCCATCTATTTTAAATTCACTAGCACCATTAAATAAAGGGTTTTTGTTTGTTGGAGTTTTTAGTGAATACAAACAATCAATTTGCTTATCAACAATGTCATCTAAATAATCGGGTATATATTTTTGTGCGTCTCTGCAACATTCCTTAATTAAAACTAGAAATTTTGAACACTGCACTAAGTCATAAATATTTCTATTTACAGGGCAACCATCGTTGTCAAAAAAATCTTCAACAGTTTTTTTTAGAACTTTGATACTAATTTCAAAATTGGAATTATATTCCTTAAAGACAAGCCCAGATAATATAATTGCTGAAATAATTTCTATTTTTTTTACGGGGTTATTTTCATAATTTAAATTTTTTTTTAAGTGATTAATTTGCGTAACAATTGAACTAAAAAAAAATTGTTTAAAATTTTTGTCAGCATTATTTAAAATAATATCTGCATTAAGAATCCAGGCTAGAATTCTTTTGCTGATATTTGAATTATCCCAAGTTTTTTTTTTATACGTAATATTTTTTTTTATCCAAATAGATATTATTTGCTGAATAATCGACCCATCATTTTTTCGATTAATTAAATTTAACCAATAAAAACTATTAAGATCTTCCTCTTCTTTTTGAGATTCAAAGTCGACCCAAAAGGTATCAACATTTATTTTTGAAAGTTTAAATGCAAATATTTTCTGATTAATAAATGAAGAAAGAAGGAATGGATTCGGGTAAAAGTATAATTGTTCAGGTAATTTTGTTTTTAAAGATTTATTATAATAATTTGTTGAAAAATAAATATTTTTTAAGAAACGTATTAAGATAATTTTTACTGCTAGAAAGTAAAAATAAACAGCCTTAAAACTAAACATTAATTGGATCTAAGTAATTGAATATTTTTTTCAAGATTACCATCGTGTTCTTTAAAAACCGTAGAACCAGAAACTAAAATATTAGCACCAAACTTCTTTGCTTCTTTACAATTATTAAAGTTAATACCGCCGTCAATTTCAATGTCAATATTAAGTTTTTTTTCATCAATTGTATTTCTTAACTTTTTCATTTTATCTAAAACTTCAGGCATGAATTTTTGGCCTCCAAAACCCGGCTCTACACTCATGATTAAGATTAAATCAATTTCATTTAAATGATCTTCAACTAAATTTATTTGAGATTTAGGTTTTAATGAAATTCCAACTTTTTTTCCTAATTTTTTTATTAAGTTAATAGTTTCAGATACATTTTCTGTTGCCTCAGGGTGGAAAGTAATAATATCCGCACCCGCATCGGCAAAGGTTTTGATAAAATTATCAACCGGTGAAATCATTAAATGTACATCGAAGGTAAGTTTTGTAACTGGTCTTAATCGCTTAATAACCTCTGGGCCAATAGTAATATTAGGCACAAAATGTCCATCCATTACATCAATATGGATATAATCAGCTCCTGCTTTTTCAAGCGCTACAATTTCTTCACCTAATTTACTGAAATTAGCAGAAAGAATAGAAGGTGATATTTTAATTGCTGAGGCCATTTCTACTTATATATTTTAAACTTTGATAATGTCAAAAAAATAGTTTGTTAGTAAAATAAACGATAAAGTTGTTTAGAAAAATCACTCTCTAGTGGAAACGCAAGCATTCCCCATACATCATATCCTAATAGATATGGCATAGCATAGAATCTAAAAAGATAGAAAAACCAAGCCACATAAAGTGCAATAAAACCACTAAATAAGAAACTGGGAGTAATAAATTTAAATAATTTTATTATTGGATCTGTGTATTTAACAAAAACTCTCATGAAGAAAAAAGTAGAGTCTTCTCTTTGAAAAATATTCATGAATGCTCTACCAATTAGAGTCCACATAATCATACCAAGTATATAATCTATAACAATTATCCAAGTAGGTATCATGAAGTTAAGATATCATTATTCAGGCAAAAAAAAAGGGGCGAAAAAATCGCCCCTTTAATTTTTATATTTTATTACTAGTGTTGTTTACCTAAAACAGCTTTGCCTGAAGGTATTCTACAGTCATCAACCATTTTTTGAGTAGCAGCATCAGGTTCTTTAGTCATTAAACTAACTACAACCATTGTTACTAAACAAATTGGAGCACCGATCATTCCAAATCTTAAATGATCTATGCCTAACCAAGGGTCATGAGCAACTCCCCAGATAGCAACAGAGAACTTAGGATAAACATACAATAAGTATACTAACCCTGAAGATATTCCTGCTAATATTCCGGCGATTGCACCTTCTCTAGTAGCTCTCTTCCACCATACACCTAGTACAAGTGGGAAGAATAGGCCTGACATTGCAAAGTCAAACGCCCAAGCAACCGAACCTAAGATACTTGTAAGCCTAAACGAAGCTATATAAGCACCTGCGGCACCGATTATTACTAGAAGTACACGAGCAACGATTAGTCTTTTTGCTGTATCAGCTTTTGGATCAATGATTTTGTAGTAAATATCATGTGATAAAGCATTTGATATCGCAAGTACTAATCCATCTGCAGTCGACATAGCGGCAGCCATACCACCAGCAAAAACAAGTCCTGAGATTACGAACGGTAGTCCCGCTACTTCTGGAGTAGCTAATACTACAACGTCACCTCTCATAAAGAACTCGTTTAACTGAAGCATGCCATCACCATTAAAGTCTGCGATGAACACTTGTTTAACTTCTGACCATCTTTGCACCCATTCTATAGCTTGGACATCGGCAATTGATTTACCGATAATTCCAGTCGCTAAGTTTGGATCCATCAAAGATAGTTTAGACAAAGTCGCTAACATAGGCGCTGAAGAGTAAAGCAAGAATATAAAGAATAGCGACCAAGCTACCGATCTTCTTGCTGACTTAACAGAAGGAGTTGTAAAGTATCTCATAAGAATATGAGGTAACGATGCAGTTCCGACCATCATACAAATCGCTAACGATAAGTATTTCCATACAGCCATTCCACCATCAGGCACTGCAGAGTGAGGTCCAGAGATATACTTCAATCCCCCTGGTACTCCTGCTGCTTTCATGTCTGCGGCACTATTTTTAACTAGTCCAAATTGTTGTTCAAGTTCACCCAATCTCGCAACTTCATCACCTAGCATTAAGTGAGGGAATACTCCTCCACCAACTTTACTACTAATCCAGAAAACTGGCAGCAGGTAAGCGACGATTAATACGATATATTGTGCAACCTGTGTCCATGTTACGGCTCTCATTCCACCTAACATTGAACAGATTAAGATACTAATTAAACCAATCCAAACACCTAGTTCGAACGGAATACCTAGCGCTCTTGAAGCAATTGTTCCCGTAGCATTAATTTGTGCAGTTACATAAGTGAATGAAGCTATAAAAAGCACGAAAACAGAGCAAGCTCTTACGAGATTACCACCGTATCGTGTTCCGATAAAATCAGGAACTGTGTAACAACCGAATTTTCTTAGGTATGGAGCTAATAGAGTTGCCACAAGCACATAACCACCTGTCCAACCTACTAAGAAGGCCATATATGTATAGCCACCAAAGTATACTCCACCCGCTAAGGCTACGAATGATGCACCTGACATCCAGTCAGCTGCAGTCGCCATCCCGTTAAATACGGTAGGCACCTGTCTTCCAGCAACATAGTAAGCATCTACTTGGACGGTTCTTGATAAATAACCAATAAAGGCATAAATACCAACTGTAAAAACTACAAACATCACTCCGATGTTTTTAGCTGATACTCCCGCTGATTCCGCAACAGCCATCAATATAATGAAAACTGCGAAACCTCCAGTGTAGAGGCCGTATATTTTTGGAAGATTTTGTATAAATCCACCTTTAAACATTAATCTTCCTCTCTTTCTGCGTATCCGAACTCTTCGTCAATACTTTCCTGTTTACCGGTACACCAGAATAATATTATTACAAAAGCAAGAAGTGATCCTTGCGCTGTCATGTAATATGCTAATGGGTATCCTAGAAAAGACATTGTGTTTAGCTCTGAACCAAACATAAAAATTACTATTGAAAAGAAAAACCAAAGAGCCAATGTAACAAACATGTGGCTTCTAGTTTTTTCCCAATGTGCATCCTTATTTGACATATTTTCCCCTTTGTTTTCTTTTATTTTACGTAAATCGTATACTAATGTCGCAGATCATACCTATATCGCTAACAATTAAAAGCAAAAAAATCCTGCTAAAATTTTAATGAAATGCTATAAAGCTATATAAATTAGGCATAATTTAATACAACGTGAAATTGAATTTAAAAAATATAGTTAACACTCTACAGGATGTACGAAATTATGTTTTTCCTATAAAAAAAATTACAAATAAGTTTAGGAAAATTAGCACAAAAGAAGATTTAAGAAATTTTATCCAAGAAAGGTCTGCACATGTGACACAAACAACACTTTATGGGTATATCAAGACGAGAATAGGATCAAGATATGCCATGATGTTTGAAGATGAGGTTTTTTTAAAATCTATAAATTTAGCCAAGTGGAATATATATATGTCGGCGTTAACCGATTGTACGTTTTATGTTTTTTCATATTTAATTGATAAAAAAAATTTGAAACAAAACGATGCTTTAGAAATTTTTATAGAAATCATAAAGAATGAAAGAAGCAATGGTTTAGAGAACGAGCTTTTTGAGAATACAAAATTAGAATTTAACCAAAAATTAAAAGAAATTGATTGGAAAACGCATCATGAAAATAATCCATTTAAAAATAGTGGTTTATCGCTTTTTAAGTGGTCACCTATAGCTGAAAATTTAAAAGTTTTTGACAAAGAAATTGTTCTTAATTCTATAAAATTAAAATGGAATCTTGTAGAAAATGATTTTAAAAACTTAACTAAAAATCTTTCTTTTAATTAATTTTTGTTTTTCTATTTTCAATAATAGAATTAACCACGCTTGGATCAGCTAACGTGCTTACATCACCAAGTTCTTCATGTTCATTGGCAGCAATTTTTCTTAAAATTCTTCTCATAATTTTACCTGATCTTGTTTTGGGTAGAGCTGGTGCAAATTGAATAATATCTGGAGTAGCAATGGGTCCAATTTGTTTTCTTACCCAAAGTTTAAGTTCTCTTTCTAAATCACCACTTGGCTGTTCACCCATTTTTAAAGTTACAAAACAATATAACGCACTACCTTTAATATCATGTGGGTAACCAACGACTGCTGCCTCAGCTACTTTAGGATGAGCAACGAATGAACTTTCAATTTCTGCTGTACCTAGATTGTGACCAGAAACAATAATGACATCATCTACTCTTCCTGTTATCCAATAATATCCATCTTTATCTCTACGACATCCATCACCTGTAAAGTACTTACCGTCAAATTGAGAAAAGTAAGTATCAATAAATCTTTCATGATCTCCATAAACAGTTCTCATTTGTCCGGGCCAAGAAGCCGCTAAACAAAGCCTACCCGCACCTTCTCCTTTGATAACTTTTCCATTTTCATCTAACAGTTCTGGTTTGATTCCATAAAAAGGTTTTGTTGCTGAGCCTGGTTTTAAATCTATAGCACCAGGTTGAGGAGAAATTAGAATTCCACCAGTTTCTGTTTGCCACCAAGTATCAACGATTGGACATTTAGAATCACCTACTATTTTGTAGTACCACATCCATGCTTCAGGGTTTATTGGTTCACCTACTGTTCCTAAAAGCTTTAAAGATTTTCTACTTGTAGAATGAACTGGCGCGTCCCCTTCTCTCATCAATGCTCTAATTGCAGTTGGTGCGGTATAAAAAGTATTTACTTTATATTTGTCTATAATCTGCCACCATCTTGAACTGTCTGGATAGTTAGGCACACCCTCAAACATGATAGTTGTCGCTGCGTTAGCAAGCGGTCCGTAAATAATGTAGCTGTGACCTGTGACCCACCCAATATCAGCTGTGCACCAGTAAATATCCTTAGGTTTATAATCAAAGATATATTGATGAGTCATTGAAGCATAAACCATATAACCACCTGTAGTATGTAAAACACCTTTTGGTTTACCTGTTGAGCCCGATGTATAAAGTATAAACAAAGGATCCTCAGCATTCATCACTTCTGGCTCACATTTTACAGACGCAGAATTTATTAATTTTTCGTACGAAACATCTCGCTCGTTATGCCAATTTGTTTCGCCACCAGTATGTTTAACAACCACACACTTTTTAACATTAGGACATTGTTCAAGTGCTTCATCTGCAATTTTTTTAAGTGGTATAATTTTACCGGCACGCATACCCTCATCTGCTGTAATAAGATATTGTGATTCACAGTCATTAATTCTTGTTGCAATAGAATCTGGCGAAAAGCCTCCAAATATAATTGAATGTACTGCTCCAATTCTTGCGCATGCCAACATAGTATAAGCAAGTTCGGGAATCATAGTAAGATAGATTGTAACTTTATCTCCTTTTTGAATTCCAATACTTTTTAAAGCATTTGCAGCTTTACAAACATTTTTATGTAATTCTATATAAGATATTTCTTTTGATTTTTTTGGATCATCTCCAACCCAAATAATTGCAGTTTTTTTTCCGTATTTTTTTAAATGTCTATCGATACAGTTTGCAGAAGCATTTAGTTTTCCATCATAAAACCATTTTATTTTTACATCAGTTTTACTGTATTTAATGTCCTTGATTTTTTTATAAGGTTTTATCCAAGTGATTCTTTTTCCTTCTTTTCTCCAAAAATCATCATTTTTTTTTATAGAGTGATTATATTTTTTTTGATAGCTATTTTTATTAGCGTAAGCTTTCTTAGCCCAATGTTTTGGAACTTTTATAAGTAGCTCTTCATCTCTAGTAGAATTTTTTTTTATCGAAGATTTAGTTTTTTTTAATTTTTTTTTTTTTTTTTATCTTTTTCCCATATATCTCCAAAAAAAGGTAATTTATTAAATTCTACTCATGTTGTAGATCATTTTCCAGCTTTTAAAATCTATAGGCATTACTGATAATCTGCTTTGTTTTATTAGTGGTAAATGTTTAATTTCCTGAGTTTTTTTTATTTTTTCAAGGGTAATAGTCTTTTCAAACTTTTCTTTAAACTTAACTTGAACAGCAACAAATCTAGCATCTTTATCCGTTTTGTCTAAAAAAGCAGTTTTAATAACCTCTACAACACCTACAATTTCTTTTCCGATATTTGAATGATAAAAAAAACAAAGGTCACCTTTTTTCATTTTTTTTAAACTGTTAGCGGCTTGATAATTTCTTACCCCATCCCAGCTTGCTCCTCTGACACCAGCTTTTTGTTGTTGATCGATCGACCAAACATTTGGTTCTGATTTCATTAACCAGTACTGCATCTAATTTTTTTTACTCACTCAATTTTACCCCATTTAAACAAGCCTCATAATATGGCTCAATTTTTAATAAAATTCCTCTACAATTTTTAATATTATTTAAAGTATCGACCTGAATATTTCCTATTTTTTCGTCTTTTTTAATTTCATATTTAAATATTGGTCTATTTTTTAAATGATAAGAAAGATTTCCAGCGTACCAAAGACCATTGACCCAACTTTTACCAGCTACTACTTCTATTTTGTTTGAAAAGTTAGTATCCCAAATATTTTGAATATTTGCAGCAATTTTTCTTCCAGGAAAATCATTTCTTTTATCTTTTTTATAATACGATTCGATACCGTAAATTATTGGCAACATAATAAAAATAAATAAAAAAGCCTTCAAAAAAGATTTTAATTTATCTAGATTTATATTTTCTTTAAATAAATAAATAAAAAATATTCCTGGAAATACATAGAAAGTTGTCATCCACATAGTTCTAATTCTTACACCGCCAGCTAATGATGTTAGAAACATAAGAATTATTGGAAGTAAAGTTATTGTAAAAAGAAAAATTAATTTTTTGTCATCCAAATTAATTCTTATCTTGAAACTAGAGGTAATAAAACGAAGCAAGATAAATACGGGTAATAATATAATTAATTGTTTTATTAAAAAAACTAAGGGATATATCAAGTGATCTGTTATTTTTAAACTACTAGTGCCACTTAATGGATCTTCGAAGGACCTAAACAAAGCATATTCAATGCTCTTAGAACTATTTTCAAAAAGAAAATATAAATGAGGTGAGAGTACTAAAAGGAAAAATAATAGAGATAGAAAATATTTATAATTTATTTTTTTAGTTATTATTATTTCCCTGATAAAAAAGATGCCCAATGAGGCTAATAGATACAAAGCTAAGTACCAAGTAAGAGTCGAAATACCTGCAAATATACCAAACATTATCCAGTCAAAACTATTATTTTGACTTATAGCTTTCCAACAAAAAAGAGCGGTGAGTGCAATAAAAGGAAATAAAGCGATAAACCCATTTAATTCAGGTGTTGTGTAGTTAAAAAAATAAATGCACTCTAACAATAAAACCGACAGTAAACTGAGAATATTATTATCAAAAAAAAATTTTGACAATTTAAAAACTATTGCAAAGCATGTTCCGACAAAGAGTTGACTTAAAAAATAGTACGCCCAATCTTGGTTTCCAAAAATTTTATAAAAAAGTTCAATAAATAAAGGAAATATAGGTGGAAATTTTTCGTACCCCAATTTTAGTTCATTACTCCATGCCAAGACCTCTATAGTGTCTAAGGATAAGTTTGTATTTAAAATTGTTGGAATAACTGTCCATATTACTATGTGCAGAATTATAAAAAAATAAATATTATTTTTGTTATTTATTTGCATTTTTATTAAAATATATTCTATCTTCCCAACGGGTAAATGGAAATTTAAATTTAGCCTTTAAAACAAAATTATTTTTTAATAAATGGTTATGTATTTTTTTTGGACTATATTTGAGATATATTTTATCTTGATGAAATTCTATTAAAATAAATTGAATTTGATTTATTTTTTTTTTTAAACCCTCAAGCACTTCTAGCTCATGGCCTTCAGTATCTACTTTTAAAAGATCAACTTGACTAATTTTATTTTTTTTTAAAATATCTACTAATCGAACAGTCTTTATTTTTACTTTTTGATATGTCATTTTTTCAACTCCAAATAATAAAGTTTTTACTTTTAAATATAAATTTTTTTTATTAAATGTTGATAACGTAGTTGTCAGATCATGATGGTTTAATTGTAAGTTTCGAAAATTATTCTTATTAGATACAGCGTAGTTTAAAATTTTTATTTTTTTATTTTTAGTATATTTTTTTTTTAAAAAATTGAAAATTTTAATCTGTGGCTCAAACATCACCACTTTATTAATATTGTAGTTTTGCATAAATAAGTCTGTATAGAGACCTTTATGAGATCCAACATCAATAAAATTTTGTATTTTTACTTTATTTTTTTTAAAAAATTTTATAATCCTTTTTTGATGAACAAATTTATCTATTATATCAAAAAAAAAAATTGAACTTTTTAAGAATATTTTCATAAATAACTAATAATTTTTTTAATAAAAAATTGCCTCTTCGAGTAATTACTAAATATTTTAGATTACTACTTAATATTGAATAAAATTCAAAGTTAATATTTTATCTTTTGTTTTAGCATCATTAGTTCTCATAACATCGTCAAGTTCGTGCCATGCGATGTACCAGGCATTAGTAATTTTTATATGGCTTCAACTAAGAGTTATTCGCTAAAAGATGTTGGGGTTAGCCGTCCTGGGTTTGTGGGGGTCGGTCAGTGTATTGTATTAATTGTTTTCATTAGCCAGTATTGCTTTTTCATTTTAATTAGTATTTGTTTTTAAATATATAAATAATCGTTAAAACCACAAGTACTACAATAATCCAAATAGTAAGATTAGTTAAGAATTGTTTTAGTTTAGAATTTGATTGTAAAAAAGCAGGAAGAATTAATAGAAGAACTCCTATCATATAAACCACAGGTAGTAACTGATCCATCATTTCATTTTTTTAAGAATACTTTTTTTAATAGTTTCACTAATAACTAAAGTTCCTTTTTCATTAGGATGAATACCATCACTTTGATTAAATTCAGGATTTAGGGCAACACCTTCCAGCAAAAAAGGAATTAAAGATAAGCTGTATTTTTTGGATAGTTCTGGATAAATTTGATCAAATTCTTTTTTATAATTAACCCCGTGGGATGTGGGCGCCAACATACCTGCTAAAATGATTTTAATTTTTTTCTTTTGAATTATTTGAATAATTTTTTCTAAATTTTTTTTAGTCTCTTGAGGCTTGATTCCTCTTAACATATCATTTGCCCCAAGCCCGATAACAACAAGTTTAAGATCTGGTTCTGAGATTGTCCAATTAACTCGATTTAGCCCTCCGGAAGAAGTGCTTCCAGACACACTGCCATTAATAATAGTAATATTCCGACCATCTTTTTGAAGATTATTTTCTAACACGGGGGACAAATGGAACTCATTTGCCAATCCATAGCCTGCCATTAAGCTATCACCAAATAATAACACTTTTTCTACAGCAAAAGCATTTATGTGCACTAGACATAGTATGATTATTTTAATAGTTAAACTTTTATTCATGTCTACTCTTCTTAAATTAAAAAATGTCAATCTTAAATACCAAACAGGTAAAGAGTTAATTAAAGTTTTACAAGGCATTGATTTAATAACAAAAAAAAAAGAAACTATTTCGATAGTTGGCGAAAGCGGATCGGGTAAAACAAGTTTAATTATGTTGATAGCAGGTTTAGAAAAAGCAACTTCAGGCAAAATTTTTTTTAAAGACCAAGAAATATCAAAGCTTAATGAAGATGAAGTTTCTCAGATTAGAAGGAAAAATATAGGTATTATTTTTCAATCTTTTTATCTCATTCCAAATTATACTGCTGCTGAGAATGTAGCCTTAACTTTAGAACTTAATAAATTTAAAAATCCCCAACAAAAAGCCAAAAGTCTACTGGACCGATTTGGTTTAAAGCATAGACTAAACAATCTTCCCAGCCAATTATCTGGCGGCGAGCAACAACGTGTTGCTATTGCCCGGGCAATCGCAATGAAACCAGAATTAATCTTAGCAGATGAGCCTACGGGAAATTTAGATAGCGAAAACTCTAGCATGATTGCGGATATCTTATTCAATTTTGCAAAAGAAGAAGGTTCATCTTTAATTATTGTTACTCACGACTCTAAGTTAGCAAATAGAGCTAAAAAAAAAATTAAAATTAAAGATGGAAAAATTGATTAAATCAAATGAGCTTAGCTTAATTATTAAATACGCTTTAATAGATTTAAGTAGAAATTATAAAAAAATTTCAAGTATCATCATCACACTTTTTATCAGTTTATTTATTTTGAGTTCTATTTTAACTATCGAAGATAGTTTGAAAAAGGAACTTAATGATAACGCAAGAGCTTTACTAGGCGGGGATCTTGAAATCGACTATAACCGAGTACAGGGAAATTTAGAGTTAGTTAACGAAGTCAAAACTTTTGCTACTATTTCTCAAATGGTTGAATTTAGCACCATGCTTTCAACGCTAAATAAAACAGACAACCAATCGTTATTTTCAAGAGTTAAAACAGTCGATTCAAATTATCCTTTATTTGGAGAAGTAATTTATGAACCAGTCGGTGCATTAGATAAAATTCATAAAGAGAAAAATACTATTTTAGTAAACGAAAATATTTTTAAAACATTGAAACTTAAATTTAATGAAAAAATAAAAGTCCAAGACCAGCTTTTTACAGTAGTAGGTGTTATAAAAACTGTACCAGATGTAAGCGGATTTATTGCTTTTGGTGATTTTGCCTTAGCGGGCAAACAGACATTAGATTTACTTAAACTAAATAATCTAGGCAGCTTTCTCAATTATGAGTACAAAGTTAGGTTTAACATTAATGACAATCAAGAAGTTCTTAAAGAAAGAATTGAAAAAATATTTAAGGATGATGAAAAGGTTATTCTTAGGTATCCAGAAAATTCAGCCAGTGGTTTGAAGAGAATAATCAATAATTTTTCTCAGTTTCTTTCTCTTGTTTCTATTAGTGCAATGCTTATTGCTGGTATTGGTATCGCAAATACTTTGCTTTCTTTTATTAACCAAAACAATATGTCAATAGCTGTGAGAAAAGCTGTAGGTTTTTTTTCGCTTAATATAAAAGCTATTTACTACCTTCAGTTATTTATTCTACTTTTTTTGATCACCGTCGCTGCTTATTCACTAAGTTTTTTAATAATACCTATTGTAGATACTTATCTATCTCAGGGCCTAGGATTAAATATTAAACCTATTATCTCGATATTTAACTTTATTAAAGTTTTCTTGGTTGGTTTATTGGTGCTGATTATCTTCACTATTCCAACAGTAAGCGCCATAGATCAAGTCAAAGCGTCTAATTTATTTAGAAATGTCTTTCAGAACTTACAATTTTATTATTCAAAAAAATCAATTGTTTTAAGCTTGGTGTTACTCTCAATATTAATTTTATTGTTTACTATTGGTTCGGCAAAACCAATTTATAGCTTGGGTTATTTTGTAGCTTTTTTTATCTGTTTAATTATATTTTTTTTAATATCAAAACTTATTATTTATTTTTTCAAATCTTTGAAGAAAATTTCTAATATTCCCCTTAAGGTATCTATAAAAAATATCACTCAAACAAGAAGTATTACACCAATTACAATTATGTCTTTAGGATTAGGAGTAACACTACTGCTAACTTTGGCTTTAGTGGGTACTAATTTTAAAAGAGAAATTGCTAAATCAATACCTAAAATTGCCCCTGATTATTTTTTCTTAGGCATTCAAAAAGATGACAGACAAGTGTTCGAAAAAAATATTTTAGACATGGATAAAAACGTGAATCTTGAAATAGTACCAATTATTTCTTCAGCAATTGTAAAAATTAATAGCGTTGATCCAACTATTTTTATTACACCAAAAAATGATAGTTATTGGATGATTAGAAGCGAGCGAAGATCATCTTGGATAGATACAGTTCCAAAAGACAATCCTCTTGTTAAAGGACAATGGTGGGATTTAACTAAGCCTGATCAATTACAAATTTCTTTGGATGCTAAAGTTGCGGCAGATTTCAATATTCAAATAGGTGATATTTTTACTTTAAATATTTATGGAAGGGAAATAGAAGGAACTATTGTTAACTTTAGAGAGGTGAATTATAGAGATCTCAGTATAAATTTTGCGATGCTCTTTAATCCTCAATTTGCCAATAACATACCTCACGAATATTTAGCGACAGCTAAATTTACGGCAGATAAAACGTTAAATGAAAATAAAATGTTAGAAGTTTTACCAAGCTTATCTATTATAAAAATTGCAGACTATTTATCGAAAGTCACTGCTGTGTTAGATAAAGTTTTTATCGCAGTTACTTTGATTTCAGCGGTTACAATTCTTATTGGTTTAATTGTCATTTCAAGTGCAATTTTGGTTCAGGGCAAATTAAAAGAATTTCAAAATTTAGTATTTAAAATTTTAGGATTTTCAAAAAAAGAAATTATTTATTCATCATTAATTGAATTTATAATTATTTTTTTGTCAGTGATTTTAATTGCTATTTTATTTGCAACAATTGGCTCACAGTTTATTATTGAAAATATTTTTGAGCTTACCTGGCAGCTTGATCTTAAAATATTAATCTATTTGAGCTCTGGAATTGGATTGGTTACATTATTATTGATAATGTTAACAAATTTAAAATATCTTAATCCTAAGGTTTATCCGCTTATAAGAAATCAATAGATCTAAATTCATACTTTCATTTTCCCGCAACAACCATACCTTCTATTAACATCGTTGGAGCATTCTTAGAATATTTAAACTCAAGATCATCTGCTAAAGTTATATTTTTAAACATATCATTAAAATTTCCAGCTATAGTAATCTCACTAACAGGGTATTTAAATACTCCGTTTTCCAACATAAACCCTGTTGCACCTACAGAATAATCTCCAGTAACCAAGTTACTTCCATGACCGATTGTTTCAGTAATATATAATGTTCTTTGATTTAACTTTAAAAGATTTTTGTACGATATAGATCCCTTTTCAAAATATAAATTACTTGTACCGCCACTTCTTCCATTTGATTTTAGATTCAATTTTTTTCCGTAATAAGTATCAACTAGATAATTCTTTAAAACACCCTGATTTACTAATTTTAATTCCTTGGTTTTAACTCCCTCATTATCAAAATTTCTTGAACCTAATCCTTTAACTATGTCAGGCTTGTCATAAATATTTATTGAGGTTGAAAATATTTCTTCATTTATTTTATCTTTTAGAAATGAAGTTCCCCTTGCTATAGAGGAGGCTGATATCGCACTTGCTAAGACACTTAATATTCCTTTTGAAATTCTTCTATCAAAAATAATACTTATTTTTTCACTTTCTATTTTTTGAGGGTTTAATTTTTGGATTGTTTTTTTAGCTGCCAATGATCCAATTTTATTTGGTCTAAGCATGTCATGTGAGTGACACGTGCTTGTAAATTCATAATCTCTTTCCATTTTATTATTAGCATTTTTTGCAACAGCAACACAAGATGCTGAGAAAGATGATGACTTATATCCATTTAAAAAACCATCACTGCTTGCTAATATAAAGTTTGATTTAGACTCTGAAAAAGCAGTTTCTGTATTTATAATTTCTTTTTTTTCAAGAGCAGCTTCCTCAACTTCTTTTAGATATTCAATTTTTTTATCATTCTTAATGTGATCATCGTCATATAAATTTAAATCTTTAATCTTTGTTGCTAGCAAATCTTTATCTGGTAGAGAATTAAATTCATCCTCAGGTGTAATCTTTGTTGTTTCGATACATCTCACTATTAGGGCTTTAATATTATCTTCTGTTAGATTTGACGATGAAATACTAGATTTTTTTTTACCTATATAAGTTGTTAAACCAACTTCCAAACTATCTGATCTATTGGACTCATCTAGTTTTCTATTTCTAAAATTAACTGTTTCAGAAATTGAATGTCTCACTGCTGTTGTCACATCTGTTGCGCCTAATTTTTTTGCTAAATCTATACAAAAAGATGCTGTTTTTTTTAAATAATCCTGATCTTTAACCATATGATCTATAATTGAGTTCCACCAACAGTCATTTTATCAATCAAGATTGAGGGTTGGGCTACTCCAACTGGCACGCCCTGTCCTGCTTTTCCACAAGTTCCAATACCAGGATCAAGCATCATGTTATTTCCAACTAATGAAACTTCCTTTAAGATTGATGGGCCATCACCAATTAATGTTGCCCCTTTGATAGGAGCACCTATTTTGCCATTTATGATTTCATAAGCTTCAGTGCAATTAAATACAAACTTTCCAGAAGTAATATCTACCTGACCACCACCAAAACTTACTGCAAATATCCCTTTATCAACTGATTTAATCATTTCTTCTTGAGAGTATTTTCCATTTAACATCATTGTATTTCTCATTCTAGGGAGAACTACATGCTTATAACTTTCTCTTCTTCCGCTTCCTGTAGATCTAGTATTCATTAGTCTTGCATTTAAACGATCTTGCATAAAGTTTTTCAATATACCATTTTCAATTAAGACAGTTTTCTCTGTGGGGGTTCCTTCATCATCAATTGTCAAGCTTCCTCTCCTATTATGCAAAGTTCCATCATCAACAATTGTAACGCCCTCACTTGCAACTCTCTGACCCATTAAATTATGAAACGCAGATGTTTTTTTTCTATTAAAATCTCCTTCTAAACCATGACCTATTGCTTCATGAATAAGTATTGCAGGCCATCCTGGTCCTAAAACTACTTTCATTTCTCCTGCAGGAGCAGGTCTACTATCTAAATTTACCGAGGCAATTCTAAATGCCTCATCACATACTTTTTTCCAATTATCATCTTTAAGATATTCATCGTAAGACTGTCTGCCACCAATACCGTAAACCCCAGTTTCTTTTTTACCATTTTTTTCGAGCATTACAGAAACATTAAAACGAATTAAAGGTCTAACATCTGTTAGCACTTCACCACCAGATCTAATTATTTCTATAGACTTATGTTCTCCAGAAAAACTTGCAGTTACTTGCTGAACAATCCCACTTTTTGCTCTTGTATAATTATTAACTTCTTTTAAGAGTTCTAATTTTGATTGAAGTGATTTTTCTTCTATGGGGTTAATATTTTTATAAAATTGTCCATTTGTTTTGGGTATCTCATGATTATAAATACCTTTCTTCGATTTCAAAGTTGAGCTTAAATTATCAGCTGATTGTTTTAATGAATTTTTTGAAATTTCATTTGAATGAGAATATGCAACAACTTCACCTGTTACGGCTCTTAAGCCATAACCTAAATCAGAACTATAAGTAGAGCTTTTAATTTTACCATCATCCAAAACAATAGATTCACTCTTTGAATTTTCTAAATAAAGCTCACCATCATCACAGTTATTTAGTGTGTCGGAAATAATTTTTTCTGCATCAATTCTTGATAAGTCTGTTTTGTTAAAAAAATCATTCATGTAAATAAAATAATAGTTATAAATATTCTTTCAATTGGTGTATTTCGCACACATACAAAGTAACTAAATTTGGGTAATTTTCCTAATTAATAAATAAAGGATAAACCCGTACTACACCACGTGCAACACATTGAACGCTAATAATTGTTACTAGAAGGTCTTTCTGATTAGAAAAATAAAGTAAAAAGTTGGTGGGGGATGGTCAGTGTTAGTGAGTTTATAGACCGCACTGTATTCATTACCCAATACTGCATTTAGATTTTACTATTTTGTATTAATAATTTATTTATTCTCTTGTAATGCTTTCTGTGAATTAGAGGAAGTAATTTTGAAACATTATTATTCCACCAACTAATTTTTTTTTTGAATAACCAGTCTATTTTATTGTGGTCTAGCCCAAAACCAAAATATGAGTAACCATTATCTAGAAGTTTTTTTAAAATTTTTATTTTTTGGATTTTAGTTAAATGTAAATATTCTAATGAAATATTTTTGATTATAAATCTTTTAAAATTAAGTGCCATAATCACATCAAAATCGCTACCCTCAATATCAATAGAAAAATAATCTATAACTTTTTTATTAAAATTTTCATCTAAAAATTTATTAATAGTGATTGTTTTTATAAATTTGCTTTTGATTCCAGATTCTGGAAAATTTCTTTTTACGTGATCAATACTACTAGAAAAAAGTTGATAGTGTGGTGCGTCTTTTTCACTATAAAAAAATTTAAGTTTTTTTTTTTTATTAGCCGAGATGGCAAAATTAAATATTTTAACAGATTTATATTTTTCCCATGATTTTTTTAACTTATTAATATTTACGGGATTAGCCTCAATTATATATATTTTTTTATTTTTAGACTTATGAGATTTTACAAATTCTGAAAATCCATCTCTAAAATTTGTTGAAGGGTCTAAATCTCCTGCGCCACCACCAATATGAAAAAAAATCATAAAATTAATTATTTAGTAAATAGAATTTAACAGCATAAGTGTTTTTTTAGTTTCATTAACCAGTACTGCATCTAACTATTTTCCTTACAGATCAGCATAATAAAAAATAGCATTTTCTTAGTTTTTGTAGGATAACATATTAAAATATGTTAAAAAAATTAAATTATTCAAAACAAAAAAATGAATTTTAACTACATAAACAGAATTATAAGAGCTTGTAAGTTAGATGTTAATCTTTACGAAGAAGTAGAGGCTGATAAGTCAGCAACATTGCAAGCAGCTGGAGTTGTAGTGCTTTCAAGTCTGGCAGCGGGAATAGGAGCTTTGTCACTTGGAACATCTAATTTTTTAATGGCTCCTCTGTTATCATTGGTTAGTTGGTTTGTTTGGGCTTACTTAGTTTATTTAATTGGCGTAAAAATTTTTCCAGAATCTACGACAGAGGCTGATCATGGTCAGTTGTTAAGAACAATTGGTTTTTCTAGTGCTCCAGGACTTATTCGGGTTTTTGGTATTATTCCTAATTTGACAAGCATAGTCTTTATTACTTCATCGATATGGATGCTAGTAGCGATGGTTATTGCTGTAAGACAAGCCTTAGATTATAAAAGCACCTGGCGAGCAGTTGGAGTAGTAGTGAGTGCTTTTTTAATTCAATCTATTATTTTAGTTATGATATTGAATGTGCTTTAATATTTATGCATTTAAAAAATATTTGTCAACAAACACTTAAATTAATTTAATATAATTTTAATAATAAAATATTTTCTTAAAATATTAATATTAAATTAATTTTTTTAACTCTGCTTGAGCAGCAGCCAGTATTGCGATAGGAACTCTAAATGGCGAACAAGAAACATAGTCAAGGCCAGTCTTTGCACAAAACTCAATACTTTTAGGATCACCACCATGTTCACCGCAAATACCAAGTTTAATTTTTTTATTAGCTTGTCTTCCTCTTGTTGACGCGATCTTAATTAATTCTCCAACACCATTTTGATCTAGACTAACAAAAGGATCAATTTCAAATATTCTATTATTTATATAATCTTTTAAAAATTTACCGGAATCATCTCGGCTGATACCAAAAGTTGTTTGAGTTAAGTCATTTGTACCAAAACTAAAAAAATCAGCATATTTTGAAATTTCTTTTGCTTGCAAAGCTGCTCGTGGTAATTCAATCATAGTTCCAACCATATACTCTATTTTAGTTTGGTGTTTTTTTTGAATTTTTTTAGCAATGTGATTTACTAAGCTTCTTAAAATTTTAAGTTCAATATCCGCCGAAACCAGCGGGATCATTATTTCAGCTGTAACTGATTTAATTTTCTCTTTTTTACATTCAAACAGTGCTTCGAATATAGCCTCACACTGCATTTCATAAATATCGGGAAAAGAAATACCTAACCGACATCCTCTATGCCCCAACATTGGGTTCTGCTCATGTAGTTCATCTATTCTATCCTTAACTTCTTCAGAATTAATTTTAAGAGACAAAGCTACTTCATTAATTTCTTTTTGTGTTTTTGGTAAAAACTCGTGCAGAGGTGGATCTAGTAATCTTATCGTTACTGGTAATCCAGACATAACTTTAAAAATTTTTTTAAAATCATTTTTTTGATGTGGTAAAAGTTTTATCAAAGCTTTACTTCTATCTTCTTTTGTTTTGGAAAGTATCATTTCTCTAAAAGATAAAATTCTTTCCTGATCAAAAAACATATGTTCCGTTCTACAAAGACCAATACCTTCAGCACCAAATTCTCTTGCAACTCTAGAATCCTTTTCTGTTTCAGCGTTAGTTCTTATCTTTAGTTTTTTAAACGCATTCGCCCAATTCATAATTGTTAAAAAATATCCTGAAATTTTTGGCTGAATAGTAGGAACAGTTCCAAGTATTACCTCACCACTAGCACCATCAATAGTAATTGTGTCACCCTCTTTTACTATTATACCTCCTGCTTTAAACTCCTTATTTGAATAATCAATTGTAATTTCTGTTGATCCGGAAACACAAGGTCTACCCATGCCTCTAGCAACTACAGCAGCATGACTTGTCATTCCGCCTCTTGCAGTTAAAATTCCTTTAGCAGCGTGCATGCCGTGAATATCTTCAGGCGATGTTTCAACTCTAACTAAAATAGTATTCTGCATGACCGAGTTTAAGCGCTCTGCTTCTTCTGCGGTAAAGACTACTTTTCCAGATGCTGCACCAGGCGATGCAGGAAGACCTTTTGCAATAATTTTTTTTTTCACTTTTTTATCTAAAGTAGGATGAAGTAGGGTGTCTAAAGTGTTTGGATCTATTCTTAAAATTGCCTTTTCTTTATTGATTAATTTTTCTTTAACCATATCAACAGCAATTTTAATTGCCGCCTCAGATGTTCTTTTTCCTGATCTTGTTTGTAAAATCCACAGTTTTTTATTTTCAACAGTAAACTCGACATCCTGCATGTCTTTGTAATGTTTTTCTAATTTTTCCAATATCCTTTTTAATTCTTGGTAAACTTTTGGCATTATTTCTTCCATCGAGGTTTCTTTTGAATTAGCGGCAGCTTTTGCTTTTTTTGTTATATGTTGAGGCGTTCTTGTTCCAGCCACAACATCTTCACCTTGCGCATTAATTAAATACTCACCATAAAAAATATTTTCACCAGTCGATGGATTTCTTGTAAAAACTACACCTGTCGAACAATCATTTCCCATGTTACCAAACACCATAGATTGTACGTTTATTGCTGTACCCCAATGATCCGGAATTTGACTTAATTTTCTATAAGTTTTAGCTCGTTGACTCTCCCAAGATAAAAATACCGCACTAACAGCCCCGTAGAACTGCTCCAGAACATTTTGTGGAAAGTTTTTTTTTGTTTCTTTTTTAACTAAATCTTTAAACCTTTGGATCAATTCATCCCAATCGTTTTCATCTAATTCTGTATCAAGTAGAACACCTTTGTTTAGTTTATGATTGTCAATCATTCCTTCAAACAAATGACCCTCGATATTCAAGACTACATTGCCATACATTTGAATAAATCTTCTATAGCAATCTTTAGCAAACCTTACGTTCAAAGTTTTTTTTGCTAGAGCTTTTACTGTCTGATCGTTTAATCCAAGATTAAGAATTGTATCCATCATTCCTGGCATTGAAACTCTTGCACCAGATCGAACAGAAACTAGCAAAGGATTCTTTAAGTCGCCAAACTTCTTACCCGTGTATTTTTCAATATTTTTTAACTCTAATTGAATATTTTTTATAATTTGCTTAGGTAACTTTTTTTTATTTTTGTAGAAAATATCGCAAACTTCAGTTGAGATAGTAAAACCTGGAGGAACAGGCATTCCTAATCTACCCATTTCAGCCAAATTAGCGCCCTTGCCACCTAATATATTTTTAGGATTTTTTAAATTCTTAATTTTTTTATCTTTGAAGTTAAAAATTAAATTACTCAATTAAGTACCTGTTTTTTATTTAAAAAAGAGTAACAAATTAAAGCAAAAAAATATACGTAACAAAATATTGTTAATAGCTCAATAAAGAGAAATTCCTCACACACACTTCTAAATTGTAAAAGTGTGTGTGCGTAAAATTTGTAAACTATTTTAGTAATTTTCTGTAAGTAAAAATAACAGCTAAGACTATTATTATTGCTGCAGTACCTTGGCTACCAAGGCTATTAAGTAAAGCAATTAAGTTTGCCGTTACTTGAGAACCAAAAAAAGCAACATTTGGTCCAAACACTATTTCTGCAATAACTGAAACTGCCAACAACAGAACAGCTATTTCTAAAAATTTATTTAAGTAATTTTTTATTTGGTTGATCCAGTTTATCATAATTTTTTCTGTAGTTTAGTTACCACCCTAGGTCTAAAAATCTAAGGTGGTAATTATTAACTGTAGTTTATTTGTAGAAACCTAAGATAATGATAGCGGCTACTAAACCAACTATACCTGCATCACCTAAAGATTGTACAAGGCTAACAATATTTTCCGCAACACCGCCAACAAATGGAACATTTCCACCTAGTAGGCTAACAACGATAGCTAAACCAAGTAATGAAATTATTACTTTTGTTAGGCTGTCAAACGTTGCGCTCAATCCTGACAATATTTTCATAAACACTCCCTTATTATTTATTGTTTTATTTAAAAACGAATCACTTCGTTTATGTGAAGAATCGTATCACAATGATTCAGCGTATACTTGTAGAAAAAACTACTGGAATACTTCTATTATTTATATTTTCCAATAACTGATCATTTTAGACTGCGTAACACGAAGTTAAAGTTAAAATTATAGTTTTAGCCCAGGACCTTTTAGATATTTAGCATGAGGATCTAGGGGCCATCTTGATTTAGCGACAAAATCTAAATTATTAATTAATTTTTTTTTATATCTTTTAATGCCTGCCCAGGCAATCATAGCAGCATTATCACCACAGAATTTTAGGTTAGGAAACAAAGGAACAAAATTCATCTCTTTACAAACTTTAGTTAAATTTTCTCTAATAGACTTATTAGCAGCAACGCCTCCAGCTATAATAAAAGGTATTTTTTCCTTTAAAGAAGTTTTGATTTTAAATTGTTTCATTGCCTCTTTTGTTTTCTTTTCTAAAATTTTATTTACCGTATGCTGAAAAGATGCAGCAAGATTATATTTTAGTTGTTGGTTGTTGTTAATATTTTTACTCTTTCTTAAGACAGCTGTTTTGAGTCCAGAAAAAGACAAATTACATCCTCCTTTGTTGATAATCGGCTCAGGTAATTTATAAAAGTTTTTATCACCCAATTTTGAAAACTTTTCAATATTAGGCCCACCCGGATATCCTAAATCTAACATTTTTGCAGTTTTATCAAATGCTTCACCTAAAGCATCGTCAATAGTTGTGCCGAGCTGTTCGTATTTATCGATGTCCTTAACTATTAAGTACTGTGAGTGACCACCAGAAATTAATAAAAGCAAATATGGAAATTTTATTTTATTTTCTAAACCCGGACTCAAAGCATGTCCTTCAAGATGATTTACAGCTATAAAAGGTTTGTTTGCAAAAGCTGCTATTGATTTTCCTACGTTAAGACCAACAGTTAGACAAACAATTAAACCAGGTCCGGCTGTAGCTGCAACACCATCCATATCAGCAATAGCTAATTTGCTTTCGTCCAAAGCTTTATTAATAATAAAGTCAATATTTTCAACATGTGATCTTGCGGCGAGTTCTGGTACTACACCACCAAATTTTTCGTGCTCTTTTATTTGACTAGAGACAATATTTGATAGCACTTTTGCAGAGCCATCCGTATTTTCTTGGATTATAGCCGCTGCAGTTTCATCGCAACTAGTTTCTATTCCTAAAAATGTAATATTTTTTTTCATTAATTTATGAACTCAATATAAGAATAGTATAAAATAGAATTCTTAAAAATATAAATTAATAATGAAAAAAATTGTAATTGGAGCACGTGGAAGCAAGCTGTCTTTAGCTTATGCAGATAGAGTAAAAAAACTACTCTTGGAAAAAGTGCCCCATCTAGCAGAAGACCTTATTGAAATTCAAAGCATAACTACATCAGGAGATATATTTTATGACAAAAAACTTTCAGAAATTGGTGGAAAAAATTTATTTTGTAAAGAAATTGAAGAAAGTCTATTAAAAAAAAAAATAGATATTGCAGTACACTCCTTGAAAGACATGGCCTCTGAGGAGATAGAAACTTTAAATATTGCTGCCTATATAGAAAGAAATGATCCTAGGGATGTTTTTATTAGTTTGAAATTTAACAATATAAAAGAAATTAAAAATGGAGTTGTAGGATCAAGTTCTAGAAGAAGAGATTTGCAATTAAAAACACTTAATAGAGATGTGTTGGTTAAGAATATTAGGGGAAATGTCGATACCAGAATTCAAAAACTTAAAGATGGTCTTTATGATGCCATTGTACTTGCTGCTGCAGGAGTTAAAACTTTAAGATTAGAAGAAAATATAAAGCAAATTTTTACTCCTAAAGAAATATTACCTGCTGTTGGACAAGGAATTATTGCTGTGCAGTGTCGCAAAGAAGACTCAAATATAATTAATTTGTTAGAAAAAATTGATCACAAGCAAACAAGACAATGTGCCAAAGCAGAAAGAACTCTTCTTAAAACAATCGGAGGCGACTGTGATACGGCAGTAGGAGGTTTAGCCTCAATAAAAAACAATGAACTAACTTTATATGCTCAATTATTTTCTGATGATGGAATAAATATTTTTAATTATAAAACAGCTGGAGGCAAAGAAGAAGGACTTAAACTTGGTAAGCTAGCAGGTACAGAACTTTTAAAGCAGGCAGGAACTGATTTTAAAAAAAATTAATGAATATTTTAATTACAAGACCACTTATTGATGCGGAAGATCTAATGGAAAAATTTTTTAATTTTGGCCATAAAATTATTCATTTACCTACTTTAAAAATTTTATCAGCAAATACAGATCCTATTAACCCAAATGATTTTGATGCTTTCATATTTACTAGCGCAAATGCAATTAGAAATTTAAAACTGGTGAATACAAATAAAAATTTACATTGTTTTTGTGTTGGTTTAATCACAGAAAAAATTGCAAGACAATCCGGTTACACCAATACTTCCTCTGCAGGCGGAACAGTCAATGCGTTAAAAAATTTAATAATGATTTCAGATAAAATAAATAAAAATTCAAAAATTGCATATTTTTGTGGAGATAACACCGCATATGATTTGGATCTTGAATTAAAAAAAGAAGGATTAAAAATAAAAAAAGTAATTAATTATTTCTCCGAAACTATTACTGATCTAAATGAAGACAATAAAAAATTGATAGAACGCTATCTTCCTGATCTTATCTACATTTACTCTTCTAGAAGTGCAGAAAGTTTTATTGCTATAGTTAAAAACTACTCTTTAAAAGCATTAATGACACAATCTACTATTATGTGTATAAGTGAAAAAATAGCTAGTATTTTTAGATCTCAAGGGTGGAAAAAAATAGAAATTTTTAATCCAGGGGATGAAATGACAAAATTAGAAATTTAAGCCAATGAGTGTATTAGAAAATTTTAAAAATTTATTCCTAGATGTTTGGAAAGACGGTGTGTCTGGAATAAATATTTCTGAAATAGTAATAGCTTTAGCAATTTTTACTTTTTTCCTTTTTTTAAGAGGGGTGTTCTCAAAGTTTGTTGTTAAAAAATTAGAGAAGTATGTTTCAAAGACATCTAATGGTTTTGACAATTCTTTAGTTCATTCAATGGAAGGTCCAGCAAAATTTTTTCCAATTGTTTTAGGATTTTTTGTTTCAACAAGTTATTTAACAGTTGAAAGCGGTACTGTTGATGTAATCAATAGATCTTTAATGACAGTATTAATTTTTTGGACTTTTCATCAAGTTATCGGACCATTTTCAGCAGTCATTAAATCAGCTGGCGGTCTACTTTCTAGAGATTTAATTAATTGGATTATTAAAGCAATAAAAGTTTTAATTTTAGTTTTGGGATTTGCTGCAGTCTTAGATCTTTGGGGAATAAAAATTGGCCCAATTATCGCTGGACTAGGTTTATTTGGAGTCGCAGTTGCTTTAGGAGCGCAAGACTTATTTAAAAATTTAATTTCCGGCATACTGGTATTAGTTGAGAGAAGATTCCAGGTCGGTGATTGGATTTTTGTAGATGGAATAATTGAGGGAACAGTAGAAAACATTGGTTTTAGATCTACAGTGGTGAGAAGATTTGACAAATCTTTAGCAACAATTCCAAATTTCCAATTTGCTGAAAAAGCTGTAATTAACAATTCACAAATTACCAACAGAAGAATAAACTGGATTATAGGATTGGAATATCGAACTACAAGTGAACAGTTAAAAACCATTAAAGAGCAAATAGAAAATTTTATAAAGAAGAACGAGAATTTTTCAACTACGACAGATACAATTCTTTCTGTTAAAATAGATCAATTTGCCGCTAGTTCAATTGATATAAAATTAATATGTTTTACTAAAACATCTGCCTATCTAGAGTGGATGAACGTTAAAGATATATTGGCAATCGAAATTAAAGACATAGTAGAAAAAAACAAAGCTTCTTTCGCATTTCCTAGCACTTCAATATATGTGGAAAAAAATTAATGAATGCTTTTCTTATTTTATTTAATGACATTGTTCGACTGTATATTTGGGTTCTAATTATTAATGCTGTAGCGAGCTGGTTGGTTGCATTTAACGTCATTAATACAAGCAATCGTTTTGTTTATTCTGTGTTGGAAATTTCCTACAAACTAACAGATCCACCTTTAAGGTTTATTAGAAGTTTTATGCCAAATTTGGGCACAGTAGATATTTCACCAATTGTACTTATTTTAGGTTTAGTCTTTTTAAGAAATTTTATTAATGAAATATTCTATAAAATAGCACTCTAAACATGATACTAGACGGCAAAAAAGAAGCTGCGTTATTAAGAGAAGAAATAAAAAAAGAGATTATTGCTTTAAAAAAAAAAAAAAATAAAGTACCAAGTTTAACTGTTATTTTGATAGGCGACTTTGCTCCCAGTCAAATTTATGTCAGAAATAAAGAAAAAAATTCAAAAGAAGTTGGAATTAATTCTGAAGTTATAAAATATTCAAAAGACATTTCTGAAAAAAAAGTTTTAGAAAAAATAGAGGAACTTAATAATGACAATAACGTTTCCGGTATTTTGGTTCAGCTTCCTTTACCTGCTCAAATCAATAAAGAGAAAATTACTAATGCTATTAATCCTAAAAAAGATGTTGATGGTTTTAATCCTATCAATGTTGGTAATTTAGCCTCTGGTTATGAATCGATAGTTCCCTGCACGCCTCTTGGATGTTTGTATTTAATTAAGAAAGTTGAAAAAGATTTATCAGGAAAGCACGCCGTTATTATTGGTAGATCTAATTTAAATGGAAAACCAATGGCACAATTACTTTTAAAAGAGAATTGTACAGTAACAATTGTTCACTCAAAAACTAAAGATATAAAAAACGAATGTCAAAAAGCAGATATTTTAGTTACAGCTGTTGGGGTTGCTAATCTAGTTAAGGAAGACTGGGTAAAAGAAGATTCAATCATTATCGATGTAGGAATAAATAAAGTCGGAGACAAAATTGTTGGTGATGTTGATTTCGATCAAGTTAAAGATAAAGTTAAGGCTATAACACCAGTACCTGGCGGGGTAGGACCAATGACTATTGCTTGTTTATTAAAAAATACTTTAGATTGTTTTAAAGCTCATTAGATTTTGAACTGTCTATTTTAAGGTATTTACTATTTCTAAACCTCACAACAACAGTCGCTATAGAAACGATTAATATTGCCAGAGCAATATAAATTAAGTTTGCAGGATCGCTTTCTTTATCTTGAAGAATTATATATCGAGCGAGGGCTGTAATTGCGATTACAAGAGGGTAGGTAATTCTTACGGCTCGCGTTTCCCAATAAGATCTAACCAAACCAAGAACTTCGATATAGATGAACATCAATAATAAATCAGCCAATCCTATTGTTTTTGTTTCATACATAGTTGATAATTCTACAAAGAATGCAATTATAGTCGCCACTAAAACGGCAAGTACTGCAACTAGTTGAATGTTTCGAATCGCAGAGTTCATTAATGTAATTGTATCAGAATTTTAAGATTTATTTAACTGTTTTGAATGATATTTAATAAATTTTTCTACTTTAGTTTTGTTAAATGTTTTGTTTTCTTCAAATGATACTTTTTGCATTGAATATGCGCTGCTAGAAGTTTTTCTAGACATGATTGTAACGTTTCCTTTATAAATTTTTAAACTAATAGCTCCATTAACTTTATTTTTATTTTTATCTATTATTTTTTGAAGATTGATTCTTTTTTTTGAAAACCAATATCCGTTGTAGACAAGCTCAGCGTACAAAGGCATAATTCTCTCTTTTTTATGCATTGTTTCTTTGTCTAGTGTTACAGATTCCATAGCTCTGTGAGCGGCATAAAGAATAGTACCTCCAGGTGTTTCATAAACACCTCTTGATTTAATTCCAATAAATCTGTTTTCAACAAGATCCACTCTTCCAACTCCATTTTTCCCTGCGATTTGATTTAATTTCTCCAGTAAATCGGCAGGACTAAGTTTCTTCCCATTAACTGAAATGGGTTCGCTATTTTTAAAACCTATTTTAACTGTAGTTATTTTATTGGGAGCTTTTTCAGGTGAAATGGTTCTTTGAAAAATAAATTCTGGTGCTGAGTTTTTAGGATCTTCTAAAGCTTTACCTTCAGTCGATGTGTGAAAAAGATTATCATCTACTGAAAAAGGTGGAGCTCCTTTTTTGTCTTTAGGTATAGGGATGTTATTTTTTTTTGCGTATTTAATTAAATCTGTTCTAGAAGCTAAATCCCATTCTCTCCATGGAGCGATAACCTTTATTCTTTTTCCAAAAAAAGCGTAACCTAATTCAAATCTAACTTGGTCATTACCTTTGCCAGTAGCACCATGCGACACTGCATAGGCGCCATATTTTTTTGCTATTTCTATTTGTCTTTTTGCTATTAACGGTCTTGCAATAGACGTGCCCAATAAATAATTTCCTTCATATAAAGCATGTGATCTCAGCATTGGAAAAACATAATCTTTTACAAATATATTTTTTAGATCTTCAATTATTATTTTTTTAACACCTAATCTTTTAGCATTTCTAATAATTTTTTTTCTATCGATTATCTGACCAATATCAGACGTGTAAGCAATAACTTCTGCTTTATAATTTTCCTGCAACCATCTTAAGATAATCGAGGTATCAAGACCTCCCGAGTAAGCTAAAACTATTTTTTTCATTAATTAACTGCAGTTTTTTTTTGCTGCATTGTATGCCTTGGTGAAACCCATCATTGAATAGTGATCTGTAGTTTCAGCACCTTTAGAAGTTCTTGCTTTTACAATCACATCTGTTGCTTTTTGCATCAATTTAATAAATTTCTTTTCTTCTCGATCATCAATTATCCACGCAAAGTTTTTTTTTGAAGTAAAAGAATAGCTTCTTTTACCCGATCTAGCCGTTACTGTTGAAGCTTTATATTCATGACCACTTGTTAAGCTAATTTCATCGTTGATATTTTCTGAAGGTCTAAAAGTTACAAATAATTTTGATTCCCCCCTTTTAACTGCAGCAGGAGCTCTTTTTGTTGGTGAAGTCTGTGCAAAGCAAATCTTTCCTTCATTTGTTTCTGCTGTAAAACTTTCCCAGTTCTTAGACTTGCCAGTTGATTTAGGTGTACTAGCAAAGGAATTAAAAGAAAATAATAATAGAAAAATAAAAATAAAAAATTTTTTTAAAAACATAAATTTATTTTTATACTATATTAAATTAATTTCAATGATTTGAATATTATGGTGTTGGATTAGGATTATTTGAGTGGATTAAATTTATCTTCTCAATAATTTCATCGCTAAGATCAATATCTGCAGTTTCAATATTTTCTTTTAGCTGCTCCATAGTTGTTGCTCCAATAATGTTACTCGTCATAAAAGGTCTTGAGTTCACAAAAGCAAGAGACATTTGAGTTAAAGTAAGTCCGTTTTCTTTTGCCAGCTTGTAATAATCATCGACAGCTTTTTTTGCATTATCTTCTTTATATCTAGTCCAAAAGTCTCCAAACAGTCCAATTCTAGAATTTTTTGGTATTTGATTGTCTCTATACTTTCCGGAAAGATAACCTATTGCCAGAGGTGAATAAGCTAGTAAGCCAACTTTTTCTCTACAAGAAATTTCAGACATTCCAATATCATACGCTCTATTCAATAAATTATATGGGTTTTGTACAGAAACTATTCTCGGGAGTTTTAGTTGTTCTGCTATTTCTAAAAATTTAGATAGGCCCCAAGGTGTTTCGTTTGAAACTCCAACATATTTAATTTTACCCTGATCAACAAATTTTTTTAAAGCTTTTAAAACGGATTCAAGATCATTCCATTTTCCCTCGCCTGAGTCGTGTTCGTAATTTCTTTTGCCAAAATAGTTAGTATTTCTTTCTGGCCAATGCAATTGATAGAGATCGATATAATCAGTTTGTAATCTCTTTAGACTGCCTTCGATAGCTACAGCAATATTTTCTTCAGTGTAGTTACCACCACCACTTCTTATCCACTCAACTCCTGGCCCAACCATTTTAGTTGCTAAAATAATTTTTTCTCTCTTTTTACTTTTTGTAAACCAGTTTCCAATAATTTCTTCCGTTTTACCATGTGTTTCTTGTCTCGGTGGAACAGCATAAACTTCTGCTGTGTCAAAAAAATTTACACCTTGCTCAAAAGAATAATCCATTTGCTCAAAGCCTTCTCCTTGAGTGTTTTGTTCACCCATATTCATTGTTCCAAGACAGATCAAGCTCACATCTATATTTGTATGGCCTAACTTTTTAAACTTCATAATGCGTAATTACTTTATTTTTATTTAACACTAAAGACTTATTAATTCTAAGGAGCTGGATTAGGATAGTTATGATGTATTGAATCAATTTCATTAATAGTTTCATCATCTAGTTTGATATTAATACTTTCAATATTTTCTTTAAGTTGCTCCATAGTTGTTGCTCCAATAATATTGCTAGTCACAAAAGGTCTCGAGCTGACATATGCAAGAGCCATATGAGTTAACGACATATTTTTCTTCTTAGAAAGTTTATAATATTCATCAACTGCTTCGTAAGCTTTTTCTTTTCTATATCTTCCCCAAATATCTGCATATAAACCCATTCTTGAATCTTTAGGCATCTCGTTATTTCTATATTTACCCGACAAATAACCAAATGCCAATGGTGAGTAAGCAAGCAGACCAACTTTCTCTCGCATAGAAATTTCTGACATACCAACATCGTATGTTCTATTTAAAAAATTATATGGATTCTGAACTGATACAATTCTTGGTAAATTATTAACTTTGTTTAATTTTAAATATTTTGAAAACCCATAAGGAGTTTCATTTGAGATACCGATATGACGAATTTTTCCCTGTTTAATAAATTTTTCTAATATTTCTAAAACAGATTCAAATTTATGCCACTTTTTTTCATTTTCATCATGTTGATAATCTAATTTACCAAAATAATTTGTATTTCTTTCTGGCCAATGTAATTGGTAAAGATCAATATAATCTGTCTTTAGTCGTTTTAAACTTTCATTAAGAGCAGACTCTATTCCTTTTTCATAGTACTCATTGCCCCCACCTCTTATCCATTTAAATCCAGGCCCAGTAATTTTTGAGCCTAATATAATTTTATCTCGATTTTTTTTTTGCAAAAACCAATTACCAATGACTTTCTCTGTTTTCCCATATGAATGATCCATAGGGGGTGTCGCATAAAGCTCCGCAGTGTCAAAAAAATTAATACCTTGTTCTAAAGCATAATCCATTTGAGCGAATCCATCAGCCTCTGAATTCTGCTGACCCCAAGTCATAGTTCCTAAACATATTAGGCTTACCTTCAAATCTGTAGTCCCAAGTTTTTTAAATTTCATAAAATTACAATTATTCGTGAGTTAATTAGAATTAAACAAATAAGTAAAGAAGACAGGTATTGAAAAATACGAAAAAACTCTTATATTGTGATGTATATGGAATTTAACAAACAAAACGCAACAACAAGATCATCAGCATCAGAAGCAATAATTGACCAAGGGTTAAGAGCCTACATGCTTAAAGTTTATAATTACATGGGATCAGGAGTTCTATTGACTGGTTTTGTGGCCTTATTATTTTTCAAGCTTGCAGTTGTTACAGGTGAAGCTGGCGAGATAATGGGCTTAACTAACTTTGGATCAACTATTTATACGTCAGGTTTAAAATGGGTTCTTATGTTAGCTCCATTAGGAGTAGTTTTTTATATGAGTTTTAATATTGCAAAAATGACTGCCGCAAAGGCTCAAACTACCTTTTGGGTATTTGCAGCTTTAATGGGAGCGTCTTTATCTTCAATTTTTTTAATGTACACAGGTGCTAGTATAACTAGAGTATTTTTTATTACAGCAGGAACTTTTGGATCAATGAGTCTTTACGGTTACACTACTAATAGAGACTTAACTAAACTTGGCTCTTTTCTAATGATGGGTCTTTTTGGAATTATTATTGCATCAGTAGTTAATATGTTTATGAAATCTACAATGATGTACTTTGTAATATCAATTTTAGGAGTTTTAATTTTTGTTGGCTTAACTGCTTATGACACTCAAAAAATTAAGAACAGGTATCTTGAAAGTGATAGTGGAGAGTTAATGGGAAAAAAAGCAGTCATGGGTGCTTTAACTCTTTACTTAGATTTTATTAATTTGTTTATTATGCTGTTAAGACTTTTCGGTCAAAGAAGATAATTATTTTACAGCTCTTAAATTATTCCACCTAGTTTTTTCCATCAAATTAAAAAGATTATTAGACCTTTCTAATATATTTCCGTGTTTATCTTCAATATAAAATTTTTCGTTATGATTTTTAGGTTTTAAAGATTTTAAAATTCTAAAAATTGGTTTTTCCGAAGCTCGTTGATATATATCAAAAGAAATTTCTCTAGGGCCTATAGACATTCCATAATCTTTCCAAGCACCACTAGAAACCATTTTTCCATATAGGTTTAAGATAGTTTGCAATTCTTTTTTTACAAAAAAAATCTCTTTGGCTTTATTGTTAGAAGTATTATTAACTACTAGTTTTAAATTTCTCATATTTTATATTTATTAATTAGTGGAAGCTGAAAAGCAGTAAATATAAAAGTTAATGGCAACATACCCCAAACTTTAAAATTAACCCAAACAACCTCAGTTTGGGTTCTCCAAACAAGTTCATTGATCAAAGCTAAAAAAATAAAAAATATTATCCAACGGTTATTTAATTTATTCCAACCAGTTTCGTTAATTTGAAAGGCATTATTAAAAAGCATTTTTAAAAAATTTTTATCTAAAAATGTTTTTCCAACAAATAATACTAAAGCAAAAATAATATTAATAATAGTAGGCTTTATGTATAAAAAAACTGGGTTATTAAAATATAAAGTTAGACCGCCAAAAATAGATATTATAATTCCACCTAATAATGGCAGATAAGGGATTTTTTTCTCTACTATATAACTAACTAGAACCGCAATCAATGTGGCAATAATTAAAGGTGGTATTGCAATTTTTAAATTATTTCCACTTCTGTAATAAATAGTAAAAAATATTAGTAGGGGACCAAAGTCTGTAATAAATTTTAATAAAGACTTATTCACACGTTATTTTTAGCACAAATCTATTTTTAAATAAATTTATATATTGATTTTTAATTAAAAGTTATTATCTTTAGTTAATGGCTTCAAACATTGCAAAATTTTCAATTGGAACAATCGTAAAGCATAAACACTTTGATTTTCGTGGAGTAATCTATGATGTTGATTTTGAATTTAATAATTCAGAAGAGTGGTATCAATCTATACCAAAGGACGTAAGACCTAGAAAAGATCAGCCATTTTACCATTTGTTAGCTGAGAGTAACGATGTAACTTATGAGGCTTATGTGTCGGAGCAAAATCTTTTAATGGATAAATCGAAACAGCCAGTCAAACATCCTCTTATCAATGAAATATTTGTTGGCAAAAAGGGATCAAACTATTTCAAGCTTTCTAACTAATTAGTGGAAAGCTGCCATAAATCTAACAATATTAGATCACACGAATAACAAATAATTTACCTAAAATTACAGTTATTAATGCCTGGTTGAGAATTAATTTACTTCTTTAACTCCCTTGATATTCTCAATTAGGCAAACAACTTACTTTCTTTAAAATAAAAAATAATATATTTGATTTAAAATAGGATGTTCAAATTTTTTTCATCTAGCAATATCTACTCTTTAATTCAGAAATTAATTAATTTTATAGACTCAATTTTTTTTTTAATTTTAATTATCGGTTTAACTTTTGCTTTAGTCTTATCACCACCAGACTATACTCAAGGAGATTCTGTTAGAATTATGTATGTACACGTTCCTGCTGCATGGCTAGGCTTAGCATGTTTTTCTGTCATAACACTTCTTTCGGTACTTAACTTTATTTTTAAAATAAGAAACTTTTATTTTATAAACAAAAGCATAGCTCCAATCGGTTTATTATTTACATGCTTAGCAATTATTACTGGTTCTTTATGGGGTCAACCAACCTGGGGAACTTGGTGGGCCTGGGATGCTAGACTAACATCCATGCTTGTATTGATGTTATTTTATATCTTTTATATTTTAGCGTTTAAGTTGTTAAGCGGAGAGGAGATAATTGTAAAAGTTTCATCAATTATAGCAATTATAGGATCGATTAATTTACCCATTATTAAATATTCAGTCGAATGGTGGACAACACTTCATCAACCAGCAAGTATAAAAATTGTAGGACCAAGTAACATACATTCAGCGATGTTGTTACCGTTGCTAGTAATGCTGTTGGTTTTTTTGCTATATGGTGCGTTAATTTTTCTGATGAAATATAAAACAGAAATCATTAGAATAAAGAAAAAAAATTTAAAAAAAATATGATTACAGAATTTATAGCAATGAATGGATACGGTCTTTATGTTTGGCTATCTTTTAGTATCGTTATCCTTTCTTGTGCGGTACTTTATTTGAAGACAAGAAAAACCTTAAGAAAATATGAAAATGATTTTTTAGTTGACCTTCAAAATTTACCGTTGGAAGATAAAAATAAAGTTTTAGAAACTTCTAAAGTTGCTCAACAAATATTAGCTACAAACTCTAAGGTTAATTAAAAGCATTTTTAATGCTTACAAAAAAAGTTAAAAAAAGAATAATATTTTTAACTTTTATTTTCATACTATCAGTTTTTGCTGTTTTTTTTATTCTCAACTCTTTAAAAAAAAATATTCTATATTTTTCATCACCAACTGAAATAAAACAAAAAGAAGATATTCCATTTGGAAAAGCTATGAGGGTTGGTGGAATGGTTAAAAAAGGGTCAATAACGATAAACCAAAAAAATATTCAATTTACAGTTACTGATTTTGAAAATGAAATTCTAGTTAGCTATTCAGGAACTGTCCCAAATTTATTTGCAGAAGGAAAAGGTGTAGTCGCAGAAGGAAAGCTGAGTGATAAAAATTTTTTTATTGCAAGCAGAATATTAGCCAAGCATGATGAAAATTATATGCCTCCAGAAATCAAAGAAATAATAAAAAAAAATGCTAAGTAATATTGGAATTGCTTTAGTTTATTTAGTTCTAATTTTTAGTTTCTTAATTATTTACATTTCTAGCGTAGATCTAAAGACTTCAAGCCAATTTATTGAAAAAAATATTTACAAATTAAGTTTATTTCAAATAACTTTTACAGTCTTGAGTTTTTTTACTTTGATAATTGGTTTTGTAAATTCTGACTTTTCACTCATTAATGTTTATGAGAATTCACATACTGCAAAACCGCTTTTTTATAAAATAGCAGGTACGTGGGGAAATCACGAAGGTAGCCTACTTTTATGGGTTAATATTTTAGTTATATTTTCCTATTTATTTTTAATTTTTAATCACACACACAATAAGAAATTTAGACTTTATACTTTAATTTTTCAAAACATTTTAATTTTAGGTTTTTTATTTTTTTTATTATTAAATTCAAATCCTTTTAATTCTATTTATCCAATTCCACTTGAGGGCTTGGGGCTAAATCCTATACTTCAAGACCCAGCGTTAGCGATTCATCCGCCACTTCTTTATGTTGGGTTTGTTGGTTGTTCAATTTATTTTTCTGCTGCTATGGCCTCGCTACTTTCAGGTTATGCTGGAAAATTATTTGCTCAGTCAATTAAAACTTGGGTTAAAATTTCTTGGTGCTTCCAGACACTTGGAATTATTGTGGGATCCATTTGGGCTTATTACGAATTAGGCTGGGGGGGCTTTTGGTTCTGGGACCCTGTTGAGAATGCCTCATTACTCCCGTGGTTTGCTATTACAGCTTTAATGCATTCTCTTATTGTACTAGAGAAAAGAAACACCCTTTACTCTTGGGTAATTATACTTTGTCTTTCAACTTTTATTCTAAGCGTAACTGGCACGTTTTTAGTTCGATCTGGAATTTTAAATTCAGTTCATACTTTTGCGAGCGATCCTACTAGAGGCATATATATACTATCATTTCTGTCACTTATGATTTTTTCAGCCTTAATAATTTTTTTTATAAAAAATAAAAAAGAAACTTATAATTTTAATTTAAAAAGTAGAGAGACTTTTATTTTAGCAAACAATTGGTTTATGGTATTTTTCCTAGTGACGGTATTGATAGGCATGCTTTATCCAATTTTCCTTGATGTGTTAACTAATGTAAAAATTTCTGTTGGGCCTCCATTTTTTAATATCGTCATTATTCCTCTGGTCGTTCCATTTATGTTTTTAATGGCTATTGGACCAAAATTTGGCTGGGTTAAGTCACAAAATAAAATTTTTTATAAAATTTTATTTCTTATTTTAGGTGCCATAATAATAAATTTACTAATCTTTTATTTTTTTGGTAAATATAGTTTCTTGTCTAATTTAATTTTTATAGCAGCAATATTCTTAATTTTATATTCACTTTTAGATTTAAAAAAAATTTTTAATAATAAAAAAAAATTTGAATTACCCAGGATTATTTCCCACTTAAGTTTCGGTTTACTCGTTTTTTTTATTGGTATCAATCATCAGTTTTCTCTTGAAGAAGACTTTAATTTAAAAGTTGGCGAGATAAAAAAAACTAATAATTATGAAATTAATTTTAAAGATATGAAAGTAAAAGAAAATAAAAACTATAAAGCAATAATTGGTAATTTTAAATTAACAGATCTTAAAAATGATTTAGCTCAATATTTAAATCCCGAAATAAGAATTTATTCTAACCCAGAAACTTTAACATATGAAGCTGCAATAAGGACAAAAATTACTTCAGATCTCTACTTAACAATGAGTAATGTATCTAGATCTGATTATTATAATATTAAATTTCAAAAAAAACCGTTCATGATTTGGATCTGGATATCAGCTTTAATGATTGCACTTGGGGGTTTTATGCAATTAATTTTAAAAAAAAATGAAGATTAATATTTCAAAAATTATTATTTTTAGTTTTACAATTTTTTTACTTAGTGTCTTTTGGCTAGGGTTAAAAATAAATCATAATTACGACACTAAAAGTCTTGTCGGAAGTAAAATTAGCAAATTTTATGTAACTGAAATAAATAATGAAAATCAATATATTTCTGAAGAAGACTTAAAAAAAAACAAATATACCTTAATTAATTTTTTTGCCTCATGGTGTTCACCATGTAGAGCTGAACATAGGTATTTAATGAGTCTATCAAATCAAAATAAAGAAATTAAGATAATAGGAATAAATTTTAAAGATAAAAAAATTAATGCTAATAATTTTTTAAAAGACTTAGGCAATCCTTATAATTTTGTGGGAGAAGATACGGATGGTAAAATTTCGATTTCATTTGGAATTTATGGGATACCTGAATCTATATTAGTTAATAATGAGTTAACTGTGATAAAAAAAATTATTGGTCCAATTGATCAAGTTCAATTTAATGATATTTTAAAATCAATACAATGAAAAAAAAACTTTTTTTTCTTATAATTTACTTTTTATTTTTAGGACCTCTAAGTTCAAGTGATAATAAAACAGAGTTATCAGAAATTTATAAAAATTTGAGATGCTTAGTTTGCCAAGGACAATCGATTGCTGACTCAAACTCAGATTTTGCCGCGACTGTAAAACTTGTTGTTCAAGATCAGTTTAATGAAGGAAAAACTAAAGACGAAATTTATAAATTTTTAATTAGTAAATATGGAGAATGGATAGTTTACCAACCTACCTTTAGTAAAAGCAATTTACTTCTTTGGACTTTACCTTATTTCATATTTATAATGGGCGGCGTGTTTATTTTTTTAATCATAAGAAAAAGCAAGAACAACAAGGCTAATTGAATGTATACTTTTTAAACTTAAGGTAGTATTTTTCATCAAAATGAAAAAATTTTTAGTATTTTTTATTACTTTTCTTAGCTTTGAGATAATAATTGTCGAGGCAAAAAGTGCTGACACTATTAAAGGAGATATTCAGAATTTTAAAAACCGAATTATGAGAACCATAACTGGGAATGAATCTTACACAGAAAAAAATAAAATAACAGAAACGCTCAAGATAAAAAATAGCAAAACAGAATGTCCTAAGATAAAAGAGCCGACGACTATTCGTCAAGACTTTAAGTGTGCAGAAAATTTTATTAAGCGAACTATTTCTGGAAATAAATCTTATCAAGAAGAAAAAAAAATAAATAAGAAAAGATCTTTTGATGAAAGAAAAAATAACATTTCGGTTTACACAGGTACATTCGATACAATAGATAAAGAAGGTGATGACAAAACGACTCTAATGGGAGTAGAGCACAAAAATACAGATTTATTCCGTGACACTTGGATAGGAAGGTTTTCACCTACAACAGGTGCATTTGTTACTGGAAAAAGTTCAATTTATTTGTATACAGGAATTGAAGCAGATTACAATTTAGGACCAATAAACATTTCTCCAAGTTTTGCTCCAGGTTATTATGAAGCTGGTGATGGTAAAAATTTAGGCAGTGCACTTGAATTTAAATCAGAGATAAAAGTTGGAATAGATTTGTTTAAAAATTCAAACTTAGGTTACAGTTACAGTCATATTTCAAATAATGAATTTGGAAATATTAACCCAGGTACAGACAATCAATCTTTAACTTTTTCTAAAAAGTTTTAATCATAAATGTCAATTAAAGATTGTTACAACATTGAAGATTTTAGAAAACTAGCAAAAAAAAACTTACCTTCACCAATTTTTCATTATATCGACGGTGGTGCTGACGATGAAACAACGTTAAAAAGAAATACAGATTCTTTCTCTAAATGTGATTTAATTCCTAATATTTTAGCTAGCGTAGGTGAGCCAGATCTTTCCGTTGAAGTTTTTGGTCAAAAAATTGATATGCCTTTATTTTTATCTCCAACTGCAATGCAGCGCCTATATCATCACGATGGAGATAAAGCATCTGCAAGAGCTGCTGAAAAATTCGGAACATTTTACAGCATGTCTACAATGGCCACCTCATCTATTGAGGAAATTTCAGATATTTCAGATGGACCAAAATTATTTCAACTTTATATTCATAAAGACCAGGCACTTACTGACAACTTAATAGACAGATGTAAAAGTTCTGGATTTAAGGGTTTGTGCTTGACGGTCGATACAGTTGTTGCAGGAAACAGGGAGAAAGATCATAGAACTGGTTTTACAACACCACCAAAACTTACTTTAAAAAGCTTAATGAGTTTTGCTGCTCATCCAAAATGGACAATAAATTACTTAACCCACGAAAAATTTAAATTAGCAAACGTTGCTCATTTTACCAAAAATGGATCAAGTATAGCAAAAGGAGTAATGGAATATATTAACGAACAATACGATCCAGCAATGAGTTGGAAGGATGCTGAGTATTGCGTTAAGCGTTGGAATGGTCCTTTTGCTTTAAAAGGTTTAATGTCAGTTGAAGATGCAAAGAAAGCAGTAGATATTGGCGCTTCAGCAATCATGCTCTCCAATCACGGTGGCAGACAGTTAGATGGTTCACGTTCACCTTTCGATCAACTACCTGCAATTGTTGATGCTGTTGGAGGAAAAATAGAAATTATTGTTGATGGTGGAATCAGAAGAGGAACACACGTTTTAAAAGCTTTAGCTTTAGGAGCAACGGCTTGCAGTTTTGGTAAAGGTTTCTTGTTTGCACTAGGTGCGGGAGGACAAAAAGGAGTAGAGATGGTTCTTCAAAGAATGAGAGATGAAATTAGAAGAGATATGATTCTAATGGGTTGTAAAAGTATAAAAGATTTAAATCCAAGTAAAATTGCTTATAGATAAAAAGTTGAGACAATAATTCCCGTTTAAGAAATTATGTATTTTGTCTATTATTTAGTCTTAAGTTAAAAAAATTAATATGAAATTAGCTAAAAATTTAGAAAGACTAGGAACAGAATCGGCTTTTAGTATATTAGCTGAAGCAAAGAAACTTGAAGCTCAGGGAAAAGAAATAATTCATCTTGGAGTGGGCCAACCTGATTTTAAGACTCCGCAACATATTGTTGAGGCGGCAAAAAAAGCTTTAGATGATGGCCACCATGGTTATGTTTTGTCCAATGGTATTTTAGAATGCAGACAAGCTGTGACAAGAAAAATAAAGATACTATATAATAAAGATTTAGATCCAGAGAGAGTTATAATAATGCCAGGTGGAAAACCCACTATGTTTTATGCAATTTCAATGTTTGGTGAAGAAGGTGCTGAAATAATTCATCCGACACCAGGATTCCCAATTTATGAGTCTATGATTAACTATTCAGGTTCAAAAGCAGTACCTTATGACTTAACAGAAGATAAAGATTTGAAATTTGATCCAGAAAAAATATTATCTTTAATCACAGACAAAACAAGATTATTGATATTAATTAATCCCAACAACCCAACAGGAAGTTTTGTTGAAAAACCAGCGATAGACTTTTTAGCAGAAGGTCTCAAGAAACATCCGCATGTTGCAATTTTAAGTGACGAAATTTATAGCCGTCAAATTTATGACGGGAAAGAAATGCCAACATTTTTTAATTACCCTCATCTGCAAGATAGATTGATAGTTTTAGACGGTTGGAGTAAAGCCTACGCTATGACCGGTTGGAGAATGGGTTGGAGCGTTTGGCCGGAAAAATTAATTCCACACGTAAATAAATTAATTATCAATAGCGTATCGTGTGTTAATGCGCCTTCCCAGTTTGCCGGTATAGCTGCTTTAGATGGTTCAGATGAACCTATTAATGAGATGATGAAAGAATTTGATAAGAGACGAAAGTTCATTCACGAAGGTTTGAATAACCTTCCCGGTATAGAATGCAGTATGCCAGGAGGAGCTTTTTATGCTTTTCCCAAAGTAATAGGCACAGGATTGAATGGCTCTGAATTTTCAAAAAAATGTATGCATGAAGCTGGAGTGGCAATTGTGCCGGGAACTGCCTTTGGTAAAACTTCAATTGATTATGTAAGATTTAGTTTTGCGGCTTCGATGGAAAATATTGAAAAAGCTCTTGAAAAGATCAAAAAAATGCTTGGATAAGTAACGTTGTTTTTTGACCTAAAGCTTTAAAAATTATAGGATTGTAAAATGACAAGTTTACAAATGCCTAAAGTCGATAAATTAATTTTATCTAATAAAGATAAAATTGCCTCAGACTTAAATAAAATTTTAAAAAGTGAAAACATTCTCTCACATGAAGATGAAGTCAGACCTTACGAGACTGATGCCCTTGCAGCATATAAACAGAAACCACTTCTAGTCGTTTTACCAGAAACAGTTGAGCAGGTAAGTAGAATTCTTCAATATTGTAATGCAAATAAAATTAAAGTTGTCCCAAGAGGCGCTGGTACCGGTTTGTCAGGAGGAGCCCTTCCTTTGGCAGATTGCGTTTTGTTAGGAATGGGAAAATTTAATAAAATATTAGAAATA
>CAJQSV010000022.1 GCA_905616445.1 uncultured Pelagibacteraceae bacterium
TGATTGGCACACCTCCAGATATTAGATTCCCTGCTCCTCTAAAAATATATAACGTCCCTAGTGTCATGATAAACGGATGGGGCATTCTAAGAAGTGTAATTCCTAAACCGTTAAACATTCCACAAAGAAGACCAGCTAACATCGGAACTAAAACAACTATATACCAAGGCATGCCTGCTTTAGCGACAATTGCCAAAACCATTAGGGACAACATCATAATTGAGCCAACAGACAGATCGATACCTGCTGTAACAATAACCATGAAGACTCCTAAAGCCAACATTGACTGCCATGAAATTTGCTTAAAAACATTTGTAACGTTTCTCCAAGAAAGAAAAACATCAGGTTGCATAATATGAAGAGCAAGTATCATTAATAAAAGTAAAATTAAAATACCGTATCTGTCTAGATAAGGAATTAATTTTAAAAATAAACTTTGATCTTTTTTTTGATTGTCCATTTTATTTTTTTCCCATTATCCATCCAATCACTTCATCTCGTGTTGTTTTGGAAAGCTCAGACTCCGCAAAATTTGTTCCTTGAAATAGTGCCATTACACGATCGCTTACAGCAAAAATGTCATCCATTCTGTGACTTATTATAATTACACTGACGCCCATTTTTTTTAAACTATTTATTAAATCTAAAACTTTTCCAACTTCTTTAATTGCTAAAGCTGCAGTGGGCTCATCCATGATTACAATCTTGGAATTAAAAGCTGTAGCTCTTGCTATAGCAATAGCTTGTCTTTGCCCACCAGAAAGTTCCTCAACTTTTTGTTCTGCACTTTTGACATGTATTTTTAATTTATCTAAATGAGCTTCAGATAATTCTTTAATTTTTTTATAATCAAGTAAATTTAAGAAACCAAATTTTTTTGTTGGTTCACGACCTAAAAAAATATTTTCACCAATAGGAAGATTTCCTGCCAAGGCTAGATCTTGATAAACCATTTCTAAGCCTAGGTTTTGAGAATCTTTAGGACTGCTAAGAATTTCTTGATTTCCATTAAAAAATAATGAACCACTGCTAGGTTTGTAGAGGCCAGACAAAACTTTCATAAAAGTAGATTTACCTGCTCCATTATCACCTACAACACCTAAACACTCACCCTCTCTAACGGTTAAGTTTACATTTTCAAGTGCAGTAATAGTTCCAAAATATTTACTTATATTTTTCGCTTCTAAAACAATATTTTTTGAGGATAGCATTAGTTTGCTAATCTATTAATTTCTTTAAGCTCAACTTCTAATTTATCTAATTCTTCACCACCAGCCATCATGCTTAATAATTTTTCTCTTGATATGTCTTTCTTGTTATATGTGCCTAAGCTCTTACCTCTATTTAAAACTGTGAAACTATTACCGACAGGATAAGCATGATGAACGTTATGAGTTATTAATATAACCGCCAAACCTTGCGATGCTGCTTTTACAATGTATTTTAATACTACAGATGCTTGATGAACACCAAGAGCCGAAGTTGGTTCGTCTAAAACTAAAACTTTTGCACCAAAATATATAGCTCTACTAATAGCCAAACATTGCCTTTCACCACCAGACATTGTTCCTACAGCTTGTGATGGATCTCTAACATCAATTCCAATTTGTCCCATTCTTTCTGCGGCAATCTTATTGGCTTTTTCTAAATCAAAAGTTTTAAAAAAAGGAAGACCTTTAAGGGGCTCTCTGCCCATAAAAAAATTTCTTGTGACACTCATTAAAGAAACTAGTGCTAAATCTTGATAAACAGTAGCTATACCCATGTCCAATGCATCTTTAGGTCCATCGAAAACTATCTTTTCACCTTCTATGATAATTTCACCTTCGTCTGGCTTGTAAACCCCAGCTAAAGTTTTAATTAAAGTTGATTTACCTGCACCGTTGTCTCCTAACAGGCACATTATCTCACCTTTTTTCAATTTCATTGTTACGTCTTTTAAAGCTATCACTTTACCAAAAAATTTACTTACGTTATTAAATTGAATTAGATAATCTGACATTATTTACTTTCTGTTACTTTTTTTCTAATGTAGTTATTAAAAATTACAGCTATCAACATCATCGCTCCTAAAAAAACTTTAAACCAATCGGTATCAACGTCTGTATAAAATATTCCCATAGAGACTGTACCAAAAATAATTGCACCAAATGCAGCACCTATGGCTGAACCGTAACCACCTGTCAGTAAGCAACCACCAACAACAGCTGCGGCTATAGCTTCTAACTCTTTTAATGAACCTCTCATGGTATCGGCTGAGCCAGCATCTAAAACTTGTATCGTTGCAAAAATTGTTGAAGCAACAGCAGTTGTTATAAATAAACCTATTTTAACCCTACCGACAGGAACACCAACATTTGTAGCACCATTTTTATCTCCGCCCGATGCGAAAATCCAGTTTCCGTATCTAGTTTTAGTTAATACCCACGTTGATAAAATAGCCAAAAAGATAAACCAAACTACTGAAGGAGGAATACCAGTAGCCAAAGGAGTTCCATCAGTTCTTAAATCAATTAAGTTCATTGAACCTAGCCAAACAAAAAACCACTTAAATGTATCTGTTGCAAACAACCAAGCTATAGGATCATTTTCAATTAAAACCCTCAAACCAGGTACTTGCGTACGACCTGTAATTAATCTCGTTAGAGCTAAAGTAGCTCCTCTTAAAATAAACAACATTGCTAAAGTCACTATGAAAGATGGCAGTCCTGTTTTAACAACTAATAGTCCATTGAAGTAACCAACAATAACAGCCATAGAAAAAGCAAAAATAATACTCATCCATAGAGGCCACCCCCAGTAAATTGCAGGTATAGCTATACAAATTCCAGCAAATCCAATCATCGATCCAATCGATAAATCAAACTCACCACCAATCATAAGCAAGGCTGCTGCTATAGCAATTATTCCAAGATTAGCAGATACGTCAAAAAAATTTAACATGCCAAAGGCGCTGAACATGCCGGTATCACCTGCAACAATACCAAAAAAAATAAAAACTAATATAGCTCCACCTAGAGCTCCTAATTCGGGTCGGTTTAAAAGTGTTCTTAAAGGAGAAACTTTTTTTAACCTGTCATCTTGATTAAAAATATTTTTAGCATGAATGCTTTTAGATTTTGTAGACATAATTATTTAAGAAAATTAAAAAAAAGGCCCAGTAAAAAAATACTAGGCCTTTTTATCTTAATTTTTATCTATAACCTTGAGCAGCCCATTTAATTACGCTACTAGCATTTTCTGGCGTAACAAATCCTGGACCTGTCATAACAACACCAGCTGGCATAGTTCCGTATCTCATATATTGAGCAAAGATTGCTACAGGTAAATAACCTTGAAGATATTGTTGTTGGTCAATTAAGAATTCAACTTTACCAGCAGCAGCAGCTTTAAGCATATCTGGAGACATATCAAATGTTCCAAGTTTAACGCTATTTACTTTACCAGCAGATTCTAAAGCTTTTAAAGCAGCTTCACCCGAAAGGCCCGCACCAAGTGTGAGAATAGTATCGTAACCATTACTTAATTTTGCAGCTACAGCTTTTTGAATTTCAGTTGGATCGTTCGATGTTCCAAGTATGTCTACAGAACCTCCAAAACCTTTTTTGAAGCCAGCACATCTTCTGTCTAGAGCAACGTTACCAACTTCGTGGTTAACGCAAAGAGCTTTTTTCCCACCTGCAGCTTTCATCTTTTGTCCGCCACCAACTCCTGCTTCAAATTCTGTTTGACCAACGTGAGCACTTATACCAAGCTTCATGTAGTCATCAGATCCTGAGTTCATAGAAATTACTGGAATACCAGCAGAAATTGCAGCACGAACTGATTTTCCTAAAGCAGCAGCGTCTGGTAATGTAATTATAATTCCTTTTGGTTTCTGAGAGATTGCATTATCAATTAATTTTGACATTTCCACCATATCAAAAGTAGCCGGTGCAGTATATTTGCAAGATATTTTCATATCCTTACAAGCTTTATCAACTCCATTTTTCGCAACAGACCAGAAAGGGTCGTTAGCCTGTCCATGGGAAACGACGATAATGTCGACCGCTAAAACAGATACAGACATCATAGCCCAACTCAAAAGAGCTACTACAGTTAAGTATATTTTTTTCATTTTAATTCCTTTTTTTTGTTTTTAAAAGATACAACTTAAACATAAAAAATAAAAAGTTCCAAAAAAAAATAAAAAACTTATTTCAACCTATGGTAGATAATTTATTTAGATTTTATAGAAACTTTTTTTTTAATTAATTTAACGGTAAACAGAAACTAATTCGTTATTACCAGCAGCAACACAAGGTGATTTTACGCATGTACCAACAATCCACTCGGATCCAGCTTCAGAGCTAAAATCATTTAACGACACAAAGATAACACCTTTATTTGTGGATTGACCTGCTTTACCTTCCGCATCAATCCTTGGGTCGGACGATGATTGAATTAATGGTTTACTTAGTGAGTAGGGATTTTTTAAGTTAACTTTCTTTAAAATATGCTCAACGATAGCAACAGATGTCCATGCAGAATTACAATTTTCACCCCAAGAAGTTTTTTTTTTAGGATTTTGAGTGCATTCATTAATTTCATAATTTAATAATTCCACTACCTTCTTGTGATTAGATTTGATATCGTTAACTTTCTCTAAAACACTATTTCTTGTTGTTGCTGTCCAAATTAACATAACTATGACATATAAAACCGAGACAAAGACAAGCGCTTCTAATGGACCAAAATTTTTAAATTTTTTTTTAATGTTAATCATAGTTTTACCAACATGTTTTTATTTATTTTTTTTTCAAAAAAATCAATAATATTTTTTGCTGTTTCTTTACCCATTCTAATTTTACATTCATTAGTCAATGCCGCTGTATGCGGTGACAAAATGATTCTTTTATTTTTCAAAAGTGGATTATCTATATTAATTGGTTCGTTAGAAAAAACATCCAGACCAGCTGCAAAAATAATATTTTCATTTAGTGCTTGATTTAAGTCAATCTCGTTAACAATACCACCTCTTGCAGTATTAATAATTACTGAAGTTTTTTTCATAGTTTTCATTTTTTTTAAATTTATTAGATCTTTAGTTTTTTCATTAAACGGCATGTGTACGGATAGAAAATCTAAAGTTATTAGAGACTGATCAAAATTATCAACTTTTTCTCCACCCATATCAGTTATTATTTTTTCATCAACAAATGGGTCAAATACTTTAACCTTCATATTAAAACCTATACATTTTTTTATGAGGTTTTTTCCTATTCTTCCAAAGCCTGCGATAAGAATTTCTTTGTTATGTAATTCAAAAGTTTCAAATTTATTTATATTGTTTTTAAAATTTCCCATTCTTACTTCATTGTCTAAATTTAAAAAATTTTTAGATATAGATAACATTAAATAAAAAACATGTTCAGAAACAGCTATAGCATTTGCACTCGCTGTAATTAAAAGAGTTATATTATTTAGTTTTAAATATGATGTGTCAACATTATCGTAGCCAACACCATGTCTGGAAATAACTTTAAGTTTCGTTGCTTTAGATAATAAATTATTTGAAAGTTTAGATACTCTTAGAGAAACACCATCATATAAATGTATTTTTTTTAATAAATTTTCTTCGGAAACGTCATCTATAATTTCATATTCAAAATTTTTATTAGCATTTAAAAGTTCAAGTCCTTGGTCGTGGATTTTTTGAATGATTCCAATTTTATACATAATTTTAAACTAGGTTGTAGTCCCAAAAGAAATCAAACCCCTCATTACTTTTGTAAATTATACGCCTTTTTGGATTGCAGCGTAAATGATTTTTTTGTTTGTTTGACCAACTATACGAGCAACTTCATTGTCGCCTTTATAAATAACAATAGTTGTCCAAAATTTAATTCCAAGTTGTTTAGCTATATTCTTATTCTTACTTTGCTCGTAACTTAAAAAAACAATATCTTTATACTCTTTTTCAGCTTGATCTAAAATTTTTGTTTGTTTGCCACAAGTACCACACCAAACTTCGTAAGAATTAATAACTATTGTTTTACCCAATGCTTTTGCTTCTTCGAAAGTCTCAATAGAAAAATTAGTTTTTTTCTCAACCGCATTTACTGGTAAAAAAATAAATAAAAATAAAGTAACAAGTATTTTTTTCATGATGTTTATTAGTAATATAATAATAGTTTTACTAATCAAGATTTACTTTTGACACATACGTGAAAAAGCAAGACATAAATGTTACGATCTACAGATCATATTTCACAGGATTTTAAATTAGGTTGGCGCGCCCAAGGGGAATCGAACCCCTCTTTGTTATTAAATTAAGTCTTACAAATAAACGATTATATTAATTTAGGCAAGTCTAGACCCACACGTGACACAGTAAGTTAATTATTATTTATTTGTTTGATAAGGCGTTATAAATACAACCTACTCCAATTCCCATAACCTCATCACTCTTTAAAGATCTTGCTCTATTCGTCATTTTAGATTTTAAGAATTTTGATGTTCTGTGATTTGGATATCTATATTGTATTATATGTAACCAAGGCCCATTAAAACTTACGCCGTCTAAATTTTTATTAAATTTTTGTTCACCATTACTAGCTTGTGAGTTGTGACCTTTAGTTGCCCAAGGTTCTATTTTAGAATTATCGACAAAAGAATCTTGAAACAGCTCAGCTGCTTTCAGTAAATTTTTCTCATAATTTTTTGGCAATTGTATATTAGCTGCTTTTGCAATTTCTAAAATCACAAAAGCTTCTCCTAACCCTGTATGATGATACCATAACGCTCTATTTCCACGTGTCGTTCTATCTCTAATACTTCCATCGTCTAACACCCACTTATCCGCGCCTTTAATTAGTTTTTTAACTAGTCCAGAATAATTTTTATTATCACTATGTCTTAAAGCTATATTTGGAAAGTACCACCCAGCAGAATTTCCCATATAGAATTTATTGGCAGGTTTAATTTGTTTGTAAAAAGGCTTAAACCATTTGCTGATAGTTTTGTGTCTTGGGTCTTCAATTTTATAATTAACAAAATTAAGATTGTAGATATAGTTTAAGCCCATAATTATCTCTAGAGTTACAGTTGCATCCTTTATAGGCGCTAAATCTTGACCTTCTGGATCGCTCCATTCACCTTCACAGTCTTTTACAACAGAATTTTTTGGTGTGTTTCTATAGCATTGTTTGGTTTTAGTAAGAGCTTTATTTTTTGCCCACATATAAAGTTTATCAAAAAGAAATTCTTTTATCCGATCATTTTCAGATACACTTGCGTAAGTTACAGCATCTGCATATTCTTTAAAAACATCTCGACTATGAACACCTTCTACTATTTTCCAATTATCCATTCTTGAATTATAACCAAGTATTCTTATTGCTAAATCTTTGTTAATAATACTTTTTCTAGGTTTATAGTTTTCGAAACCACAGAAGTTAATTTTATGCTCAGTAGATAGTTTGTTAAATTCATCTTGAATGTTGTCTGGAATAAATGGAGATTTACTTAACTGTTTAGCATTAGTATTGCCGCTTAACAACAAACCCAGAGCTATTATCGCTAATAGCTTTTTCATTAATTTTTATTATTATTTTTAAATCTTAAAATTTTTTTAAGCTTACCGTAGTAAGAACAGTATAATGAAAAGATAATAAGCCCCACAAATACAATTGCAAAAAATATTCTTAAATATTGATTAAAAAAAATATCTATTAGCTCAATCATTATTATCTTTTATTTTTAAATTAAGTTTTTTCATTATATTTATTATGACACACTCGTGACACAACGAGCTATAAATTTTATGAACTACAGATCATATTTTGCAGTGTTTTTAATTAGGTTGGCGGTCCCAAGGGGAATCGAACCCCTCTTTGCAGGATGAAAACCAGCTGTCCTAACCGATAGACGATGGGACCTAATTTTTTTGCTATTTAATAACAGATATATCATCAATAATAAACTCTACATTTCTTTGAGCCTTCCACTCATTCAGACTCAATTTGCCTGCGATGTTAAAGCTTTTTAAATTCCTTTTTAACAAATAGGACCCTAATTCACTCTCTACTGAGTTAAAGCTAATTGTTTTTAACACCGTTGAATCAGATCCTAACAAAACAGATTTAATATGCTTTTCACCAACAATTTTTGAATTAAGTACCTTTAAATTTTGAATTACAAATCTGGGTTCGGTGTTGCCAGAACCAAAAGGCGCCAATGAATAAACCTTTTCGAAGAAATCAATATTAACAGCAGAAGGTGAAATTTCACTATCAAAATAATAATTTTTTTTCTCTTCTAAGTTCATGTTTATTGACCTAAACTTTTTAAAAACAAATTCTTTAAATTCATTAATTTTAGCCATATTAATAGTAAAACCTGCTGCCATTTTATGACCACCACCTTTAACCAATATATCATTCTGCACAGCGCCAATTACAACTGACCCAATATCAAAACCAAGAATAGATCTCGCAGAACCTTTGCCTAAACCAGAAATGGAAGATATAATAATTGTAGGTTTATTAAATTTCTCCTTAACCCTTGCGGCAATAATACCTATAATTCCTTCATGCCAATTTTCACCATGTAAGATTATCACAGGATCAGAATTTACTTGAAAATCTGTGTTTAAAATCTTCTTTAATAATTCAGACTCAAGAATTTGCCTTTCTTTATTATAATTATTTAATTCAGACGCAATTTTAAAAGTTTCTTGAGCGTCTGTGTTTAATAATAAGTTCGCGCCATGTGTTGACCTACCTACTCTCCCGCCAGCATTAATTCTAGGCCCCAGAACATAACCTAGATGATAAGTAGTAATATTGCTTTCAATATTGTTAATATCTATCAATGTTTTCAAACCAAGGTTATTTTTTTTTTTTAAAACTTTTAAGCCTTGATAAACAATAGCACGATTTAAACCCACTAATGGTACCACATCACAAACTGTACCTAATGATACTAAATCTAATATATTTATTAGATTGGGCTCTAAAATAGAATTTAATTTAAACCAATTTTTTTCTCTTAATTTTTTATTTAAAGCTATTAAAAATAAAAAACAAACCCCTGCCGCACATAAATAATTTAATTCTGATCGATCATCAAATCTGTTTGGATTAACTATGGAGTGTGCATTTGGTAATTTTATTTCTGATTGATGATGATCAAGAATAATAACATCGATTTTTTTTTCTTTTGCAAAGTCAATTGGTTCAAATGAAAGAGTCCCACAATCAACTGTAAAAATAAGATTTACACCCAAATTAATAAATTCTAAAAAAGCTTTCCTGTTTGGGCCGAAACCCTCACTCTTTCTATCAGGAATATAAATTTCATAATCAATATTTAAAGATTTAAAATACTGTCCCAAAATTGCTGTAGACGTAGCACCATCAACATCGTAATCACCAAATATTCCCACTTTTTCTTTTTTTAATACAACGGAAATAGTTCTTTCTATTGCCCTGTCCATATCTTTTAAAATAAACGGATTTGGAAGAATATTTTTAATTGATGGATTGAGAAAAAATTTAATTTCTTCTTTTTTTATTTTTCTAATAGACAAAAGTTTTGCAACTATTTCATCTAAAAAAAAATTTGATTTAAAAAAATTAATGTCATCCGAATTGAATTTCTTTGAAATCCAATTTTTTCCACTTACGGATTGAGAGATCATTTTTTGTAGGTATTTGTAATGGTCTTATTAATTTTTTGACTTTTATGTAAAGCGAATGTTGTAACTTCAAATTTATCGTCAAAATTTTTAATACCTTTTGCTAAATCACCATTTGTTACTCCGCTGGCGCAAAATATCACATCACCTTTTACCATATCATCAATATTATATTTTTTTTTAAAATCTGTAATTCCAAATTTTTTAGCTCTGACAATTTCTTTTTTATCTAAAATCAAACGTCCTTGTATTTGTCCACCAAAACAAGATAGTGCCGCAGCTACAATAACTCCTTCTGGGCCTCCACCTGTGCCTAAATAAATATCATTTTTTGGTCTGCTACCTGCAACAGATAATCCTCCTGCTATGTCGCCATCTGTAATATAATTTATTTTAACTTTCATTTGTTCTAAGGTTTTTACTATATAGTCATGTCGAGGTCTTTTCATTACACAAGCACTCAGTTCTGAAATTTTTTTATTTTTGGCCTGCGCAAGTAAGCTGATATTTTTTTCAACACTGTTATCCAAGTCTAATAAATTTTTGGGTAAATTTGATCCTATTATAATTTTTTCCATATAAGTATCTGGAGCAGAGAGTAGGTTGCCTTTTTCCGTAACAGCTAAAACTGAAAAGGCATTAGGCAAGCCTTTAGATGTAAATGTTGTTCCTTCTAGAGGGTCAACTGCTATATCAAATTCAGGACCGTTATTAGTACCAACTTTTTCTCCAATATGGAGCATAGGCGCCTCATCCATTTCACCCTCACCTATTACAATAGTAGCTTTCATATCTATTTTATTAAATTCACTTCTCATTTTATCGACAGCACCTTTGTCGGCAGCAATTTTATCACCTTTTCCAATGAATGGAGACGCACCATAAGCTCCAAATTCTGTAGCTTTTATAAATTTATTCAAGTAATTTTTTTCAATTGTCATTAAATTTTTTCTATTCTAATAAACTTTGGAGTATTAATGATATATTTTTTTGTTTTTAATGAAGTTAGCACTTTTACAAAAGATGAATTTTTTGCATAATGAGTAACAATAATTATAGATGCATTTTTTTTGTTTACAGTGGGCTTTTGAATTAATCTTTTTATAGATACTTTGTTCTTAGCCATTACTTTTGTTATATCAGATAAAATACCATGTTTGTCTTTGACGTCTAAACGCAGATAAACTGAAAATTTTTTACTATCTACACTTTCAAACAGTGCAGATTTTCTTTTTTTATCAGATATTACAAAAGGAAACTTTATATTACCTCTTAATACAGAACATAAATCAGATATTAAAGAAGATGTAGTTGGGCCAGAACCAGCACCCTCACCTTGCAAAACACTTTGTCCAACAGGATTAGATTCAACAATTACAGCATTCAAAACGCCATTAATTTTTGCAATATATGAATTGTTTTTAATAAGCGCTGGGTGAACCCTCTGAATGATTTTATTCCTAACAGACTCTGCTACACCAACAAGTTTTATTTTATAGCCTAGTTGATTTGCATTATTTATATCAGCTTGATCAATATTTTTGATTCCCTCAACTAATATCGATTTATTGTTAATAAAAGAATTAAACGATAGTGCGGTTAAAATTTTTAATTTAGAAGCAACATCTTCGCCATTTAAATCAGCCGTAGGATTAGACTCTGCGTACCCTAGTGCTTGAGCATTTCGTAAAGAATCTTTATACTCAAGTTTATCTTTATCCATAGAAGATAAAATATAATTAGACGTACCATTGAGTATTCCATAAATTTTACTAATGTTGTTTGCAATCAAACCTTCTTTAATAGAACGTATAATTGGTATACCGCCGCATACAGCAGCTTCGAATTCAAGATTCACTTTATTTTTTTCTGCTATTTTAGCTAACTGATCACCATATTTTGAGATCAAAGCTTTATTTGCTGTTACGACATGTTTTTTGTTTTTTAACGACTCAAAAACTAATTTTTTTGCAACACCCTCAGCACCGCCAATAAGTTCTATTATAATATCAACTTCTTTTATTTTAGGAGCTAACAAACAATTTTTTAGCCACAACTTTTTAGGAATTTTAAATGACCTCTTTTTGCTAATCGATTTAGCAGAAACGTAAAGAATGTTAGGGATTATATTGGTTTTATTAAATAAAATTTTTTTATTTTTTTTCAAATAATTATAAAAATATGATCCTATATTTCCCAGTCCAACAATAACAATGTTCATTTTTTTACTCATTTAAATTTTAGTTTGACGAAATGTTCGGAAATGGTTTGTCTTTTCCTTTTTTTATTAACAGTTCGGTAATTTTATCAATATCACAATCTTTAATTTTATCACATATACTTTTCATGTTGTCAGATTTGGTTGAATTGGTAAAAATATTTTTTTTAGTATCTTTATCTGTCGGTTTTTTTTCTTCGTAAATATTATCAAAAATTTTGTTCACTTTTATTCTATTGTTACTTACTTTGTTTTTTTTAAATTTTTCTTTTTTTTCATTTAATTTTGCAATCTTTTCTGCAGCTACGATATTGTTCTCCTCACTTTTCCTGATTTTACGTTCTTCTAATAATTTAGTTTTTTTTGTTTTTAATTTTTCTTTCTCTATTTTTATTCTAATTTGTTCCTTTTTTTTTGAATTTTTATTTTCATTTTTTTCAACAACAGAAGAATCTGTGTTTAGTTTAACCAAATCAATTTTGTTTTTTTGTTTTTTTTTTTGTGATTTAATTTCTATTATGAGATTTTTAGAGAAATATTCATTAAACTCTTTTTTATCTATGCATGGATGATCACCACAAACATAATCTTTTTTTACCGTATTACACGATAAAACTAATAAAAAAATAAATACATAAATAAATTTCATTTTAAGCCTAAGTTTTCTTTGAAGTTATACATTAGATTCATATTTTGTATGGCTTGACCAGAAGCACCTTTAACAAGGTTGTCTATTGCTGAAAAAATTACGATCTTATTTTTATATCTAGTTTTACAAACTGATATTTCGCAATTATTAGTGTTCAAAACATTGCCGCTACCCATAGGTGTATTAATTTGGTGTAAGTGAACAAAGGTATTTTTAGAATGAAATTTTTTTAAGCAAGAATAGATTTCTTGTATTTTAATTTTTTTTTTTGTTTCTATGTAAATCGAAGATAAGATTCCTCTAAAAGTTGGAAGTAAGTGTGGGTTAAAAGTATATTGAACATTAGTTTTAGAATATTTTTTAAATTCCTGGTCTAATTCAGACATGTGTCTATGTTTTTCAATTCCGTAAGCATATATAGAAGCGTAAAAATTTTTATGTGAAAATTTTAACTTATAATTTTTACCCGCGCCAGAATAACCAGACTTTGAGTCTATTGTAATATTTTTAGTGTTTAATAAATTTTTTTTAAAAAGTGGAAGTAATGCCATCTGAATCGAAGTTGGGTAACAGCCTGGATTTCCTATTATTCTAAATTTTTTAATTATGTCTTTTGTAAATTCAGGTATAGAATAAATTGATTTATTAATTAAATTTTTAGCTTTATGATTAATAGAATACCAACTTTTATATTTATTAGAATTTCTAATTCTAAAATCTGCTGACAAATCAATAAACTTTAAATGTTTGTAATGAAAATTTTTCTGTATTATTTTCTGCGCCTCTCCATTGGGTAAGGATAAAAAAATTAAATCGATATTATTCCATTTTACTTTTTTTAAGTCCGATATTCTTGGTAATTTTTTTGAAACTCTTTTATCAAAAAAATTTATATCTTTTCCTAAATTTCTTTGTGCGCATAAATATGAAATATTTACTTTTGGATGTTTTGATAAATAGTAAACTAAATCTAATCCAACATAGCCGGTAGCACCAGCAACAATAACATTAATTTTATTATGTGACATAAAATATTTATATCATCGATGGAATTAATAGGAAATTTAAATGATCTATCTCTTAGAAAATTGAAAGCTTCTTCTAGCTTTTTTACGACCGTATTTTTTTCTTTCAACCACTCTTGAGTCTCGAGTTGTTAATTTCTCTTTTTTTAAAGTCGTTTTTAAAGTTTCATCATGTAGAACCAGGGCTCTCGATATTCCGTGTATAATTGCTCCAGCCTGACCTGAGTGACCACCACCTTTTACAGATGCTCTAACATCATAAGACGTCGCAACATTTGAAAGCTCCAAAGGACGCATTACTATAATTTGATGGACAGGTCGCTTAAAATATTCATTCATTGATATGCCGTTTACATGAATCATACCGGACCCTTTTTTGACCCATACTTTTGCAATTGATCTTTTTCTTCTACCCGTGGCGTATTTACTGTCTTTAAAATTTAATTTAATTTTTTTTGGCTTTATTGTTTTTGTAACAACTTGAGTTTCCATTAAATATTTACCGTGTTTTTTTTGTTAAGTTCTTTAAAATTTATAATTGTTGGATTTTGTACTTCATGTGGGTGCTTATCACCTTTGTAAATTTTTAATTTTGAAAGTTGCTTTTTAGCTAAAGGTCCACCGGGCAACATTCTCTTCACAGCAAGTCTTAATACTTCATTAATTTTATCTTTTCCTGCCAATCTTAGTGGTGTGTTTTCTTTAATACCACCAGGGTGACCTGTGTGTCTGTAGTAAATTTTATTTGTATATTTTTTACCTGTGAATTTTATTTTTTCAATATTAGTTATAATTATAAAGTCTCCATTATCCATATGGGGATTAAAAGTTGCTTTGTTTTTACCTCTTAATACTTTGGATATATAAGCAGCCAATCTACCAACAACAGCATTTTCTGCGTTGATAAGATACCAGTCATTTTTAATTTCTTTTTTTTTTATAAAGGGCGTCATTTGAATTACGGCGATAACTACTAACAAAGAACAATAAAGTCAATTAAATTTACCTGTATTAAAAAATTAATTGATAAAATTACCAATGTATTAAGATCTAATTGAACGATAGTACAAATTTAGAGAACAACCTATTAGAAAAATGCTAGAAATTTGATGTGCTGAAGCAAAAAAAATATTTAAATCAGAAAACAATACTGAGATACCTAATATAACTTGTAGAACAATAAATAGAAAAAAGATTACAAAAGAACTATATAATTCTCTAATTTTATTTTTGTAAATAAAAAATCCTAAATAAATTACTAAGATAAAAATAAGATATGCAATATTCCTATGCAAAAACTGTACAAAACTTGGGCTGTTGAAATTAAATAAATTTTTAAATGTGTGGTCATTAGGAAAATATCCACCATTCATAAGAGGCCAAGTTTGATAGATTTTACCGGCATCAAGACCTGATACAAAAGCACCAATAATAATTTGAGTAAAAATTAAAATTATTAATATTTTTAAAAATAAAAAATTTGAATTTATACGAAAAAAATTTAAGTTTTGCTCGTAATAATGATTCATAAAAATCCATAATAAAGATGAAAAAATAATAAATGCTGTGAATAAATGAAAAGCTAATCTGTAGTGACTTACAGAAATATTATTAGTTAGCCCACTTTTAACCATATACCAGCCAATTAAACCCTGAGATAAAATTAAAAAAAAAAGAAAAGACAGTTTAATTATTGAATCTTTTTTAAGTATATTTTTAAATAACAAAAATAAAAAAGGAATAAGAAAAAACAACCCTATAAGTCGACCAAGCAACCTATGAAAATATTCCCAAAGAAATATAGTTTTAAACTGATCTAAAGTCATTTTTGAATTTAACAGAATAAATTGAGGTATTTCTTTATATTGTAGGAAGTACTTTTCCCATCCAATAGGACTAAGTGGTGGTAAAATTCCAGAAAACAATTCCCACTTTGTGATTGATAGACCGGATTCAGTCAGTCTTGTTAATCCACCGACTAGTATTATTAAAGCCACCAGTGTTATTAAGCAAACTAACCAAATTGAAAAAAAATTATGATATTTTTTATTTTTCAACATATAAGATTTTAATATATAATTTATTTAACAACTTAATGTGTTTTTAATGTCGCTATGATGAATGTAAATATCAAAAAAATTAGAAAAAAACTTGATAAAATTGATATTAAACTTTTAGGTGTCATTAAAAAGCGCTGCATTTTAGTTGATCAAGTAGTGAAATTAAAAAAAACAAAAAAAGAGATAATAGACAAGAAAAGAATAAACTTTATTTTAAAGAGAGTTAAAAAAAATTCTATAAAAGCAAAAATTGATCCTATGATTACAACAAGTATATGGAAGGAAATGATTAACGCTTTTATTAGATACGAATATAAAAATTTAAAAAAAAAATAACTTACTTGCTGTGTGGTGGTAATTTTTTTTCTACAAAAATTTCGTGTTTTCTAGTAACAGGGTTGTACTTACTAACTCTTAGCTTGTCCTTAACTTTTTCACCTTTAGTTGGTTTTCTTGTGTAATAAAAGAAGGCGCTATTAGGCGATGCCTCCGGTACAAGTCTAACTTTTATGTGCGATTTTTTAGCCATTTATTTTTTTAATTCTATCAAGAATTCTTTTTGATTTTTTTTTTATATTTATTTTGTAATATTCAGCTTTTATACTTGATGTTTTTACATCGTCAAGTTCTTTAACTGTGCTGTTCATTAATTTTATTGCACCATTAATGGTTAAACCCTGATTTTTTAATAGAAAGATTATCATTTTAAGAATTTTAATATTTTTAGCTGAATAGTAGCGTCTACTACCGGGCAAAATTGTTGGTTTCAGTTGTTTAAATTTTTTTTCCCAAAATCTTAGAGTATGAGTCAAGGGTTTTTGATTTTTTTTATTTACCAAACCAAGCATTATGGCAGCTTGTGAAATGCTTAATAGTTGACTTTTATTTTTGGACAGCATTATTCACTTTTCTACTTAATTCAACAGCAGCTTTAAAAGTCAAAACTTTTCTTTCTACAATTTCATAAATAATTTTATTTTTTGGGTTTCTGCCAATTCTTTTTCTCTTTTTTTTTAAAATGAAACTTCCAAAGTTTTTAATTTTAAGGTAATTTTTTTTGCGTAAATTTAAAATTAAAATAGAAATTAGATCATCTACTATTTTTGCCGCGTAAGACGAAGGTATTCCAACTATGTTAAAAATATTATAAACTATATTTTTCTTTTGAGTGTTATTTCTGTTTATTGTCTTCATCAATATGGCTTAAATTATTTTTAATTTTATTCATTAAATCTCCTTTAATAATTCGATAACATAAATCGATTGAATGATAAAAACCCACTGCATCAGTTGATCCATGGCTTTTAACAACCGGACCTTTTAATCCTAAAAAAATAGCTCCATTAAATTTTCTTGGATCTAATTTTTCTTTAAATTTTTTTAAGGCAAAATATGAAAATATAATTGAAAATTTAGATAATAAAGTTGATGTAAGAGACTTCTTTAATGAGTCTGTTATAAATTTAACAGTTCCTTCTGCTGTTTTGAGTGCAATGTTTCCAGTAAACCCGTCAGTAACTATTACATTTGATTCACCGTTAGTAATTTTATTTCCTTCTATAAATCCGTTGAACTCAAAGTCGCCGTATGCACTTATCTCTTTGAGTTTAGCATAAGCTTTTTTTAGAGTCTCCGTACCCTTTATTTCTTCAGAACCAATATTTAACAATGCTACTTTTGGTATGTCGTCCGGAAACAAAGCTTTATATAATGCAGCTCCCATTTCAGAAAAATCAACTAAATTTTTTTCATCACATTCAACGTTTGCACCAAGGTCTAAAACTACATTCATATTTTTTTTGTTTGGCCACAATCCTGCTAAAGCAGGTTTGCTAACAGTTTCTATTGTTTTAAGTAGCATTCTAGAGATAACAAATAAAACTCCTGTATTTCCAGCTGATAAAGTAATGTTAGAATTAGATGTTATTTGAGAATTAATAGATTTCCACATACTGCTCTCTTTAGAATTCTTAATTGCAGTCAAAGGTGTTTCTTCATCAGAAACAATAGTTGTTGTTGAAAAAATTTTATACTTATCGCTAGAAATTTTATACTTGCTTAGCTCTTCTTTTAGCAAAACTTCATTTCCATAAAGATTAAAAAAAACATCATTCTTTTTATTTTTTTTTAAAAAAAACGAAACCCCTTCAATGTTTTTAAATGGAGCATTTTCACCCCCCATTGCATCTATTGCAATTATAATTTTACTATTCATGATTTGAGTTATTTTTTAGACTATACGTCTAAGATTTTTTTTCCGTTGTAATAGCCAGTTTTTAAATCAACATGATGTGATAATCTATACTCACCACTTTTTTTGTCTTCAACTATATTTATAGATTTAACGCGGTGATGAGATCTTCTCATGTTTCTTTTTGATGGTGTAGTTTTACGTTTAGGTACTGCCATTTTGTTTTAAATATTTAAAATTAATTTCACCTTTTAACATATTATCTATCTTTAATTCAAAGCAAAAATTATAAAAAAAATTGAAATAAGTACCTAAACTAGTAATTAATATTGGTGCATTTACACTGTCAGGGTCAAAATATGTTTTTGAAACCTCATCATTAGTTTCGAAGCGATTTGACGGAGATTTGTTAATTTTTAAGAGAATATCATAAAATATTCTTGTTAATATTTTCATTTTTTTATTTACAACCACATCGCCGTAGCCGAGCTCTCTTATGTGGTATTCAATATTTAAAAAAATATTATCAAAAATGGCCTGAGGAAATTTTATTTTTTTCTCTTTAAATATCATGAGCAGTATTGAAAAATGAATAAAAATAAGATTAATTCTTGTTTCAAAATTATCTTTTAATAAAACTTCATCATAAAAAAAAATATTACGTGATAATTCAACTAATTTGTTATAAAGATGATTGTGATGACTTTTGTATGTAGAGAACATTATAAGAAACTTTATATCATATTTTTCTTGTTTCTTTTAAATAACTGCCAGCTTAAAGATCCTAATAAATTGCACGGTATAAACTTTTTAGAAAATAGAGAGAAAGCTTTAATTGCTGGAAAAACCAATCAAAATGATGTTATAAAATTAATGGGCAACCCTCATTCAACGTCATTAGCAAATAAAGATACTTGGATTTATTTTGAAAGGACAATTTCAAAAGGTAAATTAATTAAATTAGGGCAAAACGTCCTTAAAGAAAATAATGTTTTAGAAATTCAATTTGATAAATACGGCATTGTAGCAAGTAAAAAAATTTACAATAAAAAGAATATGAATAAAGTCAAATTTTCAGACAAAGAAACAAAAAACGATGTAACCCAACAAGGATTCGTTAGTAAGTTTTTATCTAGTGTTAAACAAAAAATGTATGGAAGAAGACAATATTAATTCTTAGTGAGCTATTATAGCTAGCAATAATAACGCAACAATATTTGTAATTTTAATCATTGGATTTATCGCTGGTCCAGCTGTATCTTTATAAGGATCGCCAACTGTATCACCTGTAACCGCAGCTTTGTGTGCTTCTGAACCTTTTCCACCAAAGTTACCATCTTCAATATATTTCTTTGCATTGTCCCATGCACCACCGCCTGCTGTCATTGATATAGCAACAAATAAACCGGTTATAATTACACCTAATAACATTGCACCCAAAGTAGACAGGGCTGCACTCATGCCGCCAATTGGTAATATGACAAAGTATACAATCACTGGAGATAAAACAGGCAATAAAGAAGGAATAATCATTTCTTTAATAGCTGACTTAGTTAGTAAATCAACTAATCTACCGTAGTCAGGTTTTCTAGTTCCTTTCATGATTCCAGGGATTTTTTTAAATTGTCTTCGAACTTCAACTACTACAGCTCCACCTGCTCTTCCTACAGCTTGCATGCCCATTGAACCAAAAAGATATGGCAACATTCCACCAACTAATAAACCCACGACAACAAATGGATTTGACAAATCAAAGTTAACTTCTACTCCCTCTAGAGCAGATCCTTTTAAGGTTGAAAAAAATTTAATATCTTCTGTATAAGCTGCAAATAAAACTAGAGCTCCTAAACCGGCAGATCCTATAGCATAACCTTTTGTTACTGCTTTTGTAGTATTTCCAACTGCATCTAATGCATCGGTAGTTTTTCTTACGCTATTTGGAAGTTTAGCCATTTGCGCAATGCCGCCAGCATTATCCGTCACAGGACCGTATGCATCTAAAGCAACAACCATTCCTGTTAAAGCAAGCATAGTAGTAACTGCAATTGCGATGCCAAAGAGGCCAGCAAGATTGTTTGTGTATAAAATTCCAATCACTATAATTAAAGCTGGAATTGCTGTGGCTTCCATGGATACAGCCAATCCTTGAATAACATTTGTACCGTGTCCTGTTGTAGATGATTTGGCAATTGATTTTACAGGTCTATAATTAGTTCCTGTATAATATTCAGTAATCCATATTAACAAACCAGTTATTATTAGGCCCGCAACACCACAAATATATAAATCTAAACCAGTAAAACTTTTATCTGATACTTCAAATGTTGTTTCTAAACCTAAAAGTGAATCTGTTACCGGGTACAATATAGCAAGAGATAAAATTGAAGTTACTATAAAGCCTTTGTAAAGAGCGTTCATAATATTTTTAGTCTTGCCTAACTTAACAAAAAAAGTTCCTATTATAGACGTAAGTATGCAAGATCCTCCAATAGCTAAAGGATAAACCATCATACTTGCGTTGTTTGTGAAAAATATTGAAGCTAAGACCATTGTAGCTACAATTGTTACCGCGTATGTCTCAAATAAATCTGCTGCCATACCGGCACAATCACCAACGTTATCTCCAACGTTGTCTGCTATTACCGCTGGATTTCTTGGATCATCTTCTGGAATTCCGGCTTCAACTTTACCAACTAGATCCGCGCCAACATCCGCACCTTTAGTAAAAATTCCGCCCCCCAACCTAGCAAAGATAGATATTAGCGAAGCACCAAATCCTAATGCAACTAATGCATTTATAACTTCTCTGTTATCAACCTTTAAGTCTATTAAAATAAGATAATAAATTGCAATTGCCAAAAGAGCTAGGCCCGCAACAAGTAAGCCAGTTATTGCTCCTGATTTAAATGCCATAGTCAAACCAGCCTGCATGCTTTTTCTAGATGCTTCTGCTGTTCTAACGTTGGCTTTAACAGAAATTAACATACCGACATAGCCTGCTATTCCTGAAAGAGCTGCTCCAATGAAATATCCTAAACCAACAAGAGGAGTAAAAAAATAACTTACAATTGCTAAAACGATTAAGCCAACAATAGCTATAGTCGTATACTGTCTTTTTAAATAAGCTTTTGCACCAATTTGAATTGCTTCAGCAATTTCTTGCATTTTTGCATTTCCCGGACTTGCTTTTAAAATTTGTAATGAAAGCAAGTAACTATAAAAAACGGCTACTAACCCTGTGAAAATTATTAAATAAAGTATTTCATTTATTGAATTCATAGAATGAGGATAAATGTCAAATAAATTAACCAAAGGCAAGAAATAGTTTTATTTTAAAGTATTTTTAAGGGATAAATTAATCCGATTTTCTTATATTTTTGGCTATTTTATCTAAAATAGCATTTACAAATTTAATTTGGGCTTTTTCTAAGAAAAACTCTGAAGTTTTTACATATTCATTAATAATTACTTTAGTAGGACTGTTGTGCTTAAACATTAATTCAAAGACTCCAGCAAAAACAATAATTTTTAATAATTTATCTGTTCTTTTTAAATCCAGATCTTCAGATAAATATTTAGAAACAGTCTCTTCTATAAGGTCATTTCTTTCAATAGTTCCTTGAACCACATCTTTTATAAATTTTTTATACTGACTTTTTGGATACTCAATAACAGCTTCGGCATTTAAAGAATTACCATAAAGTTTTTGAATTACTCTTACTCTTGGACTTACGCTTTGTTTGTTATTTGACATTTATAACTTCGATTACCGCTATAACAGCTTCGTAACCTTTGATGTTTCTCTTCTTAGCTTGGTTTTCATTCAGACATGTAAGAACAGCGTTACCAATAGGTTTTTTATACAAAATAGATAATTGAATTAAACCGTTTGTTATCGCGGTTGATATAAAATCAAAATTAGGTGTCTCACCTTTTATAATTGTGCCTATTGCTATAAATCCATCATAATTTTTAGCATTTCTAGAAATAACAACTGGTATTTCAAAAGCACCTGGCACTTCTATGATCTTATAAGATATTTTTCTTTTAATTAGTTCGTTGGTTGCACTTTTTAATAACTGAGAGGTTTGATTGTATTTAGAGCGTACTATACAAATCTTAATTTTTTTTTTCATTTAATTATTTCTTGCCTAGTAATTTTAATTCCATACCCGT
>CAJQSV010000023.1 GCA_905616445.1 uncultured Pelagibacteraceae bacterium
AGAATAGAAAATATTAAAGAAGAAGCGGAAATTGCAGTACGCGAAGGAAGTAATAATCTAATACTATCGGATAAAAAAATTAGTTTATTGCATGCAAGTATACCTTCCGTTTTGGTAGTTGGTGCAATTCATTCACATTTAGTAAAATTAGGTTTAAGAGGGTATTGTTCAATAAATGTTGAAAGTTCAGATGTCCTAGACACACATTCTTTTGCAGTTTTGATCGGTGTTGGTGCCACTACTGTTAATCCTTATCTAGCCATTGATAGCATCTATCAAAGGTTTGAAAAAAAATTATTTAACAATTTTGATTTTGAGAGTTGTGTTGCTAAATTTAAAAAATCCATAGATGATGGTTTGTTAAAAATTATGTCTAAGATGGGTATATCAGTTATTAGCTCTTATAGAGGAGGGTGTAATTTTGAAGCCGTAGGTTTAAGTAGAGCCATTGTATCAGACTACTTTCCAGGCATGAGTTCTAGAATATCTGGTATTGGCATAGGTGGAATTGAAAAAAAAATCAAAGAACAACATAAAAATTTTATTTCAAATAACATTGTGAACTTACCAATTGGAGGTATCTACAGGTATAGAAAAACTGGCGAACAACACCAGTTCCAAGGAAACTTAATTCATATATTGCAACATGCCGTTGGAACAGGTTCGTATGATCATTACAAAAAATATTCTAAAGGTATTCATGATTTATCTCCTATAAGTTTAAGAGATTTACTAGAGTTTAAAGAGAAGAAAGACCCTATAAATATTAATGAAGTAGAACCGTTGTCAGAGATTTTAAAAAGATTTGGAAGTGGGAGTATGTCTCACGGTGCTTTATCGGCAGAAGCCCATGAGACCCTAGGTATTGGAATGAACAGAATAAAAGGAGCCTCTTGTAGCGGAGAAGGAGGAGAGGATGAAAAACGTTTCGTTAGGTTATCAAATGGAGATTCTGCTAACTCAAGAATAAAACAAATAGCTTCAGCTCGATTTGGCGTAACAATTAATTACATTAATAATTGCAATGAGATTGAAATTAAAATGGCACAAGGTGCAAAGCCTGGTGAGGGAGGGCAGCTGCCTGGATTTAAAGTTACAGATGAAATAGCTAAGTTAAGACATTCTACGCCTGGTGTAACTTTAATTTCTCCACCTCCTCATCATGACATCTACTCAATTGAGGACTTAGCCCAGCTTATCTACGATCTAAAACAAATAAATCCTGGGGCACGAATTGGGGTAAAATTAGTTGCTTCTACCGGTATAGGAACAATAGCAGCCGGTGTAGCAAAAGCTAAAGCAGATGTAATCTTAATTTCCGGTCATTCAGGAGGAACTGGAGCAAGTCCGCAAACAAGTATTAAGTACGCAGGTATTCCATGGGAAATGGGTTTAACAGAAGCTAATCAAATTTTAACACTTAATAATTTAAGACACAAAGTAACTTTAAGAACTGATGGAGGACTTAAAACAGGAAAAGATATAGTCATGGCAGCCATGATGGGTGCCGAAGAATATGGAATGGGAACTTCATCGTTAGTTGCAATGGGATGTATATTAGTTCGACAATGTCATTCAAACACCTGCCCGGTTGGAGTTTGTAGCCAAGATAAATCATTAAGAGAAAAGTTTACTGGTACACCAGAAAAAGTTGTAAATTTTTTTACTTTTGTTGCGACAGAAGTTAGAGAAATTCTTGCATCACTAGGATATAAATCTATCAATGAAATTATCGGAAGAACTGATCTTCTTACACAAGTAAGTAAAGGTTCACCAAATCTAGACGATTTAGATCTTAACCCTATTTTAGTTCAAGCTGATCCAGGAGACAACCCAAGATACTGTAAAGACAATCATATTAACAAAGTACCAGATACTTTAGATGAAAAAATTTGGTTAGATATAAAAGAAAAAATAAACAACAAAGATAAATTTAATTTTGAATATAATATTGAAAATACACACAGATCAGTAGGAACTAGACTTTCACATTATTTATATAAAACTTATGGTGATAATAAATTAAATGAAGATTCAATAACCATTAAACTTAATGGCAGTGCAGGTCAGTCATTAGGTGCTTTTTTAATTAAAGGGTTAAAATTAATAGTTGAAGGAGATTCAAATGATTATGTTGGCAAAAGTCTTTCAGGAGGAAAAATAATTATAAGAACCTCAAGTAAAAGTAGTTTAATTTCCAATGAAAATGTAATTATAGGAAATACAGTTTTATATGGTGCTACAGCAGGAAAATTGTACGCCTCAGGTCAAGCCGGTGAACGATTTGCAGTTAGAAATTCTGGTAGTCTTGCAATAGTAGAAGGATGTGGAGCACACGGGTGTGAGTATATGACTGGAGGAAGCGTAATTATTCTTGGGCAAGTAGGAGACAATTTTGGAGCTGGGATGACTGGAGGAATGGCTTTTGTATATGATCCAGAAAATAAATTTGAAAATTATGTAAATCCAGTTTCAATTATCTGGCAACAAGTTGAAACTGACTATTGGAAAATTTTTTTAAAGAGTAATCTAGAAGATTTTTTAAAAGAAACAAATTCAAATACCGCTAAAATAATTTTAGAAAACTATGAAAAGGAATTATTAAATTTCAAACAAGTATGTCCAATCGAGATGCTTGATAAACTAGACAATCCTATCACTTTAGAGCCTACTATTAAAAAGGTTAGTTAAATGAAAAAAATGAACATTGTTTGTTTTGGATTTGGCCAGGTAGCAAAAAATTTTATAAAAAAAATTAACACAGAAAATTTAAAAATAAAATTAACTGTAACTTCTAGGGAAAAATCTGACAAAAAAAACTTTGATGGTTTAGACTACGAAAGGCTTCAATTTTCTGAAAATTCTTTTGATAAAAAACTAATTGAGAATCTAAAATCATCAAATCATATTTTAATATCTATAG
>CAJQSV010000024.1 GCA_905616445.1 uncultured Pelagibacteraceae bacterium
CAATCGTAATCTGATATATTACAAAAAAAACTACAGCAGCGATCAAACTTTTATAAATAAATATCCTCATAAATTTTTTTTATAAATTGTATATATTATAGCACCTTCAATTTTATACTCATAAAACCGTACAAAGTCCTCCGGAACATCATATTTTTTATTGTTTATTTTATCAACTTCAGAAATGTTATTACTGTAAATGTATTTAGCTATTGCGTAATCTTGCCCCACAAGATTTATTTTTTTTTGCTTACTATATTCATAAATATCTAATGTTCGAACTAAAGGTGTCCAAGAAGAGTTAGCAATATTAATTGTATCGTAATTATTTTCAATTACAAATATTTTATCAAAAAAGTGCCTTGCAGAAAGTGCTGTAAAATCAATTTCAAATTTATTTTTAAAATTGCTAGAAACCAAAGAGTTAAAATATAATCCTTGGTATGGATGATATTTGACTATTTTAAAAACAAGAAGAGTGCACATTACTATTAAAAATGAAGTTAGAAGTTCTTTTTTTTTAAATCTTTTGCTCCATATATAACAGATGTTAAGCCCAATAACCGCCATGTAGACTATATAAAAATTAGCAAAATAAAGATGTTTCCAGGCATTAAACAACCTTATATTTAAAAATATTATTAATAAAAACAATATAATAAAATTTAATAAAATAAAAAAATCAATTTTTTCTTTTACGCCCCTCCATAAATGTTTATTAAATTTATTTTTTTCGATGTTTATTAATCGTAAATATAATCTTTTTAAAACATAAATAGCTCCAATAAAAAATAAAATAATGTGCAAAGAAGGAGTGGATATTAATATCCAAAGCGGGATGTAACTGTATGGCAAGAAATTATTATTGATATATTCGTCATTAAAAAAAACATAAATATTTGGTATCGAATTTTTCAAAGCATTTATTGCAGCTAAAAAATTATCTAGAGGTGCGGACCATAAATATGGCCAAATAAGAACAAGAAAAAAAAAGGTACTAAGTAAATAAAAAAAGATTTTGTATAAATTTTTTTTCTCATGTGAGTTTTCTAATAAATTTAGAAAATAAAATGATAAAAATGATATTGGGATATATAATCCTAAAATTCTTGTTTCAATAGATACCGCAGATATAAATGCAAAGAGTAATAAATTTTTTATACTAAAATTGAGAAAACATTTATAACAATAATAATAAGATATAACCAAGAAAGTAAGGAATACAATATCTTTCATGTTGTAAAAACTTTCACCATAGATTCTAGGAGACAAAATGTACAGGCATGTCCCAAAGAAGGTGACTATTCTTTCAAACCTAAGACTGAGCAGTTTGTAGAAAAAAATACATCCAATAAAAAATATTATAAAATTGAAATAATGTCGTAATTCATAATATTCTTTTGGATTATCAAGTTTAAAAATTAATTCTAAAACCGCTGCCGGTACATCAAAAATAATACCGTACCCTATCCAATTCTTTATTAATGGAAAGGAATTATCATCTATATCAAGTAGCTTTAATCTAACAAGGCTTTGTAGTTCATTAAGATTAGTAAAGGAAAGTATATAATCCAGCCAATAAAATCCGTTCAATCTATGAAACTTGTCATCTATCCCTATCCCGTAATCCCTAAATGTTAAAGTACCTATAATAAATAGTGAAATAAATAGTAAAGTGTTAGTTGCATTATAAATCTTATTTTCACTTATTTTTGATAAAGAGATTTTCATTATATAAATTTGATATTTTTAAACCAAAGATTGTTGCTAATACATCATCTTATCAAAATTATCTTGTACATTGTACTTTTTATTTAATCTAGGATTGGTGTTAGAGTATTATAATTAAAGTTAAATATTGAAGAAACTAAACTTGTTTAATCTCTCTAGTTTCTAAGTAAATTATAAGATAAAACGTATTCATAAGCGAAATTACACTTAGACTTTTTATCCATATTTTTTTTAGTTTGGTATTTACATCGCACGAAATCTTCATAAAGTTTATCTTATAACCTCCCAGATTACTTAGTAATTTTTTATTAAACTTCACAAAGATAAATC
>CAJQSV010000025.1 GCA_905616445.1 uncultured Pelagibacteraceae bacterium
TTATCATTATCTATGAGACCTATAATTCCAATTCCGGTATTAGCTAAATATAAAGCTAAAGGGCAGCCTAATCCACCCACCCCGACTACTAAAACCTTAGTAGAGAAAATTCTTTTTTGACCTAAAATGCCTATTTTTTTAAGGATTATCTGTTTTGAATATCTTAGAAGCTCTGCATTACTTATTTTCATAGGTAGTATTATTTAGCACCAGTAGAGCCAAACCCACCTGCCCCCCTGTTGGTTGCAGATAATTCTTGTACTTCCTCTAACTGAACCTGGACTACAGGACAAACAATCATTTGAGCAATTCTTTCACCTTTTTTTACAATAAATTTATCTTTACTAAGATTTATTAAAATTACTTTAATTTCTCCTCTGTAGTCAGAATCGATAGTACCCGGTGTATTTAAAACAGTTATACTCTTTTTTGCGGCCAGTCCAGATCTTGGTCTAATTTGAACCTCGTAACCTTGAGGTATAGAAAGAGAAAAACCAGTTGGTATTATAGATTTATCACCAGGATTGATTGTTATGTCTTGCTCAGTATAGGCCGCTATGTCCATACCGGAGGAACCAGGTGTTTCATATTTTGGAGTTAATACTTCGTTAGATAATTTTTTAATTTGGATTTTTGTCATTAATTAAAATTTTATCAATTATTTTTTTTGCAATTTTTGTGGCAATAAAACTTTTTTTGTTTTTAGGAAGATTTTCAATTTTTCCATTCTTTTCTATTATTAAAATTTTATTGTAATCTACATTAAAACCTGTTTTTTTCTTCGAAACATCGTTTGCAATAATCATATCGCAATATTTGTTATTTAGCTTATTTGTAGAATTCTCTATTAAATTTTCAGTTTCTGCAGAAAAACCCACAAGTATTTTTGGTCTTAATTTATTATTTTTACCAAGATATTCTAAAACATCCTCATTTTTTTCTAAATTTAAAACATTATAATTTTTCTTATCTTTCTTTATTTTTTGTGTACTTCTATTTTTGGGTTTAAAATCAGCTACGGCCGCCGCACAAACTGCTATGTCAACTGGTAGAAGTTTTTGCACAGCAATCATCATTTCTGCAGCACTAGTAATTTTTTTTACATTGAGATCTTTAGAAAAGTTTATCGATGTAGGGCCTGCAATTAAAGTAGTTTTTACACCTAATTTTGAAAGAGCCAGAGCTATTTCATAACCCTGCTTACCACTAGATTCATTTGAAATATATCTAACTGGATCTATATACTCTCGAGTAGGTCCTGTAGTAACTAACGCACTAATATTTTTTTTCTTAACTAAATCTTTATTATTAAAAAAGTCGTGCAAATATGAAAAAATTTGACGTGGACTTGACATTTTACCTTCACCATATTCTCCACAAGCCATTTCCCCATTAACAGGTCCAATAAATTTATAACCAAAGTTTAGTAAAGTTTTCAAATTATTTTGAGTTGCTTTATGTAGCCACATTCGAACATTCATTGCAGGCACAAGCAAAATATCTTTATTTGAAGCCAATATAACAGTAGTTGCTAGATCGTCAGCTTTTCCTGAACTTAGTCTCGCCATCATATTTGCGGTAGTAGGTAAAGTTAAAACTATATCTGCCCAACGAGAAAGAGAGATGTGGTCTATTTCTTTTTCGTTATTTACATCAAATATATCTTCAAAGACTTTATTGTTAGATAGCGAAGTTATAGACAAAGAAGTAACGAATTCTTTACCACCTTTAGTTAGTATAGTTTTTACTTCAACATTATTTTTTACTAATAATCTTATTAGATCTAACGCTTTGTAAGCGGAAACCCCCCCGCCAATGATTAAAAGAATTTTTTTGTTTTGTAGCGACATGGCGCTAATTAAAATACTAATAAAACAGCAATTACAATACCTAAAAACCCAATAATAAGATTGTTTCTTAAGCTTTTCAATCTCATCTCTTGTACTTCTAGACTCTTACTATTTTTTAGGCCTAAGTTTAATTTGCCTTCCGCTAGTAATTGAAGGGCATAGTTTGCTTTATCCATAAAATTTGGAAAATCTGGAATTCTCTTTAAAATTTCAGCTGATGTATGTATAGCAGCATCGAAATTTGCTTTTGGACTTTTTACGTTTTTAATCCAATCTTCTAGAACCGGTCTTGAAATTTCCCATATGTTAGTTTCTGGGTAAAGTTTTCTCGCTACACCTTCCACAACTACCATAGTTTTTTGAAGCAGCAAGAGAGGTGTCTGAGTAGG
>CAJQSV010000026.1 GCA_905616445.1 uncultured Pelagibacteraceae bacterium
GAAGAAAGATATAGAAATGGCAGCAGAAGATCTTAGATTGGCAACTAGACATCTCGGGGGCATTGTTGGAAAAGTAGATGTTGAAGAAATTCTTGGATCTATTTTTAAAGATTTCTGCATCGGTAAGTAATAAAAATAAGATCTTGTAAATTTAAAATAGAAGGATACATTTGGTTCATGAGAGATATGAGCTTTGATGTAATTGTTATAGGGGGTGGTCATGCTGGTTGTGAAGCTGCGGCTGCATCCGCTAGAATGAATGTAAATACTGCCCTTTTTACACATAAAATAGAAACTATTGGAGAAATGTCTTGTAATCCTGCAATAGGTGGCTTGGGCAAGGGCCATCTTGTAAGGGAGATAGATGCTCTTGATGGCGTTATGGGTGATGTAACTGATAAATCAGGGATACAGTTTAGATTATTAAATAGGAGCAGAGGTCCTGCAGTAAGAGGACCAAGAACACAATCAGATAGAGTTCTATACAAAGAGCACATGCAGAAAACTTTACTTAACTATCAAAATTTAACTGTGATAGCAGATCCAGTAATTAAATTTTTGTTTAATAAAAATACAATTGTTGGATTTATTTGTGCAAGTGGGAAACAAATATTTTGTAAACAATTAATTTTAACATCAGGGACTTTTTTAAATGGCTTGATACATATTGGTCAAACACAGATTCCAGCTGGAAGGTTTGATGAAAAACCCTCAACTGGCTTGAGTGAACAATTAGAAAAATATAATATTACACTCGGTAGACTTAAAACAGGAACGCCTCCACGATTAGATGGGAGAACTATAAATTACGATGATATTGAAATGCAGCCAGCGGATGATGAGCCTTATTTCTTTTCTTTTCTAACCAACAAACTTAAAAACAAGCAAATTTCATGTGGTATTACCTATACCAACAATGAGGTTCACAAAATTATAAGTGAGAATATACATCTGAGCGCTATGTACTCGGGAAATATTAAAGGCGTAGGACCAAGATATTGTCCATCTATAGAGGATAAGATTGTCAAGTTTAAAGATAAGGGTCGCCATCAAATTTTTCTAGAACCAGAAGGATTAAATGACAGTACTATTTACCCAAATGGTATATCAACTTCACTGCCTCAGGAAATACAACTTAAATTATTATTTAAAATAAAGGGTTTAGAGCAGGTTAAGATGATTAGAGCAGGATATGCTATAGAGTATGATTACGTTGATCCTAGAGAGCTTAATGCAACTCTTGAAACAAAAAAAATTAAATCCCTTTTTTTAGCGGGTCAAATTAATGGTACTACAGGATACGAGGAAGCTGCTGCTCAAGGTTTAATAGCGGGAATAAATGCAGCACTTAAAGTTAAAAATGAAAAAGAATTTATCTTAGATAGATCGGAATCTTATATTGGAGTCATGATTGACGATCTAATTACAAAGGGTGTTACTGAACCATATCGCATGTTTACTTCTAGGGCTGAATACAGACTATCACTACGTGCTGATAATGCCGACCAAAGACTAACCCCTCTTGGTATAAAAATTAATCTAGTTAAAGAATTTAGAAAAAATTTTTTTTTAGAAAAACAAAAAAAATTGGTGTCAGTTTATGATTCTCTTAGTTCTAATTTAATCACACCAAACGCTGCAGCCAAACATTCAGTTAAAATTTCTATGGATGGCATTAAAAGATCCGGTATAGAGGTGCTCGCTCTCAAGGACGTCACTATGGCAAAGTTACGTAAAATATGGGTTAATATACCTCAATATGAACATTATATTGATGAACAGGTGGAAATAGATGCTCATTATTCTAGTTATTTAAAAAGACAAAGTTATGACATTGCAGCTTTTAAAAAAGACGAGTTTATAGTTATTCCTCTCGATATAGATTATGATTCATTTAGTAGTTTATCTAACGAAGTTAAATCTAAGCTTAAGATAATTAAACCTAGGACACTAGGACAGGCCTTAAGAATTGACGGCGTTACCCCAGCCGCAGCACTAATTCTTTTAGGCTTTATAAAGAAAAGCAGATATAAAGTCTCTGCTTAATGACTGTTGAAGAAGTAAAAATATATTTAAAAAAAATTTTAAAATTTTCGACAGAAGACCTAGATAAGCTTCAAATATTTCATGATGAACTTATAAAATTTAACAAAAAATACAATCTCATTTCTAAATCTACTGAAAAAGATATATGGCACAGGCATATTCTTGATTCTGCACAACTGGTTAATTACATAGATTTTAAGCAAAATAACTCCCTTTCTGACATGGGTACTGGAGCTGGATTTCCCGGCGTGGTATTAGCTATATTTAACAAAAATCCAAGTTTTCACGTGAAACTATTTGATAAATCCACAGTTAAATGCGGTTTTCTAGATAAAATTAGGAATAAAATTAATATAGAATACGAGATATTCGAAGACTATAAAAACGAACAAATAACATCTTATTATGTAGTTTCTCGAGCTTTTAAAAAATTAGAAGAAATAATTAGGATTTCACGTGAAATTATAAAAGTTAACCACAAGCTTATTATATTAAAGGGAAAAAATGCTGAAAATGAGATTAATAAACTTAAAAATGGTGCAAATTTTTTATATAATACAGTTAACAGTATTACAGATCCAGAATCAAAAATTCTGTTTGTTGAAATAAAAAAATAAAATGAATAAAATAATTTCAGTCATAAATCAAAAAGGTGGAGTTGGAAAAACAACAACTGTCATAAATCTTGCAACTGCTCTGGCGGAGCAGGGGAAAAAAATACTAGTTATAGATCTTGATCCACAAGGAAATGCCACAACTGGTTTAGGAGTATCAAACAGTGAAAAAGATAAAAATATTTATAAAATTATTATAGGTCAAGAAAACCCAGAAAGTTGTATTAAAAACAGCTGTGTTAAAAACCTTGATTTAATTGGCTCAAACGTCAATTTGTCAGGATTAGAGGTCGAAATTGCGGACGATCCGAACAAAGCTTTTTTACTGAAGTTAATTTTTGATAAAAATAAAATTTTATTTTCAAAATATGAAAACATATTTATTGATTGCCCGCCGTCACTAAGTCTTTTGACTGTGATGTCTTTAGTTGTTGCTGATGAATTATTAGTCCCATTACAAACAGAATTTTTTGCTTTAGAAGGGATTTCACAACTAGTTAAAACAATTGAAAGAATTAAAATAAATTTAAATCCTAGTTTAAATATAAGAGGAATTCTTTTAACCATGTTTGATAAAAGAAACAAATTGTCAAATCAGGTAGATGAAGAAGCAAGAAAATATTTTAAGGATAAAGTTTATAAGACTGTCATACCAAGAAATGTAAGATTATCAGAAGCACCATCACATGGGGTACCGTGTATAGTTTATGATAGAGCATGTCTTGGAAGTAAATCTTATGTTGAATTGGCTAAAGAATTTGTTGAACAAGAAGGAAGGGTATAAAATTAAATGGCAGACGAAAAGGCAAAGAAAGGACTTGGTAGAGGATTAATGTCTTTATTTGGAGACCAACTTCAGGAAGTACCTATTAAACAAAATACTAATAGTTCATATTTGGTAGTATCCATAAGCGATTTAGAGCGTAATAGATTTCAACCTAGAACATATTTTGATGAAAAAAAAATAGATGAATTAGCTATATCTATAAAAAAAAATGGGTTAATCCAACCCATTGCGGTTCGACCTGAAAAAAAAGGTCAATACGAAATTATAGCAGGAGAGAGAAGGTGGTTAGCAGCTCAAAAAGCTGGTCTTCACGATGTTCCAGTAGTTGTACTTGATCTTGATGACACACAAACTCTAGAACTAGCAATTATAGAAAATATTCAGAGGGAAGATCTGAACTCAATTGAAGAAGCAAAAGGTTATGATCGTTTAATAAAAGAATTTAACTTCGATCATGAAAAACTATCTGAGTTTATGGGTAAAAGCAGAAGCCATATTAGCAACACCCTGAGACTTTTAACTTTGCCCGCTGAGATAATTACATTTGTTAATGAAGGCAGACTTACAGCCGGACAGGTAAGGCCACTGGTTGGAAGATTCAATGCCGTTGAATTAGCTCATTCAATAATTAATGAAAAACTAACAGCAAGATCTATTGAAAGTTTAGTAAAAAGAGAAAAAGAAAAAGAAGATCAAAAATTTAAGTCAAAAAAAAAAACTGATCCTAATATATTATTAGCTCAAAGAAGAATTGAGGAAAGCACAGGCTTAAATACCAAAATAATTAGTCAAAAAAATCGTTCAGGAAAGGTAATAATAAAATTCAGTAATGTAGAGCAATTTGAAATGTTGTCTAATTTATTAACTAAGAATAATTAGATGAAGCTTTGTTAGTAAGGCTAATAATAAGATTTTTAATTACAATTTCATTTTGTAGATAAGAGTTTTTTTTCATTACGAGTTCTGCTTCTGCAATTTTTTGAGCCAATTCTGTTAGTTTTCTTGAATTCCATTTTTTAAGTTGCTGCATAACTAGCGGTTTATCTTTCCAAAAAATTTGTGGTTTAAGATTTTCTAAGGTGTGCTCGTATTTATTTCCATCATCATCACTTATTTTAATTATTTGTTGTAGATTCATAATCCTCTTGTTTAGATTGTTTAAATACAGATAGGCATCCTCGTTTTGAAGATTTACCTCGGATAACAATTGGTTAGTTTTTTTTTTTTCGCCATTTAGTGCGGCGTCTCTAATTTCATCAAAACTAGTGAAATTTTTAATATTTAGTATTTCTAAAACTTCTTCTTTGTTAATTTTTTTCTTTAAAAAAAAACTTTTAATTTTAATTAGTTCACTCTTAATTATTCTTCTGTCCATGCTTGAATTTGAAATTATCAAACTAACTATTTCTCCAGATAGGCCCTTAAATTCTTTTAATTCTTTATTTACGTAAGTAATCAAAGTTCGTTCATTATCTTCATAGCATGCAAATGTTGCTAAGTTTTTTTCTTTCTCAAATAAATTTCTTAGTTTTGATTTTTTCTCTAAATTTTCTGAAAAGATATAAATTTTTATATTATCATTTGCTACCTCTAAGCTCTCACTAATTTGATCTAAAATTTTATCTGACGCATTGTGAACAAAAATCAATTTTTTTTCATTAAAAAGAGATTCATTAATTATATTTTGATACAAAATATTTTTATTTTTCAATATTTCTTCTTCAAAAAAAATTATTATTTCAGAATTTTTATTTTTGTCAGCTAATACTTGTTTAATATCATCTTTAATTCCATGGTTTTTTCCATAAATTAAAGTTGCTTGATAGCTTTTTAGGACGTCTATATTTTGTTCAACAATATAGCTCTTTAGTATCATTTATTCCTCATTGATAAAGTTATAAAACTAATTATATCTTCCGATAGTTGTTTAGTTATATTTAGTGCCGTTTTCTTTTCATTAGTGATTGTATCCGAGTGTATTTTGGCAATGTTATAGTCAGCATTTCTTAAAAAAATTCTTTGTATCTTTTTTTTGTTATCTAAATTTATTAGTTCTAAATTTGCAGCAATAGATAAATTGTATCTTGTAACTTTACCCCCACTATCTTTAATTTTATTAGTTTTTTTTTTGGTTATTTTGATTTGAACATCATATTTATTTTTTGAATTACTTTTAGAAATTAGAAGAATGTTATTTTTTAAAGAATAACCAATTCTTTTTTCGCCAATAACATTAATACTTTGTATATCAATGATATCCATATTTTGTTGATTTACTATTTTAAACCCACAGGAGGCCAACAGTAATGATAAAGAAAGTATTAGTATAATTTTCATTTTTTCATTTTGTGAGATAATTAATTATTTTATTTTTTACAAATATTGTTTTCTTAATTTCTTTTTTTATTAATTGGTCATAAATTTTTTTATTTTTTTTACTTTCAATTATAGCATTTTCTTCATCTAAGTCTTTTTTAACTTCGATAACTTCTTTTGTTTTTCCGTTAATTTGTATGGCAATTTTTATTTTTTCATTTATGCTAAACCCACCTTCAACGCTAGGCCAATTATAAACACTTGTTACTCCTAGTTGTTCCAAACATTCATACGCAAGATGCGGTGTAAAAGGTATGAGAACTGTCATCAATTTCGAAAGATTTTTTTTTAAACATACATTACTTATTTCCTCATTAAGAGCTGAATTAAATAAAGTGTAAACACTATAAATATTTGCAACCACTACATTAAACTGAAAATTATTAATTAGGTCAGTAATTTTAAAAATATAATTATTAAATTTTATCTCAAAATCTGTATCTTTGCTGTCTTTAGTATCTTTATGATTAATAATTAAATGAGTTAAGTTGTATAATTTTTGTAAAAATTTATAAGCAGAATTAACTCCTTGGTTCGACCACTGTACATCTTTTTCTGGGGGGCTATCAGATAGAATAAACCATCTAACAGCATCGGCGCCGTATGAATTAATCATACTCTCAGGATCAATTACATTTTTTTTAGATTTTGACATTGACTCGGAAGCACCAACGGTAACTTTAGTTTTATCTGTTATCTTCACAAATGCATTTATATCTTTTGCTTCTATTTCTTCGGGGCTCAACCACTTGCCATTAGTATCTTTATAAGTTTCATGACAAACCATTCCTTGAGTAAAAAGTCCTTTAAAAGGCTCTGTTGTGTTTATTTTAGTATTGTTTTTTTGAATCGCACGCATAAAAAATCTTGAATAAAGTAAATGTAAAATCGCGTGCTCAACACCACCAACATACTGGTCAACAGGCAACCAATAATTTAAATCTTGAATATCAAAGGGTTCTTTTTTATTTTTTGGTGAACAAAATCTCATAAAATACCAAGAAGAATCCACAAAAGTATCTAGCGTATCTGTCTCTCTAATTGCTGGTTTTCCTGTTTTTTTGTGTACAGTGTTTTTCCAAGTAGGATGGTTTGCAAGGGGATTTCCACCCTTCTTTAAACTTACTTCTTCAGGTAATGTTATGGGCAGTTCATCTTTTGCCACAGGTACAACAGTGCCATCTTCTAAATAAATCATTGGTATAGGACAACCCCAATATCTTTGTCTAGAAACGCTCCAATCTTTCAATCTAAATGATATTTTTTGTTGACCGATATTTTTTTTTGTAATTATTTCTATAGCTTTTATTTTTGCTGCATCAATGTCTAAACCATTTAAAAAATCAGAATTAACAATCAAACCATCCGCAGTATAGGCTTCAGTTATATTGGTAAAATTTTTTGGTTTATTTTTATTCTCGGTAACAACTTCTATAATTTCTAGATTATATTTTTTGGCAAAATCTAAATCACGCTGATCGTGAGCAGGACAACCAAAAATAGCGCCTGATCCATAATCCATTAATACAAAATTTGCTACAAAGATTGGAATTTTTTTATCCTTAATAAATGGATGACACGCAAAGAGACCTGTGTTGTAACCCTTTTTTTCAGCAACTGCTAACGCCTCTTCTGTTGTGCCTACTTTCAGACATTCTTCTTTAAATTTTATGAAGTTATTTTTACTCTCTATGTGATTGCAGATAGGATGATCTATTGAAATTGCTAAAAAAGAGGCTCCGAAAATAGTGTCAGGTCTTGTAGTAAAAATTTTTATTTTCTCTTTAATTTCAAATATCTCAAAATCAATTTCACACCCTGTAGATTTACCAATCCAGTTTTTTTGCATTAACTTAACTTTTTCAGGCCAATCTTTTAACAAATTAAGATCATCCAAAAGTTCGTTTGCAAATTTAGTAATATTAAAAACCCATTGAGATAATTTTTTTCTTTCAACTGGTGCACCAGAACGCCATCCCATACCGTTAATCACTTGTTCATTAGCTAATACAGTTTGCTCAACAGGATCCCAGTTTACGTAATTTGCTTTTCTGGAAACATATCCTTTGTTAAAAAAATCAATAAATAATTCCTGTTGATGTTTGTAGTAACTTTCATCACAAGTTGATATTTCAAGATCCCAATCAATAGACAAGCCCAACATTTTAAGTTGCTTTTTCATTTGAGCTATATTTTTTTCAGTCCATTTTTTAGGGTGTAAATTATTTTCTCGCGCTGCATTTTCAGCCGGCAAACCAAAAGAATCCCAACCCATTGGGTGTAATACATTATAACCGTTTAGGTACTTAAATCTCGCTATAACATCACCTATTGTATAATTTCTAACATGGCCCATATGAATTTTACCAGATGGATACGGAAACATTTCTAAACAGTAAAATTTAGGGTCACTTTTAGATCGGTAGAGATTTTTATTATTAAAAAATAATTGCCACTTTTTTTCAATTAACTGAAAGTTAACTCTTTCCATTTTAAAGAATTATTTTTTTTGTTTACTCTTTTTTTCTATCGTAGCTGCCCTAGCTAAAATAGTTCTTATTAATTCTTCTTTAATTTTTGAATCAAGTAATTGAGTAGAGCAGTTATTTTGGTTTGTACATTTTTTTTTATGAACCATAACTGTTATGCTATCGCTACGAACTTCATTAGATAAAAATCTAACGGTTATTTTTATAGGTTCATTTTTGTCCCGGTTATCCGAATACCAGTCTGTAATAATTAAACCGCCAGAGTAATCAACTGTGCTCAAAGGCATAAAATCTAGGACATCTAAGCTAGCTCGCCACAAAGGATTTGAAGTACTAAATTCATAACTAGTTTTTCCTCTTTTTAGGACATTTCCTATAGAAATACCTCTTCCTTCTGAAACATTCTTTTTAGCACGCTCCATTCCGCTTGTAGGAGTATCTCTACTACTAGAACCAGATTTATATATTCCACATGATGAAATAAAAAAAAAACAAGTAGTTAGTACTATAAATATTTTAATATTAAATTTTCGTATTTTATCCATATTTTATTAATTTCTGAAATTGCTTCAACTTATGTATTTTTAAGCTTTTATTACAATAAAATCTATATTTCGAACTAAAAAATGAAGAAAATCTATAATACAGATAATTATGGTGTTGCAAAAATACAACATAAATAATTTAATTTATAATTAAAGCAGAAAAAAAAAAGAAAATCTTAAAAACCTTATAGATTGCTAACAATTATTAATATTAATAAAAAAAACAAAGGAAAAATATGAAAAACATAATCAAAACATTAGTCGTTATGTTAACTTCTATATCTTTTTTGACATCCGCAAAAGCAGGAGAGTTGACTGTAACTGGTACAGCAAAAGCTACCATGAACATGCTCTCTGGTTTCAACGGCCTTTCACAAGGTGGAGCAGGAAAAGGATTAGGAATAGCTAATGAATTCGATTTAGGAGCTAACGGCGAATTAGATAACGGTGTAACTTGGAAATACCAAATTCAAATGGATCCAGGTAACTCAGGTGCAACTAACAAATCAGATGTACAAAATGATGATTCAAGATTAGAAATAGGAACAACTCTTGGAACAATTGGTTTATACAAATCTGAAGGTGGAGTAGACCTTGAAGACGGTGCTTCTCAATCAGTATACGGTAGACCAACGGATATCGGTGGTAACGACGGTGTTGTAGACAACTACGACGTTGATAGTTACTCAAACGTTCAATATCATACACCTTCTGGTTTACTTCCATACGGTATAGCAGTTAAACTTGCTTATGTACCTGACACAACAAACGTTTACGGTTCAAGTAATACAGCTGGTACTGCTTATACTGCAGTCGCAGACGGTGTTGGAAGAAGTGCACAAGCAATTCAGATTAAAGCCGCGCCTATCGAGGGTTTAGCAGTCGGAGCATCTTACATGGACTTCAGTGATGACACTAATGTAGGAGTACAAGCAGATGAACCTATGTCAGCCTCAGCAATGGCTACATATGCATACGGTGCAGCAAAAATCGGTTACTCAAGAGCTGTAAAAGTATTGGCTAAAACAGCCAACACCCATACTGCTTCTGTTCAACAATATAATCAGGACAACATGTCAATATCTTATTTAGTTAATGATAGTTTGTCTGTATCTTTTGAACAAGAACAGTCTGAAGCAGAGAACAACAACAGAGATCTAGTTCATGTTGAGCAAAAATCAACTGCAATACAAGCTGCCTACACTATGGGCGGAATGACTCTAGCATTAAGTCATTCAAATCTTGATAATGTTGGATATGCTTCTGGTAAAGACTCAAAACAAACTTTATTTGCTGTAACTATGGCGTTTTAATTAGTTAAGTAATAATTTAAAATTAAAAAAGCCGGTTAGAAATAACCGGCTTTTTTTTTATCTCAGACAATAAGCAAAGACCTTTTGTGTTTACTAGATTTAATTTGAGTAAATTATCACTATTAATCCCTCCTAAAGGAACTAGATTTATGGAGTAATTTTTTTTTATTAGGTTAAATTTATGAACACCCAGAAAGTTTTTTTTGTTTTTATACGATTTCTGAAATAACCTAGACAATATAACCGTATTACACCCTTGCTTTATTTTTTCATATATTTCTTTAAAATTATGAGCTGAGCCTATTAAATTATCAAAACGATTAGTGTAAATTTTTTTATTATAAGATGAAATGTATAGCCCATCTGCCCTACAAAGTTTTGCTAATCTTGAGTTATTTGCTACATAAAATTTAAATTTTTTAATTTTACACTTATTTCTAAATCTAATTACACTCTTGTAGTTTTCTTGCACCATATTATTTCTATAGATAATAAAGATTTTAGCACTTTTTTTTACAGAGGTTAAGTTTATAGAGTTAGTATTTTCTATATATAAATAATAATTATTCTTTATAATAAACATTAATGAATCCAATAATTTCTAGTTTTGAAAATATAAAATCTCTTATTGGTATTAGCAATAGCAATGTAAAGATTATTGCTGTTTCTAAAACATTTTCTTATGACCACATAAGTCCTTTAGTGGATCACGGACACTTACATTTTGGTGAAAATAAAGTTCAAGAAGCCCAGTCTAAATGGTCAGACTTAAAAAAAAACAAACCCAATATAAATTTGCATATGATTGGTAAGCTACAAAGTAATAAGGCAAAAGAGGCTGTAAAAATATTTGATTATATTCATTCTTTAGACAGTCAAAAACTTGCGAACATTTTGGCTAAACAGGAAAATATTTATAATAAAAAACTTAAATATTTTATTCAAGTTAACATAGGTAATGAAAATCAAAAAGCAGGAATAGGCATAAATCTTCTTGATGATTTTTATTATTATTGCGTTAAAGAATTAAAAATAAATATTATTGGGCTAATGGCAATTCCTCCTAACGATGGTAAGGCAGATGATTATTTTAAAAAATTAATGGAACTAAATAAATTGCTAGGCTTAAAAGAACTTAGTATGGGAATGTCTTCAGATTTTAAAATTGCTTTAAATTATGAAACAACTTTTGTGAGAATAGGTAGTGCAATTTTCGGTAGTAGAAGTTAAATAATTATTATCTTTGTCTTATTGTTTATTTTGCCAGCAAGTAAGATCATATTTTTTTTCGTAATAGCAACACATCCCTTTGTTTGGGCATAGTTTTTTTTTGCAATATGCAGAAAAATTGCACTTCCTTTATTTTTAATAACTGGATTTAAATTATAATTTATTACAATAATTACATCATAAGTATTATTTTTTAACCAGAGTTTCTCTGCGCTTAAATTAAATGGAAACTTAATCATTTTATTATACTTTTTAGAGTTAGTGTCGTCACACCAACCCATGTTTTTTTTTATTACGATCCTCTTAAGCACAGAATTTATTTTTGGAATTCTATCTTTTCTATAAAATATAGATTTAAAGGTAAACGTACCTCTAGGTGTTTTCTCGTCACCTTCGATTTTTTTTGAAGTAATTCCTCTTTTACCTAGGGCACATTTTATCTTATACTCATTAAAGTATAAAAATTTATTTTTTAATTTTATATCCATATAACTATGAAAAATAACTTATTGATTTTTGGCACTAAGAACTTTAACGATTCTTTAAATGAAATTAAAGAATATTTAAATTTTTCATTAGTTTTCTATAGCAAAGATTATCTTTTAGAATCATCAATTTCAAAGATTAATTCTGTGTTAATAGATATTGATGTTTGTAGTGATTTAGAAATTTTGGACTCAATTAATATGATAAAGAATAAACCTACTTTATTGCTGAAAAGAAAAAATTATTCTAACCCTATTAAACTTGTTTATAACGATGTGATTAATTTACCCTCAAGCTTAATAGAAATTTCTAATAAAATTACAAATTTAATTACCTCAAAAAAATTTATTCAAAATTCATCGGTTAAAATTAAAGATTATATAATAGACAAAAATGAAAGAAAATTAAAAAAAGAAAAAATGTCAATGATCGTTACAGAAAGAGAAATACAACTCATTGAATTATTATTTAATGAAAAAAAGCCACTATCTAAAAATCATATTTTGAAAAGAGTGTGGAAATATGCAGATAATGCCGACACACACACAATAGAAACCCATATTTATCGACTTCGGAAGAAAATTTTAAGTATATTTAAAGATAAAAATTTTATTATTAACTCTAAAGATGGTTATTCAATTTGAAAAAGAGAAACAAGATAGCTATTGATCTATTTACTAAAAAATATAGAAACCGAATTGTTAAATCAAAAAAAGGTAAAGGTAGTTTTAAAAGAAAAAAAAGTTAATTTCTTTTCATTATTAATTCAATCGAGCACCAATTTTTTGGATAATTTGAGATGCCATTTCCGTGCCTTTTTGTAGCTTCTCTTTGGTTGACGTTTTATTAATATGTCCATGTAGAAAACCAGAAGCAAATAAGTCTCCTGCACCAGTTAAATCTACTATTTTAAGATTTTTCTGGCCCTCACATTCCACAACTTCAGGGCCGCTGATCGCAATACTTCCTTTATCTGATCTTGTTACCACTAATGTTTTATTTAAATCTTTACCAAATTCAATCACATCATCAAATGACTTTGCATCAATTAACTCCATTATTTCTTGTTCGTTAGCAAATATAATATCTAGTTTATTTTTAACTAAATCATAAAAACTCTTCTTATGTCTATCTACGCAAAACTTATCAGACAAAGACATAGCTGATTTATTTGCAAGAGCTAACGCTTTATCAAAAGCTGCTTTGGGCTGACCTTCGTCCCACAAATAACCTTCTAAGAAAACTAACTCACTTTGTTTAATAAAATTATCATCAATATCATCAGGGGTGATCTTTCCTGCAATTCCAAGAAATGTACACATAGTTCTTTCTGAATCTGGTGTAATCAATATCAAACAAGTGCCTGTTGGAGTGTTTTCTATTTTTTTATTGTAGCAATATTTAACCTTTTCATCAGTTAAACTTTTCTCATATTCATTTCCTAATTTATCTTCACTAACTTTTCCCATGAATGATACTTGATTTTCAAGTTGTGCCAGTCCAACAATAGAGTTAGCAACAGATCCACCAGCTATAGTTTTTTCGATTTCCAAATTAGATAGCAATTGTTTAAACTCTTTTTCATCTACCAATTTCATTGTACTTTTAGTTAGGTTGTTTTTGATTAAAAAGTTTTCATCGATTTTGCAAATAACATCTACGATAGCATTTCCTATACCTAAAATTTTCATAATTTTTATTAAGCTTTTATATTTTTAACTGGTTTCTTTCTACTGGGATAACAAGTGCTACAAATTATGCAACTTATACCATAACAATCTCTAGCTTTGCAATATTCTCTTCCATAAAAAATAATTTGAAGGTGTAGTTTGTTCCAAGATTTTTTTGGAAATAATCTTTTTAAATCTTTTTCAGTCTGTATCACATTCTTACCACTAGTTAATCCCCATCTTTGAGCTAATCGATGGATATGAGTGTCAACAGGGAAAGCTGGTTGACCAAAACCTTGGGACATAACTACACTAGCTGTTTTATGACCAACACCAGGCAATTTTTCTAAGTCTTCGAAATTTTTTGGAACGCGACTATTATGATCTGTTATCAATTGTTTTGACATTAAATATATGCTTTTTGCTTTTATTCTAAAGATGCCTATACTTTTAATTAGTGTTTCAATTTTTTTTCTCCCTAATTTAACAAAGTGTTCAGGTTTATTATATTTGGGATATATATTCTTGGTTACATTGTTTACATTCACATCAGTGCACTGCGCAGACAAAAGAACAGAAACCAGCAAAGTAAACTTACTATTATGTTTAAGAGGAATAGGTGTTGTGGGATAAATTTTATTTAGTATTTTTAAGATTAATGCAGCTCGTTGATTTTCACTCATTATTTTAAGTCTATTTAAAATTTAAAACATTTCTCATTGAGTATAAACCCGGCTTTTTATCAATTAGCCATTTAGCAGCTGTTAAAGCTCCTTCGGAGTAAAGAGTTCTGTCAAATGCTTCGTGATTTAGAGTAATTATTTCTTTACCACTAGAAAACTTAACTTCGTGTTGTCCAATCACTTCTCCTTTTCTCAATGAATTAAAATTTATTTTTTTTCCGTAGGGAAAAGATTTTTTATTTAAAAATTTTTTACCCATTAATTTGTAAAGATTCTTTTTTTTACCATCAGCTATGCCTTTTCCAAGCATTAAAGCTGTACCAGATGGGTGATCTTTTTTATGTCTATGGTGGATCTCAATAACTTTACTTAAAAAATTATTATTTAAAGATTTAGAAGCAATCTCTGTTAAATACATAAGAAGATTAATTCCTACACTCATATTTCCAGCTTTTAGAATTGTAATTGTTTTTGAATATTTTTTAATTAAATCCTCTTCTTTTTGGGTAAAACCTGTTGTTCCGATAACTACTTTTTTTTTAAGTCTAGATGCAATTTTAAGAATATTTAAAGTACATTCTGGAACAGTAAAATCTATTATTATGTCCGCTTTTTTAAAGGCTTGTTCATTGTTTAAAACAGGTTTTATGCCGTTTATTTTTTTATTAATCACCCTGTTCTCTGTAAGGGTTATTAGCTTGAATTTTCTATCCAGCTTGGAAGACTTAATGAGTTGTTGACCCATTCTCCCCATACAGCCTGTGATTGCTAAATTAATTTTTTCCATTAATTGGATCCCCAGAACTTTTTAGCTTTGTCAAAAAAGCTTTTTATCGAAGGACTTAGTTTAGAGTCTTCTAACTTTTTAAATTCTTCTAAAAGTTCTTTTTGTTTTCTAGACAATGATATAGGAACCTCAGGAATAATTCTAATATATAAGTCACCACAAGAACTTTTTCGTAAGATAGGCATACCTTTATCTTTTAACCTTAGTTGTTTACCGTACTGAGTGCCTTCTGGAATTTTAACTTTTGTTTTACTGCCGTCAATGCAAGGTACCTCTATTGTGGTTCCTAGAGCCGCATCTGTAAATGTAATAGGCAATTCAAAGAATAAATTTTCTTCAGATCTTTTAAAGAGGCTATGATTTTGAACTGAAATAAATAAATATAAATCGCCACTGCCACCACTTCTTGAACCTGCCTCGCCTTTGCCGGACAGTCTTATACGATTTCCATCATCAACACCTTTTGGAATTTTAACTGAAACATTCTCATCACTTTGTACTTTTCCATTACCTTTACATTTCGTGCATGCTTTACTAATTGTTTCTCCATAACCATTACATTGAGGACATGTCTGTTGAACTGTAAAGAAACCTTGGTTGGATCTAACTTTACCTTTGCCGCCACAATAATCACATTTTGTTGGTTTTGATCCGGGTTCCGCACCACTTCCTTTGCAGTCACTACATTTTATGGATGTTGTATATTTTATTTTTTTTTCTAAACCTTTATAAGCATTTTCAAGACTTATATTTAAATCATATCTTAAATCATTTCCTCTATTACCTGATGACCTTCCGCCTGATTCTCGAGAAGACCCTCCTGCAAAATCGCCAAAGAAATCCTCAAAAATGTCCGAAAAAGATGAAGTGTCAAATCCACCAAATCCTTGACCACCTCCACCTCCACTCTCAAAGGCAGCATGTCCAAATTGATCATAATTAGTTTTTTTTTTGTCGTCTGACAATACGCTATAAGCTTCACTTGCTTCTTTAAACTTTTCTTCAGCGGCTTTATTGCCAGGATTTTTATCAGGATGATATTTAAATGCAGTATTACGGTAAGCTTTTTTAATTTCGTCTTTAGAAGAAGATTTACTTGCTCCTAAGATATCGTAGTAGTCTCTTTTAGCCACAAAAAGTTGTTCCTTTTTTAATGTATCTTAGGCGCTTTTTTCTTTATCATCTTTTACGTCTTCAAAATCTGCATCGACGACGTTTTCTTTATCGTCTTTTTTTGCTTTTTGATCATCAGTCTTTTCAGACGTATCTTTTTGCTGACTTTTATAAACTGCCTCACCAAGTTTCATAGAAACTTGAATTAAGTCTTGAGTTTTCTTTTTGATTTCTTCAGTTTCAGTTCCTTTAAGGGAATCTTTCAAATCAGATATTCCAGTTTCTATAGCTTTCTTTTCTTCTTCCGATATTTTATCTCCATGCTCCTTTAAACTTTTTTCAGTAGAAAAAATAATACTATCAGCCTGATTTCTTGAATCTACCGTTTCTCTTTTGTTTTTATCTGATTCTTTATTAGCTTCGGCTTCTTTAACCATTGTTTGAATCTCTTCATCGGTCAAACCCCCAGAGGCTTGGATTTGAATTTTTTGCTCTTTGCCTGTTCCTTTGTCTTTTGCTGAAACACTTACAATTCCGTTGGCGTCAATATCAAATGTTACTTCAATTTGAGGTGTACCCCTTGCTGCCGGTGGAATACCAACAAGTTCAAAATTTCCTAGCATTTTATTATCAGCAGCCATCTCGCGCTCACCTTGCAAAACTCTGATTGACACTGCAGGCTGATTATCTTCAGCTGTAGAAAAAACTTGGCTTTTTTTAGTTGGAATCGTTGTATTTTTTTCAATTAATTTAGTCGAAACGCCACCCAATGTTTCAATACCTAATGATAAAGGAGTTACATCTAGCAACAAAACATCTTTCACGTCCCCTTGAAGCACACCAGCTTGTATGGCGGCACCCATAGCAACTACCTCATCAGGATTTACACTTTTATTAGGTTCTTTACCAAAAAAGTTTTTAACTGTTTCTATAACTTTTGGCATTCTCGTCATGCCCCCAACCATAACTATTTCATTTATTTCGGCGGCAGAAAAACCAGAGTCTTTCAATGCAGTTTTACAAGGAGCCAACGTTCTTTCAATTAGTTTTTCAACTAAGGCTTCTAATTTAGCTCTAGTAAATTTTAAATTAACATGTTTAGGGCCAGTTTTATCAGCTGTAATAAAAGGAAGATTTATCTCTGTTTGAGTTGCAGAAGATAATTCAATTTTTGCTTTTTCAGCAGCTTCTTTTAATCTTTGTAAAGCAAGTTTGTCCGTTCTTAGATCAATGCCGTTATCTTTTTTAAATTCACTAATTAAATAATTAACTATTTCATCGTCAAAATCTTCCCCACCTAAAAAAGTATCACCATTTGTAGATTTTACTTCAAAAACGCCATCTCCAATTTCAAGGATAGAAACATCAAAAGTACCACCACCCAAATCATATACAGCTATTTTTTGTCCACCTTTTTTATCTAAACCATAAGCTAGGGAGGCAGCAGTTGGTTCGTTTATAATTCTTAAAACTTCAAGTCCTGCAATTTTACCTGCATCTTTAGTTGCCTGTCTTTGTGCGTCATTAAAATATGCCGGAACTGTTATGACTGCTTTAGTAACTTCCTGACCTAAATATTTTTCTGCAGTTTCTTTCATTTTTTGTAAAATTAAAGCTGCAATCTGAGATGGAGAATATTTTTCACCTTTTGCCTCAAGCCAAGCTTCTCCTTTATCGGAGCTGACTATTTTATACGGAACTTTATTGATATCTTTTTTTACAGAGCTGTCATCAAAACTTCTTCCAATTAATCTTTTTGATGCAAAAATTGTATCTTGCGCATTAGTAACCGCCTGTCTCTTTGCAGACTGGCCTACTAATTTTTCATTGTTATCTAGAAAAGCAACAACAGAAGGTGTTGTTCTAGCTCCCTCAGAATTTTCTAAAATCTTTGCTTGAGAACCCTCCATGATAGCAACACATGAATTAGTGGTTCCGAGATCTATTCCTATTATTCTACTCATTATATTATTCCTTTGTTTTTACATATATGGGTGTTTTTTATTTCTCTACAAGTCATTAGATTTGATTATTTTTCTTCTTTTTCGTTATTTTTGATATCTTTCTTTTTAGCTACGGCTACAAATGAGGGTCTTAGGAGCCTATCTTTGTAAAAATAACCTGGTTGTATTTCTTGCAAAACAGTTCCTGGATTAACGTTTTCATCTTCTATTTCAAGCATTGCTTGGTGGTTGTTAGGATCAAACTTCTCATTAAGACAATTTATTTTTTTAATATTATTTTTTTCAAAAATAGTAATTAAATCTTTTTCAATAATATCAATATTTTCTAAAAATTTATTTAAATCTTTACTATCTTTCAAACTCTCATCATTTTTAATTGATTGGTAGGCTCTCTGTAGATTATCAAGTACTGATAGAGTTTCTCTTGCGAGATTAAAACCGCCGTATTCAAAAGCTTCTTTTGTTTCTTTTTCAAATCTTCTTCTTTGATTTTCTGTTTCAGCTAAAGCTCTTAATATTTTATCTTGGGCTTCTTCTAACCTGTCTTCAAGAGATAGCTCAGTAATTTCCTCAGGTTTATTAACCGTTTGATGTTCCGCATCATTATCAGAAGCTTTATTTTTTTCGAGCATATTGTCGTTGTCATTTTCCATAACTGCTATATAGGGTTTTAAAAATAAATTACTAGAGAGAAATGAAAAAAATTAAAGAAATATTAATAGGTACGCACAATAAAGGAAAAATTAAAGAGATAAGTTATTTGTTAAATAAAAAAATAAAAAAATTCACACCTTTTGAGCTTCACATAAAAAGCCCTAAAGAAACTGGAAAAAGCTTTAAGTCAAATTCTGAATTAAAAGCTAAATATTTTTTTAAAAATTCAAATTTTTTTACTATTTCAGATGACTCTGGACTTTGCGTAGATTGTCTTAATAATAAACCTGGTATTTATTCAGCACGCTGGGCAAAAAAATATGGAAGTTTTAACCATGCGATGAAAAAAATTATTTTATTAGTAAAAAAAAAAAATGTAAATAAAAAAATAAAAAACACTAAAGCTAAATTTATTTGTAGTTTAACTTTTGCTTTCAGCTCTACAAAAAAGATTACAACAATTGGCGTCGTGCAGGGTAATATTTCAGAAAGAATATTAGGCAAAAAAGGTTTTGGTTATGATCCTATTTTTATTCCAAAAGGAAGTAAAATAACTTTTGGTCAAATGAATAAAAGAAAAAAAATACTCACGGATCACCGGTCTATAGCTTTTAAAAAATTGAAAAATAAAACTAATATTTTTTAAATCTATTATTTTCAATTTTGTAAATTTTTAGTTGTTGAGACACTTTCTTTTTTTTAAACTCAAAAGTTCCAATTTTTCCTTTAAATTTTTCTTTAATAAAAAAATCATTAATATTTTTGATCCCATTATTTTTATTCCAAACGTAATAAATAAGGCCCAAAGCATCATATGCTAGAATGGTAATTTCATTTGGTTTAACCCCAAAAGTTTCAAAATAATTTTCATTGTATTTTTTGAATTGTTTTATGTCTACAGATGGAAAATATAAATTCTTAACTAAATTTCCACGAAATATACTTTCATCAAACCACTGATTTACCGTTGTGATAAGAACAGCTTTATCATCGACATCAGTATAAACCAATGATGATAGAACACTCTTAAGATTTGATCCAAAATCAATAATAATAACAGAATCAAAATTAACAGAACCTAGAGTGTAAAGTCTTTCAAGAATTTCTAATTCTTTTTTTGACAGATTGTCATCTCGCTTCTTTAAAATATTTTTTCTCTTTTCTAAATTTTTCTTTCTTTGATTGTAATTAGTCAATCTTTCTATCTCACCAGTAAGAATTCTTGGGTCTGGATTATATTTGAATACTTTATAATTTTTTAATTTAAGTGATTTAATTTTTTTATCTATAAATTTTTCATATTCATTTTTTGGATACAAAATTATAGTCTTTGTTTTTTTTTCTAAGATTAATAGCTCTTCGATAGCCTCAAGTTGAGATTCAAGACTTATTCCTATATTTATTACATTGTTAGATATTTGAGGTTCTTTATTGGATAGAGAAATAAAAATTGTATCATTATATTTTTCAAGTTCAGCAAAAGATGAAGAGGTCATAGGACCAATTATTATTTTAGCGCCATTATTTATTATTTCTCTAATTGCATTGTTTAACTTTTCCTTATTATTAGAGCCACTGTCTCTTGGAATAATAATAATATTTTCATTGTCTATTTCATCAAGCGCAAGTTGAGTAGACAGTAGTAATGATTTGCCTAAATTTTTATATTCACCAGAAAAAGGGGCAAGTAAACCAACTATAAGTTTTTTATCATTCTCAGCTACAACTAAATTACTATTAAAAAATAGAAATATATAAGATAAAAATGTAATAATGTTTTTAATCATTTTTTATGAGCACACTTAAGCCAGGACTATATATTGTATCAACACCCATAGGAAATTTAGATGATATAACATTAAGATCTTTAGAGATATTAAAAAAATCAGACATAATTCTATGTGAAGATACACGAAGATCTTTAAAGTTATTAAATCACTATAAGATTAAAAAAAAATTAGTCTCATACCACAAATTCAATGAAAAAAAGGAGTTGCAAAAAATCATTGAATATTTAAATGAGGGAAAAGTTTTGTCTTTAATCTCTGATGCAGGGACACCCGTTCTTTCTGATCCAGGACTTTTATTAGTTAAATCCTGTGCTGAAAAAAATATTGAAATTTTTCCTATACCGGGACCTTCAGCAATAACCGCTGCAGTTTCTGTCGCAGGGTTTGATGATAAGTTTCTTTTTTATGGGTTTTTACCCAAAACTAAAAATGATCTTGTCAAAACTATCAATAGCCTTAAAAATCTAGATTATTCTTTGGTATTCTTCGTACCTGGTATAAAAATTAATTTTTATTTAACTTTTTTTAAAGAGTATTTCTTTGCTAGAGACATTATGATTGCTAGAGAGATTAGTAAAATACACGAAACTTTTTATAGAGATAAAATAAGCACAATAAAGCTCTTTAAAACTAATGTAAAAGGAGAACTAACTATTGTTTTATCAAAAATTTATACTAATAATGAATTAGAGCCAGATGTAGACCTTGTTGTTGAAGCAACTAAATATCTTAAAAAATATAGTATGAAAGATGTTGTGGAATTAATATCTAAAAAAGAAAAAATCTCAAAAAAAAAAGTGTACGAAATTTGTTTAGAAATAAAAAATAATGAAAAAAATAATTAGCTTAACTTTTATAATTTTAATATTAACTGGTTGTGCGACCGGGAATCTTTCTACCTTTGGCAAAGGTGTAAGTATAGGTTTCGATCCAAGAACTGTAGGCATGCAAATTGATGACACCTTGATGCAGAAAAATTTAGTGGCAAGGTTGACTTTGACTAATAAAAAATATTTTTTATATATACAGGTTGAAATTTTAGACGGAAGAATATTTTTGACAGGCAAAGTAGATAATCCAGAAGAAAAAATTAGAATAACAAAATTGGCCTGGGAAACAAAAGGTGTAAGATCAGTTAAAAATGCCTTAGAAATAAAAGGGTATTCCAACTTTAAAAGTTCTGCAAAAGATATTCTAATAACTTCACAGTTAAGAACTGCTTTGTTTTTTAATAAATCGGTAAAATCTGGAAATTATACTTTAGAGACAATCAATAAGGTAATTTACATTTTTGGTATAGCTATAGACGATGAAGAAAAAAAAAAAGTTATAGATGAAGCTAACAAAATTTATGACGTAAAAGAAGTCATACCAACTATATATTTAGTCTCTGAGCTTAGTAGAAATAAAACTTAATCCTTATAATTAATTACCTCAGAAGAATAGGCGGCGATAGAAGCAAGATTTAATATTTCAGAAGGAGAAGATCTTAGAGGAGCAATTTCAATCGGAAGTCCTAAACCAATTAATAATGGTCCAATTAGTTTAGCACCTCCAAACGTTTTCATTAATTTTACAGTTATAGAGGCACTATGAAGTGCGGGCATTATCAGAATATTTGCGTTACCTACAATTTTTGAAAATGGGTACGACTCTTTGTATTCAGGGTTTAAAGCAACATCAGGCTGCATTTCTCCATCATAGTCAAAATCTACTTTTTTGGTTTTCATTAACTCAATAGCCTCCCTTACATGTTTAGTTCTTTCCGTTGCGGGCTTGCCAAAAGTTGAGTGAGACAGGAAAGCAACTTTAGGGTCGAAACCAAATAATCTTGCCACTCTTGTGCTTGAAATTGCTATTTGAACAAGTTGTTCAGCTGTAGGGTTGTCATGAACATTCGTATCAGATACAAAAACTGTTCTACCTTTTGAAACCAGCATAGTTAAACCAAAAATTATTTCTCCAGGCCTAGAATCTACAACTCTATTTAATTTTTCTATCGTAGCTGCGTGGTGTCTCGTGCCTCCAGTAACCATTGCATCTGCATCACCACAAGCAACCATACACGAACCCCATGTTACTCTGTCATTTCTCACAAGATGATCGCATTCTCTTTCGAGCATTCCATTTCTTTGAAGTTTTTTGTATAAATGTTTTGTATACTTTTTTCTTTTTTCAGCATTTTTGGAACTTATAATTTCTATATTAAAATTTTCGTCTAAACCTATATTCTTAAGCTGCTCTTTAACTTTTTCTTCTTTTCCGATTAAAATCGGAATACCTAATTTACTATTTTTAAAAGCCACAGCTGCTTTTAAAATATTAGGATCTTCTCCTTCTGCAAACACTACTCTTTTTTGTGATTTTTTTATTTGTGCATTTATACCTTGCATAATATTCATTGAAGGATCAAGTCTTCTAGATAAATCTTCTTTATATTTTTCTAAATCATTAATTTTTTTTCTAGCTACTCCAGTCCTCATTGCAGCTTCAGCTACTGCAACAGGTATGACACTAATTAGTCTTGGATCAAACGTTGATGGAATTATATATTCTTTACCGTATCGAGGTCTCTCACCACCATAAGCTGCGATGACTTCATCTGGCACTTCTTCTCTTGCTAATTGTGCAATTGCTTTTGCAGCCGCAACTTTCATTTCTTCATTAATTTCTTTGGCCCTAACATCCAACGCGCCTCTAAAAATATAAGGAAAACCGATAAGATTATTTACTTGATTTGGATAATCAGATCTGCCCGTTGCAACAATAGCATCTGTTCTGACTTCATCTATTAATTCAGGTTTTATTTCTGGATCAGGATTAGCGCACGCAAAAATAATAGGATTTTTTCCCATTGATTTAACCATATCCTTTGTAACTACATTTTTGGCAGATAAGCCTAAAAAAACATCTGCACCCTTCATGGCATCTGCAAGTGTTCTCAGTTTAGTTTCAATTGCATAAGCAGACTTAAATTGATCAACTTTATCTCTGCCTTTATATATAACTCCAGATCTGTCACACATAATTACGTTTTCATTTTTTACTCCAGAAAGTTTAAATAAATTAGTACAAGCAATAGCAGAAGCACCAGCTCCATTAACAACGACTTTTACCTCGGTAATCTTTTTTTTAGAAATATCCAGAGCATTAATCAGTGCGGCAGTTGTTATAATAGCAGTGCCATGTTGGTCATCGTGGAAAACAGGTATATCTAATAGTTCTTTAAGTTTTTGTTCAATAATAAAACAATCTGGTGCAGCAATATCTTCTAAATTTATTCCACCAAAAGTATTACCTATATTTTTTATTGTATTAATAATCTCCTCAGCATCAGAGCTATCAACCTCAATGTCAATTGAGTCTATATCTGCGAATCTTTTAAACAAAACTGATTTACCTTCCATCACAGGCTTTGATGCTAAAGCACCAAGATTTCCTAGACCTAAAATTGCAGACCCATTACTAATAACGGCAACTAAATTTCCTTTACTCGTATAGTCATACGCAGCTTCGGGGTTTTTTGCGATTTCTTTAACTGGGACAGCTACGCCAGGCGAATAAGCTAAGGATAAATCCCTTTTGGTTGTTAAAGGTTTTGAGGAATTTATCTCAATTTTGCCAGACTTACCTTGTGTATGAAACTCTAATGCTTCTTTATCTGTGTAATGATCAATTTTAGATTTTTTTGTCATAAAATTTGAGTATGTAATATAAAACAGACAAAATCATCATTAATTTGTTTTTTTTAAGTAAAAAAATATATGAACTTATTATCTTCAGCTTCTGTCTTTGGTTTTTATACTTTGATAAGTCGCCTATTAGGATACCTGCGAGATATATTGATAGCATCTTTTTTAGGAGCATCAATTTATGCAGATGCTTTTTTTGTAGCATTTCGACTTCCCAATACTTTTAGAAGACTTTTTGCTGAGGGAGTATTTAACGCAGCTTTTATTCCCAGCTATGCAAAGGCCAACCTAGAAAACAAAACTGAAGGAAAAAAATTTGCTGACGATGTTTTAAATTTATTAATAATAACTTTATTAGGAATTGTTTTTTTAGTGGAAATTTTTACACCAGCGATAGTCTACTTGATAGCACCAGGATTTTATGAAGAGTCAGAAAAATTTGATTTAGCAATACAATTGACAAGAATAACTTTTCCGTTTTTATTTTTTGTAAGCTTATCTTCTTTTTTTTCAGGAATATTGAATACAAATAATAAATTCGCCGCCGCCGCCGCTGCTCCAATAATACTAAATATTTTTTTAATTCTAAGTTTATTAATTTCTTATTTTCTTGACCAAAACTTTGGATTAAATCTCTCATATGCTGTTACGTCAGCTGGTCTATTCCAATTACTATTTTTAATTTTTTTTACAAAAAAATATTATAAACCCACTGTTCAGTTTAAAATTAAAGTTACCGCAAAAGTAAAATTTTTTTTAAAAAAATTATTACCTAGTATTTTTTCATCAGGCGTTACTCAAATTAATATTTTAATAGGGACAATCATTGCTTCTTTTGAAGCTGGAGCTGTTTCTTATTTATATTATGCTGATAGAATTTATCAAATCAACCTAGCTATAGCTGGAATAGCTATTGGCACAGTAGCACTTCCAGAGCTAACAAAAAAAATAAAAATTGAGAACTGGAATGAGGTATATAAAATACAGAACAGATCACTTGAACTTTGTTTGCTTTTGTCTGTTCCAGCGTGCTTTGGTTTAATTATAGCTTCAAAAGAAATTACTAACGCACTGTTTGGCTACGGCTCATTTCTTGAAAAAGATGTCATTTTAACTGCTACGGCTTTAAAATATTTTGGATATGGAGTTCCAGCATTTGCATTAATCAAAGTTCTCTCTAATTTTTTCTTTGCCAGAGACAACACACGTACCCCATTTTATGTTTCAGCTTTTAGTGTTGTTTTGAATGTTTTAATATCAGTAATTTATTTTAAAAAAATTGGATTCGTAATCATTCCCATAGCAACGTCTATCGCGACATGGTCAGCTGTTTTGATTTATGCAGTATTATTAATAAAATTAAAATATTTTAATAAAAAGGACTTTTTTTTTATCAACATAGTCAAAATACTTATTTCTACACTATTCATGAGTTTAGGACTTTATTATCTATTAGGTTTTTTTGAGGATAAGCTAATTTATAGTAATTATTATAAATCATTTTATCTTATAATGATTATAATTTTAGTTACTGCTACGTATTTACTATTAGCTCGATTATTAGGAGTATTTAAAATTAAAAATTTTAAAACAAATTAGAAAATGGATAAAAATAAATTAGTTTTTTCAGGTGTGCAGCCTACAGGCAATTTGCATCTAGGCAACTATCTTGGGGCACTTAAAAACTTTGTAGCCCTTCAGGATCAAACAAAGTGTATCTACTGTGTGGTTGATCTACATGCAATTACAGTTTTTCAAGACCCTAAAGATCTTAAAAACAATATTTTAGAAACGACAGCTGGTTTTCTTGCCACTGGACTTGATAACAAAAAAAGTATTATTTTTAATCAATCGGCAGTGAGTGGCCATGCGGAACTTGCTTGGATCTTTAATTGTGTAGCTCGTGTTGGCTGGTTGAATAGAATGACACAATTTAAAGAAAAGGCTGGTAAAGAAAAAGAAAAAGCAAGCGTTGGACTTTATATTTACCCAAACTTGATGGCAGCGGATATTTTATTGTACAAAGCCACACACGTACCAGTAGGAGCAGATCAGAAACAACATTTAGAACTTTGTAGAGATATTGCACAAAAATTTAATAACGATTTTAAAAAAAATATATTCCCAATACCTGAGCCTTTGATACAAAAAAATATATCAAGAGTTATGAGTCTAAGAGATGGAACAAAAAAAATGAGTAAGTCTGATGAGTCAGATTATTCTAGAATCGATTTAAAAGACACCGCCGATGATATAATTAAAAAAATTAAAAAAGCAAAGTCAGACACCTCTTCTATACCTGACAATCTCAAAGATTTGGAAAAAAAACCTGAAGCATTAAATCTAATCAATATTTACTCGGATTTATCTGAAATGTCATTAGAGCAAGTGTTAAATGAAGTTAGAGGAAAGGACTATTCTTATTTAAAAAATAAATTATCAGAAGTGTTAATTGAAGTAATATGTCCAGTAGGAAAAAAAATAAAAAATTTGCTAGAGGATAAAAGTTATTTAGAAAAAGTTCTTAGAGAAGGTACTGAAAAAGCTAGAAATCTAGCTGTACATAACATTAAAGAAGTACGAAATGCGGTAGGATTTATTTAACTAAAAGTGATATAATTAAGTATGATAATAACTGAACCAACACCCAATCCAGATTCATTAAAATTTTTGTCGGAAAAAACTATATCCACAATAGGAACTGAAGAATTTCAAAAAAAAGATTTAAACAAAATAGATAATCAGTTTGTAAAAAATTTACTTAATTTAAAAGGTGTGGAGCTTATCCTCCTTTCTGACAACTTTTTGTCGGTAAAAAAAACCAAAGAAATCTCTTGGGACGTTTTAAAACCAACAGTTATTTCTCATCTGAACGATTACTTTCAAACAAACAATGAACCTATACTTAACAAAAAAAAAAATTTAGAAAATACCAGCATAAATTCAGGTGAAATTGAAGGTAGAATTATAAAAATTTTAGACGAAAAAATAAGGCCAGCTGTAGCTAAAGATGGAGGTGATATTAAATTTAAATCTTTTAAAGATGGTGTCGTTCATGTTGAGCTGCAAGGGAGTTGCTCAGGTTGTCCAAGTTCACTTATGACGTTGAAGCAAGGTGTTCAAAATTTACTTTGTCATTATGTTGAAGAAGTAAAATCAGTAGAGGCTATTTAAAGTGAAAAAAATTGTTAGCTACCGTAGGAAAATAATTGAATTAGCAAAAATTTATAAAATTTATAGAGTTTTAGATACAAGTCTAAAACTTACGACCTACGAGATGGAGTTGGAACTCTTAAAAAACAAAGTGCCAATACCTTCAAGAAGAGGATATTTATCTCACAAAATTATTAATGAAATTTTACAACCTTTTTATTCAATTTTAAATAAAAA
>CAJQSV010000027.1 GCA_905616445.1 uncultured Pelagibacteraceae bacterium
TGAATAAATAGGAATTCTAGAAAATATTATTTTTAACATCCATGAGATGCCTTGTATAAAGTTTTGTGGACTTAGAATTAATGAAAATATTGATTTTAACCACTGAGATTTTTTACTTGTATCAATTATAGCCTCAATCTTACCGCCAAATTTTAATACATAGTATGCGACTAATATTAATAAAGGTCCGTTTCCAGCTAAAATAATTTTCTCCCCAGGAAGTGTTTGGTGTGACTTTAACATAACTGTACAAGCTGCCAGACCAATAACACCAGGAGTGGTCCATCCTTCAAAGGGTATTATTTTTTCATAAGTTCCAGTTGCAACTATTAAATTTTTTGTTTTCCATTGTATTGTTCCTTCATCACTGAAAGCATCAATTTTATAACCAGGCGATACCTGCCAAACAGTATGATTATAGGCAGTGTCCACTTTGTTTTTTTTTAATTCTTCGGAAAGTTTAATTTGAATCAAGTTCTCTTTAAGTGATTTCTCTTTTTTTTTAACATAAGATTTTGGTGGAGCTCTATAAATTTGACCTCCACTATTTTCATTACTGTCTATAATTAATACTTTTAATCTTTTTTCTGAACATTTTATTGCTGCACTTACCCCACTAGGTCCAGCACCAATTACAATAACATCATATTCTTTTTTATGATTCATCGAGATCTCCAGTTTTGACAGTCATTCCCTCTTTTATAAAAATATTACATGAAGTTACTTTTTTACCATTAAGTAAAACAGCGCACTCTTGACACGAACCCATCAAACAGAACATGCCTCTATTTTCTTTCCTTTTTGGAGATAAACGTAAATTTTTATGATTTGATATAAATAAAACTACTGAGAGACATTCTCCTTCGTGTGCTTCAATAGTATTTTCATTAACAATTATTTTAACTTTTTTTCCTCTTTCAAAATAATCTGAAATTCTCAAATTCATTATATAGTCTCAGTCATATTTATTTTTTTAAAAATCTTTACGAGGTTTAATTTAATAATATTATTGTTAAAATTAAACATAAAATTTTTATTAGTATTTGCGTAAAAATCTTAATTACAACCTGTGGTCACATTATGGAAAAAATTTCTGTATACTCTACTCTAAATTTACGGTTAAATTTCGCTTAAACAAAAAAGGGAGAAAATATGATTAATAAAATATTTAAATCAATTTTTGTTTTAATGATTTTTTTGTCGCTTTCAGCAAGCGCACAAGCAAGATCATTAGACGAAATAATGAAATCAGGTGTTTTAAAAGGAGGTGTGAATCCCGGATTACCACCACTTGCAAAATATAATGACAAAAACGAACTGGTAGGATTTGACGCAGATATAATGGCTAAACTGGCTGAGATGTTAGGCGTAAAGTTAGAACTGGTTAAAACGGGTTCTCCAGACAGAATCCCTTTTGTTGCAACTGGTAAGATTGACATCGTAATGGGTGCGCTTACAAGAAACTACAAAAGACAAAAGATCGTAGATTATACTGTACCAGTCCATACAGAAGTATTTGGTGCTTTAACTACAAGCAAAAAACCTTTTGCTGCAGTAATGGATATGAACAGATCTGATGTAAAATTAGCACAAGTTAGAGGATCTATGCCAGCTGGTTGGGCAAAGAAAAACCTAACTAAAGCTAAAATCACTTTATTCGATAATTATCCTGATGCTATGAGAGCAATTGCACAAGGAAGAGCAGACGGTATTGTAGATGTAGTTGATTTCCTTGGGGAACACATGAATAAACACAAAGATATTAAATGGCAAGTAGTCGATAAAGCAATAGACACTTGGTATTGCGGTATTGGTGTTAAAAAGGGAAATGCATCATTACAACAATGGTTGAATGTTGCGCTTTACACTATGCACAGATCAGGCTTTGTTGATGAAACATGGACAAAATGGTTTGGAATTGGTCAAGTACACAGTGTTAAACCACAACCATACTTCTAAAAATCACTTATTTTAAAAATTTACCGAATCCCCTCATAATTAATATTTTATGAGGGGGTTTTAGTTATGGGATACACATTAGTTTATACTCAAGTATTAGAATTTTTTCCGTATCTTGTAAGAGGTGCTTGGATTAGCTTACAAATATCAGTTTTAGCTTTCTTTGGCGGTTTATTCGTTGGTTTATTTTTTGCAAC
>CAJQSV010000028.1 GCA_905616445.1 uncultured Pelagibacteraceae bacterium
TGTCACTTGGAAGAAATCAAGTTAAAAATAGTGCTTTTACGATAGGTGTTGGAAAAAATGACCCTAGATATACATATAAAGCTTGTCACATAGTTTATGAGCAAGATTTTTTATTTGAATATTTTGAAAAATATAAACCAGACTATATTATAAATTTTGCTGCATTAGCATATGCTACATCTTGGGAAAAATCTTTTAGATACTACGATACAAATGTTACAGCGGTATCAAAAATAGTTGAATATTTACTAGACAAGAAATATTTAAAAAAATTTATACAAATAGGTACTTCCGAATTGTATGGACCCGTTGACAAACCAGCAGACGAAAACCATTCACTCAACCCTACAAGTCCTTATGCAATATCAAAATTAGCAGCTGATATGCACTTAGAAAGCATGCACAAAGTTAAAAATTTTCCTATGAACATAATTAGACCAAGCAATGGATATGGATCTGGACAATTATTATATAGAATTATTCCAAAAGCAGCATTGATGATTTTAAAAGGGGAAAAATTTTCTTTAGAAGGCGGAGGGAAAGTAAAAAAATCATTTATGCATTGTCGAGATATTGCCGAGGCTATATTTGCTGTTTTAAAAAATGGAAAAATAGGTGAAATTTATAATGCGGGTGTAGACGAACCTGTCTCAATGAGAAAGTTAGTAGAAATTGTTTGCAGTCAATTAGGAAAAGATTTTGATAAATCTGTTGAAATTACTCAAGGCAGAGCAGGAGAAGACAAACAGTATTGGCTGGATAGTACAAAACTTTACAATGACACCGGATGGAAAGCTAAAATTTCTTTAGAAGATGGAATTGATGAAACAGTTAATTGGGTAAAAGAAAATTTAAACAAATTTGATAATGAAAATTTGTCATTTAATTTAAGAGCGTAATAAGTTTTTAAGAATTTTTAAATTAATTATTTTTGTTTAAAACACTTATTGTTCCAGCCATCCATTCAGCAACATATTTATAATGTGGAGATGTGATTATATTCTTATCTATTACACAAGGCTTATCAACAAAGTTAGCTCCTGAGTTTATTACATCATCCTTCCAGGCATAATACCCAGATACATTTCTGCCTTTTGTTAAATTAGCAGATATTAACATCATTACCGCACTACATGTGGCTGCAATAATTTTCTTACTTTGATCAAATTTTTTTATCATCTCAATTAAATCTTTGTTTAATCTCAAAATTTCCATTGATTTAACCCCACCCGGCAGTATTAAAATATCATAATTTTTTACATCTATTTCATTAAGCTGAATTATTTTATCATCTTCTTTGGGAGGAATTTTAGTACCAAAATAACCTAAGGTTTGTTTTTTTTCACAATTGAATGTGTGCACTTCATAGCCTTCTTCTTTTAACCTATAAAAAGGGTAAATAAATTCGTGATCTTGCACTAGTTTAGAAGTTGCTATTAATGCTTTTTTATTCATGCCATTAATTTATTTGAATTAAAGTATTTTTTCTACGATTAACTATATTTTTTTTAGTTATTTTCATCAATATAATATTTTTATGTATTTTAAATTTATCAGATAGCTTTCTAAGCGTCTGTGTTCTCACTATTTCTCCAAATCCTATTACCTGTTTACCTTTGTTATTGATAATTTTTCCATCTATTATTGCGCTAATTGAATTATTACTATTTTTAAACATTTTTTTATAGTCTTTGTAATTTTCTATTAAAATTTCTAAATTATTAAATAAATATCGGTAAGGTTTATTTTTTTTAGGTTTTTTAAAAAACACAATAGAATTGTTTATTTGTGTTTTATTAAGATTTTCATAAGGTTTTGATTGCCTGCCATACAAGTCCTTGAATCTCACAAGGTCCCTCTTATCTGCCGGTGTTTCAAATTCAAGCGCAATAAGAGGCTCCCTAGAAATACACCTGAGCGAATGGAACAAACCAGATCTTATAACTAAAAATGATGACGGCTCGTATATCTTAGTATTAGTTTTATCAATTCCAATTTGAACTTTGGCTTTACCGCTTAAAATTATAAAACCAGTTTTTTTTGAGGGGTGACAATGAAGCGAAGTTTGTTTTTTAGGCAGAATATTCACATATGTAATCGCTAGCTTAGTTAAATTTCTGAAAATAGTATATTCAAAACCCCACGGTTTTTTTACTATTTTTTTATCGTAAGCATCAGTTTTGTTTTTCATAAATTTAAATTATATAAAAAATTTTCTAAAAACGTTATTTATAGAATTAAATAGTATAAACACTCTTTTATTCATAAAACTTTTATTATTTTTTTTAAACCTTTTCATTCTATCGTTATATAATTTTTCTTCAGTAGTAATTTTTTTTTTATTAGCCACTTCATTAAGAATCAAAATTCTTAATGAACTATAACGAATAGTATAACAATTCGCAAAGAGATATAGGCCACAAAATAAAACTATTAGAAATTCTAGAAGTTGAACTGCTGAATTAGAAACAAAAAACAAAATTAATAAATTAATAATTAAGAAAATTTTCATTTTTTTTTGTGAGTCAATTTTAATTTGGTTAACCAAAATCATAATTACTATGTTTATAATAAAAAAATTAATCATTTTCCTTAAAAATAAAGTTACTTAAAACATTTGTTGCATGCAAAATAAGCCTTCCCCTCGGTGTGATTTTATTT
>CAJQSV010000029.1 GCA_905616445.1 uncultured Pelagibacteraceae bacterium
TCTTTTGTTGCTAAATTTTTAGACCTTAGATCAGTATCATTTATTGAAAACACGACACGATTTATTTTTTTACTTATTATTTTTTTTGTACAAGGTGGAGTTTTCCCGTAATGACTGCATGGTTCTAGAGTCACGTATAAATTTGAATCTTTATAATTTAGTTTTTTTTCTAGCGCATTTGATTCAGCGTGGGGTCTTCCGTTTAAAGAGGTGTAACCAGATGATATAACTGAATTTTTTTTTACAACTATAGCTCCAACAGATGGATTTTTTCCGGTTGAACCTATGTTGATTTCCGCTTGTTGGTATGCGAGCTTTATATAAAAATTGTCTTTAATCAGCTTTATAGACATTTAGATTGCCAACAAATTGTTCAAAATCTTTTGCTTCTTTAAAATTTTTATAAACTGAAGCAAAACGAACATAGGCAACTTGATCTAATGCTGACAGACCTTCCATGATAACTTTTCCAATTGTTGAGGTTGGTATTTCGCTCTCACCAAGACCTTCTAGATTTCTTACTAGTTTAGAAATAAATTTTTCAATGCTGTCGCTATCTATTGGTCTTTTTCTTAAAGCTATTCTTATTGATTTTGAAATCTTATCTCGATCAAATGGTGCTCTTTTTCCACTCCCTTTAATAACGGTAAGTTCTTGAAATTGAACCCTTTCAAAAGTAGTAAATCTTTCTTTTCTCTCACAGCCACAAAGTCTTCTTCTTCTGATAGCGGTTCCATCTTCCGTTGGTCTCGAGTCAACGACGGATGTATCTTTTTCTTTACAAAATGGACAAAGCATAGTTATTTTTAATTTATTGAGTACTATATATAGGAAAAGAACTACAAAGATCAATTACCTCTTTTCGCACCTCATTCTCGACTTTAGAATTATTTTCAGGGTTTTTGGCTAATTCTTTGAGTAGTTTAGAAATCAATTGACCAATTAAAATAAACTCTTTTTGACCAAATCCCCTTGTTGTTGAAGCTGGTGTACCGAGCCTAACACCAGATGTAATCATTGGACTTTCAGTGTCAAACGGTATCGAATTTTTATTACAAGTGATATTAGCTTTACCGAGGCTGCTTTCAGCTAATTTACCCGTAAGTTTATAGTCTCTTAAGTCTAAAAGCATTAAGTGGGTATCTGTGCCACCGGAGAATATTTTAAAGTTATTTTTAACTAGTGTTTCAGATAATGTTTTTGCGTTATCAATAACCTGTTTGGTGTAGGTTTTAAAACTAGGATCTAAAGCCTCCTTAAAGCAAACAGCTTTAGCGGCGATAACATGCATCAAGGGCCCTCCTTGCAATCCTGGAAAAATTGCTGAATTAAATTTTTTTATCAACTCTTCTTTGTTAGTCAAAATTATCCCACCTCTTGGGCCTCTTAACACCTTGTGAGTTGTCGAGGTAACTACATCAGCATAGTCTAATGGATTTGGATACGCGCCTCCAGCTACTAGTCCTGAGAAATGTGCCATATCTACTAATAAATAAGCTTTCACTTTATTTGCTATACTTCTAAACTTTTTAAAATCAATAATTCTTGAGTACGCACTTCCGCCGGCAATTATAATCTTAGGATTATTTTCTAAAGCAAGTTTTTCTACACCCTCATAATCAATTAATCCTGTTTCAGGGTTTACGTCATAATGTACTGCGTTAAACCATTTACCTGATTGAGCAGGTTTGGCTCCATGGGTTAAATGACCGCCAGAGTTTAAGCTCATTCCTAGAATTGTATCACCTGGTTTAATCAACGCTAAATAAACAGCGCCGTTAGCTTGTGCACCAGAATGAGGCTGAACATTTGCAAATTTACAATTAAAAAGCTTTGTAACTCTTTCTATCGCGAGATTTTCAGAGATGTCAACATATTCACATCCTCCGTAATATCTTTTTCCTGAATAACCTTCCGCATATTTGTTTGTAAGAACAGATCCTTGCGCTTCAAGAACTGCTCTGGAAACCATATTTTCTGAGGCAATTAATTCTATATGTTGCGTTTGTCGCTTGAACTCTTGAGAGATAGAATTATAAAGTGCAGCATCACTGCTTTTCAAATCCTTGTTAAAAAAATTATTTAAATTTTCTTTATTCATAAATTATATTTTATTAATTCTTTTTTGATGTCTGCCACCTTCAAATTTAGTATCTAAAAAACATGTAACATATTTAAAAGCATCTTTGTATTTTAACATTCTTGAACCCAAACAAATTATATTAGAATTATTATGTTTTCTTGATAGAATAGTACTAGACTTATTATAGCACTGTGCTGCTCTAATACCTTTAAATCTATTAGCAGTAATTGCCATCCCTGTTCCAGACCCACATACTAATATACCAGCGTCACTTTTTCGCAACATGAGGCGCTTTGCTACTTTTTTTACATAATCTGGATAATCAACAGAAACGCCTGAAAATGGCCCAAGATCAATTACAGAAATGCTTTTATTTATTAGATAATCTTTGATTTTTTCTTTTAAGGCAAAACCAGCGTGGTCAGAACTAATGCAAATTTTTGTAAATAATTTTTTCACTTTAATTGATTGTATCTTTACCCATTAAATTACTTTTATATAGACTTATAATATTATATTTGTCGCAGAGTATAAACTTTTTAAAAAAAATATGAAAATAATTGGTACATATCCTAGTTTGAGAATGAGAAGGAACAGAAAAGCAGATTGGATTAGAAGACTTGTCTCTGAACACAGCTTATCTGTAAGTGATTTGATTCTGCCGTTATTTGTAAAAGACGGTAGTAAAAAAAAGGAATCTATCAAATCAATGCCAAATATTTACAGATATTCAATTAAAGATCTGTCTAAAATAGTAGAAAAAGCATGCAAACTAAAAATCCCACTTATAGCTCTTTTTCCTTACATAAATGCAAATAAAAAAAATGAAAGTGGAACTGAATCGTTAAATGAAAACAACTTAGTTTGTAGGGCTGTAAGGACATTAAAAAAAGAATTTGGAAATGACATTGGAATAATGTGTGATGTTGCACTTGATCCATATACTAGTCACGGCCATGACGGTATTTTTAAAAAAAAAAAAATTGATAACGACTCAACAGTAGAGATTTTAATCAAACAATCTTTGCTCCAAGCAGAAATGGGTTGTGATATTGTTGCACCTTCTGACATGATGGATGGAAGAGTAAAAAAAATCAGAAGTGCGTTAGATAGGCAGGGTTTTACTGATACTCAAATTGTTTCTTACGCTGTTAAATACGCTTCCAGCTTT
>CAJQSV010000030.1 GCA_905616445.1 uncultured Pelagibacteraceae bacterium
TTATTGAAATCTGCTGACCCTTTTTTTATTTTTTTATCAACTTTTTCAGATATTTTTAAAATATAATCTTCTAAGTTTTTTTCATCTTTTATATAAACACTTTTTGTTCCTTTAGTTACTTTAAACAATGGTGGTTGGGCTAAATATAAATGACCATTTTCAATTAGTTGGTTAAATGGGTGATTGTTAAAAAAAGTGAGCAATAGTGTTCTGATATGTGAACCATCTACATCGGCATCGGTCATGATTATAATTTTATCGTACCTTAAATTTTCTATATTAAAATCTTTAGAACCTGTTCCTAATGCATTAATTAAAGTTACAACTTCATTAGATGACATCATTTTTGCAAGCGCCTTTGTTGCGTAATCGTTGATAACTCCGTTGGGCTTAATTTTATTTTTTACATAGGTGTTTAGTATCTTTCCTCTTAGAGGTAAAACAGCCTGATATTCCCTTGATCTTCCTTGTTTGGCCGAACCACCAGCAGAATCTCCCTCCACTATATAAAGCTCCGTTCCTTCTCTTTTTGAGATTTGACAATCCGCAAGTTTACCCGGTAAACCAGACAATTCGAATGTACCTTTTCTTCTTACACTATCTCGAGCTTTTCTAGCTACATCTCTTGCAATAGCAGCTTGTAAAATTTTTTCTAAAATATTTTTAGTAACAGGAGGATTTTGATCAAACCAGGTAGCAACTTTTTCACTAACAACACTTTCAACAATCAATCTCACCTCTGAAGAAACAAGTTTATCTTTTGTCTGAGAGGAAAACTTTGGATCAGGCATTTTAATAGATAGTACTGCCACAAGTCCTTCTTTAATATCATCTCCTGAAATAGTAACTTTATTTTTTTTGCTTAAATTTTTATCATTTGCATATTTATTAATTACTCTTGTTAAAGCACTTCTAAAGCCAAGAAGATGGGTGCCTCCATCTTTTTGATGTATATTATTAGTAAACGCTAGAACATCTTCTGAATATCCTGCATTCCATTCAAAAGAACATTCAACTAACACATTGTTTTTTTCAGCGGATACGAATATTGGCTTTTTAAATATTACAGTTTCATTTTTATTAATTAATTGGGGTTTTTTTTGATTGATGTATGTAACAAACTCAACAATACCACCTTCATATTTGTTAATATACTCTTTAGGTTTTGCTGTAGTATTGTCTGTTAAAACAATGCTTATACCTTTGTTTAAAAAAGCGAGTTCTCGCATTCTCTTTTGTAAAATTGCAGAACTAAATTTTGTTGAAGAGAAAATTTCTTTTGATGGCAGAAAATTTATTCTTGTACCCTTTTTTTTTGTTTTACCTGTTTCTTTCAAAGGTTTTAGAGAATTTCCATTTTTAAATGCTATTAAATGTTCTTTACCATCTCTAAAAATATTTAGTTCCAATCTTTCAGAAAGAGCATTTACAACTGAAACACCGACTCCATGTAATCCTCCTGAAACTTTATAAGAATCGTGGTCAAATTTTCCTCCGGCATGTAGTTGTGTCATGATTACTTCTGCTGCTGACATTTTTTCTCCCTTGTGCATGTCAACAGGAATACCCCTTCCATCATCTTCAACTGTAATGGAGTTATCTTTGTTCATACTCACTGAAATATTTTGGCAATGTCCCGCCAATGCTTCGTCAATAGCGTTATCGACAACTTCAAAAACCATATGGTGAAGACCAGACCCGTCGTCTGTATCACCAATATACATACCTGGCCTTTTTCTAACAGCGTCTAGGCCTTTTAAAACTTTAATCGAGTCAGCACTATATGAATGCTCAGGTATTTTTTCTAAATTTTTTGACATTTATTATTGATTTATGATGAAAACTTATATCATTGTTTTGATTTGATACGAAATGAACCTTAAGCCTAACCTTCAATTTTTCATTAACACCAACAGTTTTAAGCCAAATATAAAAAAAATGACTTGAAATTACTTAATTAGATTTTCATAGGCATTATCACATAATAACTATTTGTATCTGACATATCTTCAACTAGCACAGGAGATATGGCATCTTTTAAATTAATTTTTAAATTTTTATCTTCAACCTCAGAGGCTATATCAGTTAGATATTTTGAATTAAAACTAACTGTCATTTCTTCTCCTGTAAAATTTGATTTGATAACTTCATTGCCCTCTCCTGAGTTGGTGCTATTAACTGAAAACTTAATATTATCTTTACCTAATACTAACTTAACACCTTCCTTTCTATCTAAAGAAACGGTGATAACCCTTTCAATTGCTTGCACAAAATCAGAAGATATGACAGTTAAACTTTTGTCATTATTTACTGGAACTACTTTTTTATAATCAGGAAATTTTCCATCTATTACTTTGGAAATTAATTTCATTTTTCCGATTTTAAATTGAATTTTACTTTCACTGGACTGCACTATAACTTTTTCATTTGTGTCTGCTAACAAATTACACATTTGAAAAACAGTTTTTTTTGGTAAAATTATTGAGTTAAAAGACTTGCCAGTATCAACTTCTATGCTACTTGAAGATAGTCTGTGACTGTCCGTAGCTACACCTGTTAAGTATGTCTTTTTTTGATATTCAGTAAGGTGTAAATATATACCATTT
>CAJQSV010000031.1 GCA_905616445.1 uncultured Pelagibacteraceae bacterium
ATTGAAGAGAAATTATTAAAAAAATTTTTTTTGAGAGGAGCTTATAGTTTTCTCATAGTAGTGTTGGTCTCAAGTGCTTTTTATATAAAACGCCTTGTAACTGATGTAAATGACTTAAAGATAACAGTAGAGATAAAATCAGATAAAAAAAGAATAGAACAGACGCGAGATAATACAAAAAAAAATAAATCTAAAAAGTTAGTAAAAAAACCGCAGGTCTCAAAAGAGCAGTACGACCCAGAGAATGATTATACTTTAAAAACACAAACAGTATTAAATTTATTCGATGACCTGGAGTACGATTTAGATGTGGTAAGAAATAAAAAAACAGTAAAACCAATTTATTTCACAAGACTGCCTAAAGATTTAAATAAAATAAAAAGTGTTACACAAAAAAAAGAAACTTTTTTACAGATCCTTTTACCTCTAGTGGTTGCAGAAAATGAAAGAATTCTAAAAGATAAAAGATATTTATTAAAGATATTAAAACAAAATCAATCACAAAAAAATATAATTTGGATAAATAAAAAACACAAAGAATATAAAGTGAAAAAAAAAAATATAGATGAGTTAATTGAAAAAATGGATATTATCCCAGCTTCAATTGCATTGGCCCAAGCAGCTAAGGAAAGTGGCTGGGGAACCTCTAGATTTGCTTTAGAAGGTAATGCTATATTTGGACAGTGGACATGGAATGGAATAGGAATGGCTCCGCTTGATAAAGATGAAGATAAAAATCATAAGGTACTTAAGTTTCCTTTATTAAGAGCATCAGTTAAGGCATATATTACTAATTTAAATACACACTCAGGGTATAAAAATTTTAGAAAAAAAAGACTAGAACTAAGAACTACAAATAAAAATTTATCAGGTTTAGACTTAATTCATGAACTCGAAAATTATGCGCAAACAGGCAAGGAATACACTAAAATTCTAGAAAAAATAATTAAACAAAACGATCTAGATGAATTTGAAACAGTAACAATAGGTGATTTTAAAGATGAGAATGAATTAAAACTGTAATTTTAAAGATCACTTATTACAAACTGAATACCTAACCAACGCCACGATCCATCAGACTCCCTCAAAGAACAATTAATCCGTCCTCTTTCTGTGGTAAATTTATCAACCAAATTAATTTTAATTTTAAAGTCTCCCAAGTATTCAAGTTCAGACTTTCTCCATGTATTTTGTTCATTAGAATAGCAATTCAAGAGTTTAATATTTTTTAAATCATCAAAAAATTCAACAATGATTTGTGGAGGGTTGTCCTTATCGGTAATATATTTTTCTTCTGGTATTATTGATTTAAATTTTAACGGAATGGTTTTAAGTATAGTTTCAAATCGTTTGAGTTCACCGTAAACCTCGTTAATTGGGAATCTAGGTAATTCATAAAAATCTTTGGTATCATCAACAACTCCTGAGTGCTGACCAAAAGCATATTTGAATCCAAATTTTTTTATAATATTTTTAAAATTATTACTGTATTCACCAAAAGGATATGAAAAAAAAGGGGAGTTGTATCCTAAGTTATTTTTAAAATCGCTTATAGCACGATTTATATCTAAGATAATTTTTTCATTTTTTTGGTCAACCAGATATTCGTGAGAAAAACTGTGATTACCTATATGAACAAATTTTTCTTTTGCAATTTCCTTAATCTGAGCCCAATTCATATAACCATTAGTTCCAACTTCTCTTGTGTTTATAAATAATATAAATGGTATTTCTTGTACTTTTAAAATTGGCCACGCATTGTCATAAAAAGATTTAAAACCATCATCTATAGTTAATAATATTTTTTTCTCATTTTTTTGTTTAGAAAGAGCATTTTCAAAATTATTTGGATTTATGAATTTAAATTGATTTTTTTTTATTAAATTCAAATGTTCTGAGAAATCATTTATTTTTATATTTGTAGAAGGATATTTATTTTCATCAAACCTATGATACATGAGGACAATAATACCTTTATCTTCTATACTGTCAGTCATAGATGATAATTGGCCAGTTAAAGATATAGAGAGTAAGACAATGATAAAAAATTTTTTGATTATTAATTGCACGGGTGAAAATGATTCTATTGCATTAAAAATTGATAGTAAATTTTTTTTTAGAAAATTACAAACTAATCTTATTAAAAACGAAATGCTTGCGTTAAATGTTTTTACTTTTTTAAAAGAAAATAATGTTAAAATTAACAACAAATTTTCACTTATTGTGAATTCAGGTCCCGGTAGCTTTTCGGGTATTAGAATAGCCCTAGCTGTTGCCAAAGGTATAAAACTAGTTAATAAAGCAAATGTTTATAGTTATAATTATTTCTTATTAAATGCAGCACCATATTTAAAAGATGAAATAAAAATTATTTCAATCCAAAAAACTAATAATTTTTACTACTATTCAGAAAGCAAATTTGAAGATAGTTATATTTTTTCAGTCCCTGAGAAAATTAATGCTGAATGTTTACGGGAAGAAAATTCTATAATTATCGCTCCTCAAGAGATAGTCAACGACGAAATATTTAATGATATTAGTCTAAAAAAAATAAAAATAGCGAAATTTGACCTCAAAAATATTGAGATATTAATAGAAAAAAATTTATTAGAAAATAAATTGATTAAACCACTATATTTAAGTTAAGTTATAATAAATTATATGAACAAAATAGAGGAAAAATGTATAACAAAAGGGGTCAGGCTTACAGACCAAAGAAAAATAATAGCTGAAGCTATGTCTGTTTCCACTGATCATCCTGATGTAGACGAACTACATAAAAGAGTTAATAAAATTGATAAAAAAATTAGCATAGCCACAGTTTATAGAACAGTAAAATTGTTTGAAGAATCTGGCATTGTTGAAAAACATGATTTCAAAGGTGGCAAGGCAAGATACGAAGAATCTCCAGAAGAACACCACGATCATTTAATCGATATAAATAGCGGTGAGATAATTGAGTTTGTCGACAAAGAAATAGAAATTTTACAAAGTAAAGTTGCTAAAAAATTAGGTTATAAATTAGTCGATCATAAACTAGAACTCTATGGGGCTAAAATAAAAAAATAATTTGTTTAAAAAAATATTTATTAAAACTTTTGGTTGTCAAATGAACGAATACGACAGTAATCGTATTCTAGATTTAGTTAAACCCATGGGTTACGTTACTACAGATAATCTCTTAGATGCAGATTGTTATGTTTTAAATACATGCCATATTAGGGAAAAGGCTACGGACAAAGTCTACCATGATATTGGAAGGCTAAAAAAAGAATTTAAAAATAAAAAAAAACCAATGGTTCTAGTCACGGGTTGTGTAGCTCAAGCAGAAAATGAAGAAATGCTTAATAGAGAAAAGTATATAGATGGTGTGGTAGGACCACAGTCATATCATCAAATACCTAGTGTAATAAAAGAAATAGAAAAAAGAAAAAATAAAGTTAACAGTACCGAATTTGATGTAATAGAAAAATTTGATAGTTTAAATTTAGTTAGAAACACCAACTCAAAAGTTTCTTCTTTTTTAACCATACAAGAAGGATGTGATAAGTTTTGCCATTTTTGTGTAGTGCCCTATACACGTGGACCTGAACATTCAAGATCTTTAGATGAAATAATTATTGAAGCAAAACAACTAATAAATAACGGCTCTAAAGAAATTACATTATTGGGCCAGAATGTGAATGCTTATGAATATAAAAATAAAGCAGGAAACATATTTAGTTTAGCAGATCTAATAATGAAGCTTAATGAATTTAAAGACCTAAAAAGAATTAGATACACAACATCACATCCTAATGACGTCACCAAAGATTTAATTGAAACTCATAAATCCTGTCAAAAATTAATGCCTATACTTCACTTACCTGTTCAGAGCGGTTCTTCAAAAATTCTTAATGCAATGAATCGAAAACATAATATCCTAGAATATCATAAAATTATTGAGAATCTTAGAATAGCCAAACCAGATATTAAATTTTCTTCAGACTTTATAATTGGTTATCCAGGAGAAACAGAAGATGATTTTAACCAAACATTAAATTTAATAGACAAAGTTCAATTTATTAATTCATACTCTTTTGTATACAGCTCAAGACCTGGAACATCAGCTTCAAAATTAAATAATGTAGATCAAGAAATAGCAAAAAAAAGATTAATCAAATTACAAGCAGTACTTGAAAAAAATAATTCTAAGTATAAAGAAGGATTTTTAAATAAATCAACAGAAGTACTTTTTGAAAACAAACTAGAAAAACAAGATAAATATTTTGGACGAGATAAATTTTTAAATTCAGTTATTGTACAAAGTTCAAAAGATTTAACTGGTCAAATTTTAGATATTAAGATTAATGCGTTTAATCACAGTAGTTTATTTGGAACGATTTTATCTAATGATAAAAGGAATTTTGCAGCTTAATTAATGTCTGAGATAACTAAATTACATCAAAAAATTATAATAAAAAAAATAGATAAAGAAACTTTAAATATTCAAATTCTTGATAATAATATTTTATTATTGATTGTAGGTGAATTTAATGAAAATTTAAAACAATTAGAAAAATTAACTAAAACTACTTTATTTTTTAGGGGCAATTCAATTACAGCAAAAGGAAAGTCAGAGTGTATTATTAATGTTTCTGAAGCAATTAAATTTTTAACTAATAAATTTCTTTTGACTAATAATATTGAAAAGAGTGATATAATTTTGTCTGTGAATAAAAATTTAAATTTAGGTAATAATTCTAACGTACAGACTTTTACGCAATTAATTAAAACACCAAGAAAATCTGTAATAGCAAGATCAAAAAAACAATCTGATTATATAAAAGCGTTAAGGGAAAATGACATTGTAATGGCTCTTGGACCCGCGGGCACAGGTAAAAGTTTTCTTGCAGTATCTGTAGCTATTACTTTGCTTATGGAAAAAAAAGTCGAACGAGTCATACTCTCCAGGCCCGCAGTTGAAGCCGGTGAAAAACTTGGTTTTTTACCAGGTGATATGAAAGAAAAAGTAGATCCGTACTTAAGACCACTTTACGATGCATTATATGAGTTATTTGGTTTTGAAAAAATTGATAAAAAAATTGAAACTGGTGAAATTGAAATTGCACCACTAGCCTTTATGAGAGGTAGAACATTAAAAAATTGCTTTGCTATTCTAGATGAAGCACAAAATGCCACCGAAACACAAATAAAAATGTTTTTAACTAGAATAGGAGAAAACTCAAAATTAGTAGTTAATGGTGATCCTACCCAAGTTGACCTACACAACAAAGCACACTCAGGTTTAATAAAATCTAAAAATATTTTGAGAAATATTGAGGAAATAAAAATTATCGAATTTGACCACAATGATGTTGTGAGACACCCACTTGTATCAAAAATTATTCAAGCTTACCAAAAAAAAGTTGATGATAAAAGCTGATGTATTAGTTGCCAATAAAGATTGGAAAAAACATATTAAGATTCCTAGTTTCTATATAAATAAAAAACTTAGAAAAATAAAAAAAAAATTTAGCATATTTGAAAAAAATAATTTTGAATTTACAATTTTACTTTCAGGAGACAATGCAGTTAAAAAATTAAATAAAGAGTTTAGAAAAAAAAATAAAACAACTGATATTTTGTCCTTCCCTTTTCATGAAAATGAAGATCTAAATACATTACTAAAGAAAAAAAAAACCAAAATATACTTAGGGGATATAATAATTAATTTAAATAAAATGATATCAAAAATTAAATATGAAGATTTTTTTTTAAAGTTTGATAAAACTTGGATTCATGGACTGGCTCATTTATTGGGATATCGCCATAAATCAAACCGTGATTATTTAAAAATGACAAAATTAGAAAACAAGTTAATTAAATCTTCCAAGTAATATGATCTTAGCTTTTTTTAATAGCAGGCTCTGTTTAATTTTTTTATTTCCATTTATTTTAGGAACATTAACAGTATTTAGCTTTCAACCGTTTAATTTAAATTATATAAATTTTGCAATTATTCCAATTTTATTCTTGCTCACAACTTATGTACGAAAAAAATCTAAAAATACTTTTAGAAAAAAACCTTATTTACTAAATTTATTTCTTATTGGATATTTATTTGGTGTTGGTTATTTTTTAACAGGCACATACTGGATATCAAACGCACTTACTTTTGATGAAAATTTTACATTTTTAATTCCTATTTCTATAATAGGTCTGCCTTTATTTCTTGGAATTTTTTTTGGTATAGGAAATTTAATAGTTGGGCCCTTTTTGCAAAATAACTTTACATCTATTTTATTATTTTCAAGCTCTTTAGCTTTTATGGATTATGCTCGTGCTAAAATCTTAACAGGTTTTCCTTGGAATACATGGGCCTACACCTGGTCTTGGTTACCCGAGGTATTGCAATCATTATTTTATCTTGGTTTTTTTTCTTTTAATTTATTGTGTATAATAATTTATTGCGCACCACTTTTATTAATTTTTAGAAAAAAAATTAATTTCATCTTTTTCTTCCTGTTAGGACTTATTTGTTTTGGGAACTATATTTATGGTTCTTCAATAATTAAAAACGACGACGAAAATAGAGCTAAATTAAAATTAAATTCAGACAACTCAATTTATACAAAAATTATCTCACCAAATTTTGATTTGAAATATAATTTGTCTAATATTAATTTAAGTGAGAACATATCAAATCTAATAAGGTACAGCGAACCAGAAAATAACAAGAAAACACTTTTTGTTTGGCCCGAAGGAGCTTTTACTGGTTTTAATTTTGACCAAATTAAAAAATATAGGCCATTATTTGAAGATGCTTTTTCTGAAAATCATTTAATATTATTTGGATCTAATACAGAGCACGTAGTTACAAATAATATTAAAATGTTTAATAGTTTAATCATTGTTAACAATAAATTCGATATTATTTTTCAGTACAATAAAACTAAATTAGTTCCTTTTGGTGAATTCCTACCTTTTGAATTTTTTTTAAGCAAACTTGGACTAAAAAAAATTACAGATGGCTACGGTTCATTTTCAAAAGGTAGTAGTAATGATATCTTTAAACTTGGTAATTCAAAAATATTACCATTAATTTGTTATGAATTAATTTTTCCCAAATTAAGCCAGACACCAAGCAATTTAATCATAAATATCTCCGAAGACGCTTGGTTTGGTAACACCATAGGACCCGATCAACACTTTGCAAAAGCGATCTTTCGGGCTATAGAAAACAATGTTTATTTGGCAAGATCAGCTAATAAAGGTTTTAGTGCTTTTATAGATAACAAAGGAATAGTAAAAAAAATTTTAAAACCAAATGAAACGGGTGTTATAGAACTTAACGTACCATTTATAAACAACCCACCTAAAAAATATAAAATTGATTTGATATTCTTTGTTCTTTTATTTACATGTGTTTTAACTTTTACTATTTTTAAAAAAAATGAAAAAAAATAATTATTTATTTACAAGTGAATCAGTTTCTGAAGGTCATCCAGATAAACTTTGCGATAGAATTTCTGACATGGTAGTTGACTCTTATTTGTCTAAAGATCCCTTTTCAAGAGTTGCTTGCGAAACTTTAACAACAACAAATAAAGTAGTGTTGGCAGGAGAAATTCGAGGCCCTGAAATTAAAAAAGAAGAAT
>CAJQSV010000032.1 GCA_905616445.1 uncultured Pelagibacteraceae bacterium
AATTAAAAAAAATTTTAAAAAAAAAGAAAAATTGCACAATGGTAATAACGTCATCTATTGCACCAGCAAAAAATTTAGATGATTATTTAAGTAACATTGAAATAATTGGAAACATTATAAAAGGCATTGATATAAATGACGTAAAAAAACTTATTTATATAAGTTCTGATGCTGTCTACTCTGATACCAAAAAAAAAATAACTGAAACTAGTCTTACCGAACCAACTTCTGTGCACGGTATGATGCACTTGCATAGAGAGAATTTGTTAAAAAATTTTTTTTATAAAAAACTACTTATATTAAGACCAACTTTACTTTATGGAAAAAATGATACACACAACTCTTATGGTCCTAATCAATTTATGAGAAATTTACTTCAAAAAAAAATTATATCTTTGTTTGGTAAAGGAGAAGAAAAAAGAGATCATGTTTACATAGATGACTTGATTAAAATTATATATATGTCTTCACAGAAAAAAATTACTGGTACTCTAAACATTGTTAGTTCAGAAATTATTTCTTTTTATAAGCTTGCAATAAAGATAAAAAAAATAACAAAAAATAACTCAAAAATTAATTTTTTAAGAAGAAATGGACCAATGCATCATTTAGGATTAAGACAATTTGATAATTATAAATTAAAAAAAAATTTTAAAGGTTTTCATTTTTCAATCATGGACAATAACTTAAAAAAATATTTATGAAATTTGCAGATTATTTAGCTAACTATCTATATAAAAAAAAATTAAAAAATATTTTTTCTATTACAGGTGCAGGCTCTATGCATTTTAATGACTCAATAGGCTCTCACCCAGGATTAAATGTAATATATACACATCATGAACAGGCAGCAGCAATGGCTGCCGAAGGCGAGGCGCGCATATCAAGACTACCCGGCGTTGTTAATGTTTCAACTGGCCCAGGCGGAACTAACACTTTAACTGGTGTTACAGGAGCATGGGTTGATTCAATACCTATGCTCATAATATCTGGCCAAGTTATGAAAAAAGATATTGGAACAAATATTGGATATAGACAATTAGGTGTTCAAGAGGCCAACGTAGTAGACATGGCTAAACCTGTTACCAAGTTTTGTAAGACAATAATGAATCCATACGATTTAGAAATTATATTTGACGAAGCAATAAAAATTTCATTAGAAGGTAAGCCAGGCCCAGTTTGGGTTGAGATACCATTAGATGTCCAATCTTTTAACTTAGACATTAAAAAAATTAAAAAAACAAAAAAAAATAAAAAACGTAACAAGAGAACTAATAAAATTAGTCAAAATTTAAAAAATAGAATTTTAAATTTAATTTCAAAATCACAAAAACCAATAATAATAAGTGGCTATGGCATTAGATCTGCAAAAGCAGAAAAAGACTTAGTAGAATTTATTAATTTAACCAAAATACCATTAACAACTTCTTGGAACACAATAGACCTGATCAATTCAAGCTCAGAAAATGTAATCGGAAGGTCGGGTGTTTTTGGAGATAGAGCTAGCAATTATGCTGTTCAAAAATGTGATTTATTAATTGTTTTAGGATCAAGAATGTCAACAGCACAAGTAGGATACATGGATGACATGTTTTCAGTGAATTCTAAAAAAATTTATGTTGATATATCAAAAAAAGAATTAAACAAACCAACGTTTAAAGCTGACGTCAAGATACAAGAAGATGTTAAAATTTTTCTTAAAAGTATCAATATCGAGTTAAAAAAAAAAAATATTAAAAATAATCAATTTAAAAATTGGAGAGAAAAAATTTTATTTTTAAAAAATAAATATCAAATTGTTAAAGAACATCAAAAAAAAGAAAAAGGTTTTATAAACTCTTTTAGATTCATAAATGAAATGAGTAAGAAACTTAATGCGAATGATATAGTTGTTACAGACATGGGGACAAGTTTTACCTGCACTATGCAATCATTTAAGGCAAAAGATAATCAAAGAATTTTTACATCAAGTGGACTTGCTTCTATGGGTTATGGATTACCAGCAGCAATTGGAGCATGCGTTGGATCAAAAAAAAATAGAGTTATATGTCTTACAGGTGATGGCGGTTTAATGTTTAATGTACAAGAGTTACAAACCGTGATTCATTATAATTTACCAATAAAAATATTTGTTATTGATAATGATGGTTATTTAACTCAAAAATTAATGCAAATTAAGAATTTTAAAAGATATGTTGGCGCGCATCCTAAAAGTGGCGTGAGCTGTCCTGATTTTGTTAAAATAGGAAAAGCGTTTAATTTTGAAACTTCATTTATCAATTCTGACATCTTACAAACAAAATTATTAAATAAAATTCTTAAAAATAATAAGCCACATTTATGTGTAGTAAAAATGAATCCAATGCAACCACTACATCCAAGAGTAGTAATGAAAATGAATAAAGACGGAAGTTTTGATCGCGTAGGTCTTGAAAGTGTTTTCCCTTTTTTAGAAAGTGAAGAACATAAAAATAATCTTAAAATGCTAGAAGATATTTAATTTTACTTTAATCCCAAGACTTTAGCATCAGTAAAGAAATAATCACCTTTGTAGCCTACTTCTTTAAATAATTTTAACCAATCTTTTTTTTTAAGAATAACTGTCGATAATGTAGTCCAATTAAGTAATTTTTCCAAATCTCTGGTATTTTCATACGAAGCTAAGGTAATAAAAATTTTATCATTTTTAGAAACTCTTTTGATTTCATTAAATATTTTTAAAAGATCTCCAAAATTGTAAGTGTAAATAGAAGAGATAGCGATTATGCAATCAAATGAATTTTTTTTGAAAGGTAATTTCGTAAAGTTTGAATATTTAATAAATTTTTTTACTTCTTTTTTACATTTTTTTAAAGGGTACAAATGATCCTCTATACCTGTACAATTAATACCAGGCACAAGTTTTTTTAAATCGTGAACTAAAAAACCTTTTTTACATCCAATTTCTAAAACTCTAGAAGAAGAGTTTAGTTTATATCTTTTAATTATTTTAGGCAGGATCTTTAACCATCGACCGTCATATTTAAATCCACCATAACCATCTTCCCTTGATCCGTCATAGAATGCTTTGTTTTTTTTCCAAGCTAATATTTTTTTTTTAATAGTAGCTGGTTTTAATTTTCTATTAGTTGGAGACTTAAAATAACCAAAGTTGAAATGAGGCATTACAGATTATAAGCTTTAGTTTCACAAGCATCTATTGTTATCGAGCTGCCTGCTAACATTTCACCTTCTTTAGATGTAAGTAAATTTATTAGTGGCATCATTTCAGAAGCTTTAGCCACTTTTTTTCTTGGAAGCTTATTGTTCTCAAAGTCTAAATAAGCTTTTTTGTTATTTAATTTTAGTCTCTCAAAAGCATTTCCTGGTGCAGTAAAAGCACCTGGAAGAATGCACGATACAAATATTTTATCTTTAATTAAATTTGTAGCCAAACTTTTTACATAAGCCACTACAGCAGCTTTAACACTGTTGTAACCAACTGACCCTATAGCTTCTGAAGAGGCAGTTGAGCCGACATGAACTATATAACTTGATTTAGGATTTAAACTTTTGATAATTTTATTATTAATTTCAGAAGCAATACCTAAATTTATCAAAAATAAATCAATAAAATTTTTTAATTGAATAAAAGGATCTTTATATCCAAGGCCACCACCTAAACAATGGATAACAATATCAATATTTTTAATACCTGATAATTTTTTATAAAACTTTTTACGGAATGAATTTTTTAATAAGTCTCCTTTTAAGAAGAGAATTTTTTTTGAAAATTCTTTTAAATATTTTTCATCTCTACCAACCGCAATTATCTTGTACTTTTTTTTTAAAAAATATTTGACACACTCTAATCCAAGACCTTTAGTTGCACCTGTTATTAAAATTGTCTTATTTTTCATAAAATTCATTTATCTTTTTGCAAACATAAATTATATCATTTTTTTTTATATTTTGATGATGAGGTAATGCAAGTACTTTTGAAGATAGGAGCTCAGAATTTTTTAAGTTACTTTTTATATTATATTGTTTTGATGCTATATGTTTGTGCAATGGAGTTCCGTAGTAAACTAATGATTGAATTTTGTGTTTTTCTAGGTATTTCTTTAATCCATCTCTATTTTCACAAATAGTAATAAACATTACATAGGAATTAGATTCATATTTTTTATCAGGTATAATTTTAACTTTATTTGTTTTTAAATATTTTTTATATAATTGAACATTCATTTTTCTTTTCTTAATTATAGTTTTTAATTTTGTAAGTCTAAATTTAATTATTTGAGCGTTAACAACGTCCATTCTTGAATTAACTCCAAAAATTTTAACAACATCTCTTCCAGCCAAACCATGATTTCTATATAGCTTAATTTTTTCATAAATATCTTTGCTATTTGTTGTAATAAATCCAGAGTCACCAATGCCGTTAAGATTTTTAAGTGGATGAGCAGAAAAAGCTGCAACTTTACTATATGAGCCCGCATGTCTACCCTTGTAAAAAGAACCCATGCCTTGTGCAGCGTCCTCTATTATAATTAAATTATGTTTTTTTGCTATTTTACTAATTTTATCCATATCGCACATTCTTCCTGTCCAGTGAACCGGTAGAATAGCTTTAGTTTTTTTAGTTATGCAACTTTCAATTAGATCTGGATTAATATTTAAATCATCATTAACATCAACAAAAATTGGTTTAGCTCCTAGATGAGCAATAGATCCGGCAGACGCAACAAATGATAAAGAGCTAGTAATAACTTCATCATTTTTTTTGATACCACACGCCCACAGTGACATCATTAAAGCATCAGTTCCTGAATTTAAGCCTAAACAAAATTTTGACCCAGTATATCGTGATATTTTATTCTCCAAATCTTCCAATTCTGGAGTTAAAATTAAGTTCCCCCTTTTAAGAGTAGTGTCTAAAATTTTTAAAATTTTCTTTCTTTCTTCTGCGTATCTTGCCCGCAGGTCTATTAATTCTACTTTATAATTCATTAGTTTTGTAAAACTTTTTTAAATTTTGAATTAAATAATCTTGTTGTTTTTTTTTAACAAATTGATGCACGGGAATGGTCAGAAGCATTCTTGCTTGTTTATCAGAATTTTTAAATTTCCCATAATTTCTTTTTTGATTAAATTTCTTAAAAGCAGGCTGACGATTTAATCCTTTTGGATAATGAATTTTTACTTCAATATTTTTTTTTTCAAGAAAACTTTTGAGTTTGTCTCTTCTTTTACAAAGCACCATGTAAAGTGCAAAAGTTTCAGTAAAACCTTTAATTCTTTTTGGGACCGTAATAAAATCTTTAAATTGTTTAAATTTTTCATCGTAATAGTTTGCGTTATCATTTCTAATTTTAATAACTTCTTTTATTTTTTTTAGCCCCCATAATGCCACGATACACTGCAAGGGTTGCATTCTATTATTTACACCCCACATCTCAATAGTATCTCTGCTGATCATACCGTGATTTCTATATTTTGATAACCAATCATAAATTTTTTTGTCATTAGTGACGACAGCTCCTCCGTCTCCTGTAACATTTAAAGATTTTAAAGGATGAAAACTAAAAGCAGAAATGTTACCAAAAGTTCCTGGAGACTTCCCCTTCAAAGATGCCCCAATACCCATGCATGCATCTTCTACGACTTTTAAATTGTTTGACTTGGCTATTTTCATTATCTCGTACATATTTGGTGATGCGCCACCCCAGTGTACAGGCATTATTACTTTCGTTTTTTTTGTTATTTTTTTTTTTATATCGTTAATATCAATCTGATATCTATCATCACAATCACAAAATACAGGAATTGCACCAACAGCTTCTATCGCACCAACAGTTGCGTAAAAAGTATTTACAACAGTAATAACTTCATCTCCAGGTCCTACATTTAAAGCTTTAAGACAAAGAATTAAAGCATCTGTCCCATTATTTGTTGAAATACAATATTTTGATCCAATAAAATTTGAAAAAGAACTTTCAAATGTTTTTACATATTTACCCAATGTAAA
>CAJQSV010000033.1 GCA_905616445.1 uncultured Pelagibacteraceae bacterium
ATCACAGCATCTCCTGAAAAGATTAATTTAATTTCATAACTTTTATCAGGCAATAAATTGCTTTCAACAGTTAAAAAATCTAAAAAGTTTTTATTTTTTTTTGTGTCAATATTCTTTGATGAAATACTAATAACATTGTCAAATTTTAATACTGTTCTTATTCTCTTGCTTTTTCTAAAGACTCCTTTTTCAACGTCTTCCCACATAAACCTATTTAATTGAATTAAAAAAATTCTATTTTTTCTTAAATTTGCAATATCTTGTATTGAAACAATTGCATCTTGTAAGTGGGCTGCTATAACTCTCAAATCCTCATCTGATGTTGCTAATAATTTTAAATTTGTAACTTTCATTTTAAACTCTATTAATATTTGCTTTACATTTTCTTAATTTTTTTTCTAAATTTTCATAGCCACGATCTAAATGATAAACTCTGTTAATTACAGTTCGATTATCAGCAATTAATGCAGCTAAAACTAAGCTGACAGAAGCTCTAAGATCTGTCGCCATAACTTCAGCGCCTGATAAATTTGTTGGACCTGTAACAAATGCTATATTCTTTTTTATAATAATTTTTGCACCCATTCTTCTGAGTTCTGGCACGTGCATAAATCTATTCTCAAATATATTTTCGGTTATTTTTGATACACCCGAAGCTTTTAACATCAAAATCATAATTTGTGCTTGTAAATCTGTGGGAAAGCCAGGGTAGGGCGCTGTTTTAATATTAACATTATTTACTTTACCTGATTCAAAAATAGTAATTTTATTTTTATCTATTTTTATTTTAATACCCATTTTTTTTAACAATTTTATTTCTGTCTCTATAATTTTAGGTTTTACTTTTAAAAAAATAATTTTTTTTCCAGCCAAAGCTGCTGCAATTAAATAAGTACCAAGTTCAATTCTATCAAAAATTACTTCATGTCTTATATTTTTAAATTCTCTAGTACCAATTATTAAAATTTTTCTTTTGCCAACAAAATTAATATTGCATCCCATTTTTTTTAAAAAAATTATCATGTCTTGGATTTCTGGCTCAATAGCGCAGTTAGATATTATTGTTTTACCTTTTGCACTGACCGCAGCAAGAATAGCGTTTTCTGTTGCCCCAACTGAAATAGACGGAAATTTAATTATACTTCCTTTTAACCCATCTTTAGCGGAAGCATATATGTAGCCATTTTTTATTTTAATTTTAGCCCCAAGTTTTTCTAAAGCAAATAAATGTAAATTAACTGGTCTTGCACCAATTGCACATCCACCAGGAAGTGAAACTTTTGCCTTTTTGTATTTAGCTAACAAGGGTCCTAAAACTAAAACACCTGCTCTCATAGTTTTAAGAAGATTGTAAGGTGCTACTGTTTTCAATTTTCTATTGCTCGAAATTTTTAATGTTTTGGATTTTTTTGAGATTTCTATATTTAATCCGATAAACTTTAATAAGTTTATCATTGTATGGACATCTTGAACTAGTGGAATATTTTTTAAAGTAATGACTTTATCCGTAAGCAGAGTAGCTGCTAGGATAGGTAATGTTGCATTTTTGGATCCAGAAATACTTATAGAACCTGATAATTTTTTTTTTCCTTTAATGATAAGTTTTTGCATCAATAAAATTGAACTTAAACTTTCGGTAAAGTGACGCCTTTTTGTTTCATGTACTTACCTTTTCGATTTGCATAAGTTACCTGAGGCTTTTCATTGCCTTTAATGAAAACAAATTGCGCAATACCTTCATTCGCATATATTTTAGCTGGCAAAGGAGTTGTGTTAGAAAATTCCAAAGTTACATGACCTTCCCAGCCAGGTTCAAGTGGCGTAACATTCACTATTATTCCACATCTCGCGTATGTTGATTTACCAAGACATATAACAAGAACATCATCAGGTATTTTAAAATACTCCATTGTTCTAGCTAAAGCGAAAGAATTTGGTGGTATAATACACTCTTTACCAGTCTTAGTAACAAAACTATTTTTCTTAAAAACCTTAGGATCGACTATGCCAGAATTTACATTTGTAAAAATTTTAAACTCATTTGAAACTCTTGCATCGTAACCATAAGATGACAGTCCAAAAGATATTTTTCCTTTTCTTATTTGTTTTGAAACAAATGGCTTAATCATGGCTTTTTCTTTGGCCATTTTTTTAATCCATCTATCTGATAGTACTGTCATTTTTTTTAGTTTTTTCTTTAAATTTTTTTCTTTTTTTTAAATTTGTTCTTAAAGCTATTTCGCGCTTAATAAGCTGAGCATCTTTTTGAAACGGTACTCTACTCATTATTATTTTAATTAGTCTTTATCAGGATTTGTTAGATCTTCAAGTGTGATAGGTTTTTCTATATCGTGCATTATTTTCTCATCATTATTTAGAGGATCGTTTCCTTTTCGAGCTCTTTTTTCCTCAATACGAGCTTTCCTTTTGGCTTCTTTTTTCATTGCCTTTTCGTTTCTCGTAGATTTATAATCGTAATGAATACCCATTTTAGCTCCTGCATTTTTTTTCAATTTTACTTTGTAGATTGAAATTATGCAAGTCTCTTGTGAAATAGTAATTCTAATTTTACGAGAAGCCTATACAGCTACACAGATAGAACGTGTCCTGTTATGAGCAAAAGATCGGCTGCTCGTTTCAGTCTATGGGTACCTATTTATTTTATTTTTTTAATTAAAATAAAAATGATCGATAGCATAACGGCAACTAAGACATCGTAAATAGGTTTTGCATTAGGGTAGCCAAAATTCCATAAAATTACTAATATTATCCAAGTAATCCAATAGAAAATGTCTTGATTTACTTTCTTCATTTTAATTTAAATTATACAACCGGTATCTGTGCAGTTTTTGTTAGAATCTATCATGTTAAAATAATCAATTGATTTTAAACTACTGATCATTAGTGATTTATAAATATTTAAGTATCCATTTAAACTATTAGATAATTCTTTAGCTTCATTTTTCATTCCTAATCTAGAAAAATTTAATAGCATAATAGAATTACCATTTGGAATATTATTATCACTAATATCTATAGGCTTGTGGAAAAGGTCATTACTAGAGATTATATTTTTTTGAAATATATTTTTTTCTTTTACATAAAAAAGTTCTATAGTTTTTTGGCACAAGTCCTTAGCTTTAAATAAATAATTTGATTTTAAAGTTTGATCCGAGAGGTCCAATAGCATTGATATAGCGTAAGCGTAGTCTTCTAAAAAAACAAAAGTTTTTGAATTGGTATGATAGAGCCTGTCTTCCCTGAAAAACATTTTTTCTAAATTATTATAAAGGGTTTCTGCTATTTCTAGATAATTATTTTTTGGTAATATTTTTTCTGCAGATATTAAAGCACTTACCCAAAGACAATTTAAATCAAGTTGAATTTTGTTGTCAAAAAATGGCTTGTTTTTTTTTTCTCTTAAATCTTTCAATTTGAGGATTATTGACTCTGGTGGGATTTTAATTTCTCTTAAAATTATTTTATTCTCCCAGTTTCCATCTTTTTTTTATATCAAAATATTGCTCAATATCTTTAATGTCTTTTAATTCATTATAATTAAAAACATAATATTTTCCTTCTTCGCCGTCGCTATCAGCGTCGTAAGCTGACCCTAATAGCTTACTTTCGGAATTTAGAAAATTCTTATTTATAAAATCAATTGTTTGAATGATTTTTTTTTCAAAATAATCATTTCTACTTATTTTAAGAAATTTAGATATTAAAAAAACAAATTGAGCGTTGTCATAAAGCATTTTTTCAAAGTGTGGGATTAACCAATTTTCATCTATCGTATATCTTGAAATTCCACCTTCTACATGATCGTATATTCCTTGAGAACAAAGTTGTTTTAAAATTAATTCAATAGGTTTTAAATAATCTATATTTTTTGTTTTAGTAAAAAAATATAAAAGCGTATCGTAAATATTAAATATTGGAAATTTAGGAGCGCCTTTGTAACCTCCTTTGTCTTTATCTAAATTAACAATAATACTTTGTAAAATATTTTCTAAGTCTTGATTTAAAACAGAAGATTTTCTTAATTCTAAACTTTTAGATATAATTGGTGACTGTTTGATAATTTCTTCTCTTTGTTGACTGTAAGTTTCACCAACTTTCAAAATTACTTCTTTAAAAGATGGCAGTCCATGAGAAGGTGTTTTAGGAAAATAGGTCCCCGCCATAAAAGGGATGGCATTTTCATCGAGAAACATAGTTAATGGCCACCCACCGCCTGACTGATTAAAAAGTTGAAAAGAACTTTGAAAAATATAATCAATATCTGGTCTTTCTTCTCTGTCTACTTTTATATTTAAAAAATATTTATTCATAAGTTCGGCTGTATCTTTGTCTTCAAAACTTTCGTGTGCCATAACATGACACCAATGACAGCTTGCGTATCCGACGCTGAGAAGG
>CAJQSV010000034.1 GCA_905616445.1 uncultured Pelagibacteraceae bacterium
GATCTAATGCCAGCACCAATTCATTATTCTCATAAAATATTAAGATTAATGGCAGAGGATAGAAAAAAAGGTTTTTTAAAAGGAATAGAGCCAGATTCTAAGAGTCAAGTTACAATGTGCTACGAAAATGACAAACCAAAAAAAGTTACTTCAATTGTAATATCAACACAACACTCTAAAGATTTAAATCAAAAGGAAGTTAGAAAGCTTGTGTACCCATATATTAAAAAATCTATTCCAGAAAATTTATTAAAAGAACTGGAAGACGAAGAAGTTTATATTAATCCAACAGGTCAATTTATTATAGGTGGACCTGATGGCGACACCGGTCTTACAGGAAGAAAAATTATTGTTGATACTTATGGAGGAGCTGCACCACATGGTGGCGGTGCATTTTCTGGCAAAGATCCGACAAAAGTTGATAGATCAGCAGCCTATGTTTCAAGATACTTAGCAAAAAATATTGTAGCTGCAGGAGTGTCAGAAAAATGTTTGATTCAACTCGCTTACGCAATTGGTGTTTCAAAACCACTTTCTATTTATGTTAAATTAGCAGAAAAAGATGAAGAAAAAACTGAAGATGTAAAAAAAAAAATAGAGAAAAATTTTGATTTATCTCCAAGAGGGATCCGAGAGTTATTAAATTTAAATAAATCTATTTATGAAGTAACTGCAGCGTATGGTCATTTTGGTAGAAAACCAACAAATAAGGGTGAATTTTCTTGGGAAAAAACAGATAAAATTAATTTTTTTAAAATGTGACCTTGAAAAAGCCATAAATTTTCATTAAATATATAAGAAAATTAGATGTTTACAAAATGGGCTTTAGCCCATTTTTTTTTGGACCAAACTAAAAAGGAAAAAAATGTTAAATAGAGGGCTAGATAAAGTAGAATTATTAAGAATAGTAGAAGCTGTTGCAAACGAAAAATCAATAGATAAAGAAATAGTTTTAGAGTCAATGGAAAGCGCTATACAGAAAGCAGCTTTGACTAAATTTGGTACTGAAAATAATATTCGAGTTATCATAGATCGATTGAGCGGTGAAATTAAAATTCAAAAAGTTCTTGATATTGTCGAAACTGTTGAAGATTTAAGTAAACAAATAATTTTAACAAACGCAAAATCTATAGACAAAAAAAACAAAGATCTTAAAGTTGGAGATCAAATATTTGAAGATTTGCCACAAATTGATTTTGGAAGAATAGCAGCTCAAAGCGCCAAACAAGTTATTAGTTTAAGGGTTAAGGAAGCTGAAAAAGATAGACAGTATGAAGATTTTATTGAAAAACAAGGTCAAATTTTAAGCGGAATTATAAAAAGATTAGAATATGGAAATATAATTGTAGATTTGGGAAAAGCTGAAGGTGTAATAAAAAAAGATGAACTTATTCCAAGAGAAATACTAAAGACCGGTGATCGTGTAAAAGCCTATTGTTATGAAGTTAAAAAAGAACTTAAAGGACATCAAATTTTTTTATCAAGAGCTCACCCACAGTTTTTAGCTAAATTATTTTTTCAAGAGGTTCCTGAAATTTACGAGGGCATAATAGAAATAAAAGCTGTTGCAAGAGATCCTGGTAGTAGAGCTAAAATTTGTGTTTTTTCAAATGAAAGTTCGATTGATCCCGTGGGTGCTTGTGTTGGTATGAGAGGAAGTCGAGTTCAAACTATAGTTAATGAACTACATGGTGAAAAAATTGACATAATAAAATGGACAGAAGATTTACCAACATTAATTTCTGAATCTTTATCTCCGGCAGATATTCAAAAAGTATTAATTGATAAAGACAATAAAAGAATTGATGTAATTCTGACTGAAGAAAATTTAAGCAAAGCTATTGGAAGAAGAGGTCAAAATGTTAGACTTGCATCAAAATTAACTAACTATGAAATAGATATTTTGACAGACCAAGAAGATTCAGAGAGAAGACAAACAGAATTTAAAGAAAAAACAGAAAATCTAGTTAAAAGTTTAGAGGTAGATGAAACTTTGGGTCAACTTTTGGTATCTGAAGGTATGCAAAGTATAGAAGAGATAGCTCAAACAAATTCAGACCAGATTACAAAAATAGAAGGTATAGATGAAGCTACAGCAAACGAATTAATAAACAGATCAAAGGAAAACTTAATCAAAGAAAAAGCAGAGATTTCAAAAAGATTAAAAGAATTAGGTGTGGAAGATGCTTTGGCCAACTTAAAAGGTATTACCCAAGGAATGTTAGTCTTACTTGGACAAAGAAATATTAAAAAATTAAGTGATTTTGCAGATCTCTCTTCCGATGAA
>CAJQSV010000035.1 GCA_905616445.1 uncultured Pelagibacteraceae bacterium
TTCAATATTGTTATATTTCCTAAATCTTTCGCTTTACTTAACGCATAACTTGTTACATCTGATGGAGTTTCAAGCTGTGTTAAGAAAATCTTAGAATCTTTAATCAAGCTTATATTTTTATCTATATCTTTATTGTCTAAATGAGCTGCAGCACCAGGCACTACATTGATAATATTATCACCCGTTTTTTCATCAATCATTATACCAGCAACACCAGTAGTAAGATTGGAGTCTTGTATGACTGTATCCGTCTGCATACCTGAATTTTTATATAAAGCTAAAGCCATTTCAGCATGATTATCTTTCCCTAGTTTTGTTATAAACCTAACATCACCACCAAGCCTAGCAGCTGCAATCGCTTGATTAGACCCTTTACCTCCTGGTCCCACTAAGTGCTTCGAGCCCAATACAGTCTGACCTCTTGTTGGAATAGTATGGCTAAAAAAACATAAATCAGCAACGAATATGCCAAAAATACAAATTAGTTTCATTATTTATCGAGAACCCAAACACTACCATCGGGTTTAATAACACCTTTAGTCATAATAAAACAACTAAAGGGTCTTGCATCTGTTGTTGTAACAATAGCGTAAGATTTTTTTGCTTCTTCATAAAAAGTTTGTCTTTCAATAGATCCAACTTCCCAATTACTGCCTGAAATTTTTTTAACTACATCAATAAATTCTTTGTGGGTGTCGGTTATTTCTTGTGGTTTTTCATCAACTTCCATTCTACTAACGGCTGCTTTACCTTGTGATACCAGAAAACTATCTAAAGGAAAAACTGATAAAATGGCTTTTGCTGCATCTGAAATATTAACACCATCTAAACGAACAACTCTTTTATTCATAGCATTAGCTGGAAAATTTCCATCTACTAGAACTAATTTGTCTCCATGACCCATTGTTCTTAATATAAATAAAAGTTCTGGACTTAGAATTGGATTAATTTTTATAAGCATATGAAATATTATAATACATAAAAAAAAAGGGTGGAATATTAATTCCACCCTTTTTGTAAAATAGTTAAATACTATTTGTATTTTTTAGCGTTCTTTTTAGTAACTAATTCAGTTCCTGTATCAATATTTGCAGCAATTTTCTTACCATTAGCTAAATCAAGAGCATGTCTAACTCCCAAAGCACCCATGTTGTAAGAAGACTGAGCTATAGTGGCTGTCATATCACCCGCTAGAATACTTTTCGCAGCATCTGGCGTGGCATCAAAACCAACTACAACAACATTTTTCATTCCTGCGTCTTTAATAGCTTGAATTGCACCTAACGCCATATTGTCGTTAGATCCAAAAACAGCTTTAATGTTTGGGTTTTTAACTAAAATAGATTCAGTAACTGATCTAGCTTTAGCTGTGTCCCATTCAGCAGTTTGAGTTGCAACAAGTTTAAGACCACATCCTTTAAATCCTTTTTTTGCACCATCTCTTCTAAGTAATGCAGTCGACTGAGACTCAATACCAGTTAAAATAGCTACATCAGAACCTTTTGGCGTGTTGTCACAAATATACTTAGCAGCTAATTCTGCACCATTTTTATTATTTGTGCCAATAAAAGTTACACCTTTATTGCTTCCTGCTGTGTCAACAAAAACTACAGGGATACCGCTTTTAATAGCGTCATCAACTATTGGAGCCAAAGCATTTGGATCTGAAGGAGCAAGTGCTATTGCGTCTACACCTTTAGCGATTTGATCTTCTAATTGATTTACTTGTGCTTGCACGTCACCTTCTTGTGGCGGGGCAATCATAATTAATTTAACACCTAATTTTTTAGCTTCTTCTTTTGCACCTTTTTCAACAGAAGCCCAAAAAGGGTTTCCTGAACCAGGTCCTTTAATACTGAATAAGATTTTTTTTTCAGCAGAAATAGATGAAGTTGTTATGCTTAGTACTAAAAACAGAGATGTAATTGCTACACCAATTTTTTTTATTATGTTCATAAATTCTCCTCTTATTTTATTTTATAAAAAGAATAAAATAGTATTTTTATATAAATTTCAACTTCTAATATAAATCTTTAGTTTTTTAACTTTAAAAGAACAAAAAAAACAAAGTTTATTAAATGTTTTTTTTATTTCAACTAAGGAGTGTATTTATTTTCTTGTACCAAAATCTTTTCTTAAGACATCAATATAAACAGCTATAATTATTATGGCACCAATTAAAACCTGCTGCCAAAATGCACTGACATCCATTAAGTTTAATCCATTTCTTAAAATTCCCATTATCATAACGCCAGCAAAAACTCCGAGCACCGTACCCCTTCCACCAAAAAAACTTGCTCCACCAATAATACATGCAGCTATTGCATCTAACTCCGCATTCAATCCAGCATTAGGGTAACCAGAATCTGCTCTGCCCGCTAAAATTAAAGCACCTATGCCAGACAATAAGCCACAAAGTGAATAAACAATTACCAAAATTTTATTTACATTGATGCCTGA
>CAJQSV010000036.1 GCA_905616445.1 uncultured Pelagibacteraceae bacterium
AAAATAAATATATTCGGTAAGGCATTATTCTTAGTAATTTAAGAATAGTAGTTAGTTCTTTAGGAAAATTTATTTCAAAAGCACTGCTTTTAATTAGACCATTGTAAATTTTATCAGCCGCAAACTCGGGTGATCTAATAAATGGCATCGAAAATTCATTTTTGTCTGTAAGTGGTGTTTTTATGAATCCAGGTGAAATTAAAGATATTCTTACATTATGTTTTTTGAAATCAAAATAAAGACTTTCAGTTAAATTAGTTAAAGCAGCTTTAGAGGGACCGTAGCCACTAGAGTTAGGTAGGCCTCTGTAAGCAGCAACAGAAGAAACAATAGATATATGACCGTCCTTCTTATTTTTAAAATACTCCTCAACAGATTTTATGCAATTTAAAACACCAAAGAAATTAATGTCCATAATTTTTCTTATCTGTTCTTTGTTAATTTCTTGTTCTAGCTTTGGATCGTACGCCCCACTGCAAAAAACACATAAATCTAAATTATCAAACTCTCTAATAATTTTCGAAAATGTTTCTTTAACTTTACTGTCATCAGTAACATCTAAAGGAAATGATGATATATTTTCAGTTTGAGCAATGTCATTAAGTAAATTCTCTCTTCTTGCAGAGATAGCTACTTTCCAATTCTCTTCAGCAAACTTTTCAGCTAAAGCTTTGCCAATTCCGCTGCTAGCTCCAGTAATCCAAATTTTTTTCTGATTTTTTAACATAAATTAGTTATATCTCATAACATGACTAAGAATAAATATTTAACTTTATTTTTAATATTAATCATTACTTTTATTGCATCTGGTATTGGAGGTTTTGTTACAGCATCGTTTAAAGAACCTTGGTATTCAGAAATTATTCTTCCTAGTTTTAACCCACCTAGCTGGGTATTTGCTCCAGTGTGGACAACCCTATATATTTTAATGTCTATAGCTATTTGGAAAATTTGGATAAAATTTTCTGACCGTAAAATATTAATAATTTATCTTTATCATTTATTATTTAACGCTACCTGGAGCATTATTTTTTTTGGCTTTCATCAAATTGAATTAGCTTTAATTAATATAATTATTATTTTAATTTTTATTATTGTCTTAATGAGAATTTATTTAAACAAAGATAAGTTCAGCTTTTTTATTATGGTTCCCTATTTTTTATGGACTTTTTATGCTCTAATACTTAATACGGCTATTGTAATTTTAAATTAAAACCATTTCTTTGGATATTGTCTTCTGAGAATAAATCTATTGATAAAAAAGGACACAACAATTAGCATGATACTGCCTGTCATTATTGGAAAAAGTATAAAATCATAAGACACATTAGCGAATAAAGCTATCAGTGGATTGGCAGCCGCAGGTGGATGCACTATTTTTAAATACATCATGACAGAAACACAGACCCCAACAGACAAACCTAAAGATAAAAAAGAAATTCCCATAAGTTGATTAATTAAAATTCCAATAATTATAGAAATCAAATGACCAAAAAAAATATTTTTAGGTTGTGCAAACTCACTCTCATGAAAAACAAATACAATTAAAGTAGAAGAGCCAAAAGAAAACACAAGCCACACACCAAAAGGCGTTTCAAAAGTTATTAGCGCCAATAAACTAATAACAAAAGCAGCTGAAAGTCCGTTAATTAATGGTTCTATTTTTTTTGATATTTTCATATTCACATTTCCTATAATTACATTATAAACAATTATAAGTTATATAAAATCTAATGATTAAATTATTTTTAAATAGAATTTTCAGATCTATAAAAATTGATCCTGAGGTTTTCGATGAGGTTCAAAAAGATAAAAACGCAACTATATCCGCCGGTATAGTTGTCGTGTTATCAAGCCTAGCAGCAGGAATAGGAGCCTCCCACTTGGGTATGGTGAATTTTTTTTTAGCACCTGGACTGTCTTTAGTTACCTGGTTCGTCTGGGCATATATTGTTTATTTTGTCGGTGTAAAATTATTTCCTGATTTAAAAACAAAAACTACACACATGGCTCTTTTAAGAAGTATTGGTTTTTCAAGTGCACCAGGAATGATTAGAATCCTTGGTTTTAACCAAGATCTAATGACTGTTACATTTGTCGGATCCGCTTTTTGGATGCTTGCTTGCATGGTAGTAGCAGTAAAACAAACATTAAATTATAAAAGTTTGTGGAAGGCCTTAGGCGTTGTTATTATAGCTTGGTTTGTACAAGCTTTTGTTTTGATAATTATTTTAGCTTTAACAACAAATTTTTAAATAGGGAATATTGTTTTAGAAGTTTTACAACTGTCACAAATTTTATAGCCAGACATAATTAAATTAGATTTAACATTTTCATCTTCTTTTTTACACTCTTCACAGACATTATTTACATCAGCATAATTTAAAATTTTATTTGAATTATCTTCAAGATATTTAAATTTATAGCAATCAGAGCAAAGATACTTAATGTCACTAAAATTACTTACCTGGGTAAGAATTGTTTCATTCTCACCACATTCATCACAACTTGGAATTTTTTTCATTATTTAATATCTATAAATATTTAAAAAATATTACCTTTAATTAGATCAAAACTATATAATTAATTTATGAAAAAGTTATTTTTTATTATTATTCTTACTATCAATTGTTATTTTGCTAGCAACTCACTTGTTTTAAGCGGTGTGCTTTCAGTAACTACAGCGGACAGTAAAGTAGAATATAAAAAAGCTTACTTCGCAGGAGGATGTTTTTGGTGTATGGAGGAATCATTTGATAAAGTAAAAGGGGTTACGAAATCAATCTCTGGTTATTCTGGTGGGCATATAAAGAACCCAACTTATAAACAAGTTGTTTATAAAGACACAGGTCACGTAGAAGCTATTGCTGTTTATTACGATCCCAAAGTAACAAGTTACGAAGAGTTATTAAAAGTATTTTGGGTAAACATAGATCCTTTTGATGCTAATGGACAATTCTGTGATAAGGGAAAAAGTTACAGATCCGTTGTATTTTACGAAAACTTAAAACAAAAAAAACTTATTAAAAATTCAATAATTAATATTGAAAAAAAATTTAACAAGGAAAAAGTAGTAACTTTAGTTTGGGAATTTGAAAAGTTTTATCCCGCTGAAGATTATCATCAAGATTACTACCAAAAAAATTTTTTAAGATACTTGGCATATAAATCTGGATGCCAAAGAGAGGAAATACTAAATAAAATATGGAATTAAAAAAATACTTTATACTCGTTATCATATTAAATTTTACAAATTTTTTATATGCAGATATTATTAAACCTGCCAAAAATTTAACTGCCCACGATGTAATTAAAATTCAACTGAATGCATTAAAAAAAAATAATAAGCCAAATAAAAACTCTGGAATTAAGCAAACTTGGATTTTTGCACACCCTGAAAATAAAAAAATTACAGGACCGTATGAAAGGTTTCAAAAAATGTTACTTGGAGATCAATATAACGTTTTGTTAAATCATGAATCTCATAAAATTAAATTGATCATGAATTCAAAAGAAAAATATATTTATAACGTTGAGTTAATTTCTAGTGATAAAAAGATGTATTTTTATGAGTGGCATTTAGAAAAAAGCACTATTAAGAACTGTAATAATTGTTGGTTTACCACCACCGTCTCTCCTCCAACTGACAAAGGAAATATAATTTAATGAAATTTCATACCTCTAGGGATAAAGCTTTAGAATCTTTAGATACTTTTATAAATAACGATATTGTAAACTATTCATCAAAAAGAAATTATGATTTTGGACCGACAGAAAGAAAAAATGTTTCGTGCTTATCTCCCTATATTTCACATAGACTTATTGATGAGTATGAAATTTCTAAAAAAGTTTTAAGTAAATATCCATATCAAAAAGTTGAAAAATATATTCAAGAAATTTACTGGAGAGTTTATTGGAAGGGTTGGCTAGAGCTTAGGCCAAAGGTATGGGAAGATTTTACAGAAGATTTAAATACAATTGAGGAGAGTGAAAACTATTATCTAGCAATTAATGGGCAAACTAAAATTGAATGTTTTAATGACTGGGTGAAAGAAATTAAAGAATATAACTATTTACACAATCATGCGCGTATGTGGTTTGCAAGTATTTGGATTTTTACTTTAGGCTTGTCCTGGCAAAAAGGTGCGGAATTTTTTATGAAGTATCTACTTGATGGTGACGCTGCGTCCAATACTTTAAGCTGGAGGTGGGTTGGGGGTTTACAAACAAAAGGAAAACACTACCTTGCACAATCTTGGAATATTAGTAAATTTTTAAATAAAAAATATCAAAATATTGAGCTTAAAGAAAATATGCTCCCTTTAATTGACAATAGAGAATATAAAATTTCACCAATAGAAATACAAACAAATAATAGTAAAAATGAATATTTAATAGTTTTTGAAAACGACCTAAGTATAGAAAGCTTTAAAATAAAAGATTATAAAAAAATTTATTTTATCTTACTTGACAATAAAAGCAGAATTTTAAAGCTAGATACAAAAGTTTTAAATTATAAAAAAAACATCATAAAAGATCATATCAAGGAAATTGATGATAGTTTTGTATTAATCAATAAAGATGAGACCGAAGAACTATTAGAAAGTGTAAAAAATTTTGATATTGTTTATCCATCAATAGGTGAAAATATGTCCTTTATAAAAAAAAAAGTTATAGAAAAAAAATTGATTTTAAATTTTATTACAAGAGATGAAGATATATTTTGTTGGAATTTTTCTAATAAGGGGTATTTTAATTTCAAGTCAAGCATACCCAAAATATTAGCAAAATTTCAATTGAATTAATTTGATCCAGAACATTTCTTTGAACAGTATTTAACTTTATCCCAATTAAGCTTCCATTTCTTTCTCCAGCTAAAAGATCTCTTGCAAATAGGGCAAATTTTTTTAGGTAGATCAAACTTTTTCATTACATATTTTTAAGTTGATCTTTATTTTTCAGAAACAAAAAATAAGCAATAAATTCATAAATGTAATGAAAAATAAAAAATAATGGTTTTATTTTAAGGATCTTATAGAGAATATTGTACCTAGGTATTTTAGACCAAACAACTAAGAAAGCAGCAGCTCCTGAAATCACTTTACCATCTTCAATTACGTGCAATCTTCTTAAAAGTTCAGATGGTGTTTTTGAAGTTATTAATTGAGCTTCTTTGTTATTTGTAATATCTACCCATTCTAAATCATTATTTGAAATTTTTTTATAATGATTTATTTCCAACCTGCAGACTTTACATGAATCATTAAAAAATACTTTAATTGGCATAAGTGTTTTCTTTTATAAATTTTTTAGCTGCTGTAAATATTCTTTCTTTTCTTTCTTTATCAATTTTTTCCAATATTTTTACCATCATAGATAGACGAAAATTTGCTTGAAAAAATTTTTTATTATTTTCTATAAAATTCCAATAAAGCCCATCCATCACATCGCACCAAGGACCTTTTTTGAAGTCCATCATTTTTAAAAAATAACTTGATCCACAAATGTAAGGTTTAGTAGCAAATATACCTCCGTCACTAAACAATCCCATACCATAAACATTTGGACTCATTACCCAATCAGATGAATCCACAAACATTTCCATAAACCATTTGTAGACCTCTGTAGGCTCAACCTGACAAAGGTTCATAACATTAGAAAGTATCATCAATCTTTCTATATGATGAGACCATCCATGATTGATTGCATTCTTAATGGCATGATCAAGAGGTTCTAAACCAGTCTCACCTTTGTACCAATTTTTATTCATTTTATTTTTATGATTAAAAAAATTATTTTTTGTTAATCGTTCATCATAGTTTTGATAAATGCCTCTCATGAATTCTCTCCAACCAATAATTTGTCTTGTGTATCCTTCTAGTGAGTTAAGTTTAATTTTATCTTCTACTTTCTTTAATTTTTCTAAAATTTGATTTGGAGTAATTAATCCAATATTTATTAAAGGACTTAAAGCGCTATGAAATAATATATTGGATCTTTTACTTACAGCATCTTCATAGTCACCAAATAAATTAAGTTTATTTTTTATAAAATTATTTAGCCAAATCTCAGCACCGCTTCTTGTTGTTGGGAGCCAAAAGTTTGCAGTAGTTCCGGGGTGACTCTTAAACTCCTTCTCTATA
>CAJQSV010000037.1 GCA_905616445.1 uncultured Pelagibacteraceae bacterium
AACTAGTGCCTACAAATATTTCTAGAAAAGTACGAAATATTGTTTTTGTAATACCAGACTTAAAAACTTTAAATAAAGACTTAAAAAGCCAAGTTCAAAAATATGAGCAAGGATTTGAAGGTCAATTATTTAACGAAAAAAAAGTAACTTACGGAGATAAGAAAATCGACCTAAAATCTTTTTTTTTACCCTTTCCAAGACTTGATGTCAGAGCAGGATACACAAGTACAGTTAATTCAAGCAGAGCGCACTATCTAGAGATCGTTAAAGATAAAGTTATAGCAATTTCTGGGCTAGGAAAAATAGTCTTCTTTAATAAAAATAATATTTTAAATAAAAAATTAGATCAAAAAGAAATTCCAAATAATCTTCAAAATTTATTAAAAAAAAATAATTTAGAATTCGTGGGGCTTAGAGATTTATTTATACAAGATAACAAAGTTTATGTTAGTTGTGTTTTCAAAGATAAAAATGGTTATTCATTTAATATTTATAGAGCTAATTTAAATTATAAAGAATTAAACTTTGAAACTTTTTTTAAAGCAAATGCTTACTTTAAAAACTATTCTGTTTCTAGCGGTGGAAGAATTGAAAAATTTAAAAATAATAAAATTCTTTTTTCGTTAGGAAATTCTAGAGTAAAAGGAGCAGCGCAAGATAAAAAATCACTTTTAGGTAAAATAATTTCTATAGATTTAAACACCAAAGAAGTAGAGATGATGTCTTTAGGGCACAGAAATCCTCAAGGACTGGTATATGTTGAAGACTTAAATTTGATAATTAATTCTGAGCATGGTCCAAAAGGTGGTGACGAGATAAACCTTAATTTCTTAAATGAAAATAAGGTGCCAAATTTTGGTTTTGATACTGTTTCTTACGGAATAGAATATGATGGCACAGATCCCTATAAAAGGGGAAAAACAAAAAAACCTCATACTGAATTTGGCTTTGTAGAGCCTTTTATATATTACATTCCGTCAATTGGAATTAGTGAAGTAGTTTTTTTAAATAAAGAAAAAAGTTTTTTAAATAGAAATACTTTATTCGTATCGAGCTTAAGAGCAGGCTCAATTTACGTGTATGAGCTTAACGATGAGCTGAGTAAAGTTGAAAAAGAAACTAGAATAAATTTTGGGAATGAAAGAATTAGAGACATAAAATACGATCCTGAAAACGAAGTTTTTTTACTTTTACTTGAGTTAACACCAGCTATTGGTGTTCTAAAATTCTAAAAATTTTCTTAATACTTAATTTTTAAGCCTGGAATGCTGATAACCACAATTCTTCTTTGTTAATGTTGGAGTGATAACGCTTTATTTATTGACTGGGATTCTCTGGAAGAAAAAATTCAAGATTAAGTGGATTTCTCCACCTAATCTGAAAAATTTTGAAACGCTATTTTAGAACTGCTATCGTTTCGGTCACATGAGCTGGTTAGTTCTACTTGCTCATGTTTTCTGCCCGTTAAGCTTGAACCTTGCGGTTTTTCCCCAACTGGCCAGTTAAGAGTTGCCTCTTAATTCATTTAAATTAAACCACATATTAAACTTACAATGTATCACTTATTAGTTGCGTGAAATTTTACCTGTTAATTACGTGGATAAATTTTTGTTTGTTGTCTTGTAAATCCACCCACCACCTAAAAGTTTGTCCCCATGGTCGTCCTTAGAATAAAAAACACATGCTTGACCTGGTGATATTCCAGCTTCTCCTTCAATTATTTCAATATTCGCAAACTTATTTTTAAAATCAACTTTAGCTTTTAATAATTTTCCTGTTGATCTTACTTTTATTGAAATGTGTTGATCAAATTCTTTTTCAAAACCTAAAATATTTAAATCTCTTAATTGTAAATATTGAACAATTAAAGATTCTTTAGGACCAACAATAATTGTATTTGTGTCTGAATTAATATTCACAACATACAGGGGATCTGTGCTTGAAATCTTAATACCTTTTCGCTGACCTATCGTATAATTAATTATACCTTCGTGTTGTCCAAGTTTTTTTCCAGTTAAATCTAAAATATCTCCGGTCTTAAAAGACTCAGGTCTAAATTTCTTAATAATAGAACTATAATCTCCGTTAGGTACAAAACAGATATCCTGACTATCAGGTTTGTCAGCCACGTTTAGACTTAGTTTGTTTGCTATATTTCTTGTCTCCTGTTTTTCAATTTCACCTAGTGGAAACCTTAAATAATTTAGTTGCTCCTGAGTTGTGCTGAACAAAAAGTAACTTTGATCTCTGTTCTCATCTTTTGCTCTGTACATGCTTGCCTTACTATTATTTTGAAGTCTTGTTACATAATGGCCAGTTACTAAAGCGTCTGCGTTTAACTCTTTTGCATATTTAAATAAATCTCTGAACTTTACAGTTTGATTGCATTGCACGCATGGTATTGGTGTTTCTCCAGCTACATAGCTGTCAATAAAAGAATCTATAACTTCTTCTTTAAATTTTTTTTGATAAAATAATATTTTATGATCTATATTTAGATGTTCTGAAACTCTTTTAGCATCTAAAATATCTTGACCAGCACAACATTGCCTGCTTTCTTTGGGTGCTTTGCTATCATCATATAATTTTAATGTAATGCCGGTTACGTCATAACCTTCTTCTTTCATTAAACCCGCAACTACTGATGAATCTACGCCACCAGACATAGCGACTACGACTTTTGTTTCTTTGGTTGGTTTTTTGATGCCTAGCGAATTAATCATTAACTGATATATATTATATATAAAGAACATTTTCCATGATCCATTTTGATTTTACGCCAGGAGATTACGTTATTAACCCATTACAAAAAGATTGGGGGATTGGTCAAGTTCAATCAATAATTAAAAATAAGATTACTGTAAATTTTCAAAATCAAGGAAAACAAGTTATAAACGGTGAAGTAATAACATTAGAAAAAATTAAAAATGAACAAAAATGAATTAAAAAATATAGCAGAAAGTTTAATTGAAACTTTTAATGTTGCGGGGCGAAAATCTATAGAGCTTTACACAAAAGGCTTAAAAATTGAAATTAAAGAAGACGGTTCTCCAGTTAGTAATGGTGATCTTAAATGTAATGAACTTATAACTAATAAAATTTTAGAGCTCACTCCTAATATACCTATCATATCCGAAGAAACTGTAGATCTAAAAATTAAAAATAAAGAAAAAATATTTTGGCTTATAGATCCAATTGACGGAACAAAAGAATATATAGCTGGGAAAGAAGAATACACTTTAAACGCAGCATTGATCATCGATAAAGTTCCAGTCATAGGTTTGGTGGGAGCGCCAAAAAAAAAACAACTTTTTTACTCATATGGAATTAACGATAGTTATTTAATTGAAAATAATAAAAAAATTAAAAATGATTGTTCAAAAAAAACTTCTAAAGGAGAAATTGTAGCCCTAGCTAGTTTTTCAAGCCCATCAGAAGAAATTATGAAAGAATTAAAAAAATATAACGTAACCTCGATTGTTAAGATGGCTAGCTCATATAAGTTTTGCGTAATAGCCAGTGGAGAATATGATATCTACGCAGCAAAAGAGAGAGCCAATGAATGGGATTATGCTGCTGGTCATGCAGTAGCTGAACACGCTGGTGCAATTATAAAAACATTAGATGGCAAAAATTTTGATTATGGAAAGGAAGATTATGCCAATCCAAGCATTTTGATGAGACGTGCCCAAAATTTAGATGATTAAAACAATTTTAATTATTATAATTTCTGTAACTATATTTGGTATAGTTTTTTTTATAATTGTGAGAAATTTTTTAAGAAGAAGACTAGATGTGCTTGTAGAGCAACAAAAAGAAGATGAATTAAATAATCCGAAGTAATTTAGTAAACTCTTCTAATGGAAGATCTAAAATTCTTTTGGACAACTCAAAACTAAAACCGTTTCTTGCTAAAATTCCCATGTCTTTTTTGTAAAATAACTCCCTATTTGCTCCTGGTCGTAACGCCCCTATTCTTCTCCTTTTACAAAGTTTAAGAGCCGATACGAAATCTGGCTCTATTGTATCTTCTTTGATCTTATCAATACTATTTTTAATGTATTCATTTCCAATTCCTTTATTTCTCAGCGACTGGTTAATTTTGTTCAAGGAATAGCCGCGTCTTAAAAACATTCTAGCTTTAGAGTCAGAGTATAATTCATCGTTTATTATTCTATTTTTTTCAAGATTTTCTAAAATTTCATCTATAATTTCTGAAACTTCTCTTTTAGACTTTGTTCCTTTAATTTTCGTTAAGTATTTTTTTAAAAGATATACTTTTAACTGTTGTTTAGAGGGACTGTATTTTTCCAAATAAGCATAAGCTAAGTCCTTTAAATTCGTTGTAAGATCTTCAAAATCTTTTTTATTTGATGTGGGATTCATTTAGCTAATATACTATATTATTTTTGATGATAAATACTCTTGAGAACTTATTAACGTCTGAAAATATTTATTTATTTGCTAACTGGGGTGTGGTCCCTTTTTGGTTGTTGCTAGTGTTCATACCAAACCACTCCATTACAAAATTTTTTTGCCACTCGATTATTATACCGTTACTACTAACGATTGCTTATGTTTTTGTAACACGCCAAATTATTTTAGAGGGTAATATGCTTGAAGGATTTAAACTTTACTTAGGTTTAGATAATTTGAATGAAATATATTCAAATAAATCTTTAAGACTAATATTCTGGATACACTTTCTTGCAATAAGTCTATTTATCGGAGCGTGGATCGCAAGAGACTGTCAAAGACATATGGTGCCTAAAATTTTATCTATCCCATGTATTATAATCACTTATTTTGCCGGACCTGTGGGAATAGTAATTTATTGGATTATCAGAATATTCTACGCAAAAAAGATTAATTTCAATGAGTAAAACTATAGATTTTTATTTCGATTTTGTAAGCCCTTATACTTTTATTTCATTTCAACAGATTAAAACAATCAAATTTAAACAGGATTTTAAATTTAAATTAAAACCAATTTTGCTTGGTGGCCTTCATAATTTACACAAAATCACAGCTCCTGCCTTTGTGCCTGCTAAAGCTAGATTTATGATTAGAGACTGCAAGATGATCTGTGAAAAATATAAAATTAGTTTTAAATTCAATTCTTATTTTCCAATCAAAACAGTAGATCTTATGAGAGGTTTTTTAATCGCAGAAGAAGATGGGATAGCGAACGAATATATTGATAAAATTTTTGAAGCTCTTTGGATAAGCGGGCTTAATTTAAATGATCAAACAATTATCGACAAAGTTTTAAAAAATTTAGATATCAACCCTAAAACATTCGCTTTAAGATTATCAAATCAAAATGTAAAAGATGAACTAAAAAAAAGAACTCAAGAAGCTTTTGATAAAGGAATTTTTGGCGCTCCAACTTTTTATATTAATAATAAAGTATTTTGGGGTCAGGACAGACTTGAATATGCTTTAGCTGAATCTTTAAAATAATCATTTTTTTATTTTTGCGACTATTTCAAAGCCACTTTGTTGCATGGCATCAAAACCTCCATTTACATGTGCAACATTTTTAAAACCCATATCGATTAGAGATTTTGTAGCTAATGCAGATCTCATGCCAAGAGCACAGTACAAAACTATTTTTTTATTTTGATCAAATTTATTTTTTCTATAATAAGAACTTTTTGGATCTAACCAAAATTCCAACATCCCTCTTGGAATGTGTTTAGAATCTTTTACCGTTCCTTCTTTCCATAATTCTCTGATGTCCCTAACGTCGATTAGAATACATTCGTTGTTTTTGACCATTGAACTAACTTTATTAGCATCAAGCGTTTCTATTAGCTGATTAGCTTCCTCAACAAGATCTTGGGATGATTTTATATTCATGATATTAAATTAATGACTATTATAAAAAGAAAAATATTTAATGAAAGAAATAAAACAACAAAAATCTAAAAAAATATTTAAAAAACTCTTTATAAAGCTTTGTAGAATATTGGGTTTTGAGATTATTGATCAAAGTAATTTTTCTGTACCGACTCTGGACAAAAAAATAAATGAAAATTTAAGTAATTTTAACAATAAATCAATAACTCTTCCGCTTGGAGAAATTAAAATTACAAGAAAAGTCTTATCGCTAGATATTATCATAAAAACTTGCACTGGTGTTAATCTTGTAACGCAGAATAAAAAAAGAATGTTTGAGCAAAATAAATCTGAATATACTTTTAGAACAATAAACTCTTTAATAAATAGTATTAATTTTGCTAGAAAAACTATTGATAAAATTAATTTTAATATAACTATTATTGATCATAATTCAAAAAAAGAGGACTTAAATGTTATTACAAATGCCTTAAATAGAATAAATGTAAATTCTAAAATCATTAATCTTGATGTTAGTGAATACGAAAAAAAAATTAACGTCCTAAATAAAAATAATTTAACTATTGAAAACAATATGAAATCGACAATGGCAAGCATTAAAAAATCTTTAGAGATTGCTAATACTCTTAATGGTGATTTAATATATTTTGTAGAAGACGATTATTTACACAAAAAAGAAGCAATTTTAGAAATGCTTTTTACTTATGAAAAAATTTCTTCAATTTGTGAAAGTGAAGTTTTTCTATGCCCTGTGGACTACCCTTATTTATACATGCCAACAAAAAAATCTGAAATTTTTTTGGGTCATAATTACCATTGGAGATCAGTTGATGAAAGCCTGCTAACATTCATGACTAGTAAGAAAATGTTAGACAAGCATATAATGGAATTAAATAATATGGCTTTAACAGAACATTCTCCTTTTGAAGCTCCTTTACATAAAATTTACAAAAATGAAATCTGTTTATCTCCCGTGCCGTCATTAGCTTTACATTGCACTAATGTTAATTCGGTTTTTGGTTTGTCTCCAAATATAGACTGGTTAAAAATCTGGAATGATTCTAAAAAAATTTGGGATGAAAATAAATTTTAAAAAAACGGATGTTTCGGTCTTTTTCTTTCTAAGAGTGTTATGGAAAAAACTTATTAATCTCTTATAGAATAAGCAACTACTCCAACTTCAGCTTTATCAGTACCAAGTTTTTCTGCTGCTTGGCTTATTCTTAGCCCGGTAGTTTCTTTCATTAGTTTAAAAAGAGCATATGAAAATACAAAACTAAAAGCACATACTGAGCTAACTCCTAATAATTGCGTTCCAAAAGAAGTAGCCTTATTAGTAAATGGCACAACTAGTGTTCCAAAGATACCTGCGAATAAGTGTACTGGGATCGCACCCACAACATCGTCTAGTCTTAAATGTTCTAAGAATTTCGTTCCGTAATACATTATTACCGCTCCTATAGACCCAATTAACATTGCTGTTATTGGAGTTGGTGTTAGCGGTTCTGCAGTAATTGCTACTAAGCCAGCTAGAGCACCGTTTAACATCATTATGATATCAGTTTTACCGCCAATTAAACGAGTAAGAGCTGCTCCCGTTACAACGCCCGCGGCTCCAGCAAGATGTGTGTTAACAGCGATTTTTGCGATTGCATTTACATCATCAAAAGTTCCCATAGCAAGTTGACTAAAACCATTAAAGCCAAACCAACCAAACCAAAGTAAAAAAGTACCTAGTGTTACTAATGGAATACTTGAAGCTGCAAATGGTACCATTGATTTCTTCTCTCCTTTTCTTCCAAATCTTCCTTCTCTTGCTCCCAATACAATTACACCGGCTAATGCAGCTGATCCCCCACAAGCATGCACTAGTGTTGATCCTGCAAAATCAGAAAAACCTGCTGTAGATAGCCATCCACCGCCCCATTGCCAACCCATTGAGACAGGATAAATAAATCCAGCCATTACCGCTGAAAATATAAAGAAAGGCCAAATTTTAATTCTTTCAGCTACAGCACCAGAGACAATAGAAGCTGTCGCACAAACAAACATAGTTTGATAAAACCAATCAGAATAGCCCGAATAACCAGTTTCAGTATTTGATGTATCAGTCCATATTGAAAACGATCCTATATACCCACCTTTTGGAATGTCGTAAGCTAGATTGTACCCAACTAAAAAAAAGACAATGGAACAAATTGCAAACTTACCAATATTTTTAGCAGCAATAGTTGATACGCTTTTTGTTGTAACTAAACCGCTCTCTAGCATGCAAAACCCTGCTGCCATAAAAGCTACTAAGACCCCGCCTAAATAAAATCCTAAAGAATTGAAAATATACTGACCTTCTTGAGACATTGTCGTTGCAGCAAAACTTAATCCTGAAAATGTTAATAGAAATATAAAAGTACTTAATATTAAAAATAATATTTTTTTCATTTTTTTCCCTTGTTAATGATACTGATACATTTTTACTGGGTTGTATAAAAACTTGAATAAAGAAAACCTAGTATGCATTTTTTGCATGTTTAGAGGAAAAAGGCTCAGTAGGGGAACAAAACAAGCTAACCGTTGTGCAAATACAACTAACGTTGCTAAGGCATAGAAGGAGCGCCAAAATATTCTGATGGCACTACTTTTTCGCCAGTCACAAATCTACCTGTTATAGAACCAAGAAGTAAAGTGTCAACTAATGCGGAGGGGCCACCTATAGCAGAAACATTTTTTAGAGGGAATTGGAGGTGTTCAAGATTTTAATAGCTCCCAAAAAACATGGGAGCTACTAAATAAATAACATCTATTTGTTAAACATTTCTTTTAAGCTTTTAGCTGGTAAAAACTTAACCTTTTGAGACGCTGAAATTTGTATAGATTCCCCTGTTCTTGGGTTTCTTCCAACTCTAGCTTTTCTTTTTGCTACTTTATAAGTACCAAAACCAGCTATTTTCACCGTTTCATCGTTTTTTAGCTCATTTAAGATAATAGTCGTAATCGAGTCAAAAGTTCTCTCAGCATCAGCTTTACTTTGGCCTAATGTTGTTGATATTTTTGCTACTAGTTGTTTTTTGTTCATATATTTAGCCCTTTTTTGATTATATTTTTTAATCTCTACAATTACGCTTATAAATCAACACTTTTTTTAGTGTTTTATAAAAGATATACAACAACATGTAGTATGGCTAATTAGTGTTGATTTTATTAGTTTTTTTAATGATTAAAAATGGCTTAAAATAAACCAATATCTTTAAGATCGTTAAATGTAGTAAAAAACATTAAGGAAAATAGGAAAAAAAGACCGATTCGAAAAAAACCCTCCTGAGTTTTTTGTTTTAATGGTCTCCCCAAGATTTTTTCAAAAGCATAAAACATCAAATGACCGCCATCTAACATAGGAATTGGAAAAAGATTTATTAAACCTAGACTTATAGAAATATAGGCAGTTATACTTAAAAAGGCAATAAATCCATATTGTGCAACTTGTCCAGTAATTTTAGCAATTTTTATAGGTCCGCCTAATTGAGATGTATCACCACTCCCTTTAAATAAAGAAACTATGAAATCTAGGGAGCTAGTTGTCACAAACCAGGTTTCTTTAACCGCATAATAAAAAGCTTTTGTAAGACCTAATTTTTCTTTATTAAATTTGTCATAAAGTGGAACAAGTTTAATACCTAAAACTTTTTTTTTAATGTCGTTACCTAGAGAATCTTTGTCATTAATAGTTTTGGGTATAACGTTAAAAAAAATTTCATTATCATTTCTTAAAATGGACAGAGTTATTTCTTCAGCTGAAGAAGTGTTAATGTATGTGGAAATATCCATAATACTCTTAACTTTATTATTGTTAATAGAATAGATAACATCATTTTTTTGAAGACCAACAATAGAAGCTGGCGAATTTTCTTGAACTTCAGCAATTTTGGCTGGGGTAAAATCTTTTCCTGCAAACATATAAATAAATGTAAATATAACTATTGCTAGTAAGAAGTTCGCAAAAGGACCGGCGGCTACAACTAGAGCTCTTTGATAAATAGGTTTTACAACAAATAGTTTCTTTTGATCTTCCGGACTGTATTGATTTAGTAGCTCTTGTTGTTCAGCTTGACTGAATACATTTCTGTCTCCAAAAAATTTAACGTATCCACCAAGAGGAATTAAACAAAATTTCCATCTTGTGCCTGACTTGTCGTTAAAACCAAAAAGTTCTTTGCCAAAACCAATAGAAAAATCTGTTATTCCTACACCAAATTTTTTTGCAAAATAATAATGTCCATACTCATGAATAAATACAACTAAAGTAATCAACGCTAAAAAAGGTAGGATAAATATTATAGCATTCATTTAATTAAAATTTCCACTCACTAACTTTACTAAAAATAAAATTTCTAAAAGCCATTAATCTTGCGTTGGATTTTAAAGACGCAGGATAAACAAAATGAGTTTCAGTTGGTTTGCCAGATTCTTCAGGTAAAACTTTTGTTAAATTAGGAATATTATGAGTAATGTAATCTGGCAATGCAGCAAGACCAACTCCACTTTGAACGGCTAATAATAATCCATATACGCTATTTACTTTCATCACTGATTTTCTTTTTTTTCCTTCTTTGGCACCAAGTTTTAAAACCCAGTCAGGATTATAAACCGGGGATGGAGCTCCTTTACCATAAGTAATAAACTTATGTTTATCTAAATCTCTTAGAATTTTTGGATAACTATTTTTTTCTAAATATTCATTTGAACCGTAAATGTGGTAATTAAAATTAACAAATTTTTTTTGTATTAAATTTAATTGTTTTGGTCTTCTCATTCTAATAGCTACATCTGCTTGGCGTGTGCTTAGATCAAGTTCCCTATCGTCAAATATTAATTCTATTTCTATTTCAGGATGCAGATCCATAAACTCTTTAATTCTTGGAGTAAGCCAAGTTGTGCCAAAACTTACAACAGTAGTTACAGTCAATTTTCCTTTTAGTTTATCTTTCTCGTCACTGAAAGTTGCTTCAACGTCTTTTAATTTTGCAATAACTTCATGAGCTGTTTGAAAAAGGTATTTTCCATTATCAGTTAAAACTAAGCCTCTAGCATGTCTTTCGAAAAGCTTTATTTTAAGCTCGTGTTCTAAGGATTGAATTTGTCTACTAATGGCTGATTGGCTTAGATTCAGTACGGTTGCTGCTTTTGTAAAACTACTGGCTTCTGCAACGGTGTGAAAAATTTTTAATTTATCCCAGTCCATAAGGCTAGATTTTATATCTATTTGTTTGGATTTACTACTGCTCTTCCAAAAAATTCTCCTTTTAGAAGTTTTGGGTAAGTTTCTAAAAGATCCGTGAATGATAGTTCTTGAGTAAAACTTTTTAATTTATCAAAATCAATTAGTTTAGAAGCTTCATTCCAAACAAATGCTCGACGTTTTAAAGAGGCTCCTGAAGAATCTATTCCCCAAAGTTTTACTCCTCTGATAATAAAAGGCATTACCGTAGTATTAATTTTAATTCCTCCTGCGTTACCACATGCCGCAACTATTCCACCAGGTTTTGTCTGAGCAAATATTTTTGTTAAAGCGGCGCCTCCAACAGTATCAACTACACCATCCCAGAGAGCTTTTTCTAATAGCTTGCTTTCACCTTCAAATTCTTTTCTCTCAATAATATTTTTTGCACCTAAATTTTTAAGGTAGTCATTTTTATCTTTTTTTCCAGTAACAGCATGAACATCGTAACCCATTTTTGATAATATCATCACTGCTATGCTGCCTACTCCACCTGTAGCTCCAGTAACTAAAACATCTTTAACTTTTTCTCCCATCAACAATTCTTCTCTAGCCTTTACTGCAAAAGAACAGAGCAGAGCCGTGAACCCTGCTGTTCCCAACATCATTGCTTGAAGATTGGTAATATTCGTTGGAGTTTTAATTAAAAAATTAGAATTCACTTTTGCATATTGAGAAAATCCACCAAAGAATGCCTCCCCTACTCTAAATCCTGTTAGAATAACTCTATCACCTGATTTGAAATTTGTGTCTTCACTTTCAACAACGCTACCTGAAAAATCTATACCCGGTACGAAAGGAAAGTTTCTAACAATTCTTCCACCATCTTTAAGTATCATGGCATCTTTATAGTTTAAACTTGAGTAATCTACTTTAACTAAAACATTTCCATCTTTTAAAGCACTAGTGTCAAGCTCTTGAACACTTCTAGTAAAATTTTCATTCTGATTGTCAATTATTAGGGCTTTAAATTTATTTGTCATATTTTATTTGCTAATGAGTCTTAAATACCTATTTTGGTGTGAAAGATCTTCTTTAAAACTACCTAAAAAATAATTTGTTATTGTTGTTGCTCTTTCTTTCTTGATGCCTCGCATTGTCATACATTGATGAGCTGCATCAATCGTTACAGCGACACCTTTAGCATCTAAACCTTCCATTAAAGTTTTTGCAATTTGCATAGTAAGTCTTTCTTGGGTTTGTAATCTTTTTGAGAATATATCGACTGTTCTTGCTAGCTTGCTTAATCCTACAACTTTATTTTTAGGAATATACGCAACATGAGCTACACCAATTATTGGTGCCATGTGATGCTCACAATGGCTTTCTAATGAAATGTTCTTCTCTACAACCATATCATCGTACCCGTCAACATCACCAAAAGTTTTTTTAAGCTCTTCTGCTGGATTTTGATTGTAACCTTTGAAATATTCTTTAAATGCTTTAACCACTCTTTTGGGGGTTTCAAGTAGCCCTTCTCTGTTTGGGTCTTCTCCAATCCACTTTATTACAGTTTTAAAAGCTTCTTCAGCTTGAAGATCGGTAATTTGATCTTTATTTGATTCAGGTTTATCTGTGTCTTTTACTAGTTTCATAATAAGAAATCATTTTTACAGCACATAAAATACTAAAGCAAATTGCTATTTTGTCTTTTTTTCATTATTTTACGCAGATGTTTAGAAAACGAAAAAATATATTTGAGGTGGAAGAAGGAATATTCTTGTCTCCTAAATTTGACAGCAAAGGATTGGTGCCAGTTATAACTACAGACTTTAAAACTGGTGATGTATTAATGCATGGATACATGAGCAAAATAGCTTTTAAAAAAACTATAGAAACTAAAGAGGCCCATTACTGGAGTAGGTCGCGTAAAGCTTTATGGCACAAAGGAAAAACTAGTGGCTTTGTTCAAAAGGTTGTTGAGTTAAGAATAGATGATGATCAAGATGCTATTTGGATGAAAGTTAACATTGGTAAAGGTGCGAGCTGTCATGTAGGTTATATTTCTTGTTTTTATAGATCAATACCGCTTGGTAAAATTAAAAATTCTAAAAAAATAAAAATGAAATTTGAAGAAAAAAAGAAAAAATTTGATCCAGATAAAGTTTACAAGGGACAACCTAACCCCACTAAACTATGAGTCAATTAAAGCTCTTAGCTCCATTTGGTCCTAAAATAGCTAGGTTAAAGTTTCCTGAATCGGTAATTAAGAAAATTAATTTAGAAGTAGATAGAATTGTAAAGCAAAAAAAATTAATTAAAAAATATGATTATTCAAAAAATCTAGTTGGGCAAGTAAAGCAAGAAATACAACTACCTTCTGTTTTTATAAAAAAAAATATTTATAAATACGTAAATAGTTCAATAAAAGAATATGTTAAAAAGAGTACTGAGAAATTAACCAAAAAAGTTAAAATTATAAATTTTTGGATAGTTAGGCAATATGCACATGAGTATAATCCAGTACATTACCACGATGGGCACGTATCAGGTGTTGGTTATTTAAAATTACCCAGACAACTCAATAAAGATAAAAAAAAATTGAAAACTAATGGTTCAATTGATTTTATCAATGGAAGTAAAATGTTTTTAAATAATAGTGTTTTTAATCATAATCCTAAAGTAGGAGATGTAATTTTGTTTCCGAACTATCTAATGCATACGGCTTATCCTTTCTCTGTTGAGGGAGAGAGAAGGTCATTTTCTTTTAATGTAGAAATAGATTCAAATATTGCTAATGTGTTTCATAAATGAGTGATAAAAAACAAAAAAATGTCTATGGAGAACCTTTGGAAGACTGCTCTCAAGATCCAGTTACCGGTTGGTATAGAGATGGTTGTTGCAATACTGATGATGCTGATAAAGGTTTTCACACAGTTTGTGCAAAAGTTACTAATAAGTTTTTACTTTGGTCAAAAAAAGCAGGTAATGATTTAATAACTCCTCATCCAGAATTTGGATTTTTAGGTCTAAAAGATGGTGATTCTTGGTGTGTATGCGCAACATGGTACGCTAGAGCTGTGGAGGAAGATGCTGCATGTTCGATCTATTTAAAGAAAACAAATATTAAGACTTTAAAATTAATTTCGATTGAAAAATTAAAGAAACACGCTTTAGATTTATCCTAGTTGTTGTTAATTACTTCTTCTAATTCTTTGTACTCTTTACAATTACAGTCTTTTAGCACTTCTAGTCTTTCTTTGGCCAAGTCAATTCTTTGAGTTTTCACATACAACTCACCTAGATATTCGTTTATTCCATTATGATCAGGTTTGATTTTTAAACCTTGAAGATAATATTTTTCTGCTTGTTCGTACTTTCCAGCTTTTCTAAGTGTAAAACCAAGATAGTTTAATATATCAGGATTTCCACTATCTGCTTTGTTTGCTTCTAATAATTTTTTATAAGCTTTATCGTATAACTTTAAAGCTTTTTCGTTTTTACCTTTTGACTCTAGTTTTTTTCCACGTTTTACAAAATTTTGTGCATCTTTTTGTGGATTACTCAAGTCAGACCCACCACTATCGCCACTTGCTGCAAATAAAGCTTGCGTTAGTAAGCAAAATGCAAATGTACAAATAATTTTTTTAATCATGTTATGCAATTGACGATCTACCTCCATCTACACCTATTATTTGGCCTGTCATCCATGAGCTTTCGTCGCTAATTAAAAATTTAGCAATTGAAGAAAAATCTGATCCTTCACCTAGTCTTTTTAAAGGGTGAAGTTTAGCAATACCTTCAGCAATTTTTTCATTCTTTAGTAAAAATTCTCCCATTTTAGATTTGCTTAAACTTGGTGCTATGCAATTTATTCTAACATTTGGTGCAAACTCTGCGGCTAAAGCAACTGTTAAACCTTCAACTGCTGCTTTGGCAGAAGAAATGATGCTGTGATTAGTAAAACCTTTTTGAGCAGCAACTGTAGAAAATAAAACAATTGCACCTTGGTTTTCTTTTAGTTTGCCATGTGTAGCTCTAATTATTTCAGTAGCTGAAATTAAATTTAAATTAAAACAATCTAAAAAATCTTTTTTCTTAGAAAGTTTTAATGGCTTCAAATCTATAGAACCAACACAATAAGCTAATCCATTTATTGGTATGTCGCCTAAGTCGCTAATAATTTTTTCTGAAAAATTTTCTTCCAAAACATCACAGGGTGTAAAAGTAGAATCAAGTTCTGTGGCTAAAACTGATAAACTAGACTCATCTCTCCCGGCTAGATGTACTTGCCCACCATCGTTAACTATTTTTTTAGCTAGAGCGGAACCTATTGATCCAGTAGCTCCTAAAATGAGTTTTTTCATATTTTAATTATACCATAAAGAGTGACTTTTTTTGAGCATCTATTGTCACGTATAAATTTAGAGAGCCGTAAGATAAGCTTAATTTATGAAACTTTTTCTAATTTTAGGTAATCAGTTATTTGACCCCAAATACTTAAAAACCTATAAAGATCATAGTTTTTTCATGTGTGAGGACTACGGTTTATGCACGTATGAGAAACATCATAAGTTAAAAATTCTATTATTTTTGTCATCAATGAGATCTTACTGCGATGAACTTAAGGTGCACAAATTTAATGTTAACTACCTTTCTTTAAAAGATAA
>CAJQSV010000038.1 GCA_905616445.1 uncultured Pelagibacteraceae bacterium
TATTGCAGGCGTTATAATTGTATTTTTTTCATGTAAATTAAAAAAAAAATTTACTTAATGACAAAATTAATTCTTATTACAATTATTTTATTAACCTTAAATGCAAAAGTAATTGCTAATGAAATCTATGGTTTTCCTATTATTACAGATGGTGACACTATTAAAATTTCAAATAATAAAATAAGATTACATGGTATAGATGCCCCAGAAAAAAATCAAAAGTGTACTAAGAATAAAAAAAAATACAATTGTGGGGTAGTTGCAACTAAAGCATTGATTAATAAGATTGGTAAAAATGCAGTTAAGTGTTTGACTAAAAAAAAAAAAGATAGATATAACAGATATATTGGTATTTGTTTTATTGAGCAACAAGACCTAAATAAATGGATGGTTAGAAATGGATATGCAATTTCATATAGACGTTATTCTAAAGACTACATTCTAGATGAAGAGTATGCAAAAATAAATAAGCTTGGGTTGTGGTCTGGAACCTTTCTAAAGCCAGAAAAATGGAGAAAGCTTAACTAAATTCTTGTATAAAATATGAAGTGATTCATTTTAAAAAATTTCAATTTTACCTAATAATTTTTTTAATTTTTGCATCTTGTTCTTCAATACCTAAAAATACTAAAAACAGCTGCGCTATCTTCGAAGAAAGATATCTCTGGTACAAACATACTAAAGCATCTTATGAAAAATGGGGTGCTCCTATTCACTTACAGCTTGCATTTGTTAAGAAAGAAAGTGATTTTAATTGGCTTGCAAAACCGCCGAGAGCAAAATTGTTTAAAGTAATACCATTCAAAAGACCCTCTAGTTCCTTTGGCTATTCACAAGCAGTAGTTGGAACTTGGGAGCAATATAAAAAAGAAACCAATAATAAATATGCTACACGCGCTAGGTTTAAGGATTCAGTTGATTTTATTGGTTGGTACATCAATAAAACTTCGAAGATATTAAAAATATCTAAAAAAGATACTTACAGGCAATACCTTGCTTATTACAAGGGCTGGGGCGATTATAAAAATTACAAAAAAGATAAGAGAGCAATTATTTATGCCTCATCAGTTAGAGTTCTTGCTAATAATTATAAAAAACAATTAACAATGTGTCAGAAAAATTTAAATAAAAATAAGTATTTTATTTTCTAAGCTGTTTATTTAACTCAACTTCAATAGCATCAATATTTTTTTCATTCTTACCAATAATAGAATAAATCGTTGGAATTACATAAAGAGTGAAAAAAGTTGAAAACAACATTCCGCTAAAAATAGTTATACCAACAGTTAGTCTACTTGCAGCACCTGGACCAGAACCAATTATCAATGGAATTACACCAAAGATAGTGGAGAGACTCGTCATTAGAATTGGTCTGAGTCTAATCGTTGAAGCCTCAACTATTGCATCTTCTAATTTTTTGCCTTCCCTTCTAAGTTGATTGGTAAATTCCACAATTAAAATTCCATTTTTTGCAGCTAAACCAATTAGAATAATCAAGGCAATTTGACTATAAACATTTAAAGAAGAACCAACCACGAGTAGTCCTAATAGACCACCAAGTATTGCTAGTGGAACGGTAAGCATAATTGTAAGGGGATGCCTCCAGCTTTCAAATTGAGCACACATTGCTAAATAAGCGGTTATTAAAGCTAAAGCAAAAATTACATAAAGTTCATTATTAGTTTTTTTATATTCTTCACTCTCTCCTTTGTAAGCAATTTTAGCTTGAGGTGTATTTTTTTCTACGACACCTACTAAAAACTTTAGCGCCTCATCCAAAGAATAATTACCAACTAATCTTGCAGAGATAGTCACAGCTTTTTGTCTATTGTACCTTGCTAAGAATGGTGATTGTCCTTCTTCGCTATACTCAACTAAATTAGAAACTGATATTAATTTTCCATTATTTTTTGACCTTACAAATACTTTACTTATACTTCCTGGTTCCTGCCTGTCTTTAATATCCCCTTGAAGAATAATAGAATATTCTTTTCCCTCTTGCGTAAATTTTGTAACTGTCTTTGAACCAAAAATAGTTTCTATTGTTCTCCCTATGTCTTCCGAAGAAACACCTAAATCTGCAGCTTTTTTTTGATTAATTTGAACATTTAATTGTGGTTTGTTAAGATCAAAATCATCTTGAATTGAGGATAATCCGGGGTTTTTTCTAGCTTCTTTTTTAATTATTTTTTTCCATTCTATTAATTGATCATAGGTATTTCCAAGCACTACAAATTGAACTGGGCTTTCAACCCCACCTGTTCTGATGCCTTGGGGCATAACTGAAAATGCAAGCACACCAGGTACACGACCTATTTTAGCGTAAGATTCCCTTAATATTTTTACACCATGGCGTTTCCTCTTTGACCAATCTTCTAGAAGGACAATAATGAAACCACTATTAACCTGTTTTGATGATTTACCAAAACCAGGAACTCTCATAATTAATTTTCTATACTCACCCTTACCTAACTCAGGAAGTAACATTGCTTCAATTTCTTCTGCTTTAGATTTTGTAAAATTAAAGCCAGATCCTTGTGGTGCTTTTATAATTACAAAGAAAGCCCCCCTATCTTCTGGTGCTATTAATTCCTTGGGAGTAAAATCAAATAAAAATATAGTTAAAGCTAGAGTTCCACCCAAAAAAGAAATAATTATTTTTTTTTTATTTATCCATAAAATTAAAGATTGTCTGTAGGCACTAGTAATACCTTTTAAAAATTTTTCAAACTTAGTCACAATTTTTGATTTTTCCATATTTTTTTTTAGGAATTTACTAGCCAACATGGGGCTAAGAGAAAGTGCAACAAAACTAGATATGATAACAGCAGAGGCTAAAGTTATTGCAGTCTGAGTAAAAAGAACCCCTGTAATGCCTTTAATAAAAACTAAAGGAACAAATACAGCTACTAAAACTACAGTAGTTGCTATAATTGCAAATGACACTTGTTTAGCACCTTTGTAAGCAGCAACTAGTGGGCTTTCACCTAGTTCAATTCTTCTCACAATATTTTCCAACATTACTATTGCATCATCTACTACAATACCTATCGCAAGAACTAAGGCCATTAGTGTAAATAAATTAATAGAAAAATCAAAAATATATATTGCTAAGAAAGTAGAAATTAAAGAAACAGGTAGTGCTACAGCGGGGACAATTAATGCTCTAATGTTTCCTAAAAATAAATAAATTATTATGGTAACTAAAATTAAAGCAACAAAAAGAGTTTTATAAACTTCCGAGATAGCAGCTTTTATATATCTACTACGATCAAATGAAACTTCAAGACGCGTACCTTCCGGCAAAGCATGCTCTATTTCTTTGATCTTATTTTTTATTCCATTAGCCACATCAATAGTATTTGCATCTGACTGTTGGTAAATGCCAATCCCTACTACTTGTTTGCCATCTCCTTTAAAAAGCGTTCTAGTTGATGCCGCACCTACCTCTACTCTAGCAACATCTTCTAACGTAATAATAGACCCATCTTTTGCTCTTTTAAGAGGTAATTTTTTATAATTTTCAAGGTTTTGATAAGCTTTATCTAATTTTATGGTTAAATCGATATCTTTTGATTCTATTCTACCAGCGGGAAATTCAACGTTTTCTTTTCTTAAAGCTTGTTCGACTTCTTGCGTTGTTAAATCCCTAGCTGCGAGTGCAATTGGATCCAACCATACCCTAAGAGATGTTTCTCTTTCACCGCCTAGCCTAACCCTGCCAACCCCCGGAACTGTTGAAAATTTATCCGTTAAAAAACGATCTGCATAATCTGTTAATTCAAGATCTGTCATTGCTTCCGAGCTAAATGATAACCACATTGTCGTTCTCATACCTGCGCTTTGTTTAAATATTTCAGGAGCTTTTGCACCTTCCGGCAGATTATCTACTACGCGAGCAACAGAACTACGAACATCATTGGTTACATCATCAAGATTCAAACCAGTTTCAAATGTTAGTGTAATTCTTGAACTTTCATCTTCACTAAATGAATCTATTATTTCTAACCCAGGAGTTCCCCCTACAAAATCTTCTATTTTTTGGGTAATTTGAGTATCTATTATTTCTGCTGACGCGCCTCTATAATCTGTTTGAATAGTTACAACAGGAGGCTGAACATCAGGTAACTCATCTGTTGGAATTTCTTGAAAAGTTATTATTCCAAAAATAACCAAAACTATACTCATTACAGAGGCAACAACGGGTCTTTTAATAGATAAATCTGTTAAAAACATTATCTGTTTTTTTGTTTGATTATTTTTATTTTACTTTTATCTCTAATTTTCGAGACACCCTCAACAACAATTTGATCTCCTTCAGACACACCATCTAAAACAGATACTTTTCCAAAATTTCTTTTTCCAATTTGTATATTTGTTTTTTCTACAGTTTCTCCATTAACAACATACACAAAGGCAGTTTTACCCTGTATTGTAACTGAACTTTCTGGGACGCCAATCTGTTGAATTTCATCATAAATAATTTTTACAGTTAACAACTGCCCAGGTATTATTTTAAAATTAGAGTTATCTACTATCACTCTCGCTAAAATTGAACGCGTAGACGGATCAACACGTGAGCTAACTGATTCTATGCTACCAGTAAAATTTTTATCAAAGGCCGTAGAAGATATTTCTGCTTTAAGTCTAGGCTTTAAAATACCAACAAAATTTTCAGGTACTTTTATGTCTATAACAATTTTTTTAAGATCGTCTAATGTAATAATTAAACTATCAGTACCCAGTACACCCTGGGCTATTTCTCTTTTGCCAAGTCTCCCCTCAATTTCAGCAATTACTTGTTCGTCATTTTTTAACGTAGCTATAATGTCTCCGACTTTGACAAATCTGCCTTCAATATTAAGTTTCTCTCTAATTTCTTCTTTTTTTATCCTGTAAGTTTTTGAATTTTGAGCTATCGCAGTACCAAAAGTTTCTATACTCTTATAAAATATAGATTTTTCAACTGTTTTAACGATTACGCCAGGCGGAGGTCTAACACTAAATTTTTTTTCAAAATGCAAGCCAACAAAATGTCTAGCTGCAATTATAGAAAAGATAACAATAAAAATAACTATTAATAATATTTTAATTTTGCTTGCAGTTTTCATTTTTTACTTAAGCCCATATTCTGACCAGGATCCATCGTATATGATTGGGTTTTTATCATTTATAATTTTATTAGCCATAGCTAAAATGCACGCAGTAACACCGGACCCACAGGTAAACACCTGTTGTCTCTCAGGTCTAATACCAACATATTCAAAAATTTTTATCAATTCATCTTTATCTTTAAATGTATGATCTAATTTATTAATACATTTGATAAACGGTAAATTTTTTGAATTTTTAATAGAACCACTTCTTAAACCAGGACGTGGTTCTGGTTCAGTACCTTCGAATCTTTTTATCCCTCTAGCGTCCACAACCTGAAAAGCATTTAACTTTATATTTTCATCAATTTGTAATTTGGTTAACACTAAACTTTTAATTTCGTTAGCGGTGTAGCCAGACTTATTATTTGAAGTTAAGTTACTCGTAATTTTTTTATTATCAATTTTCCATTTCTTTAAACCACCATCCAAAATAAAAACTTTACTAATATCATGACCAAAATAAACAAACATATACCAACATCTACAAGAACTAATAACATCAGAATTATCGTAGACAACTATCTTGTCTTGATTAGTGATTCCGTAGTTAGATATTATTTTTTGCCATTTTTCTTTAGTTGGCAACATATGTGGCAAAGTTGAATCAGGTTCTGAATTCTTGTCTAAATCAAAGAATTGAGAATTCTCTATATGTTCACTTAAAAATTCTTTATATGCATCTCTATTGCTATTTGGCATATGCCAACTTGCATCTAAGATTTTTACTCTATTTAAATTTTCTTCAAGCCAGTCAGTATTAACCAGTGACATTACTGATTTTTTTTCATTATATATTTTTGGTGATATTCTTCTGCTTTGCAGTAGTTTTTAATTTTTGAAATATTTGTTTCAATTTTTCCATTAAATTTTTCATTATATAATTTTTTATATTTTTCAGCTGTATTTTTCTGTTGTTCATTTTCATAAAATATTTCACTTCTGTATTGAGTTCCTACATCGGGATATTGCATATCTTTTTGAGTAGGATCATGAATTTTAAAAAAAACTTCTAATAATTTCTCATAAGAAATAATTTTTTCATCGTAAATTATTTTTACAGTTTCTGCATGTCCAGTTTTACCAGTGCAAACTTGTTCGTAATTAGTACTACTACTTTCTCCACCTGCGTAACCAACTTCAGTTTCTATAATTCCAGCTATTTGGCGAAATGTTTCTTCTGGATTCCAAAAGCATCCAAGTGCTAAGTAAGATTTTTGCATAATTAAATTTATGTGTTAAAAAAGATAAAGGATATTCAATTGTTTACAAGAAATCAAACTGGAGTTTTGTATATGGTTGCAAGCGTTATGTGCTTCGCGATTATGGATATGTGTATCAAATGGTTAAATTACTATCCATTTGGAGAGGTTTTTTTTGCAAGATTTTTTTTTGGATTAATACCTATCTTTTTGATTATACCTAAAGACAAGTGGTTAAATTTTTACAAAACAACAAGACCTGGTTTACACGCCTTTAGAGCAATTTGTGGCACAATAGCTTTTATATGTATTTTTTTTGGTTTAAGGCACCTACCCTTAGCCGATGTAGTCTCACTTACTTTTGGAGGACCAATTTTTGTAACTATTGCCTCGATTATATTTTTATCAGAAAAGGTAGGCATCAAGCGTTGGTCCGCAGTGTTTTTAGGTTTTATAGGAATGATTTTAATAGTCCAGCCGGCATTTATTGAACTTAATTATTATTACTTGTCACCTATTTTATTTTGCATTTTTTTTTCTGGTGTTGCGATAAGTGTTCGAGCTTTATCTAAAACTGAGCCAAATTATAGAATAGCTTTTTATTTTACAGTTCTATGTACGGTTATAGGCCTTTGTACATTACCTTTTGGATGGATAATGCCTTCTTCAACAGATTTGCTTTTATTTATAATTATGGGTTTATGTGGAAGTGTTGCAAATTTATTATTAACACAAAGTTATAGATTAGCTGAAGCGTCTTTGGTAACACCAATTAAATATCTAAGCTTAGTTTACGCAATAACATTTGGATTTATAATTTGGGGAGAAGTTCCAAAACCTTTAATGTTAGCAGGAGCTTTTCTTGTGATATCAAGTTCTTTTATAATTTTTATAAGAGAAAAAAAATTAAAAAAAAAAATTATTATTGTTAGATCATGAAAGAATCACCAGCCTATTGGAATAAAGCTAAAAAATATTTATCAAAAAAAGATAAAGTTATTAACCATTTAATTAGTAAATATAAAGATGGTTGTTTAATTACTCGTAACGATGTTTTCTTTTCTTTATGTAAAAGTATTATTGGCCAGCAGATAAGTGTGGCTGCAGCGAATTCAGTTTTTCTAAAGTTCAAAAAAAAATGTAAAAATAAAATCACAGCAAGAATAGTAAATAAATTAACCAGTGTTAGCTTAAAAAGTTGCGGGCTTAGCAGGCAAAAAGTTAGAGGAATCAAGGATCTAGCTAAAAAAATAATAAATAAAACTTTTGAACCTGATTTGATAAAAAAAATGAATGATGAGGAAGCAATAGAATATTTATCAAACCTTAGGCAGATCGGAAGATGGTCTGCTGAAATGATATTACTATTTACTTTTAATAGGTCTAATATATGGCCTCTACAAGATATCGGTCTTCTTCGAGCGGTATCAAATAACTATAAGAAAGAATACTATCCACCTAAAGCATTTTTAAATAAGCTTTATAAAAAGTTCACACCTTTTTGCTCTGTCGCTACATGGTATCTTTGGAGATCAATAGATGATGAGCCTATTCAATACTAATCACCTTCTATAATTTGGTGGTGACGCACAACTGTATCTTTTAAAATAGCATGAGCATCTTGATATTCTTTTGAATGAAAAAAAGTTTTAGCCTCATCAAAAGATGGAAACTCAATGACTACAGTTCTAGGAGACTCATTTCCTTCTGTAGTTATTTTCTTTCCTCCTCTTACTAAAAATTTTCCTCTATATTTTTCAATTGCGTCTCTAGCTTTAGCAGCATAGTTTTTTAGAACATCTTCATCTTTTATAGTCTTATAAACAGTTACTACATATCCTTTCATTTACATCTCCTTTAAAATAATTTAGTTTTTTCCATGGCCAACAAACTTATTGTCGACTGGAAAGAATATAATCTAATAGTAGAAAAATTAGCAGTTAAAATTCATGAAAGTGGATTTAAGCCAACAATGCTCATAGGAATAATGAGAGGGGGGGCTCCAATCATAGATGTTTTAAGTAGAATATTTAAACTTAAGTGTGCCTATCTTGCCGTTGAATCTTACTCTGGTACAGGCGTAGAAGACAAACAAGGGGAACTTGTTTTTTCAAGAGAAATGAGCTCAACCGTGCACGATATGGGAGGAAGATTACTTTTATGCGATGATCTTTCAGACACAGGTATTACGCTAAATAAAAGTATTGAATGGTTAAAAAAATACCCCCCAATAAAAGATAATATTGAATCTATAAAAACAGCTGTGCTTTGGAAAAAGTTAGATTCGACTTTTGAACCTGACTATTGTGCTGAAAGATTAAAAGATAATCCTTGGATTGTACAACCTTTCGAAAACTATGAAGAAGTAAAAATTGAAGACTTAATTAAAAAACACAAAAAATAAATTTTTTATGAAAGAATACGATTTAATTGTTATTGGAGCTGGATCTGGTGGAGTTAGAGCCGCAAGAATAGCAGCTAGTTACGGCGCTAAAGTTTTGATTGCCGAAGGTTTAAATTATGGTGGCACTTGTGTAAATAGGGGGTGCGTTCCAAAAAAATTATTCACTTACGCAGCTCAGTTTAAAAATGATTTTGATACCGCTAAGTCTTACGGGTGGGAGGTGCCAGAAAAAATTTCTTTTAATTGGCAGACATTAATTAAGAACAAAGATCAAGAAATTGAACGATTAAATAATATTTACAAATCTATTTTAGAAAAAAATAAAGTTGATCGGATAGATAGTTATGCTTCATTTAAAGATTCAGAGATAATTCTTATAAACAATGAAGAATATAAAGGGAAAAAAATTTTAATAGCTTCAGGTGGAGTTTGCAATAAACCAGCTTATACAGCAAAAAATAAAGTTCTTACATCAGATGATATTTTTCATATTAAAAAACTACCTAAAGATATTTGTATTTTAGGAGGTGGTTATATTGCTGTTGAGTTTGCCTGCATCATGAATAGCTTGGGAGTAAAAACAACCTTAGTCTACCGAGGCGGAAGAATTTTAAAAAGTTTTGATCAAGACTTAACTAATTTATTACAAGAGGAAATGATCAAAAAAGGAATTGATATAAAATTTAGCACAAATATTGAAGATATAATTGAATCTATAGAAGGATTAGAAATTAAAGTGCAGCAGGGGCTCAGTATAAAATCAGCGTGTGTTTTGTCGGCTTTAGGCAGGTCACCAAATGTTGATAAATTAAATCTTGGTAAAACTGATGTTAAACAAAAAAAAAATGGGGCTATTATTGTCGATGAGTTCTCAAAAACAAATATTGATCATATTTATGCCATAGGGGATGTAACTGATAGAATTAATTTAACTCCCGTCGCGATAAGAGAAGGTCATGCATTTGCTGATAGTGAATTTGGTAATAACAAAAGGTCAGCCTCGCATAAAAATGTGCCCTCAACTGTTTTCACGGATCCGCCTCTATCTACCGTTGGCATGACCGCAGAGGAAGCCGAAAAATTGGGCTATAAAGTTAAAACATTTAAAACTCAATTTTCACCCATGAAATATACGTTTTCCGATAAAAAGCCAAAAATTCTAATGAAACTATTGGTTGATGAAAAAACAGATAAAGTTTTAGGAATTCATATGCTGGGTCAAGATAGTCCTGAAATTATTCAAAGTTTAGCTATTACTATAACAGCAGGGGCCACCAAGAAAAACTTTGATGACACAACAGCTATTCACCCGACTTCTGCAGAGGAGTTTGTTACTTTAGAATAAAATTGATTAAAAAATAAGGGCTAGTTTTCACCAGCCCTTTAAATTTAATTTCTAAGCCACATAAAAACTTGCAACACTCAACGCAGCAATTACCCATATAGCAATCGGAGTAGAACTAAGTTTTCCTGTAAATATTTTTATTAAAGCATATGCAATCAAAGATAACGCGATACCATTACTAATGCTATAAGTAAGAGGCATAGTTACCATCGCTAACACAGCAGGAGCCGACTCAGCTATATCATCCCATTTAATATCTGTAATATTTCTTACAAATAAAACTGAAACATAAAGTAAAGCAGCGCCATCAATTTCCTTAGGCAAACTAGTTGCAAGGGGAGATAAGAATAAGCAAGCCAAAAATAAAACTCCAATAACAACTGAAGTCATGCCAGTTCTTCCACCTTCTTTTACACCCGCACCTGATTCTACATAACTAGTTACTGTTGTTGTACCCATTAGAGCACCCGCAACCGTTCCAACGCTATCGGCCATCATAGCTTTATCTATATCTTTTATTTTTCCATTACTTCCAACTTTTCCAGCAACATTTGCCACTGAAGTAAGTGTGCCTGCTGTATCAAAAAAGTCGATAAATAATAATGTAAAGATAACTGTCGACATACCAGCTGTTAAAACTGCACCAAGATCAAATGCAAATAGATAGCTCATTGATGGCGGTGCGCTAACTAAACCATTAAATTTAGCCAGACCACTTGCCCAAGCAATAATGCTAAAAATTAGTATTCCAATAATGATATTACCTTTAATTTTTAATTTTTCTAAAATAATCATACTTACAAAAGCAAAACAGCCTAAAAGTACTAAAGGATTTTTCATATCTCCTATTGTAACTAACGTTACTGGATGGTCTGCGACAACTCCCATAATTTCTAGTCCAATGATTGCTAAAAATAAACCAATACCAGCTCCAATACCTAATTTTAAACTTTTAGGAATTGAGTTAATTAGCCAAGCTCTGATTGGTGTTAAAGATATAAGTAAAAAC
>CAJQSV010000039.1 GCA_905616445.1 uncultured Pelagibacteraceae bacterium
TTCTTCAGATATGTCTATTAAATGTAATAACATCTTACATCTCTCGATATGACGTAGAAACTTATCTCCTAGACCGACACCTTCATGAGCACCCTCGATTATACCAGGTATATCTGCAAGTGTTACTTCCTTATCGTCATAATAAGAAACACCCAAGTTAGGATCAAGGGTTGTAAAGGGATAGCTTGCTATCTTTGGTCTTGCCCTGGTTATTGCCGCCAGCAAGCTAGATTTCCCGGCATTTGGCATGCCAATTATCCCGACATCTGCAATAACTTTTAATTGTAACCAGACCCAAAATTCATCACCCAATTTCCCATTTGTTTTTTTTGTTGGCGCTCTATTAGTTGAACTTTTGAATCTAACATTGCCTAATCCATGTTTACCTCCGGCAGCGACTAAATATCTTTCTTTATTTTTATTAAAATCGTAGACTAAAGTATTATTATCCTCTTCGTAAATTTGAGTACCAACTGGAACTTTGATTATCAAATCTTTTCCAGCCGCTCCGGTTCTTTTTCTTTTAGTGCCTATATTTCCATTTTCGGCTTTAAAATGTTGTGAGTATCTAAAATCAATTAGTGTGTTTAAATTTCTTTCTGCCTCAAAAATAACAGAGCCGCCATCCCCTCCATCACCACCATCAGGACCCCCGTATTCAATAAATTTTTCTCTCCTGAAGCTTGCAGAACCCGAACCACCATTACCAGCTTTTATATAGATTTTTGCTTGATCTAGAAATTTCATTGTAGAGTTTTAAAATAAATAACTAAGGTTATTTATATGCTTAATTGGGGACAACAGAAACAAAAGTTCTGTTCAATTTTGATTTTTTAAATTTAACTTTACCTTTTATTAAAGAAAACAAAGTATGGTCAGTACCCATACCAACATTTTCACCAGGGTGTATACGTGTCCCTCTTTGTCTTACTATAATGTTCCCTGGTATAACTTTTTGATCGCCATACATCTTAACACCCAGTCTACGACCAGCACTATCTCGGCCATTACGCGACGAGCCACCAGCTTTTTTTGTTGCCATTTTATTTTCCTATTTTTTTAAATTTTTTAGTATTTTTTTTCCCACAGTTTTTGTTTTTTCATTTTTTTGTTTCGTTACTATTTTTTCTTTTAATACGATAGGTTTTGCTTCAGCTATAATTTTTCCATCTTTTGAAAGTATTTTTGTAATCTGAATCTTAGAATGTCTTTGTCTGTGTCCATTCATTTTTCTTGAATGTTTTCTTCTTCTTTTGTGAAAAATTAAAACAGTTCTATCTTTAACGTTGTCTAGTAATTTGGCCTCAACAATAGCACCATCAATATTTGGATTTCCTATTTCAGTAGTTTTAGTATCGTTTAACAATAGAACATTTTTAAACTGGATAGTCTTGCCTACTTCAGCTTCAAGTTTCTCTATTTCTATAATTTTACTTGCAGATGCTTTGTATTGTTTTCCACCTGTTTCAAATATTGCAAATGACATAAATTTTCTTTTGTTAAAATTAAAGCAATATAACTTGAAAGATCTTCAAGTCAAGGTGATAGAGCCTAAAAACTATCCTTTAAATCCCGAAGTTTTTTGAATATTTCCACTTCAGGTGAATTTTCCATACCCAAAGATTTTTTTATAGCAAAAACATCACAACGAAAAAAAATATTTGTATTTAACTCTTCCTTTATAGTTGTAGGAATCGTTGGTTCTTTTTTATTTAATTTTGATGATACCCAAATTTTTTTATCCTTTAAAAAATTATTATCAGGGTCAAATTTTCTACAAAAATCTAAATTATTTTTGGTATATTCATGTCCACAATAAATATTAGTGTCCGGCGGTAATTTTTTTATACGCGAAAGTGAATCTAACATTTGTAGATACGTTCCCTCAAACACTCTCCCGCAACCCAACGAAAACAATGTATCTCCAGTAAAAATAATTTTTTCTTTTTTTGAATAAAAACAGACATGCCCACTTGTGTGTCCAGGAACAAGAATAATGCTAAAATCAACGTTACCAAACTTAAAATCATCGTTATTTAATAATTTGATGTCAATGCCAGGAATTCTTTTTTCATCTTCTGCCGATCCTATTATTTTAGAATTGTATTTTTTTTTTAACTCTAGATTTCCTCCAGTATGATCAAAGTGATGATGTGTATTTAATATAAAATCAATTTTGTTAAATTTTTTTTTTATAAAATTATCGATTGGATTGAATTCTGAAGGATCTACAACTCCTACAATATCAGTTTCTGTATCATGAATAACGTAGCTATAGTTATCCTGCAAGCAAGCAATAATATTAATCTTCAGCATTTTAACTAATCAAAAAAATACCAACTTCAGAAAGTAAGTTTTTTATTTCTAGGTTGATCCTATAAATAGAAGATATTTTTTCACCATTTATTCCAATAACTCTATCTAATTTAATTTTTTTTTTTTCACAAAATTGGTAAAAATCTTTTATAGAACACATGTGTAAGTTAGGAGTATTGTACCATGTATAAGGTAGAGATTTAGTGACAGGCATTTTTCCTAAAAATAGTAAACTAGCTCTAATTTGCCAGTAACCAAAATTAGGTATTGAAATTATTACCTTATCTCCGATTCTTAGTAATTGTGCCAGTACATTTTCTGGTTGGTAAAACGCCTGTAGGGTTTGACTCAAAATCACAAAGTCAAAAGCTTTATCAGGAAATTGACTAAGTTCTGTTTCAGCATCTCCTTCTATTACCGATAGTCCTTTCGAAATACATTCTTTAACTTTGTCTTCTCCAAGTTCGATTCCTCTTGCATCAATATTTTTTTCTTTAATAAGAGCTTCAATTAAAGTTCCATCTCCACAACCAACATCTAGTACTCTAGATTGAGGGGGTAGTAAATTTGCAATTATTTTAAATTCATTTTTCATTTTTAAATATTTCAAAATTAGAGTCTAAAAAACCTTTAATAGTTTTTAAAAATTCTGGTTCTTCAACTAAGAAAGAGTCATGTCCTTTATCAGTTTTAATTTCTGCAAAGGCAACATTAGCTCCTGAAGCATTTAGAGCAATTACGATTTCTTTGCTATTTTTTGTAGGATATAACCAGTCTGAAGAAAAAGATATTATCAAAAACTTGGTATTGTGATTTTGAAATGCTTCACTCAAACCATTTTTAAATTGTTTAGATAGATCAAAATAATCCATTGCTCTAGATATATATAAATATGAATTTGCATCAAATCTTTCTACAAAAACCTTACCTTGATGTCTTAAATAGCTCTCTATTTGAAAGTCAGCATCAAAAGAAAATTCATAGTCTTTTTTTTCTTGTAGTTTTCTACCAAACTTTTCTTGCAAACCTTTGTCTGACATATAGGTAATATGAGCGGCCATCCTTGCTACAGCAAGTCCATTTTTTGGAACTTTTTTATCTTGATAATAATTACCTTTGTTCCATAAAGGGTCGCTCATAATTGCTTGTCTAGCTAATTCATTTAGCGCAATTTGTTGTGCATTATGACTTGCCGTTGAAGCAATCGGTATAGCTGAAAAAGTTTTATCAGGATATAAAGCGCAAAATTGTAAAACTTGCATTCCACCCATTGATCCTCCCAAAACACTTAAAAGTTTACTTATTTTTAAATGTTCTAATATAGATTCTTGAGCTTTAACCATGTCCTTTATTGTAATCACAGGAAATTTTAAACCATAAGGTTGATTATTTTTTGTATTGATATCTTTTGGTCCGAATGAACCCATACAACCACCTAGTACATTCGCACAAATAATAAAATATTTATCTGTATCTATAGCTTTTCCAGGACCTACAGCTGTAGTCCACCATCCTCCTTTGTTAGTGATCGGATTGTCACCTGCAACAAATTGATCACCAGTAAGCGCGTGAAAAATTAAAATAGCATTATTTTTTTTTTTATTTAACTCTCCATATGTTTCGTAGGCAATAGGAAAGTCTTTAATAGTTTGACCGCAATCTAGTTTAAGTGGATTGGTTACAATAATTTTTTTAATATTTTCAATTTTATAGTTCATATAAAAAAAAACCCAGCTAAACTGGGCAAAAACCCTATTTAGCGAAATTTTTTGAGCGCTCGCAATTTGGTTAAATCAGCGCTTTCCTTTTGTACTAAATAGCGTGA
>CAJQSV010000040.1 GCA_905616445.1 uncultured Pelagibacteraceae bacterium
TATTATTATTTTCTAAAGCTGGTTGAATTTTTTCTTTACTGTCTTCTTTACTGTCTTCTTTACTGTCTTCTTTACTATCTAGTAACAAAATAGTATTTCCTTCAGAGATTTTGTCTCCTACTTTAATGTTAATTTTTTTAATTACCCCACTAAAATTAGAAGGTACTTCTACGGATGACTTGTCACTCTCTAGTGTGATTACTGAATCATCTTTCTTTATTTTCTGTCCTTCTTTTACCAAAACTTCAATTACTTCTACTTCTTTGAAATCACCTATATTTGGAACAATAATTTTTTGCTCAGACATAACTATAGTTTTGTTGGAAAAGGTTTATTTTTATCAATATTATACTTCTTAATTGCTTTTTCCGCATTTTCAGAACCCATCAGTTGTTCTTGTGCTAAAGCGCTCAGCGTGTAAGCAACTATGTGTTCTTTATCTACCTCAAAGAATTTTCTTAAATTTTTTCTCGTGTCACTTCTTCCAAAGCCATCAGTACCTAGAGAATAAAAAGCTTTTCCAGTATAAGGTCTAATTTGATCAGGAAACGACCTAACATAATCTGTAACAGCTATAACTGGGCCATCTCTTCTGTCTAAGCATTTTTCAATGTAGCTTTTTTCTTTTTTTCTATCAGGGTTTAAAAGATTTTTTCTTTCAACTTCCATACCGTCTTTTCTTAATTCACTAAAACTAGTGACACTCCAAATATCTGAATCAACACCATATTCTTCAGATAATATTTTTGCAGCTGCTATAGCTTCTCTCAAAATTGTACCTGAGCCCATTAATTGAATTTTAATTTTTCCTTTGTTTTTATATTCTTTAAATAAATACATGCCTTTTAAGATTCCTTCATCTGCTCCCTCAGGTTTTTCAGGATGAGAGTAATTTTCGTTCATCGCTGTAATATAATAAAAAACATTCTCATTTTTTTCATGCATTCTTCTTAAGCCTTCTCTGAAAATTATTGCCATTTCGTAAGAAAAGGTTGGATCATAAGAAACACAATTTGGAATCATAGAAGCTAAAATATGGCTATGACCATCTTGGTGTTGTAAACCTTCACCAGCAAGTGTTGTTCTTCCAGCTGTAGCCCCTATTAAAAAACCCCTAGCTTGTGCATCACCTGCGGCCCATGCAAAATCTCCAATTCTTTGAAATCCAAACATTGAATAAAAAATATAAACCGGAATCATTTCTATATCGTGATTAGTGTAAGCAGTTGCTGCCGCAATCCAAGAGGACATAGCCCCGGCTTCTGTAATTCCTTCTTCTAATACTTGGCCACTTTTTGTTTCTTTGTAAGAGCTAAGCTGCTCGGAATCCTCTGGCTCATATTTTTGTCCTTCATGAGCATAAATTCCTATTTTTCTAAAAAATCCTTCCATACCAAATGTTCTTGCCTCATCAGGAATAATAGGAACTAATCTAGGTGCAACATTCTTATCTCTAAGAAGATTAGTTAGCATTCTAACAAGAGCCATCGTGGTAGACATTTCTTTCTCTCCAGTAGACTTCATAAAACTTTCAAATATATCTTTAGGTGGCGCTTTAATAGGTTTTGCCAAAGAAGATCTTTCAGGAATAAATCCCCCAAGCTGTTTTCTTCTCTCTTTTAAATATTTTATTTCTTCAGAATCTTCAGCAGGTTTATAATACTCAATATTTTTTACCTGTGCGTCAGTTAAAGGAACATTGAAACGATCCCTGTAATATAGTAAATCTTGCTCATCTAATTTTTTTTGCTGATGCGTTGTGTTTATACTTTCACCAGATTTACCCATTCCATAGCCTTTAACTGTTTTAGCAATAACTACAGTTGGAGAACCTTTATGTTGCATTGCAGCATGATAAGCGGCATAAACTTTGTGTGGATCGTGACCACCTCTATTTAGCTTCCAGATATCATTGTCAGTCATAGAAGAAACTAATTCTGTTAACTCAGGATACTTTCCAAAGAATTTTTCTCTCACATAGGCCCCACCTTTAGCTTTCATTGCTTGGTATTCTCCGTCTACAACCTCGTTCATTCGCTTCATTAGCAACCCAGTTTTATCAGCTTTTAAAAGAGGATCCCAATAAGAACCCCATATAACTTTTAAAACATTCCACCCGGCACCCCTAAAACTACCTTCTAGTTCTTGAATAATTTTACCATTTCCTCTTACAGGACCATCAAGTCGTTGAAGGTTACAATTAACTACAAAAATTAAATTATCTAGTTTCTCTCTGGCCGCTAAACTGATAGCACCTAATGACTCTGGTTCGTCCGTTTCGCCATCACCTATAAAAACCCAAATCTTTCTACCTTCATCTTTTAACAAACCCCTATTAATTAAATATTTTAAAAATCTAGCTTGGTAGATTGCCATAATAGGACCAAGCCCCATTGAGACAGTTGGAAACTGCCAAAATTTTGGCATAAGCCAAGGATGAGGATAAGAAGAAAGACCACCAGAATCTACTTCTTGTCTAAACCTATTTAATTGTTCTTCTGAAAGTCTACCTTCAAGAAATGCACGAGCATACATACCAGGAGCAGAATGTCCTTGAAAATAAATTAAATCCCCACCAAAATCTTTATTTTTTGCTCTCCAAAAATGATTCATGCCTACATCATATAAGGTTGCCGCAGATGCAAATGTTCCAATATGACCACCAAGTTCGCTACTAATTTTATTTGCCTTTACAACCATAGCTGCTGCATTCCACCTTATATAAGCACGTATTTTTTTTTCTATATTTTGATTTCCAGGAGATTTAACTTCTAGTTCAGTTGGGATAGTATTTATGTAAGGAGTAGTTCTAGTATCTGGTAGAACGAGGCCGGAGGCATAAGCTTCAGACACAACTTTATTTAAAAGGAAACTAGCTCTAGAAGGCCCATCACTATCTATGACAGCATTCAAGGACTCTATCCATTCATTCGTTTCAAGTGGATCAATGTCATCTTTAGAAGAAGGCTGAACAACAATTTTTTTTTTATTATTTTTTAACACGGTTTTAATAGTTGTATTCAATTCATTTATAGGAACTTCTTCTTTAATTTTATTTTTATTATCTGAAACTGACTGAATCTTTTTCTCAGCACCTTCCTCACTGTCTAGTAATAAAATTGTAGTTCCTTCAGAGACTTTGTCTCCTACTTTAATTTTTAATTCAGATATTTTTCCAGAAAAAGGAGAGGGAACTTCTACGCTTGATTTGTCACTCTCTAAAGTAACGATAGGATC
>CAJQSV010000041.1 GCA_905616445.1 uncultured Pelagibacteraceae bacterium
GTAAATATTTATGATAATTGATGCTACCTTTTGGGTCTCTGTCTCATTTTTTATTTTCTTAGGAGTTTTAATTTATTTTAAAATACCTCAAAAAGTTACTACTATTTTAAACAATAGTATCAATGCAATTAAAACCGAAGTTGATAACGCTGAATTACTCAAAGAAGAATCTAAAAATATTTTAAGCGAATATGAAAAGAAAATCAGCAACGCAAAAGCTGAGGTTAAACATATGGTTGATACAGCTACTGATGATGCGGACAAAAATACTTTAAAAACTAATGAAGAGTTTCACATCCAGATGGAAAATAGAAAAAAAAATACCGAAGACAGAATTAAACAAATGAAGAATCAGGCCTTAAAAGATATAAAAAATGCTTCAGTTAAAATTTCTATTCAGGCAGTAGAAATATTATTAAAAAATTCTTTAGATAAAAATAAGTTAACTAAAATATTTTTTTCAAGTGTTGAGGAAACTAAATTAGCTTTAAAAATAAAATCTACTTAAATAAATAATTATAATAGGCAAAAAAATAGGGCGAGTACTTAAACTCGCCCTATTCTAAATGCTTTGTACTACTTAGATCTTGAACTAGTATTTTGCATTGCGCATGCCCAAATAATAAGACCGAAAGCGATCTTGTTTAAAAAGTCTGCAGCATTGTAAAGAATGTTAAGTGAGTCAACGTTCACTCCACCAGAAGTTAAATAACCAAACATATAACCTAGTGGGTAAACAGCCCAACCAACAGTAACGATTATTCTCATAGCACTGAAAGCAGTGATTAAAGATTTGTTACCACTCTTAGAAGCTATTGTGCCAGCTTCACCTGAGAATATTTCAAATAGAATGTATATCCAACCTGCCATTCCTACTATGAAACCAACCATTGCTGATACGTAACCAGCTTCTCCAGCGTAACCACCAATTAACATTACTAAAGAACCTATTAAAAGTTTCCAGAATACTGTAGATGGTACTTTTTTAACAGCAGCTAATACAAAATAGAACTCAAGCATTAGTAAAGGTACTGTAATTAACCAGTCAATATATCTGTATACTGTTGGTGACTCACCAGTTCCAATCCATATGTCTCTCATGTACAAGTAATGTATGAACGCGATACCAGTTACTATTCCAGCAACAGTTATTGAAACTCTCCACTGGGGTGCAACAGAACTTCTTTCTAAAAAGAAGAATGCTGTAGCCGCTAAACAACCCATTGAAACTAACCAAAATGATATTCCTACGAAATCATTGGTAGCTAAAATAGCTGTCTCTGCATTTGCTGAGCTAGTAATACCAATAATGGCTACTGCCGCTAGTGCGATTTTAATTAATTTACTCATAAAAACTCCCTCGTTGTTAGTTTTTTACTTAGTTTAATATTAAACTCGTTTAAGAAAATTTCTTAAACAGGTTGACTGGAACCTATAAAAAAAAATGGTAACTTAGAAGCATATTCTGCTGTGAATAACCTATATTTTTCAAGCTTTTATGTTTTTTTTGGAGATAAAAGTTCAAAAATACTAGGAAATACAACAATAATGGAATCAAACTATTTTAAAAATAAATTAACAAAACATGCTTATCTATAGAAAAAATTTATAAAACATCTGAGCTTTGGTTTTTTGTCATACTTAATTAAACTTTATATGTATTAGCATAGCTTTAAATGAATAAAGATAAAAAAATTATTGTAATAGGGTCTGGCTTTGGAGGAATTGCTGCTGCATTACGTATGCGTGCAAAAGGATATCAAGTAACATTGCTGGAAAAGCATCCTGATTTAGGTGGTCGGGCTAGAGTATTTAAGAAAGATGGATTCACCTACGATGGAGGGCCTACAGTTATAACTGCGCCTTACTTATTTGATGAATTATTTTCTTTGTTTGGTAAAAAAACTTCAGATTATGTAAAAATAGTTCCTCTAGATCTTTGGTATAGATTTGTTTTCGAGGACAAGACTTCTTTTGACTATTCGGGAAATGAAAAGAGTATGGAAAACGAAATACAAAAATTTTCAGTAGCTGACGTCTCTGGATATAAAAAATTATTTAGTTTTACTCAAAAAATTTTTGATAAAGGTTTTACAGAGCTTTCCACAAAACCCTTTAATAATATTAAGTTCATGCTTCAACAGATTCCTGCTCTACTAAAACTTAAAAGTTATCAGTCTGTATATAAGCTTGTCTCAAACTATATCTCCAACGAGAAATTAAAAAGAGTTTTTAGCATGCACCCTCTCTTAGTCGGGGGAAATCCATTTACTACAACTTCTATCTATACACTTATTTTGTATTTAGAAAAAAAATGGGGTATTCATTATTCAATTGGTGGAACAGGGAGTGTTGTAAATGCTTTAGAAAAATTAATGAAAGAAGAAGGTGTTAAAATAATTAAAAATGCAGAAGTAACTGAAATGTTAAGCGTTGATAATAAGATAAAAGGTGTGCAGATTAATAATAAAAAGAATGTATATGGAGATTTTATAATTTGTAATTCCGATCCTCCGAATGTTTATAAAAATTTAATTAAATCTAAAAAAAAATATGGATTTTTATTTAATCAAAAAGTTAAAAGAATGAATTATTCTATGGGTCTTTTTGTTTATTATTTTGGATCAAAAAAACAATTCAAAGAAGTTGCTCACCATACTATCTATTTTGGTAAGTCGTATGAAGATCACTTAAATAAAATTTTTGACCAAAAAATATTATCTGAAGATATTAGTTACTATTTACATAGGCCGACTGCAACCGATTCTAGTATGGCTCCTAAAGATCAAGATGCTTTTTATGTCCTGGTGCCTGTTCCCAACAACTTATCTGGCATTAATTGGTCAAAAGAAGGGGAGAGATTCAAAAAATTAGTGCTCACAAAAATGGACCAAACAGTGTTACCTGGAATAAAAGAAAGTGTTGTTAGTGACTTTTATTTAACACCTGATTATTTTGAAAAAGAACTAGCTACTCTTCATGGATCAGGCTTTTCTATTCAGCCAAAATTTACACAATCAGCCTATTTTAGATTTCATAACAAATCAGAAATCTTTGATAATCTTTACTTTGTTGGTGCAGGAACGCATCCTGGCGCTGGAATGCCAGGTGTATTATCTTCAGCTAAAGTATTAGATGAGTTATTGTAATGAATAAAAATCAAAGTCTAATTTCTAAACACGCCAAGTCTTTTAGTTGGGCTGGTTTTTTTTTATCTAGAGAAACTTTTAAAAAATGTTCTATCTTATATGACTTCTGCAGAACAGTTGATGATATAGCTGATGGAGATGATCACTTAGATGTTAAGCAAAAGAAATTTTTCGATTTTAAATCAGAATTTAAAAATCAAAATTTTTCAAACAATATAATAAAAAACATTCATAAACTTCTACAAGAAGAAGGTATTTCTTTTAAAATAGTTAATGATCTATTTGAAGGTGTTGAGTCTGATCTTAATAATGAGGTAAATTTAAATACTCAAAAGGATTTATTAATTTATTCCTATCGAGTTGCTGGAACCGTTGGATTGATGATGGCAAAAATACTTAAAGTTAAAGATAAACAATCTCTTAGATGTGCGGTTGATTTAGGAGTTGCGATGCAACTAACTAATATCGCAAGAGATGTGGTTGAAGATAAAAAAAGAAATAGA
>CAJQSV010000042.1 GCA_905616445.1 uncultured Pelagibacteraceae bacterium
GAATCTCAAACGTCAAAAGGACTTAATGAGCAAGCTTTAAAAGAATTGCAAAGAGGAAAATTTTATAGCAAACTTAGTAAAACATTAAATAATATTCACACCAGACTAGATAAAGCAAAATAACATGGAGTATTTTCTTCAACAACTTGTCAACGGTATTACTCTTGGTTCTATTTATGGATTAATCGCAATTGGTTACACCATGGTTTATGGAATAATTGGTATGATTAATTTTGCACACGGAGATATTTTTATGATTGGTGCTTTCATAGCAATAATAAGCTTTCTTATTTTTGGTCTAACAAGTATCGCACTCCCATTCATTTTACTTTTTGTGTTATTAATATCGATGTTGTTTACAGCTTGCTATGGTTGGACAGTCGAAAAATTAGCTTATAAGCCATTAAGAGGTTCGTTTAGATTGGCACCGCTAATTTCTGCATTAGGTATGTCAATTGTTTTACAAAACTTTGTACAAGTAGCTCAAGGCGCAAGAACAAAAGCTATTCACCCAATTATAACTGGTAAGTTTGAATTTTTTAAAGAATCAGACTTTGTTGTAATTGTAAGTCATCTTCAAATTTTTATGGTTCTATTAACCATTGCTCTTATGGCTGGATTTACTTTTTTAATTACAAAAACTGATCTTGGTCGAGCGCAAAGAGCATGCGAACAAGACAAAACAATGGCTTCTCTCTTAGGAATAAATGTTGATCGAACAATCTCAGTTACTTTTATTATTGGATCATCCTTAGCTTCAGTAGCAGGCATGATGTTTGTTCTTTATTATGGTGTAATTGATTTTTATATTGGCTTCTTGGCTGGCATCAAAGCATTCACGGCCGCTGTCCTTGGCGGAATAGGTTCTTTGCCGGGTGCCATGTTAGGTGGACTTATTATAGGATTAATAGAAGTTATGTGGTCTGGTTATATTTCATCAGAATATAAAGACGTAGCAGCTTTTTCAGTATTGATTGTAACGCTTATTTTTTTTCCAACCGGACTTTTAGGAAAACCAGAAATTGAAAAAGTTTAAACAATGAATAATTCAGATGAGTTGAAAAAAATATTAAAGATAGTTTATTTACCGGCTTAATAGCGTTGGCAATTTTTGGGCCAATTGTTGGATTAAGAACTCGATTACAAAAAGAAGGTTTATACATTGATCCTCAGTGGTTAATGGTATTTTTTTTAGTTATTGGTTCTGCTCTTGGAAGATTTTTAATTAATTTAAACTCAAGCAGAAAAACAGAAATAGCTTTTGTTAAAAATACAAAACTAAGAATATCAAATTATTTTTCTAACAAAGGTAAACATATAGCTATCACGGGTTTTTTATTTGCTGTAGCCTATCCATTCTTACCTTTCACAGATCGATACTTGTTGGACGTTGGAATAATGGTTTTGACTTACATTATGTTGGGCTGGGGTTTAAATATTGTAGTTGGCTTAGCTGGTTTACTTGATTTAGGTTACGTAGCTTTTTACGCAGTAGGTGCATATTCATTTGCTTTGTTATCTACTACTTTTGGTTGGTCTTTTTGGATTTGCTTACCTTTAGCTGGTATCTTTGCGGCTTTCGCTGGAATTTTGTTAGGCTTTCCAGTTCTGAGACTTAGAGGTGATTATTTAGCAATAGTAACTTTGGGATTCGGAGAGATTGTTAGAATTATTCTTTTAAATTGGTACGACCTTACAGGTGGCCCAGATGGTATTGGAGGAATTTCAAGACCCTCATTTTTTGGTTTACCTTTTACCAACAATTTGAAAGAAGGAGAAAATTCTTTTCATACCTTTTTTAATCTTGAATATTCCACTGCGCATAAGTTAATTTTTTTATATTATTTGATTTTAATCTTGGCGCTTGTCACAAATTTTTTCACATTGAGAATAAGAAAACTCCCTGTCGGTCGAGCGTGGGAAGCTTTAAGAGAAGATGAGATTGCTTGCAAATCTTTAGGAGTAAATCCAACTAATACAAAATTAACAGCTTTTGCTATTGGTGCAATGTTTGGCGGTTTTGCAGGAGCTTTCTTTGCAACAAAACAAACATTTGTGAGTCCTGAAAGTTTTACTTTTATTGAGTCAGCAATTATTGTTGCCATAGTAGTTTTGGGTGGTATGGGCTCTCAAACTGGAGTAGTTTTAGCAGCTATTTTTTTAATCGGATTTACTGAAGTTTTTAGAGAGTTAGAACAGTTTCGAATGATAGCTTTCGGTTTAGCCATGGTTTTAATCATGCTCTTTAAACCAAAAGGTATTTTATCTAACAGAGAACCAACCATTAAACTTCATGGAGATAAAAAATGAGCAATAAACTTTTATCTGTTGAAAACTTAACAATGAAATTTGGCGGCTTAATAGCTATAGACAACCTGAGCTTTTCAGCCAGTGAAAGCCAGATAACTTCAATCATTGGACCTAATGGTGCAGGAAAGACAACCGTTTTTAATTGTTTAACTGGTTTTTATAAACCCTCAGAAGGAGAGATGATCCTTCATAAAGATAACGATTCAATATCATTAAAAAAATATACTGATTTTAAAATTTCGCATAAAGCAAAAGTGGCGAGAACATTTCAAAATATAAGGTTATTTTCTTCGATGTCCGTATTAGAAAATCTTTTAGTCGCTCAACACAATGAGTTAATGGTTGCTTCAGGGTACTCTATCTTTGGCTTACTAAATTTAAAAAGATACAAAGACAAAGAAAGAGAAGCGGTAGAAAAAGCAAAATACTGGCTAGATTTAACAGGTCTTACCACTAGAGCAGATGACAACGCTGGTGATCTCTCTTATGGAGATCAACGAAAATTAGAAATCATAAGAGCAATGTGCACTAACCCTAAGCTTTTGTGTTTAGATGAGCCTGCCGCAGGTTTAAATCCAAAAGAATCCTCAGAACTAAACAAACTTTTGAAATTTATTAAAACTGAAAAACAAACAGGAATATTGCTTATTGAGCATGACATGAGTGTCGTGATGGGAATTTCAGACCATGTTGTTGTTTTAAACTATGGAAAAAAAATATTTGAAGGAACAGCAAAAGACACTAGAAATAGTAAAGAAGTTATAGAAGCTTACCTGGGAGTAGAAGAATAATGCTTGATATAAAAAATATTCAAACTTTTTATGGTAAAATTCAAGCACTTAGAGACGTAAGCATTAAAGTCAACTCAGGAGAAATAGTTTCACTTATTGGTGCTAATGGTGCTGGAAAATCTACATTATTAATGACGGTAAGTGGGATCAACAAACCAAGAGAAGGTGTAATTATATTTGAAGGTAAAAATATTGAAAAAGAAGAACCACACAAGATTGTAAAATTAGGAATTTCTCAATCTCCAGAGGGAAGAAGAATATTTTCTAAATTAACAGTTGAAGAAAATTTGAAGCTTGGATCAAATATTTATGAAAATGGAAGAAACTATTTAAATGATATTAAAGAAATATTTGAACTTTTTCCTGTACTAAGTGATAGAAAAACACAAAGAGGAGGAACGTTGTCAGGAGGCGAACAACAAATGCTTGCAATAGGAAGAGCACTTATGGCAAGACCAAAAATGCTTTTATTAGATGAGCCTTCTTTAGGAATAGCACCAAAATTAGTTAACCAAATATTTGTTGCTATAAAAAATATAAATAAAGAAAAAAAAGTTACAATTTTTTTAGTTGAGCAGAATGCCAAAAAAGCACTTGAATTAGCTGACCGAGCATATGTTTTAGTTAATGGAAAGGTAACCATTCAGGGAACTGGACAAGAATTGTTAAAAAATCAAGATATACAAGCTGCCTACTTAGAAGGTGGAGGCTAGAATCAACCCTAGCAACACAAACTAATCAATAAATACATATTTACAATTTTAATGCACTGTTGTTTAATCATGCATTAATTAATTAATAAACACAGGAAAAATAAACATGTTAAAAAATTTAAAAAAATCAATATCCTTGATAGCTGCTTTTTTAATGATTGGTACCATGTCAGTAAAAGCCGAGGTTGTTGTGGCTTCTGCAGGACCAATGACTGGAGACTTAGCGGTTTTCGGTGAGCAATTAAAATACGGTGCAGAGATGTGGGAAAAAGATGTTAATGCAAAAGGTGGAATAAACGGAGAAAAAGTAAAATTAGTAATTGGTGATGATGCCTGTGATCCTAAACAAGCTGTTGCAATTGCAAACAAACTTGTTGGTATGGGCGCAGTGTACGTTGCAGGTCATTTTTGTTCTAGTTCTTCAATTCCAGCTTCAGCGGTTTATTCAGAAGCAGGTATAATTCAAGTAACTCCAGCTTCAACAAATCCTAATTATACTGATAAAGCAAAATCAGATCACATTTTTAGAGTTTGTGGTCGAGATGACCAACAAGGTGAAGTTGCTGGTAAATTTATTGCTGATAATTACAAAGGAAAAAAAGTTGCCGTTATCCATGACAAAACTGCTTATGGAAAAGGTTTAGCTGACGAGACTAGAAAAAATATGAAAAAAAACGGTCTTAAAGCAGCTTTGTACGAAGCATACACAGCGGGTGAAAAAGATTATTCAGCTTTAGTTTCAAAACTTAAATCAAAAAAAATTGATGTACTTTATATTGGTGGTTACCACGCTGAAGCAGGCTTGATGGCTAGACAAATGAAAGATCAAAGCATGAATGTTCAGATTATAAGTGGAGATGCTTTAGTTACTCAAGAATATTGGAATATCACAGGTGATGCGGGTGAAGGCACGTTAATGACTTTCGGTCCAGATCCAAGAGGTAAAGCCAGCGCTAGAGCAGTTGTTAAAAGATTTGAAGATGCTGGTTTAAACCCAGAAGGTTATGTTCTTTACTCTTATGCAGCTCTTCAAGTATTTGAGCAAGCAGCAACGAAAGCTAAATCTACAAAGCCTAATGATGTGAAGAAAGCAATGAGATCAACAGAATTCGACACTGTTATCGGTAAAATCAACTTTAATAAAAAAGGTGATGTAATTGCTACAAGTAAAGATCCTCTTTACATTTTTTATAAATTTTCTAAAGGTTCATACGCGCCATTATAATTTATAAATAAATAAAATTTAAAAAGGGGGCGAAAGCCCCCTTTTTTTTGAAAGGAGTAAAATGGAAATAACATACGAAAATTTTAAAAAAGTTCAAATAAAATTAGGTACTATTCTTGAAGTTAAAAAGAATGAAAAAGCTAGAAAGCCTTCTTTAGTTTTAAAAGTTGATTTTGGGAAGGGCGTAGGAATCAAACAATCCTCGGCTCAAATTACTCATTACTACAACAAAGAAAGTTTAATTGGCAAACAAGTAATAGGTGTTTGCAACTTTCAAGCTAAGAATATTGCTGGAGTAGTTTCAGAAGTTTTAATTCTAGGAGCTATTGAAAAAAGTGGAAAAGTTGTTTTAGTTCATCCCTCACAAAAAGCGGATAATGGTTTAGATATTGCTTAAAAAATCAATATAAAAAGCTTTATAAAACAATAATATAAATTACTTCTCACAATTAATAGCTCAAAAGTATTGTCAATTTAGTTTAAAAATTATAATCTGCAGACATGATTGATCTTATAATTAAGAATGCAAAAGTGGCCACTGCTTCAGATTTATTTATTTGTGATATTGGAGTGGATAAAGAAAAAATAGTTTTTTTAGAAAAAAATTCCTCAAAAGTAGCAAAGAGGACAATTGATGCCAAGAATCAGTATGTTTTACCTGGTGGAGTTGACGGGCATTGTCACTTGGACCAAAGAACAAAAGATGGAACTGAAATGTCAGACAACTTTGAGAGTGGATCTAGATCTGCAGCTTTTGGTGGAACAACAACAATAATGCCTTTCGCTATACAGTTTAAGGGCGAAAGTTTAAGAAAAATAATTGATGAATATCACACAAGAGCAAACGATCAAAGCTACATAGACTATACATTTCATCCAATTATAAGCGACGCTAGTTCAAAAGTTATAGGACAGGAGTTGCCAGCAATGGTGAAAGATGGCTACACTCATTTCAAAATATATATGACCTATGAAGATCTGCAACTTAACGATAGAGAAATTCTTGATACGCTTGAGGCTGCGGGTAGAGAAAAAGCAGTTGTGATGATTCATGCTGAGAATTACGAGTGTTTAAAGTGGCTTACTGAAAAACTAGAAGCGGAAGGAAAAACAGATCCTGTCCACCATTCAGATTCAAGACCAGGCGTAGTTGAAAGCGAAGCAACAAATAGAGCAATAGCTTTATCAAGAATTACAAAAACTCCAATACTGTTTGTTCATGTGTCCGACAGAGAGGCAATAGAAACAATTAGAAACGCGCAAAACAAAGGTTATAAAATTTATGCAGAGACTTGTCCTCAGTATTTATTCTTAAAAAGAGATGATCTAAAAAAAGGTAATTTTGAAGGTGCTAAATATATTTGTAGTCCTCCACCTAGAGATCCTGAGAATCAAAAATATGTATGGAATGGTATTCAAAATGGAACTTTTGATATTTTATCATCGGACCATGCACCATTTAACTTTAAAGGAGACAAAGGTAAGATGATAAATGGAGACAAAACACCTTTTAAAAACATTCCCAACGGAGTGCCAGGCCTTGAAACTAGATTACCTTTATTATTTTCAGAGGGAGTTCTAGGTAAAAAAATTTCTATTAACAAATTTGTAGAAGTCACATCAACTAATCCAGCAAAAATTTATGGTTTATATCCAAAAAAAGGAACTATAAGCATAGGTTCTGATGCTGATATTGTTATTTGGGATACTGGATTAGAAAAAAAAATTAAAAATTCAGATCTCCATCATGATACAGATTACACACCATACGAAGGAATGACTGTAAAATGTTGGCCAGGTACAGTTATTAGCAGAGGAAATGTTGTTGTTGAGAATGGAAAACTTTTAGGCAAAAAAGGTTTTGGTAAGTTCTTAAAATCAGAAATTTCAAATTACGTATACTAAGTTTTTTCTTAAAAAATGAATTAAAATTTAAGACTTAAAGATTTTAAAGATTTCTTTAATTGTTTTTTTTCATTATTATCCAATGTTATAGACGATTTCATTATTTCATTAGGAATCTTTTTTAAAATTTTCAAACAATATTTAATTCTAGCAGTTGCAAAATTTTGAGGATATCTCCCATAAATATTTTTAGCCAAAACAAGCAATTCCTTGTCTATCAACTTTGCTTCTAGATATTTTTTTTGCTTAATTTTTTTTAGTAATTCAACTACTCTTTCAGGTACAACTGCTGCAATACTAACTTGAGTACCGTCACTCTTGTATTTAAAACAAGGATAAAGATGTTCATCCCCTGAGGCCATCACTAAGAAATTTTTTCTATATTTCTTAAAAAAATTATAGTTACTGACATAACTTTTATAATTCCAGCTTCCTTCTTTTATACCTGATATATTTTTTATTTTTAATAATTTTTTTAAAGTTTCTTTTTTGTAAGATAGGTGTCCAGAATATATACTTGACTGATATAGAAAAACTGGTTTTTTTATCTGGCTACATATTATCTTGTGATGTTCGTAGATCATGTCCGAACTTACTCCTTGCGACCAAGAGAAAGGTGGAAAGATTAATATTGCATCAGCGCCAGCTTTTTCCATATTCCTTGCAACTTTTGAGGCAAATGTTGGGTCTTCAAAATTTAATCCTGATATTATTTTCTTATTATTTTTATATTTTTTTGCAACTTTAACCACTTCGATTTGTTCGTCTGCACTAAGTGTAAAATTTTCACCAGCGTGTCCATTTATTAGTAATCCTCTAATTCCTTCTGTATTAATAATATTTTTAACGTGCTCGTTAAGTGATTTTTTATCTATTGATTTATCCTTATTTAAAGGAACAACTGTTGCTGCGTAAATACCTTTAAATTTTTTCATCATTAATTAATTAATCTTTTAATATCAAATAGACTTAAATCAGTTTCTTTTCCTAAAATTTTTTCTGATAATAATAATCCTAAATATGGACCACTAGTATAACCCGAGTGAATTGAGCCAATCACATAGGCATTTTTTAAATTTGGTAGCTCTCCAATTACAGGCATTGCATCATCTGTCTCTGCTTCTAAACCCAACCAAACTCTAGAAACTCTTGAATTTTTTAAATCTGGTATTGCGTGGCAAGCAAGTCTCATATTTCCAATTAAATTTTCGGGCTTTGTTTCAGTATAATCATTTTCAATATTTCCTATTCCAGGCCAACCACCACCAATTAGTACTGTACCACTTTCAAATTGTTTTAAAGACAATTTACCATTAGCTACTGTTACTACTGTCTTCATTAATTCTGGCATTCTTTCAGTTACTATTAGTTGCTGAGGAAAGCATTTTATATTTATATTTATGTTTAGAAGTTTTAAAATCTTTCCTAAATGCACACCTGCTGCAACGACAATTTTACTAGCATTAATTTTTTTACCTTTATTAGAAATGATCTCATATATATCATTTTTATTACTAACTTCTGATACTTCAAAATTTTCTATTATAGCAACATTATTTGCCCTAAGAGCTTTTGAAAAAACGTACCCAGTTTGATTTGCACTTACATGCCCGTCCATTTCACAGTAAGCGGCACATTTTATTTTACTATTTATGCTAGGGTCTATTTTAAGAGCTTCTGTTTTTGATATTATCTTTATGTCAGCGCCATATTCTTTTCTTATCTTTGATCTTTCATTTAAAAGTTTTTCTTCTTCTTCTGTGAATGCAAGACACAAACCTTTTTTTTGCTTAACATCTATCTCAGTTGACAGCCACTTTTCAGTATTCATCCATAACTCCCAACCTTTTTTAGCATAAGGTATTAATTTTGCTCTAGTCATATGCATTGTTAAAGTACCTGCATTAACTCCAGATGCACCTCTACATATTGAACCCTTATCAATTACACAAACTTTAAGACCATTCTTTGCAAGATTTAAAGCTGTAGAGGATCCATTTATTCCTCCACCAATTATTGCAACATCAAAATTATCCATAATTTTATAGTGGCGCAGCTTCTATCTTTGTAATTTCATCATAGTCAAAATCTCCTATGGCTTTATCGAGCGGAAAAGGTCTTATAGGAGATCTTCCAGTCAAGTAACCTAACTCTTCAATTTTACAATTTAATTCATCCGCAGCTACTCTAGCAACTGAGTATTGACATGTTCTACCTTGGCATGGTCCCATGCCAAATCTTGTCCATGATTTAATCTGATTTAAATTTTTAGCACCTTTTTTTATCGCATGTGTTATTTCTTTTTTAGTAATATCTTCGCACCTACATAAAATCGTATTTTCATCAATATTATTTATAAGTTCTTTTGGGGTAGAGTTTAAATTAGCAATACCTTTTGCAAATATTTCATATCTATTTAATTTTCTTAATATTTGAACAGTTTCTTGTTTAAATTCTTTCACATCAATAATATTTTCATCAAAAAGAATTGCACAAGCGGCTAATTTACCCTTATCATGAGCCGCTACAGCTCCAGAAATACCTGAACCATCACCAGTGATATACAGTCCTTTTGCAGATGACCTGAAATATTTATCA
>CAJQSV010000043.1 GCA_905616445.1 uncultured Pelagibacteraceae bacterium
AGAATTTAATAAAAATAATAACGAAACTACTAACATTGTGGTGGCGACTTCTGGAGATACAGGTGCAGCAGCTATTTCAGCCTTAAGTAATAGAAAAAATATTAATTTATTTATTTTACACCCGCATAATAAAATTTCAAAAATTCAAAGAAAAATTATGACAACTATTGGCGGAAGCAATATTTACAATATAGCAGTCAAAGGATCGTTTGATGACTGTCAAAAAATAGTAAAACAAATGTTTGCAGACAATCTTTTTAGACAAGCAATCAATATGTCAGGTGTAAATTCAATTAACTGGGCAAGAATAATATTTCAAATAGTTTATTATTTTTACTCCTTTTTAAAATTAAATAATAAAAAAATTAACTTTGCTGTCCCAACAGGAAACTTTGGTGATATTTTTGCTGGTTATATGGCAAAGAAAATGGGTCTGCCTATAGAAAAATTAATTGTTGCGACTAATGAAAATGATATTTTACAAAGAGCTATAAATAAAGGAATCTACAGGCCGTCAAAAGTTAAAGCATCCATATCACCAAGCATGGACATACAAGTTTCAAGCAATTTTGAAAGGTTATTGTTTTATGTTTTAAACTCAAGAGATTTAGAGGTTAAAAAATTAATGAACAATTTAGAGACAAAAGGTTATTTTAAATTAAACAAAATACAAAAAAAAATAATTCAAAAAGATTTTTCTGCTTTTAAGGTCACAAATAAAGAAACAAAAAAAATTATAAAGAAAGTATTTTTAGAAAATAATTTTTTTATTGACCCGCATACTGCAACAGGTTTTTATGCGGCAAATAAAATTAAAAATAGTTATCCATGCATTATTTTAGGTACGGCTCATCCTTATAAATTTTTAGAAACCATGATGTCAGTTACGGGTAAGAGGATTAAAAAGCCATCACAAATAAGAAATTTGATAGTCGGTAAGGAAAAATATGATATATTAAGAAATAATACTAATAAAATTAAAAAATATATTCTAGAAAAAAATTATGAAAATTAAAGAAGGAAACAGATTACCGGCAGGAGAGTTTTTTTATTTAGACAAAGATAGTGGCGTTTTGAAAATTGATACTAATTCTTTGTTTAAAGATTGTAAAGTAATCATGTTTGGAGTGCCAGGTGCCTTTACAAAAGTTTGCTCAGCAAGACATCTTCCTGGATACGTGAGAAATTTTGAGGAGGCAAAAAAAAAAGGTGTATCAAAAATTGTTTGTCTTTCTGTAAATGATCCTAACGTAATGAAGGCCTGGGGTGAGGCACACAATGTTGCAGATAAAATTCTTATGTTGTCAGATCCTTATTGTACATTTACAAAATCTATAGGTGCAGAAATAGATAGAGTAGCAAAAGGATTGGGCATGAGATCCTCAAGATATACAATGCTTGTAGAAAATGGCGTGGCAACTAAAATAAAAGAGGAGTCAGACCCTAGTGCTTGTGAAATATCTGCTGCTGAAAATTTTTTAAAAGAAATTTAATTATTTATTGCCTCGGTAGCTAGTTTATCAGCCAACTCATTAAACTTATTACCAGAATGAGCCTTAACCCACTTCCAACTAATAGATTGTTCCTCAGTTAATTTATTTAACACTACCCATAAATCTTTATTTTTAACTGGTTTTTTATGTGCACTTTTCCATCCATTCTTTTCCCAATTTTTTATCCAAAGAGTGATTCCATTTTTAAGATAAGTTGAATCCGTATAGATAATTATTACAGAATTGCTTTTAATTTTTTTAAGGGCCATGATTGGGGCAACAAGTTCCATTCTATTATTTGTAGTGGACTGCTCACTACCAGATAAATTAATTTGATTTTCTTTTTCGTCTAAAATTATAGCACCCCAACCACCTGGACCCGGATTTCCCGAACAAGCTCCATCAGTAAAAACTGTATATTTCATTAAAAGAAATAATCTTCAAAATTCTTAGAGTTTTTATGAAATTCTAATCTCCCTAAATATTCCATTGGGTCCTTAACCTTTACTATTGCACCTTCAACAGTATTTAAAGCATCAAATACTCTAGTTAATAAAAATCTTAAAGCAGACCCTTGTGACAACACTTTAATATACTTTTTTTCATTATCACTTAACTGTCTAAATTGGTTGTATCCGTGCATAAAATTTTTAGCTTTAGTTATGTTAAAACTTAAATTATTTTTTAAGCCATCAAAACATAAGGCATTAAAACAGATTGCTATCTCAAAAGCATAAAAATCATTACAAGAAAAATAAAAATCTATAATTCCGCTAAATTTATTATCTTTAAAAAAAATATTATCACTAAATAGGTCTGCGTGTATTATTCCTCTGGGCAAATCTTTAGGCCAATTATTTTCCACGTCTTTTAAATTAGACTCAATGAGCCCAGGCAAGTCCTTATGTATCTCCGAACATCTATCCTTCACTTGTTCAAATATTTTTCTCCATGAATCTATTGATAGATCATTTTTTCTGTGAATTTTAAAATCATTAGTTATAAGATGCATTTTTGCTATTTCTGAGCCTAAAGACTTACAATTATCTGAAGTTAAATTATTTTTAGATTCCCCCTGAAGAAAACTAACTATCATTAAATTTTTACTATTAAAGTTGCTAATTGATTTATTATTATTATTTTGAATAGGGACCGGACACTTAAATCCAGCCTTATCTAGGCCGGTCATTAGATTGGAAAAAAAAGGTAAGTCCTCTTTTTTAACTCTTTTTTCGTAGATTGTTAGTATATATTTTTTATCACCCGCAAGTAAAAAGTAGTTAGTGTTTTCTATACCTTCTTCAATACCTTTAAATTCTTTTAATAGTCCTATTGAGTAATTAGATAAAATTTCTTCAATATTTGATCTATTAAGTTTTGTATATACCGCCATATTAATTTAATTCTTTTGGAATCTTAAAAATAACTTTTTCTTCAGCCACCACAACTTCCTCAATGGATAGCTTAAAATTTTCTTTAATTTTATTTATTAAATTTTGTACCAGTTGCTCTGGTGCAGAAGCTCCTGACGATATTCCTATTTTTTTACATTTTTTCATTTCTTCTATGGGTAGTTCTTTATTATCACTTATTAATATTGAGTTTTTACATCCAGCCCTTTTAGCCACCTCTACTAAACGTACAGAGTTAGAGGAGTTAGTACTTCCAATAATGAAAATGATGTCACACTCCTTTGCAATTTTTTTTACTGCATTTTGTCTATTTGTAGTTGCGTAACATATATCTTCTTTTATCGGTCCTTTAATATTTAGAAATTTATCTTTTAATAATTTAATTATTTCCGCTGTATCATCCACTGATAAAGTAGTTTGAGTGATGTATGCCAGGGGTTTTTTAAAATCTTCAACATTTAAAGATTTTACCTCATCTATTTTTTCTACTAGTTTTATACTTCCGTTTGGTAGTTGACCCATAGTACCTATTACCTCCGGATGATTTTTATGACCTATTAATATAATATCAAAACCATTGTTAAAAAGCTGCTCCGACTCTCTGTGAACTTTTGAAACTAAAGGACAAGTAGCGTCAATATAAGATAAATTTCTTAATTTTGCTTCTTCGGGAACTTTTTTTGGAACTCCGTGAGCGGAAAAAATAACAGGTCTTGTTGTATCTTCAATCTCAGAAATCTCTTCTACAAATATCGCACCTTTGTTTTTAAGATCCTCAACAACTTGTTTGTTGTGGACTATCTCATGTCTAACGTAGACAGGTTTACCATATTTAACCAAAGCTTTATTCACAATTTCAATAGCTCTATCTACACCTGCACAAAACCCTCTTGGAGATGCTAGTAAAATTTTAAGTTTGTTTTTCATTTTTTTCTAATAGATATTCAAGCAATATATGTGGAAAGGTTAAAGACGCCAAACCAATAAATATAACCTTTAAAATAGCTGAATCTAATAAATAGTATTCGTTGAGAAAAAAT
>CAJQSV010000044.1 GCA_905616445.1 uncultured Pelagibacteraceae bacterium
TTTACTTTAATTATAAATAAGCTAAAACGCTGTCATTAAAGATATAAAACCAATAATAAGATATCATAAAATTTTATGAATATTCACGAACATCAAGCTAAAAATTTACTAAAAGAATTCGGAGCTCCAGTTTCTAAAGGAGTTGTGATATTTTCCTTAAATGAAATAGACGAAAAAATAAAACAATTAAATTCCAAGGAATTCGTTCTAAAAGCGCAAATACACGCAGGAGGTCGTGGTAAAGGTGGAGGAGTAAAACTAGTAAAAAATATAGAAGAATTAAAATCTCAAGCAAAGAAGATGTTCGGGATGAATTTAATTACACATCAAACAGGCCCTGAAGGAAAAGAAGTACAAAGACTTTATATAGAAGAGGCCTCAGATATATCAAAGGAGTTTTATCTGTCATGCTTAGTAGACAGGGAAAGTTCAAAAGTTGCATTTATAAGTAGCACCGAAGGAGGAATGGACATTGAAAAGGTGGCTTCTGAAACACCGGAAAAAATTATTACAAATAAAATCGATTTTAAAAATGATGTTGATTTAGATGAAATAGAAATAATAATAAAACCATTTAATTTTAATAGTAAACAGAAATTAATCGCACAAAAGTTAATTAAAGCTCTCTACAAAATCCTTGTTGAAAAAGATGCAACTTTAATAGAAATCAATCCTCTTATAATTACTAAAGATGAAAGAATTGTATGTTTAGATGCAAAGATGAATTTTGACGATAATGCGCTTTTTAGAAGACCGGAAATTTTTCAATTAAGAGATTTAAACGAAGAAGAGCCAGCTGAAATTGAAGCTAGTAAACATGATTTAGCCTACATCAAACTTAATGGATCTATCGGATGTATGGTTAATGGTGCTGGATTGGCAATGGCAACTATGGATATAATTAAATTATACGGAGAAGAACCGGCAAACTTTTTAGACGTAGGAGGAGGCGCATCAAAAGAAAAAGTTTCAGCTGCTTTTAAATTAATTCTCTCAGATAAGAATGTTAAAGGCATATTAATAAATATATTCGGTGGAATAATGAGATGTGATGTAATTGCTCAAGGAGTAATTGACGCAGCAAAAGAAACTAATTTGAGAGTTCCTCTTGTCGTTAGATTGGCGGGTACTAATTTTAAAGAAGGAAAAGATATATTAGAGAAATCTGGTCTTAAAATTTTATCGGCCACAGATCTTAATGACGCTGCAAAAAAAATAGTTGAGGCAATAAAATAAGTGTCTGTACTAGTTAATAAAAATACAAAAGTTATTTGTCAGGGCTTTACAGGTAATCATGGCACTTTTCATTCGGAGCAAGCTTTAAAATATGGAACTCAATTAGTAGGTGGAGTAACGCCTAAAAAAGGTGGACAAAAACATCTTGGTCTACCTGTCTTTGAGACAGTTGAAGAAGCAAAAAAAATTACAGGTGCAAGCGCAACAATGATTTATGTTCCTCCAAAGTTTTCTGCTGCCGCTATAATCGAAGCAATTGATGCAAAAATAGAACTTATAGTTTGCATTACTGAAGGAATTCCAATTATTGATATGATCAAAGTAAAACAAATTTTAAATAAAAGTCAAAGTCGATTAATAGGACCAAATTGTCCTGGAATTATAACACCAGATGAATGTAAGATTGGGATTATGCCAGGCAGCATTCATAAAAAAGGTTTTGTTGGAATAGTTTCTAGATCCGGAACTTTAACTTACGAAGCTGTAGCTCAAACTACAGAAAATGGGATGGGTCAGTCTACTTGTATTGGCATAGGTGGAGACCCAATCAATGGAACCAATTTTATTGATTGTATCGATTTATTTTTAAAAGACGACGAAACTAAATCTATTGTAATGATTGGAGAAATTGGTGGTTCCGCTGAAGAAGAAGCGTCAGAATTTATAAAAAAATCTAAAATTAAAAAACCTATGGTTGGTTTTGTCGCAGGCCTTACCGCTCCCCCAGGAAGAAGAATGGGACACGCAGGAGCAATTATATCTGGCGGAAAAGGTGGCGCAGAAGATAAGATTGAAATGATGAAATCCGCAGGAATAACAATCTCAAAATCTCCAGCTGATATTGGCAAAACATTATTTGAAAAACTAAATAGTTAATTAAAAAAAATATATGTTATTATGAGATATTAAAATGTCATCATCCCAAGACAACAACATATTTAAAAAAACTTCTTTTTTGGCCGGTAACAATTCTGCATTTATAGAAGAATATTACTCAGACTATCTAAACAATCCAAGTAAACTACCCGAAGGATGGAAAGAATTTTTTGATGGACTTAAAGAAAATGAAGAAATTATTTCGAAAACTTTAAAAGGACCAAGTTGGGCTCCCAACAAAAAAATTAAAAATGATAATTTCGGTTTCGAAGACCTATTCAATGAAGATTCGTTAGAAGATAGTAAAAATGTCAATCTTCCTTTAACACAAGATTCAGCAAAAAATTCTATAAGAGCTATAATGCTGATTAGGGCCTACAGAATTAGAGGACACCTGACTGCAAACCTTGATCCATTAGGGTTAATGACAAGAGAAGAACACTTAGAACTAAAACCTGAAACATATGGTTTTACTAAAAGTGATTTTAATAAAAAAATATTTCTAGATGGTGTTTTAGGATTGCAAGAAGCGACACTTTCAGAAATAAAAAATATTTTAAAAAAAACTTACTCTGGAAATATAGGTTATGAATTTATGCACATGGGAGATCCAGAGGAAAAAAATTGGATTAGAAATCGAATAGAAGGACCGGAAAGAGAAGTTACTTTTACAGAGAACGGGAAAAAAGCAATTTTAAACAAAATTATTGAAGCAGAAGGTTTTGAGAAATACCTACATGTTAAGTTTGTAGGAACAAAACGATTTGGAATAGATGGTGGAGAATCTCTTGTGCCTGCACTTGAACAGATAATCAAAAGAGGCGGTAATTTAGGAGTAAAAGAAATCAAGATTGGAATGTCGCATAGGGGTAGATTAAATATTTTATCCAATGTTATGGGTAAGCCATTTAAAGCAATCTTTAATGAATTTTTCGGTAGCGCTGTCGCGGCTAAAAGAGATTTCGAAGGAGATGTTAAATATCATTTAGGCGCATCATCAAATCGAGAGTTCGATGGTAATGTCGTGCATATTAGTTTAACCGATAATCCTTCACACTTAGAGGCTGTTAATCCTGTGGTTTTAGGACAGGTAAGGGCAAAACAATTATTTCACAAAGACCCAGAAAGAAAAAAAGTTATCCCAGTATTAATACATGGTGATGCAGCATTCGCAGGACAAGGAATAGTTGCAGAATGTTTTGCAATGTCAGGACTACCAGGGCACAATATAGGTGGAACTATTCATATTATTGTTAATAATCAGATTGGTTTCACAACATCTCCAAGGTTTGCAAGATCTTCGCCGTACCCAAGTGAAGTAGCAAAAATTGCCCAGGCTCCTATTTTACACGTTAACGGAGACGACCCTGAGGCAGTTGTGCATTGTGCAAAAATTGCTACAGAATTTAGACAGCAATTTAATAGAGATATTGTAATTGACATGTTTTGTTATCGAAGATTCGGACATAACGAAGGTGACGAGCCTTCTTTTACTCAGCCTTTAATGTATAAAAAAATAAAGTCCCATCCCACCACCCTTAAAATCTATTCTGAAAAATTAGTAAATGAGAATATTTTTTCTGAAAAAAAAGTAAACCAAGAAGTAAGTGACTTCAAATCATATCTTGAAAAAGAATTTATTGAATCAAAAAACTACAAACCAGAGTTAAAGTGGTTTGATGGTGTTTGGTCAAGATTTATTCCAACACCCGGAAAAGATAGAAGAGGAGTTAGTGGTGTTAGCAAAGAAAAAATTAATTTAATTGGAAAAAAAATTACAACTATTCCAAACAACTTCAGCATACACAAAACTTTAAAAAAAATATTTGAAAATAAACAAAAAATGTTCACGAACAACCTTCCTATTGATTGGTCGACAGCAGAGTCGTTAGCGTTTGGGACTCTTTTAGAAGAAGGTTTTTCTGTTAGATTGTCAGGTCAAGATTCTGGAAGAGGCACTTTTAGCCAGAGACACTCAGTGATTAGAAATCAAGATAGTCACGAACGGTATATACCTTTAAATAATATCTCGAAAAATCAAAAAAAATTTGAAGTAATAGATACTCTTTTATCTGAATTAGCAGTGTTAGGTTTTGAGTTTGGATATTCTTTATCTGAACCAGAAACATTAGTTTTGTGGGAAGCTCAATTTGGTGATTTTGCTAATGGCGCTCAAATAATTATTGATCAATTTATAACTTCAGGCGAATCTAAGTGGGGAAGAGCTAGTGGCTTAGTAATGTTATTACCTCACGGTTATGAAGGTCAAGGTCCAGAACATTCTTCTGCGAGATTAGAAAGATTTTTACAACTATGTGCACAAGATAATATTCAAGTAGTAAACTGCACAACACCAGCTAATTATTTTCATGCATTAAGAAGACAGATGCATAGAGAATTTAGAAAACCATTAATAATTATGACGCCAAAGTCTTTACTAAGGCATAAACAATGCGTTTCGAGTTTAGATGACTTTGCAAAAGACACATCTTTTCACAGGGTTTTGCCCGACAGAGCTTACACAAGTGAATATGGTCTAATTAAACTTAAAAAAGATAATCAAATAAAAAAAGTAGTTATTTGTTCGGGAAAAATTTATTTTGATTTAACGGATGCTAGAGAAAAAACTCAAAATGATGAAGTTGTCTTTATCCGCTTAGAACAAATTTATCCTTTTCCAGTAAAAAGATTAGGAAGAGAGTTAAAACGATATGCTAAAAATGCAGACTTTTATTGGTGTCAAGAAGAACCGCAAAATATGGGTGCGTGGAATACAGTAAAAAATTATATCGATAGAACCCTAGAAATTATCAATTATAGTAAAAAAAATGTTGAATACATTGGAAGAAGACCATCAGCTTCTACAGCGACAGGAAATCTCAACAAACACCTTGCACAACAAAAAGAAATATTAGAAAAGGTGGTTGGAAAAATTAATTAATGTCTGAAAGTATACTAGTCCCAGCGCTTGGAGAATCTGTAACAGAGGCTACAGTGGCCAAGTGGTTAAAGCATGAAGGAGATAAAGTTAATGCAGATGAACCTATTGTCGAGTTAGAAACAGATAAAGTTAACGTAGAAGTACCCGCTCCTTATAATGGGACTCTGGATAAAATTTCTGTCAAAGAAGGTCAAACAGTAAATGTTGGAGCTTTATTAGGTACTATAAGTTTTTCAAAAAGTTCTACAACTAATGCTCCAGTAGAAGAAAAAAAGTATTCATCTCCTCCAAAAAAATTAGAAGTAGTTAAAAACATTGAAGCTCCAGCTGAAGAAAAAAAATATTCACCTCCTCAAAAAAAATTAGAAGCGGTTGAAAATATTAGAGCATCTGAAGAAGAAAAAAGCGAAACAGTAGAAGAGCCTTTAATCCTAACTGAAGTTCAGGAGGAAAAAAATGTAACACAAATTTCAAATATAAATTTAATTTCTCCAGCAGCAAGAAAAATTGCAACTGAATCAAAAATTAATTTAAGGGAAGTTAAAGGTTCGGGTAAAAATGGAATTATTTTAAAAGAAGATCTTCTAAACCTAATGGGTTCAATACCCAAACCATCTGAACGAAAAATAACAAATGGACCAGAAGAAAGAATTAAAATGACTAGGCTAAGAATGACTATAGCCAAGAGACTTAAAGAAGCACAGGAAAACGCGGCCATGTTAACTACTTTTAATGAAATTGATATGAGTGCAGTTATTTCAATGAGAAACGAATATAAAGAAGAATTCCAAAAAAAATATTTGGTAAAATTAGGATTTATGTCATTTTTTGTAAAAGCATGTGTAGTTGGACTTAAAAATTACCCAATTATAAACGCAGAGATTCAGGGTGATGAAATAGTTTACAAAAACTATTACAACATTAGCATAGCGGTTGGAACAGATAGAGGATTAGTTGTGCCTGTGCTAAGAAATACAGACGAGATGTCTTTTGCTGATATAGAAAAAAATATTACTTTATTAGGACAAAAAGCAAGGGATGGAAAAATTGTTATTGACGATCTCCAAGGAGGAACTTTTACTATTACAAACGGCGGTATTTACGGCTCAATGCTTTCAACTCCTATTTTAAATCCTCCTCAATCTGCTGTTTTAGGTATGCATAACATTGTTGAGAGGCCCGTAGTAGTTAATAAGAGCATTACTATTCGACCAATCATGTATTTAGCTCTTTCTTACGATCACAGAATAGTTGACGGCAAAGAAGCTGTCTCGTTTTTAAAAATTGTTAAAGAATGTCTTGAAGATCCAAGAAGACTATTTTTAAATCTATAGTTATGGAAAATAATTTTGATGTAATTATTATTGGTGGAGGACCAGGTGGCTATGTATGCGCTATTCGTGCCGCTCAATTAGGTTTAAAAACTGCATGCATTGAGTCAAGAGGGACATTAGGAGGAACTTGTCTTAACGTAGGATGTATACCCTCTAAAAGCCTTTTAAACCTTTCTGAATCTTTTCACAAAGCTCAAAAAGATTTTAGTTCTCAAGGAATAGAGTTTTCGGGTTTAAAACTCAATCTAGATAAAATGATGATGAATAAAAATAAATCAGTTCAAGTTTTAACTAAAGGAATTGAATTTTTATTTAAAAAAAATAATGTGACCTATATTAAAGGCAAAGGAGTTTTATTTTCTAAAAATGACGTTGTTGCGTATGAAGGTGAGAAAAAAACATCATATAAAGCCAAGAACATCGTAATCGCGACAGGATCAGCATCTTCTTCACTTCCTGGCATTGAAATAGACGAAGAAAACATTGTGTCATCAACTGGAGCTCTTGCTTTTAAAGAAGTGCCAAAAAATTTTGTTGTGATAGGTGGTGGCTATATTGGATTAGAGATGGGATCTGTTTGGTCGCGTTTAGGATCAGAGGTAACAGTTTTAGAATATCTAGATCATATTACTCCAGGTATGGATAAAGAAGTTTCTACAGAATTTCAAAAAATTCTGACAAAACAAGGAATAAAATTTAAATTGAATTCGAAAGTAACTTCAGCAACTAACAAAGACAATCAGGTTGAAATTACTTTTACAAACAACCAAACCTCTGAAAAAGAGATTGTTTTAGCAGATAAAGTTTTAGTTTCTGTAGGAAGAAAGCCTTATACCGAAGGTTTAAATTTAACAAAAATGGGAATCAAAAAAGACACTCAAGGTAAGATTGAGGTAAATGAAAAACTACAAACTACAGTAAAAAACATCTATGCTATTGGAGACGTTATTAAAGGACCTATGCTTGCGCATAAAGCAGAAGAAGAAGGAATTGCCGTAGCAGAAATTTTAGCTGGTCAAGCAGGTCACGTTAATTATGACATTATACCAGGGGTAGTTTATACTTCGCCCGAAGTTGCTGCGGTAGGCAAAACAGAAGAACAGCTTAAAAATGAAAAAATTAGTTATAAGGTAGGAAAGTTTCCATTTCTTGCAAACTCAAGAGCTAAGGTTAATAACGAAACAGATGGTTTTGTAAAAATATTAGCAGACAGTAAAACTGATAGAGTACTAGGAGTCCACATGATTGGGCCACACACAGGAGACATGATAGCTGAAATGGCACTAGCTATGGAATTTGGGGCAAGCGCAGAAGATATTGCGAGAACATGCCATGCCCATCCAACCCATACAGAAGCAGTAAAAGAAGCAGCTCTAGCTGTTGATAAAAGAGCAATTCATTTTTAATTGATATAATATTAATTAGATTCTTAAAATGAAAGTTCCTGTTTTAATTCCTAAAATATTTAATTTTCCTTTTACGTACGATTCTGGCATTTTAGGAAACTTAAAAGTAGGCGATTTAGTCATCGTACCTTTTGGCAAGAGCCAAGAAATAGGTGTTATTTGGAACAAAATTCAATCTTCATCAAAGGAATTTAAGATAAAAAAAATTGAAAAAAAAATAGATAATTTTAAGATTAACAAAAGCCTAATTGAATATATTAATTGGTTTTCTGCTTACAACTTAGTGTCAAAAGGTAAGGTTCTTAAAATGTGCCTTGGAGATAAAAAAAACACATCTAAAATTGAAGAGAAAAATAAAGAGAATTTTGAAAAAAATAAATCTAAATTTATTTTAAATAAAGATCAAAAAAAAAGTCTTGAAGATCTTAGAAAATTTGGTAATAAATTTAATGTATCTTTATTACAAGGTGTTACAGGATCAGGAAAAACCATAGTTTATTTTGAAAGAATAAAAGAAATTCTAAACAAAGGTCAACAAGTACTTATATTGTTGCCCGAAATATTTTTAACAAATCAATTCAAAGATAGGTTCGAAGAATTTTTTGGTTTTTTGCCTGCAATTTGGCATTCAAAAATAGGACTTAAAAGTAAAAGAAAAATTTGGCAAGGAATTACTAACAACAGTTTAAATTTAGTGATTGGCGCTCGTTCTTCATTATTATTGCCATTTAAAAATCTAGGTTTAATAGTGTTAGATGAAGAGCATGACCCGTCATATAAGCAAGACGAGGGCATTATTTACCACGCACGTGATATGGCGATATCAAGAGCTTCTTTTGAAAATATACCCATACATTTAGTTTCTGCTGTTCCTTCACTAGAAACTTTTAGCAATATAAAAAATAAAAAATATAATCACACAAGGCTAACAAATCGTTATCGTGACTTCCCATTACCAGAAGCTAAAATAGTTAGTCTTGAAGGATCTGTACTTAAAAAAGATCAATTTATAGCAGATGAAACTATAGAGTTAATTCAAGAATATTTAAAAAACAAAGAACAGGTATTATTTTTTTTAAACAGAAGAGGATATGCACCTTTTTTAATTTGTAAAAAATGTGGTTTTAAACATTTGTGTCCAAACTGCTCAATTTATTTAACTTACCATAAATCAATTAACAAACTTATTTGTCATCATTGCGGAGTTAAAGTTAATAAAGAAAAAAATTGCAAGGATAATAAAGAGCTTTGTAATTTTCGCATGTTTGGTCCAGGTGTTGAAAAAATTTATGATGAATTAAAAATAATTTTTCCAAAAAAGAATATTAAAATATTTTCAAGTGATTTTTTAAGTAAAAAAAATGAACCAGAATCTATTTTGAAAAAAATAGAAAAAAATGAAATAGATATTCTTGTAGGCACACAATTAATTTCGAAAGGATTTAATTTTCCTAAATTAAATTGTATTGTTGTAGTAGATGCAGATTTTTCTGGAATGGGATATGACTTAAGAGCAACTGAAAAAAATATACAGTTGTACAATCAATTAAGTGGAAGGGCAGGTCGATTTTCAAATAAATCTACAATTATTTATCAAACTATAACACCTCTAAATGAAACGTTAAAAGATGTATTAGAAAATAATCCAGAAAAATTTTTAAACAATGAATTAATTATTAGAAAAAATAAAAATCTACCACCTTATTCAAGACTTATTGCTCTGATTATTTCAGCTAATTCTAGTCAGGATAGTTTTAGAGCTGCACAAGAAATTAAAAAAAAATTAAGCACTATAAGTCAACTTGATGTTTTAGGACCAGTAGACTCTCCTATATTTAAAGTTAAAAAAAAATACAGAACAAGACTTTTATTAAGGTCCAAAAATAGCAATTTAATTCAAAAAAATGTAGGTAGAATTCTTGAAAATTTAACTATATCTAAAAAAATAAAACTTACGGTTGATGTTGATCCTATTAATTTTGCCTGACACAATCTAACCTCCTTGATCGATAGCTATCCTTATGGTAGGAAACCCCATTCTTAATCAAATTTCTAACTAAGGAGTATTAAAGTGAGTTCTAATAAGTTATTTTCTTCAGAAACAGCTAATAGATATGCTTTAGCGTTATACGAACTTGCCAAAGAAAATTCAGAATTAGAAGCAGTAGAAAAAGATATTAAAGAGCTTTTAGTTATTTATAATACCAGTGTAGATTTAAAAAATTTTATTAAGAATCCCACTCAGTCTCAGTCAAGCCAATTAGAGCTATTAAATAAAATATCAGTCAAAATGAGTTTGTCAAAAATTATTAAAAACTTTTTGTCTATTTTAGTTACCAAAAGAAGAATTTTCTTCTTAAATACAATTTTTCTAAATTTTTTATCATTGGTCTCAAAAAAAAGAGGTGAACTAAAAGCTTCTTTAATTTCGTCAAAAAACTTAACAAATGAAGAACTTGAAAATTTAAATACTGAGCTTTCACAAGCTATGGGAACTATTGTGACACTCAACTACAAAGTAGATGAAACTTTAATTGGTGGTTTAAAAATACAAATAGGGAGTTTAATGGTTGATACTTCTATAAAAAATAAATTAAAAAAATATGAACAAATAATGTTAGAGGCATAATATGCAGATTAATCCTTCAGAAATTACTAAAATATTAAAAGAACAAATAAAAAACTTTGGTGAAAAAGCCGAGGTTTCAGAAATAGGAAAAGTTTTATCTGTTGGTGATGGGATAGCAAGAGTTTTTGGACTTGATAATGTACAAGCCGGAGAGATGGTGGAATTCGAAGACGGTTCTAAAGGTATGGCACTTAACTTAGAAAGTGATAATGTTGGTATAGTAGTTTTTGGCGATGACAGAAAAATAAAAGAAGGCAGTACAGTAAAAAGAACTGGCTCAATCGTAGATGCGCCTGTTGGCAAAGAACTTTTAGGAAGAGTTTTAGACGGACTAGGAAATCCAATTGATGGAAAAGGAAATTTAAGTGAAAAAATAGTAAGAAAAAGAGTAGAGGTTAAAGCACCTGGAATTATTCCAAGACAGTCCGTAAGTGAACCGATGCAAACAGGTTTAAAAGCAATCGATACTCTAATTCCAATTGGCAGGGGTCAAAGAGAGTTAATTATTGGTGATCGTCAAACAGGCAAAACTGCAGTTGCTATTGATGCAATTATCAATCAGAAAACAATTAATGAATCTGACGATGAGAAGAAAAAACTTTATTGTATTTATGTGGCCATAGGTCAAAAGCGTTCTACAGTAGCGCAGATAGTTAAAACTTTAGAAGATGCAGGAGCTATGAAATACACAACAGTTGTTGCTGCGACAGCCTCTGACGCTGCCCCTCTTCAGTTTTTAGCCCCTTACACAGGCTGCACAATAGGAGAATATTTTAGAGATAATGGAATGCATGCATTAATTATTTATGATGATTTATCAAAACAAGCTGTGGCGTATAGACAAATGTCTTTATTATTAAGAAGACCCCCGGGACGAGAAGCCTATCCAGGGGATGTATTCTATTTGCACAGCAGACTTTTAGAGAGAGCTGCAAAATTAAGTGATGCTAATGGGGGTGGATCATTAACCGCCTTACCTATAATTGAAACACAGGCCGGAGATGTTTCTGCATATATTCCAACAAATGTAATTTCTATAACAGATGGTCAAATATTTTTAGAAACACAACTATTTAACCAAGGCATCAGACCAGCCGTTAACGTTGGGCTTTCAGTTTCAAGAGTAGGATCTGCTGCACAAACGAAAGCAATGAAAAAAGTTGCCGGTTCAATAAAATTAGAGTTAGCTCAATATAGAGAGATGGCAGCCTTTGCTCAATTTGGCTCAGACCTTGACGCATCTACACAAAAGCTTTTAAATCGTGGTTCAAAACTAACAGAACTTTTAAAACAAAATCAATACTCACCTCTAACTGTAGCGGAACAAGTTATTTCTGTGTTTACTGGAGTTAGAGGATATTTAGATGATGTAGAATTAAATCAAATTAAAAGTTTTGAAAAAGATATTCTAGAAAAAATTAAAAATGAGAAAAATGAAATTTTAAGTATAATCCAAACTACCGGAAAATTAGAAAAAGATACTGAAGAATCTTTAATTCAAATAATAGAAGAATATAAAAAAAATAAAAAATAATGCCCAGTTTAGATGATTTAAGAAAAAGAATTGTTAGCGTTAAGTCTACACAAAAAATTACCAAAGCGATGAAAATGGTAGCGGCTGCAAAACTTAAGAAAGCGCAAGAAAGTGCTGAAAAAGGAAGACCGTATAGCGAAAAAATGCAGAGTATAATTTTAAATTTAACAGAATCTATAAGTGACCCTCAGAACGCTCCAAAACTACTAATTGGTTCGGGAAAAGACCATATTCATTTGTGCGTAATAATGACTTCAGACAGAGGTTTATGTGGAGGTTTCAATTCAAACATATGCAGATTAGCAAAAAAATATTTTGAAAAAATATTAAAAGAAAGAAAAAATTTAAAAATCATCACAGTTGGCTCAAAAGGTCATGACCAGCTTAAGAGAGAATACGGAAAATATATTATTAAAAAGCTAAGCTTCAAAAACAAAAAAAAAATTTCATTTGTTGAAGCCGATGAAGTAGGAAAAATTATTTTAGATTTATTTGACAAAAATGAATTTGATAAATGTATTTTATTTTTTAATAATTTTAAAAATATTATGACCCAAATACCAGAGGCACAGCAAATAATTCCCACAGAAGTAAAAAAAAATTCTAAAAAAAATGAAGAAATTTTTTATGAATTTGAACCTGATGAAGATGAAATTCTTGAAGACTTACTTCCAAAAAATATTTCGATACAAGTTTTTAAAGCTTTTTTAGAAAATTCTGCTAGCGAACAAGGCTCTCGTATGACGGCAATGGACAGCGCAACTAGAAATGCAGGAGATTTAGTTAACAAATTGACAATAAATTACAACAGAAGCAGACAGGCAGTAATTACTAAAGAATTAATCGAAATAATATCAGGAGCAGAAAGTCTATAATTATGAAAAAAACAGGAAAAATTACTCAAATTATTGGTGCGGTTATCGACGTAACTTTCGACGGTGACTTACCGGAAATATATACAGCACTAGAAGTCAGCAACGAAGGAAATAAACTAGTATTAGAAGTTGCTCAACATTTAGGTGAAGGTAGTGTTAGAACTATAGCAATGGATTCCACAGAAGGCTTGAAGCGAGGAGATGTAGTTACTAATACAGGAGAACCTATACTAGTACCTGTTGGGCCAGAAACTCTTGGAAGAATAATTAACGTGATTGGAGAACCGATAGATGAAAAAGGACCGGTTAAAACTAAAGAAAAATGGCCAATACACAGACAGGCTCCTAAGTTTACTGAGCAGTCTACCGAAACAGAAATGCTAGTTACAGGAATTAAAGTTATCGATCTTTTAGCTCCTTATGCGAAAGGTGGAAAGGTCGGTTTATTTGGAGGGGCAGGAGTTGGTAAAACGGTTACTATTATGGAATTAATAAACAACATTGCAAAGGCACACGGTGGGTTTTCAGTATTTGCTGGAGTTGGAGAAAGAACACGAGAAGGAAACGATCTTTATCATGAAATGATTGAATCAGGAGTAATCAAACCTGATGGCGAAGGGTCTAAAGCTGCATTAGTTTATGGACAAATGAATGAACCGCCAGGGGCTAGAGCAAGAGTTGCTCTCACAGGTTTAACTGTTGCTGAATATTTTAGAGATAAAGAAGGACAAGACGTACTATTTTTTATTGATAATATTTTTAGATTTACTCAAGCAGGCTCAGAAGTTTCAGCATTATTAGGAAGAATACCTTCTGCGGTAGGATATCAACCAACTTTAGCTACCGATATGGGTAACCTGCAAGAAAGAATTACATCCACTAGCAAAGGGTCAATAACGTCAGTACAAGCGATTTATGTCCCTGCAGACGACTTAACAGACCCAGCACCAGCTACCTCGTTTGCTCACTTAGATGCTACAACCGTACTTTCAAGACAAATAGCTGAAATAGGAATTTATCCAGCAGTAGATCCTCTAGACTCTACTTCAAGAATTCTCGACCCAAGGATTGTAGGAGAAGAACATTATAGAGTAGCAAGAGAAGTTCAACAAACACTACAGGCGTATAAATCTTTACAAGATATTATAGCAATTTTAGGCATGGATGAATTATCAGAAGAAGATAAAATTACAGTAACAAGAGCAAGAAAAATTCAAAGATTTTTATCACAACCTTTCTTTGTTGCGGAAGTCTTCACAGGTTCACCTGGAAAATTAGTAGATTTAGATTCAACCATTAAAGGATTTGATGCAATCTGCAAAGGTGACTATGATCACCTTCCAGAGTCTGCGTTTTATATGGTTGGAGGAATCGAAGAAGCTGTTGAAAAAGCTGAGAAAATGGCCCAAGACGCCAAATAACAATGTCTGAAAAATTTAATTTAGAAATAATTAGCCCTGACCAAACACTCATCAATACTGAAGTTAAACAGGTAACTATACCGGCGTACGAAGGATTAATGACAATTTTAAAAGATCATATTTCACTAATCACTTTTTTAAGACCAGGATTTATAGAAGCTGAGATCGAAAATAAGATTGAGAAATTTTATACTGAAGATGGAACTGTAGAATTTTTAAATAATAAACTTTTAATTTTAACCTCATCCACAATTAAATTAGAGGAACTTACAAAAGAAAATATAGTAAAAATGATCGATGAGTCTAAAGTTCTTTTACAAAACTCAGAGATTAAAGATAAAGAAAAATATATTACAAACCACAAGCTAGAAACGCTTCAACAAATTAGTTAACAATTTTTTTTAATTCTGCTAACACCTCTTCATAAACATGTTTTTTAAAAAGTACGATTAGATCGGGCAAAAGATCTATATCAATCCATTTCCATTCTATAAATTCAGCATTTTTTGTATCTATATTGATTTCACTTTCAATTCCAAGAAATTTAACCACAAACCATTTTTGTTTTTGACCTCTGTATTTTCCTTTCCATATTTTTCCAATTAAGTTTTCTGGCAATTCATACTCAAGCCATTGATCAAATTCTTTTAAAATTTCTATATTTTTAATACTAGTTTCTTCTAAGAGCTCTCTTTTCATTGCCTGTAATAAAGGTTCGTTAGAATTCACACCACCTTGAGGCATTTGCCATTTATCAAATGGATTATCTTTTCTTTTACCAACAAAAACTTTATTTTGTGAATTGAGAACAGCTATTCCGACGCCCGTTCTCAACGGCAGAATTTTACGATTCATTTCTAAGATTTAAGTAAATCGATCGCATACTTTAATTGATTATCAGTTTCAGTATTAATTTTAAAATCTTTTCCACTTTCTTCAACAAAAATGTCAGGTAAAACACCAACCTCTGAAATTGATTTTCCTGAAGGTAAATAATATTTCGATATAGTTAATCTTAAGCCTCCGCCATTTCTAAGAGGTATAACAGATTGTACCGAACCTTTACCGTAAGAATTTTCGCCTAAAATAATTGCTCGCTTGTGATCTTTTAGTGCGCCAGAAACAATTTCTGATGCTGAAGCTGAACCGTTATTAGTAATTACTATTAGAGGTTTCCCATTTATTCCATCACCTCTTTTTGAAAAAAATCTTCTGGTTTCATTAATTTTTCTTCCTTTTGTAGAAACTATTTCCCCATCATCTAAAAAAAAGTCAGTTATACTTATGGCTTGTGTTAATAAACCTCCTGGGTTATTTCTCAAATCAAGAATGTAACCAGTCAATTTTTCTTTTTTTTCAAAATTGTTAATTTTTTTAAATAGTTGTTTGTCACTATTTTCGTTAAAAGATTTTAATCGCAAGTACCCAATTTTATTATTTTCACCAATTATTTTTGCATCAACCGATTTAACTTCTATAACTGCTCTAGTAATTTTAAATTCTAAAGCTTTTTTTTCTTTTTTTCTTCTAATGGTTAAATTTATTTCTGATCCAACAGGTCCGCGCATAAGCTCAACCGCTTCAGTAAGAGTTTTCCCCTGCACTTGTTGATTGTTAATTCTAACAATATAATCTCCTGATTTTATGCCTGCATTTGCTGCCGGTGTATCATCAATTGGAGAAATAACTTTAACAACGCCTGACTCCATTCCTATTTCAATTCCAAGGCCACCAAATTCACCTTTAGTGTCAGTTCGCATACCATCAAATGATTTAGGGCTCATGTATGCAGAATAAGGGTCCAAAGATTGTAAAAGGCCGTTAATAGCAGAATCCATGATTTTTGCCTGATCAACTTCATCAACATATTCTTGTTTTATAGTTTCTAGAACTTCACCGAATAAATCAATTTTTTTATACAATTCATCTGAGTCTTTTGAGTAAACATAATTACTGCTTATAAAAATATTTAATAATAAAAGTATAATTACAATATTTGTTTTTTTCATATTAATGCTTTCTCTTTAGGCGTTGGTTCTGACCACATTTTTTCAAGATCATAAAATTCTCTTTTTTTAGGATGAAACAGATGAATTATAATATCAATTGCATCTACAAGCTTCCAATCAGTACTTTCTCTTCCTTCAATTCTACAATTATTTATGCCAATTTTTTTTAGTTCAGAAACAAGGTGTTCAGACAAAGATTGTAAATGCCTCGAAGAAGTGCCTGAAGCTATAATCATGTAGTCGGCTATGTAAGATTTTTTCTTTAGATCAATCGAAATAATATTCTTTGCTTTATTATCATCTAAAATAATTTTAATTTTATCTTTTATTTCTGATATTTTCATTAAGAATTAATATATTTGCTTCCTAATTTGCGTTGATGAAATATTTATTTGTTTATTTTTAATAAATATAATTTTTTTCACTTTTTTTACTATAACAGATTTTTTAGCTTTAATATCGTAGTCCTTTCTCGAGAATACAGCAATTTCTGTTAATTCCGTTAATAGTTTCCATTTTTTCCATTTATGAAAGTTTATAAGGTTGTCCGAACCGATAATTAAAAAAAGAGTATTCTTTTTATTTGCTTTATTCAAATACTTAATTAGATCTACCGTGTTGGAAGATTTTATTTTTTTATCAAAGTATTTTATTTCAATTTTTTTTATTTTGTTTGTTATATTTTTACTTTTTTTAATTCTCTCGGATAGTGAAAATAAAGTTTTGTTTTTAAATGGATTTTTTTTTGTAACACACCAATAAAGTTTATCTAAATATAATTTTTTTATTGCAATTTTTGACATTTCTAAATGGCCTCTATGTGGCGGGTCAAAACTTCCGCCAAAAATACCAATTTTATTGTTAGATCTAGTCATGCTTGATTAAGATCTAATTATTCCTTTGCCAGTCACAATATATTTATAAGATGTTAATTGATTAATCCCAACTGGCCCTCTTGGCGGCAGTTTGTTTGTTGAGATTCCAATTTCTCCACCAAAACCAAATTCACCTCCGTCTGCAAATTGAGTTGAAACATTATGCATTGCAATTGCACTATTCACACCATCTAAAAATATTTCTGCTGTTTTAGTATTATTAGTAATTATACTGTCAGTATGCATTGTCCCATATTTTAGTATATGTTTTTTTGCATCTTTCACTCCCTTTACTGTCTTAATAGAAATTTTTGCATCTAGATATTCAGTTTTCCAATCTATTTCCTTTGCTAGTTTAAATTTATTTTTAAATAATTGATTAATTTTTTTATCTACAACAACCTCACATCCCAAAGATGTAAGTTTGTCTATAATTGGTAGAGCGTTTTTTTTTAACGACATTGAATCAATCAATAATGTTTCAACCGCACCACATATAGCTGTTTTTCTCATTTTTGAATTAGCAATAATTTTGACAGCCATCTTTGTATCTGCATCTTTGTCTACATAAATATGACATAGACCCTCCAGGTGTCCGATTACATGAATCCTTGAAAGCTGTTGAACTTTTTTTACCAGTTCTTTGCCTCCTCTTGGCACAATGACATCAATATATGCCGACATACTAGACAACAAGTAATTTACAATATTTCTATTTTTATCCTCAATAAATTGAACACAATTTTTATCAATTTTATTTTTACTTAAAGAATCTCTAAATAGATTAGCTAATATTTTATTTGAATTAAAGGCTTCTGAGCCACCTCTTAATATTGCACAATTGCCAGATTTGAGACTCAAAGCAGATACATCGGCGGTTACATTTGGTCTACTTTCATAAATTACTCCTATGACACCGATTGATGTTGATACTTTTTTTATTCTCAGTCCATTAGGTCTTTCCCATTCTTGTAGAACTTTTTTAAGTGGGTTTTTAAACTTCATTATTTCATTGATAGAGTATCTTATTCCCTCTATTCTTTTTTCATCTAATATTAGTCTATCTATAAGATGTTTTCTTTTCACAGCTCTTACATCTTTTAAATTCTCTTGAAGAATTTGTTTTTTATTTTGTAATAATAAATGATTATATTTTAAAAGAACTTTATCTATCTTTTTGTTTTCTAAATTTTTAAGCTCAGAAAAAGCTTTTTTTGCATTTAGTCCAATTTGTTTTAATTTTTTCATAAAATAACTATATCGTCTTTATGTACTATTTCTGATTTACTCGCGTAGCCAAGAATATTTTCTATTTGAGTACTTTGTAAACCTTTAATTTTATTAATTTCCTCAGAAGTATAAGAAGATAAGGCTCTAGCAACATCTTGATTATTGTTATCTACAATTAATATATTGTCACCTTTTTTAAAACTACCAGAGACTCTAGTAATACCTGAGGGTAATAAACTTTTTCCAGATTTTAATGCTTTAGAAGCACCATCATCAATATAAATTTTTGACGCTGAGGATAACGAACTTATTATCCATTTTTTTCTGGCATCTAAGTTAGAAATTTTTGGTACAAACCACGTAAACAACTTTTTTTCTACGATTCTTTTAATGGGATTAAAATTATTTCCATTCGCAATCAACATATTACATCCTGCGTTTATACAAATTTTAGCTGCCTCTAATTTGGTTAGCATACCGCCAGAACCGTAAGTGTTAATTTTTTTATCCACCAAAGAAAAAGTGTTATTATCAATAGTTTCAATTTTTTTAACTAGACTTTTTTTGTTTGAAATAGATTCGTAAAGCCCATCAACATCTGACAAAATTATTAATAAATCAGCACCTATTATTTGAGCAACTCTTGCAGCTAACCTATCATTATCGCCATATTTAATTTCAGAGGTAGCGGTAGTATCATTCTCATTAACAACAGGTATTGCTCCAAGACTAAAAAGATTTTCAAATGTTCTTCTTGCGTTAAGGGCTCTTCTTCTTTGTTCCGTGTCATCAGGGGTAATTAAAATTTGACCAATTTTTAATTTATTTTTTTCAAAAAGTTTCTGAAATTCATTTATCAAATGTATTTGTCCAACCGCAGCTACTGCCTGACTCATTTCAAGCTTTACTTTTTTACTTTTAATTTTTAAATAACTCTGTCCAAGTGCGATAGCACCTGAAGAGACAATGACTACTTCTTGTTTATTTTTTTTTAATTTTTTGATATCG
>CAJQSV010000045.1 GCA_905616445.1 uncultured Pelagibacteraceae bacterium
AAAATTTATTAGACTAGAACAAGCAGAAGTTCGAAAAGAGCAAGCTGCAAAACAGAGAAGATTTTTAGAACAAATTCGTTTAGAGAAAAAAATAGAACAATTCAGAAAAAGAGAAGAATTAGAAATAAAAAATCTAGAAAAATTTGTTTTAAGCCAAGAAAGAGATTCTTATGTCGGTGTTCAAGAACGTATAGAAAAAATTAAACAAAAGTATCAAGCACTCAGGGATCAAAAAATCAGGGAACGTGTTGAACAACTAGGAATTAAAGTCGAAGAAGGTGAGGACCGATCAGTTCTCCTCGAAAAAGAAAGACAATATAATCTAGAAAGACAAAAGATAGAATTTGCTCTTGAAAGTTTTTATAGATCCGCACACAGTCTTTGTTTCCAGATCAACAAAAGATACATACCTAAATATTTAAACATCTTAAGGGTAATAGACAGAAGATTTGAGACTGGAGAAATATTTATTAAATGGGACGATGCTGCAGATGAAGACTGGTTAATTCTTATTTATATTAAAGATAATTCTCCCACAGAAGGAATAGTTATTGAAGATAAATCTAATTCTGAAAAACATGCTTCACATGAATTTAAAACAAATGAAATTTTTAGAGCTAGTGACTTAATGGTGGATTCTTTAACAAATTTATTAGATCGAGAAAGAAAAAAAAGAAAAGTAAGCTAATCTAAAATCTCATCAAGTTTCTTAACTTCCCCAATCTTGAAAATAATAGCATCAGATTTTTTAAACCCATATTGTACCGCTTTGTCTTTAAATCTAACGGGGGGTTCCATAATTGGTTCTAGAGACAAAACAACTGTTCCCCAATGCATACCTATAACTTTTTTACTATTTAAATCTCTAGCAACCTGAAGTGCCTCTTCAGGATTTGTATGATAAAGTGACTTGTCTTTCTCAGGCCTCATAGGATAAAAATTATAAGCTCCAATATTAATAAAAGTCAAATCTATCGGACCATATTTTTTTCCTAACTCTTTATAAATATCACCGATGCCGGTATCACAGGCAAAAAGAATTTTTTTATCTTTGTACTCAATTAAGAAATTTCCCCATAAAGTTTTATTAGTATCAGTTAAACTTCTTTTTGACCAATGAACCGCTGGTAATAATGTTACTTTTATATCCTTATTAACTTGAATTTCTTGGTACCAATCTAATTCATTGACATCACTGAATCTTCTAAAATATTTAGATAACCTAAGTGGCACAAGAACTTTAGCTTTTTTATAGGGAAAGTTTCTAATGGTAGACATATCTTGATGGTCATAATGATTATGGGTTAGTAAAAATAGATCTACCGGTGGTATTTCATTAAGTTTAATAGCTGGCTCCACATATCTTTTGGGACCAAAAATTAAGGGACCGGTATTCTTAGAAAAAACAGGATCAGTTATAATAGTTGTGTCACCTAATTTAATTAAGAAGGTTGCATGACCAATCCAAGTAACATAATTTTCACTCTTATTTTTTTCGAGGTCATCAAGCACTTTCTCTCTAGGCACAACGTGGCTAGAAGGAAACTCTATTTTAATTTTTTTTCTTTCTTTGTTAAAAATTTTATAAGACCATTTACTAGATCCAGTCCTAACTGGACTTCCTTCAGGATTCCTAAAAGTTCCGTCTGAGTTATGATGATAGGGTTTGTTTTTCATAGAATTCAAAGGAGTTATAGCTATAAATACTACAATAATAAAAATTAATTTTTTCATTAATGATTAGGTTTTAATTCAACTTATTTTTACGGGATTTTTCGTTAATCTTTTTTCCGTATGCCGCTATTTTTTCCCACTCATTTTTTTTTTTAGACTTTTCAGCTTTATAGGACACTATTAGTGGAAAGATTATTAAAGCCATTGTAATGGCCACGCACAGTATAATTAGGATGGTTAAATTCATACTGTGCAATACATACCAAATTAATTACTAATTGATAGTATTTTTAGGTATTTTTTAAGCAGTTTTTTTTGTTTATTTTTTTATCAAAGGTTTCGATTGTTATTTTATCAACGACCCAAACAAAAGATTTTTCAAAGCTACCATCAGCCATTGGGCTAGTACAACGTTTGCCCACTTTAACGCTATGAGCAGAACAGTTAACTAAGATTAAAAATAAACTTATTAGTGATAATGCTTTCATGCTCTTAATTTAAATCATCACTTTGACTAACGATTGTTATAAATTTGTTTGTATTGTGTATTAGGATTTATTTAAAATACTTTGTCACAAAGCCGTCACAATAGCTAAGCCGCAGATAAGGTATGTAAAATTAACATTTCTTTAATAGAAACTTAAAAAATTTTTAACTTGTAAAGTTTAAATATAAAAATAAAAAGATTTAATTTAAAATTTCTTAAAAAAATTACATTACAGTCGCATATTTATCATGATTATTGTTTAAATATTTGTTAGATGCAATTATTAAACAAAAATAAAAAAAATTAGAGTCAAAAACAAACGTTTTAAAAACTTATCTATGTTCCAACTACAAAATAAAGCAGACAATGATCTTTGGGGAAACTGAATTAGTAAAAGAAGTATTTAAATAAGACTATAATATTTCTAAATCGACTTATTTTATTATCTAAAAAAATGCTTTATAGCCTTAAGTACTATGAAGATTAAATTATTTGCAGACACTATTTGTGGCTGGTGTTACATAGGTCATTCAAGATTATTGAAGGCACTTAGTAGCTTCGAAAATATATCATTTGATTTTGAATATGAGCCTTTTCAATTAAATCCTGGCATACCCAAAAAAGGTATTAATAGATTAGATTATTTAAAATATAAATTTGGAAGCAAGGAAGCGGCTGAACCGATGTATGATAGTATGACTACAGAAGCATTAAAAGAAGATTTAAAATTTGATTTAGATAAAATTCAAGTTACACCAAACACAAATCTTTCGCATATTTTGACAAAATTGGCATTTACCAAAAAAATTGGTCATCAAGTCCTAAGTGAAATATATAATGCATATTTCTCAAAAGGAGTAAATATTGGTGATGCCGATATTTTAATTGAAATTGGTAAATCAAAAAATATGAGTGAAAAAGAAATTATTGATTCATTTTCTTCAGAGGAAGAAACAAAAAATACCTACAGAGGTGGCGACGTCGCTAGAAGTATGGAAATTAATGGAGTACCTTTTTTTGAAATAAATAATAAAACACATATTTTTGGTGCACAAAGTACTGCTAATTTAATTGAGGCAATTAAAGTTAATCTATAATATTTAATGAATAAGAATTTGTTTTTACAGTTTAAGTTGCTAAATTAATTAAAATGATAATAAACAAAACAAGTAAAAAAGTGGCTATTGTAATGGGCAGTCAATCCGATTACTCTGTAATGAAGAAATGTGAGGAAATTTTAAAAATATTAAAAATTAAATATGAGACAAAAATAATTTCAGCACACCGAACTCCTGACAGAATGTTTGAATTTGCAAAAGCTGCAGCAAAAAATAATTTTGCTGTGATTGTGGCGGGTGCCGGTGGTTCTGCACATTTACCAGGCATGATTGCGTCAATTTCTACTTTGCCAGTAATAGGAGTTCCAGTAGAAACTAAAAAATTAAAAGGTCTCGATAGTTTACTTTCTATTGTTCAGATGCCAAAAGGTATTCCAGTTGGAACAGTTGCAATCGGTGAAAATGGCTCCTTTAATGCAGGACTTCTTGCTGCTTCCATAATTGCTTTGTCAGAGAGTAAAATTAAAAAAAATCTAGAAAAGTGGCGTAGACTACAAACAATCGCTATTAAAAAAAAACCTAAATGAGAATAGTTGAGTCAAACCCAGTTCTAGGAATTATTGGAGGCGGCCAGTTAGGTAGCATGTTAGCTACTGCTGCCAAAAAACTTAAAATTAAAACGATTGTTTTGAGCGATGATCCAAAAGCTCCTGCAAAAAAATTTTGCGATGAAATTATTATTTCAGAATACGATAAAAAAAAAACTATTGAAGATTTTGCAAGTAAAGTTGATATTGTTACCTTTGAATTTGAAAATATACCTTTTAAAGTTCTTAAATATATTTCAAAATTAAAGCCAGTATTTCCAAACCCATCAATTAATCAAATTGTTCAAAACCGTTTTACCGAAAAAAAGTTTATTAATAATATAGGAATTAGAACAACAAATTACGCGTTAATTAGCAATCAATCTGACATATCAAATAATGAGGATTTGATTCCAGGATTTCTCAAGACGTGCACCCTGGGTTACGACGGAAAATGTCAATTTGTATTAAAAAACAAAGAAGAACTTAGTGAGCTAGAGATAGAATTCAATAAAGAACACATTCTTGAAAAAAAAGTAAATCTAAAAAAAGAAATATCTATTATCATTACAAGGTTTTTAAACAACGATTTTGTAATTTATGAACCTATCGAGAATCTCCACATTAATCGAATACTTAACAGATCAATAATACCCGCAGATATCAATAAGGATATTTTTGAAAAAGCACAACAGCAAGCAAAACTGATTGCAGAAAAATTAGATTATGTTGGAACTATGTGTGTTGAATACTTTATTGATGAAAAAAATAATTTGCTTGTTAACGAAATAGCACCAAGAGTACATAATTCGGGTCATTTGACTATTCACACTCATAACGTAAGTCAGTTTGAAAATCATATTAGAGCAGTATGTAATCTTGAAAAATTAGAATTAAAAAAAATTTGTAACGCAGAAATGATCAATGTTATAGGTGAAGAAATTAAAACGTATAGAGAGAAATCATATTCTAAAAATGAATTCTTTTCTGATTATTTAAAGTCAGAAATAAAAGAAAAAAGAAAAATGGGACACTTAATTACCGTTAAGTTATAGATTTAATTAAAGAAGAGTCGTTATTAATAGGCTTGTTAACATCCTTGCTTACTTCATTAAATTTTAGGTCGGGCGGTCTAATAGATTGAAGAATATCTACACCTTCTTTTTTAATATTTAAATAATTTGAAATTTGTTCTTCATTTACTATTAAAGGTTCACGATGGTGAATCTCTTTTATTTTATTGCTAGCTTCTCTAGTTATTATACAAAATTGATTATTTTGATGTATGGCAGCAAAAAACATTAAACTGCTATCTGTTCTAGTAAAATAATGAGGAATTTTTTCTTCTTTTTCTCTTTTCCATTCGTAGTAGCCATCCGCAACAACTATACATCTTGAGGTTTGTATGAGTTTTTTAAATGAAACTTTTTCCATTAAAGTTTCCAATCTTGCATTAATCAATGGCCTAAAATCTTTTTTACCTTCGGCCCAAGAAGGTATAAGACCCCAGTCGCAATTTTCAAGTGCTTTACCGTTAGTGTAAGATTTAATGATCGGAAGTTCTTGAGTAGGATGCGCATTGTAATTATCTTTGTCTTCCACTTTAATATTAGTTTTAACTAAACCTGCAGTTTTAGCCACAGGTTTGGTCACTACATATCGTCCACACATTCTATTTCTTTTGCTTCTCTTTTTTTATTTTTCTTTTTTCTTTAATACTTAGCTTAGCTTTCTTCATTACGCTTGAGTCTTTAAATGACTTCCCGCTATATCTTTTTGACATTTTTATTTGCCTGTTTAATTATTTTTAATATACCTTTTGTATTTCTCCTTTTTCTTTTTAGCTTTAGATACTCGACAAAGGTTCGTTTTTTCTTTCTTGGCACGCTATAACTTATCAAAAAAGTTGTAAACCTTCTACAAAGGTATATAGATGCGTAATAATAATAGCTTATAAACGTCTTTCAAGCAGAGATTATGGAAAATTTTAACTCACTGAATCTAGAGAAAACTTTAATGGATTCGATTGCACTCATTAATTTTAAAACTCCAACACCTATTCAAGCACAAGCCATTCCTGTTGCACTTGAGGGAAAAGATATTCTAGGTACAGCCCAAACTGGAACTGGTAAAACAGCTGCTTTTGGTATTCCTTTAGTGAACTTTCTTTTAAAAACTCAAAAAGACACAGCATTGGTAATGACGCCAACACGAGAATTAGCAACGCAAGTTATGCAAACGATGGTTAGTTTAATCGGTAAAGGAAATATTAGATCGGCTCTTTTGATAGGCGGAGATTCAATGCAAAAACAATTGAGACAAATGCAAAGAAACCCGAGATTAATTGTAGGCACACCAGGAAGAATTAACGATCATTTAGAAAGACGAACGCTAAAATTACAAAATACAACATTTTTAGTTTTGGACGAGAGCGACAGAATGCTCGATATGGGATTTACACCTCAGATAAATCAAGTTTTACAAACAGTTCCAGAAAAACACCAGACGTTATTATTTTCAGCAACGCTTGCAAACAACATTGTTCGTCTTGCCGAAAGATATTTAAGAAATCCTGTTAGAATATCAGTTGGCTCAACTTCCACACCGATTGATAAAATAAAACAAGAAGTTCTTCATGTAAAAGATGGAGATAAATACAATCAATTAATTAGGGAAATTTATAATCGACAAGGAGCTATTTTAATTTTTGTTAAAACTAGAAGAGGCGCAGAAAAAATGGTTAAAAGATTAAAATTTGACGATCATGATGCGGATGCTATTCATGGAAATTTAAGACAAAATAAAAGAGACAAAGTAATTAAAGCTTTTAGAAATGCACATTTTAGAATTTTAGTTGGAACAGATGTAGCGAGCAGAGGTCTTGATATTCCAGCTATAAAACATGTAATTAACTTTGACTTACCACAACTTCCTGAAGATTTTATTCACCGTATAGGAAGAACTGCCAGAGCAGGAGCAGAAGGGTCAGCTTTAAGTTTTATCGGTGGAGACGACAGAAGTAAGTGGAACGCTATACAAAGATTAATAGATCCTAACTTTAAACAGGATAAAAATAGTGGAGACAGAAGAGGAAGCGGAGGAAGAAGAGGCGGTAAATCTTTTGATAGACGCGGAAGTCGTGGCTCCGATAGATTTTCAGACAGAAAACCAGCCTCAAGATTTAAACGAGATGATAGTAGAAGCTCATATGGGGAAAAAAGAGATGATAGAAAAGGATCTTTTAGCGACAGAAGAAGTGATAGTCGACCAGCCTCAAGATTTAAACGAGATGATAGTAGAAGTGATAGTCGACCAGCCTCAAGATTTAAACGAGATGATAGTAGAAGCACATATGGCGAAAAAAGTGGGAAACCCTTTGAGCTCAAAAAGAAACCTGGAGGTTTCAAAAAAAAACCTTTCAAAAAGTTTACAAAGAAATCTACTTTTTAATTTAAATAATTTTTGTCATTAAATTTAAATCAATAGAATCAACACATTTGAAGTAATTTAAAATTTTTCTAGCCCTTGTCCGGATCGACTATTAATGAGATATTATTTTTTAAATTATGAAAATTACATCTATAAAAAGCCATATTTTACGCTATGAGTTAGATAGGGAATTAGGTTATTCACAACAGTACTATAAACACAGAACAACGCATTTAGTTTGCGTAGAAACAGACGAAGGCATTACAGGTTGGGGTGAATGTTTTGGACCTGGAAATATTGCTTTAGCTAATAAATTTATTATTGAGAATGTAATTTCTCCAATGATCTTAGGAGAAGACCCTGCAAATAAAGAAAAAATTTGGCATAAAGTTTATAATCTACTAAGAGATAGCGGGCAGAAAGGAATGCCGGTTCAAGCAATCTCAGGTCTTGATATTGCTCTTTGGGATATATTAGGAAAAAAATCCAAGTTACCGCTCTATCAGCTAGTGGGTGGAAAATGCAATGCCGAGATAGCAGTTTATGGTTATGGAATGATGTTGCAAAAAAAGCCATTAAAAGAATTAATACCTTTGTTTGAAGCGGAAGCTGAAAAAATAAAATCTAAAAACTTTAAAGCTATGAAAATGAAAATTGGTTTAGGACCAAAAGAAGATCTTGAATTAGTTACAGCTGTGAGAAAAGTAATCGGAGAAGATTACAAATTAATGGTTGATGCTAATCATGCTTACAACACAACAGATGCTTTATATGTTGGTAGGGGGTTAGACGACCTTGGTGTTTATTGGTTTGAAGAACCAATAGCGCCTGAAGATTATGAAGGCTATAAAGAATTAAAAAATAAATTAAAAACAAATATAGCAGGTGGTGAAGCTGAATTTACTAAATGGGGTTGGAAACATTTAATTCAAAATCGTTGTATAGATATAGCCCAACCAGAAGTATGTGGATTAGGTGGGATCACAGAGTATTTAAAAGTAGCAGCCTTAGCTCAAGCCAACTTTATACCCGTAGTAAATCACGTATGGGGGTCAGCTTTAAGCATTGCTGTAAATCTACACTTATTAACTGCAATGCCAGATATGCCAGGGGGGTTATTTCCAACAAAACCAATGCTTGAATTCGATACAACGGATAATAATATTTTTATTTCAAATTTAACTGAAGAAAGGTTTGATGTTTTTGATCAAGTAAAAAATAATAATGGTTTTGTAAAAGTTTTAGAGGGACACGGTATTGGACTAAATCCTAGTAAAAATTTTATAAAAAAATATGAAATAAGCAAATAATTTTCATGGGTATATTCAATTTTTTTTATTTAGTTAATTAATCATATAGATGAAAAATACAAAAGATAAAAAAACTCGAGTAGACTTAGATAATCTCATACTATCTCTTACAAAAAATAAAATAACCGAATCTACTAGAAAAGAAACAGAATTTAAGTTGGGCGCCCTGTTTGTGTATTTATTGATGATCAAGGTTAATACAAAAAAAGGGGACAGTAATATTAAAAAGAAATTATCAAAAAAAAATATCTGCATATATATGGCAGAACAAATTAAGGAATTCAGAATGTTATATCTATACTATAAAAAAAGTAAATACCCACGAATGGAAAAAAGAAAACAAGTAGGGTTGGATTTTTATAATACTATTGTTTGTGACAAACAGAAGAATTGGGAAGCAACTTTTGTTTACAAGAAACTAAAAAAACACTGTCGAACAATTTACACTATTGAAGATATAGAAAAAAAAAAGTATAAAATTAAAATTTCTAAATAAACTTATTCAGCTACAATAGTAGAATTTTGTTCACCAAGGTGCTCAATATTTATTTTTAATTTATTTCCAACTTTCAAGAATTGTTTAGGATTCATTCCCATTCCCACACCTGGAGGTGTACCAGTAGTAACAATATCACCTGGTTGCAGAGACATAAAGTTACTTAGGTAAGAGAGTATAAAATTCATATTAAAAATCATTTTATTAGTATTTCCAGTTTGCATTCTCTTTCCATCAATATCTAACGACATTGATAAATTTTGAACATCTTCAAGCTCATCTTTAGTGACTAGGTAAGGCCCTGTTGGTCCAAATGTATCTCCTGATTTTCCCTTATCCCACAAACCACCTCTCTCAATCTGCCACTCCCGTTCACTAATATCATTTACCATGCAATAACCTAAAATATGATTAGGGGCATCTTTTTCACTTATATATTTTGTATCTTTTCCAACAACAAAAGCTATCTCAACTTCCCAATCTAATTTTTTAGATAATTTAGGTAAGATGACATTATCATTTGGTCCAACTATACAGTTTGAGGCTTTATTAAAAAGAATAGGCTCTTTAGGAATTTCTGCATTTGTTTCTGCTGCGTGGTCAGAATAATTTAACCCAATAGCAAGAAATTTTCCTGGTCGTGCAATACATGAACCTATACGCGTAGAAGATGAAACTTCAGGCAAAGTCTCTAAATCTAATTTTTGTAATTTTTCTAAAGTTTCGAAATTTAGTGTTAAAGGATTAAGATCAAGTACATGTTGTGATAAATCTCTTATTTTACTGTCTTTACCTAAAGCTGCTGGTTTTTCTTTACCAAATTCCCCTACTCTTAATAATTTCATTTTGTTATCCTTTTTTTAGTTAAATTGTCATTCCGCCATCAACAGAAAAAGTATTTCCCGTTGTGAATCCGGACTCGTCACCAGCAAGATAAATAGCCATCGAGGCGATTTCATCTGCTGTTCCCAATCTTCCCATAGGTTGTCTGGCTATAAAGTCTTTCTTAGCTTGAACAGGATCTTCACTTTGTTTCACTCTATCCTCCCAAGATGGAGTAAATACAGTACCAGGTGCAATTGCGTTACATCTGATGTTTTGTTTAACAAAGTCAGCCGCTATAGACTTAGTTAATCCGATAATTGCTGCTTTCGAAGCGCCATAAGCAAATCTATTTGGAACTCCTTTAAGACTAGAAGCAACTGAAGCAACATTAATAATGCTACCTTTTTTTTGATCAAGCATTTTTGGAAGTATTGCTTTGCACATAAAATACATAGATTTAATATTTACATCAAATGAAAAGTTCCAATCTTTTTCTTCACAATCTAAAATAGTTCCATGATGCACAAAACCAACTGCATTAAATAATACATCAACTTTATCAAGACCATCTATAAATGTTTTGATGGCACTATTATCAGTCGAATCTAGAGTACAAATTTTTATTTTAGGGAATTCTTTATTTAAATCGATTAAAGTTTTTTCATTTAAATCTGTAGCAGTAACATTGGCTCCTTCTTTATAAAAAGCTATTGCGGTTGCTTTCCCAATTCCTTGTCCGGCTGCGGTTACAATAATATTTTTATTTTCTAATCTACCACTCATTTTTTATTTATCCTTTCAATCTCTTTATACAATGAACTGTGATCGTCTTCACCATGTCCATTTTCCACTAAGTTATTATACATATTTTTTACTAAAGTCGAAATAGGTAGATGTATCTTAGAATCTTTTGCACAATCTAATATATTATTCATATCTTTTAAGTGTACTGATGTCCTACCTTTAGGAGTAAAATCTTTATCTATCATTCTATGACCATGAGTTTGTAAAATTTTGCTATCTGCCCAACCACCTGAAAGAGCTTTAATCATTTTTTTTGGATCTGCTCCAGCCTTTTCACACAGCGTTACTGCTTCAGCGACAGCTCCAATTGTCAAACTAACAATAATCTGGTTTGCTAATTTTGAAACTTGACCACTTGATAATGGACCAACTAAAGTCGGATTACCCATTACTTTTAAGATATCTATATTATTATCAAAAACTTTTTGTTCTCCGCCAACCATGATAGCTAATTTAGCTTCTTCTGCTCCAATAGTTCCACCTGAAACGGGAGCATCTAAATAATTTATATTTTCGGATTTTAAATTTTCACCGTGAAATTTTGCTGTTTCAGGCTTTACCGAACTCATATCAATTACTGTAGAGCCAGGTTTTATATTATCTAAAAAATCCTTATCCTTCATAACTTGATCGACAGATGTGTCGTCAGTCAGCATAGTGATAATAATATCATTATTTGAAACTACCTCTTTAATTGATTGAGAAATTTTAGCACCAAATTCTTTTAGAGGTTCAGCCTTCTTAATCGTTCTGTTAAAAGCCTTAAGCTCATATTTTGCTTTTAGTAGATTTTTAGCCATAGGCAGACCCATAAGGCCAATACCAATAAAGCCAATTTTTTTCATAACCTACTTTCTATGGGTTTTTGAATTCGTGAAAATTCTGAGTTACTTCAGGAAAGAACATTACAATAACAACTACAATTAATTGCAAACATATAAAAGGTGCAAACCCTCTAAAAATGTCAATTAGTGAGATATGTGGTGGGGTTACAGATTTTAAATAAAATGCTGCAGGTCCAAATGGAGGGCTTAAGAATGAAACTTGCATATTTACACAAAATAATATTCCAAACCAAATAGGATCAAATCCCATTGTTATAACAATAGGCAAGAAAACAGGCATTGCTAATAAAACAATTCCAACCCAGTCCATAAAAGCTCCTAAGATTAAGAACATTATCTGCATCATAAATATTACATACATAGGTTTTAGATCGTAAGCTAAAATCAACTCTGCAACATAAGTCGGACCTCCAGCCAATGAATAAGCTCCGGCTAAAGTAGTTGCACCGAATGTAATTGTTAAAATTGTTCCTGAAGCTTTAAATGTTCTTGTTAGAGAATCTCTAAATAAAAACCATGTTAATTCTTTTCTTCCAAAAATTATTATCAATGTTGCAACAACACCCATTCCCGCTGCTTCAGTAATACCTGTGATACCAGAATAAATTGAACCTAAAACAATTGTAACAATGGCTATTGGTGGTAATAAGCCTGGCAGATATGACATCTTTTCTTTAAATGTTAAAGAAGGCTCATCACTTAACGGTGCAAGATGTGGCTGTAATCTTGTTCTAATAAGAATATAAGAAATAATTAAACCTGAAATCATTAACCCAGGGACTATTGCTTCTTGGAACAACATTGTAATGGAAGTTTGAGTGGTTAAACCATAAATAATTAAGACAATTGACGGCGGTATCATTGTTCCCAAAGAACCTGATGCACAAATAATACCAATGGACATGTCTTGGTCGTATTTTAATCTCAACATCTGAGGTAGCGCTATCAATCCTAATAAAACTATTTCTCCCCCAATAATTCCACTCATCGCAGCCATAATTGTAGCCATGATAGCTGTTACAACACCTACTCCACCTCTTGTTTTTCTTAACCAGGCATTTAAGGCATCATATAAATCTTTCGCAATATTAGAGCGTTCAAGCAAGGAGGCCATAAATATAAATAAAGGAACTGACAAAAATGAATATGTGACTACTAGTGAATAATATCTGGCCAACAATATACCAAGTGCATGCTCACCAACATTTACAAATATTATAACTGCAGCCATAGCACCAGAAGCAAAGCCCAGAGGCACACCTATAGCAATTAGTGCAAGCAATCCAAATATGACTAATAGTGAGAGTGTTCCTATATCCATTTTATTTTAAATCTTTAGATGGGTCGTATTGTTTTTCTTTTGGATTTTTCCAGTCAATAATTAAGTTGTTAACTGACTGAACTGCAATAAGAAATACACATATAAGTGTAAGTGGTTTCATGACAGCAGGTATTGGCGGATCCCAAAAAGTTGCAAATCTTTCCCAAGTTGTGAATGATCTATGTGCGTCTTCCCAACCTCCATAAACTACAGCCGAAGCAAAAAACACAATAACAATAGTGCTTATTACGTCAAAAATTCTTTGTGTTGGTCTACTTACAATATCATATAACATCACAATTCTTATGTGGGCTCTCAGTCTTGTTGCGTATATTCCGCCAACTAAATAAATAATACCAGCCAACCACAAGGATAGTTCGTTTACCCACATTGTAGGTTTTTCCATAATGTATCTCATAAAAATTTCATACATCATCACAGCTACTATAACTGGGATTAAGTATTTAACTGTATGACTTAAAATTAAAGTAATTCTATCTAGCCAGGTAATTGGAAAATCATCTTTGCTTGCAACTTTTTCTGTTTGTTCTTGTAATGACTTATCAAGCATAAATTTTAAATTTTAAAAAAAGAAGGGCCTGAAAAGGCCCTTCAAGATTTTTGTAAACTATAAATTATAGAATACCGTTAGCTTTCATGTAAGCTTTGTGCATTTCTATAAGTTGAGCAGCCTCGGGAGATTTTGTCTTCCAAGTTTCCCAAGCTTTTAGAGCAGATTTTCTGAATTTAGCTCTATCAGCTTTCGACCAGTCATGAAGAGTAACGCCAGCAGCATTTAATTCTTTAACAGCTTCTGCGTTTTTTCTCTCAACTAAACTAGTGATAGTTCTACCAGCAATTTCTATTCCAGCTTTCATAGCACCTCTTTCGTGAGCTTTTAAACCTTTCCAAACTTTAGTATTACAAGTTAGGTGGTCGGCTGGCATAGAGTGAAAACCAGGATATGTAGCGTACTTATTCTTTTCATAGTGTCCACCAGCAGTGTTAGTTGCTAAACTAGAATAGTCGGCTCCATCAATCAGACCAGTTTGTAAAGCAGTTGGAACTTCACCAAAATCCATTACGATTGGTTTAGCACCTAAATCTGCAAATATCATACTTTCCATTCCTGGAGGTGATCTAAATTTGAAATCTTTAATAGATGCTACAGTTGGAATTGGCACACTTGATATAAGTGATTCATGTCCAGGTATCCACCAACCGATAAGTGTCATTCCATATTTGTTGTAAAGATTATCAACTGCTTTCTGAGCTCCTGGGTACTTTAAGAAATCATATTGTTGATAAGGAGTATCGTATCCACCCATTACATCTCCAGCAAATTGAAATGCAGCATTTTTACCAGTTTGGTAACCAGCACCAGTCATATCACAGTCAATAATTCCACTTTGTGCAGAATTAAATACTTCAGCAGATTTTCCTGAAACTGAAGATGAATAAAACATTTGTATTTTTAAAGTTCCGCCAGAAAACTCTTCTACATTTTTAGCGAATTGAGCTGCAACTTCACCGTTTGGCGAACTAGCAGTAAAGTGTGTTTCAACCTTTAGGGTTTTTGCGTTAGCAGAACCCATAACAGCTATCACTGCCAAAGCAATAATAACTCTATTTAATAGTTTGATCATTTTTTTCCTTTGTTATTTTTATGCGACAATTAAACTATAATACAAAGCAAGAGTCACACTTTTTCTTTTACACAACCTTTAGTTGTTTAGTTATTGTATATAGTTTTTATATGTAATTATTGCTTATATTACCCTAGATGGGTATTTTTGATTATCGAAGTGAGCTTCGATATTTTCTACAGCTATCAAACTCATAGCCGCTCTTGTTTCATTATTAGCGCTACCGATATGAGGTAGAGTAAAACAGTTATCTAAATCTAAGTATCTGTTATCAAGATTGGGTTCATTGTTAAAAACATCTAAACCCGCAGCATAAATTTTTTTATTTTTTAAAGCTTCTATTAAGGCATCATCATCCACAGTCATTCCTCTTGAAGTATTAATAACAATTGCATTAGCAGGTAGTAAATTTATTACTTCTTTATTTAATATATTTTTTGTTTCTGGAGTTGCGGGACAATGTACCGAAACAAAATCACAATGAGGCATCATTTCATTAATACTTTCATAATATTTTGCTCCAGCCTCTGTGTCAGCTGAAACCCTTTTTCTATTAAAATAAATAATTTTCATACCAAACCCTTTTGCTCTTTCAGCAACAATTTTACCTATTCTTCCCATCCCTATAATTCCTAACGTTTTCCCAGTTAAGGGTCTTCCAACCATAAAATTAGTAAAGTCTACTTTTGCATCTTTCCATTTTCCTGATTTGACTAAGGTAAGTCCTTCATATGCCCTTCGTGCCGCACCTAACATTAATAAAAGTGTAGTTTCAGCTACCGCATCGTTTAGAACGTTTGGAGCATTTGTAATTATTATTTTTTTATTTTTTGCAGCATCAATGTCAATGTTATCATAGCCAACAGCTATACTAGCAATAATTTTAAGCTTTCCACTCATCACATTAAAAAAATTTGAATCAAACTTATCCCAACTTGCTGCAATTACACCATCATATTCATTGCATATTTTTGCTAAATTTTCATATGGAATAGCTTCATCTTTTAGATTCAGAGTTACGTCAAATTTATCTTTTAAATGCTTCTCAGCAATATCAGAAATTTTTCGTGTAACTAAAATTTTTGGTTTCATAATTAGTGTGAGTTCCTTGGAATTCCTTTTTTCTTAACAATATCAAGATAAACCCCTCTTGAATTAATACAAGCACCATCTTCTAGCTGACCTACGGTGTCCCTTGAAATTTCTTGCCAAGGTGTTTGGCTAACTAGTTTTGGTAGTTTTTTCTTTTTTCTCCTTTTTTTAAACTCAGCTATAGAAATTAAAAGATCAACTCTACTTTTATTTAAGTCTATTTTAATTCTATCTCCTGTTTTAATTATAGCTAAGTCACCACCTACAGCAGACTCTGGTGAAATATTAAGAATAGAAGGACTTTCTGAAGTACCACTTTGTCTTCCATCACCTAAAGTAGGTAGGGCATTAATACCTTCTTTTAACAATCTATCGGGTGGTTGCATGTTAACCACTTCTGCAGAACCAGGATATCCTACAGGCCCGCAACCACGAACCATTAAAATTGAATGCTCATCAATCTTTAACTTGTTACTATTTATTCGATGGTGATAATCCTCGGGTCCTTCAAACATTACTGCTTTTCCTTCAAAAACGTTTGGATGATCGGGGTTTGATAAATATCTTTCCTTGAACTCTTCACTAATTACAGATGTTTTCATGATCGCGGAATTAAAGAAATTACTTTTCATTACTATAAATCCAGCATTATCTACCACAGGATTGTCAAAAGATTTTATAACATCCGTGTCTATATTAATTTTAATCTTTAAATTCTGTTCCAGTGTTTTTCCACTAACTGTTTTAACAGATTTGTGTAATTTTTTTTGTTTTAGCAATTCTTGCATAACAGCAGGAATACCGCCACTCCTATAAAATCTCTCCATTAAGTGTTCTCCTGCAGGCTTGCAGTTTACCAGTAACGGAATGTCATGCCCTAACCTTTGCCAGTCATTTAAATTAATTTTTACGCCCATATGTTTTGCTATAGCTGATAAATGTGGAGGGCAATTACTCGACGCACCTATAGCACTCGCTACTACGATTGCATTCTCAAAAGCTTTTTTTGTCATAATTTTAGATGGAGTTAAATTTTCAAAAACCATCTCAACAATTCTTTTTCCAGTTTCAAAAGAAATTTGACTACGTTCTCTGTAAGGAGCAGGTATAACTGCACATCCCGTCAAAGACATTCCTAGTGCTTCAGCAACAGAATTCATAGACGAAGCCGTGCCCATTGTATTACAATGTCCAATACTTGGAGCAGAAGAAGCAACCATGTCCATAAATTGATCGTAGTTAATTTCTCCTTTTCCTAAAAGTTTTCTAGCATCCCAAACAACTGTTCCTGATCCAACTAATTTTCCATCATGATAACCATCCAACATTGGTCCACCAGATAAAACAATTGCTGGAATATTTACAGTGGCTGCTGCCATTAAAGCCGCAGGAGTAGTTTTGTCACAACCTGTTGTCAAAACCACACCATCAATTGGGTAACCATATAAAATTTCAACAAGAGAAAGGTAAGACAAATTTCTATCTAAAGCTGCCGTTGGTCGTTTCCCCGTTTCTTGAATAGGATGAGTTGGAAACTCCATAGGAATGCCGCCTGCTTTTCTAATGCCATCTTTTATTCTTGCACTTAATTGTTGAAAATGACGATTACAAGGAGTGAGGTCACTACCTGATTGAGCTATACCAATAATCGGACTACCAGACTGCAATTCTTTTCTAGTTAAACCATAATTTAAATAACGCTCTAAATACAAAGCTGTTTGCTCTGGATCTTTAGGGTTATCAAACCATTGCCGACTTCTTAAATTTTTTTTAGTCATTTTTATTGGCATTTATTAATTTTGTAATTATGTAATTTAAAATATTGATTAACTTTATAAATGGAATAATTGTATAATAAAAGCATGAATAATCTTATCATTCTAAACAAAAACGACAATGTTGCCGTTACCCCTTTTGTAATTGATCCTCAAACAAAAATAGAAAGACAAGGAATTGTTAGCGTTGATCCAATTCCATTTGGCCACAAGATTTGTTTAAAGACCATCAACAAAGGAGAAGCAGTAATCAAGTATGATCAAATCATAGGTTTTGCATCAAAAAGCATAAAGCCTGGCGAACATGTTCACTCTCATAATTTAGAATTTAAGGAATTTAGTAGAGAGTTTGCTATCACAGAAAAAAAAAATATCGCTATAGAAAAAAGTAACTTATTTTTTAATGGTATTCTTCGAGACAATGGAGACGTTGCAACCAGAAACTATATCGGAATTATAAGCACTGTAAATTGTTCAGCAACAGTTAGTAAAATGATTGCTGAAAAAATAAAATATAGCTCTATTCTTAAAGACTACCCAAATATAGATGGTATTGTTCCGATTACCCATTCAACAGGCTGTGGCATGAACACTCAAAGTGAAGGTATGCAAATTTTTCAAAGAACTATTGACGGATTTAAAAACCATCCTAACTTCTCACATGTGTTTGTAATTGGTTTAGGCTGCGAAAGTGCACAAATAAATTTATTTTCAGACTCAATGAAGAAACATAATCGTATTAACTTCTTGACCATTCAAGAAGAAGGAGGAACTAAAAAAATTGTAGATAAAGTTTTTGGACAAATTCAAGATTTATTAGAAGAAGCTAACAATACTAAAAGAACCCCTCAAGCTGCTTACCATCTAACATTAGCATTACAATGTGGAGGGTCTGACGGTTACTCTGGTATTTCTGCCAATCCATCCTTAGGTGTTGCTGCAGATCTTCTTGTAAAAAATGGAGGAAGTTCAATTTTATCTGAGACCCCAGAGATATACGGAGCAGAACATTTATTGATTAACAGAGCTAACAACAAAGAAGTAGCAGATAAATTAATAAAAAAAATTGAATGGTGGAAGCATTATACGACCATTAACAACAGCTCAATGGATAATAACCCTGCGCCCGGAAATAAAAAAGGTGGTCTGACAACAATACTTGAAAAATCTTTAGGTGCCGTTGCAAAAGGTGGTAATTCAATTCTTAAGGATGTTTTAAGTTATGCAGAACCTTTAAAAAATAAAGGTTTTAATTTTATGGATTCACCTGGTTATGATCCTGTTTCTGTAACTGGACAAGTTGCTTCAGGCGCTAATGTTATTTGTTTTACAACTGGGAGAGGATCTTGCTTTGGTTGTAAACCAGTTCCGAGTTTAAAACTTGCAACGAACACGATCATGTTTAATAAAATGAGCGAAGATATGGATATTAATTGTGGAACAGTTATTGACGGAGAAGAAACAGTAGAACAAGTAGGTAAAAAAGTTTTTGAACTAATTTTAAAAACAGCATCAGGATATAAATCTAAAAGTGAAAATAATGGCTATGGAGATGAGGAGTTTAACCCATGGCAAGTTGGCGTAGTGATGTGATGCCAGCTAAAAAGCTATCTACATCTATAATCATATTATTAGCGTCATCTGCATATTTCCTATTTGTTGCTATGGACACCTTGTCTAAATATATGACCCAACATATTGAAGTGAATCAACTTGTCTGGGGTAGGTATTTTTTTCACTTAATGGCTATGTTAGCTTATTTTGCTATTTTTAAGCCAAAACTTGACTTAAAAAAGAATTTTAAAATTCAGATAGTAAGATCTGCACTTCTTGTTTTTGCAACTTTTTTGATGTTCAATGCTTTAAAGCTTTTTACTTTAGTAGATATATACGTTCTTTTTTTTACGGCACCATTGATTTTAGCCTTGCTTTCAGCAGTTTTTTTAAAAGATAACCTAAGTTTGATTGGCTGGATTCTGATGGGGCTAAGTTTTATAGCTATTGTTTATACACTTAGCCCCAACATGAAAGTGATGTCAGTTAAAGTTGCTTTCCCTTTTCTTATTCCAATCTGTTGGTCGCTTTATCAATTTTTTACTAAATTGATTTCAAACAACAGAGAACCATTTGTCGCTGTTTTTTATAGTGGTCTGGTAGGTAGTATTGTTTTTTCTATTTATAGTTTCAGCAATTGGAACACCATAGAATCTAATTGGATATGGCTTGGCCTCATAATCCTTGGAGTTTTTGGTTTTATTTCCCATTTGATCCTTGTCTACGCAATTCAGCTTTCTAATCTTTCTTTTGTTGCAAACTTTCAATATTCACAACTTATATGGTCGTCTATCTTAGGTTTATTAATATTTGGAACAGCAGTTGAGCCAACTAGAGTATTAGGAATGATTGCAATAATAATTTTTGGAGTTTTATTTATTAAATTTGAACTTAGTAAAAAGCTTAATTAATCTTGCCACTCAGCTTTAGTCTTATCTAAAAAAGCACTAATACCTCTTTTAGCGTTTTTACTATCTAGCAGGTTGTAGAAAGATTTTCTTTCTTTTTGCAAACCTTGTTCTAGGGTTAGACTATGACTGATAAGTTTTTTAATTTCAATTAAGCTTGTTTTAGGTTTAGTAGTAATTTTTTTTGCTACCTTTATTGCCTCCGCTAAAAAATTATTTTTCTCCAATAAAACACTTGCCAGTCCAAGCTCATAAGCTCTTTCTCCAGTAATTGTTTCACCAGACATACAAAGATAATTTGCGTTATATTTTCCAAGAACGCGGTTTAATCTTTGTGTGCCACCCATTCCAGGTATTAAACCAAGATTAATTTCCGGCTGTCCAAATTTAGATTCTTTTGATGCAATAATTATATCGCACAACAAAGCAAGCTCCATGCCACCACCTAAGGCATACCCTTCAACAGCAGCTAGAATAGGGATTTGAATTTCTTTAATTTTATCAAAGAAATTAAAAAGGCCTTTCGATTGTGCCGATTCCGAATCTAGATAGTTAAGTTCTTTAATATCTGCCCCAGGTGAAAAAATTTTTTCGTTACCTAAAATTAAAACGGCTCTGATAGATGAATTTTGTTCCAGTTCTTTTAAACTTTCATAAATTTCTTTTGAAGTTTCAATATCTAGTGCATTGTTTTCTTTGTGACGAGTCACTGTAAGCAGACCCAGATGGTCTTCGATTTGAAGGATTATATTTTTATATTTTTGCAAATTAATTTATATAATATTTATTACTGAATAATATAAAATATATTAATGTAAAAACAATATATTAGACAAAACTATACAACGCAAGGAATGGCAACATTCAAGAACCGGTATTGGTAATTTAATAAACAATTAAAATACTAGCAAAATTATTTTGCAATAATGCTTCAATAAAAATCAATTTTACATATTTGAGAAACTTTTAAAACCTATTCTAGAAAACTATATAATATAAATAAATGATATAGAGACACCACTAGAGAAAAACCCAATATGAATATGGTTTCTATATATTTAGTATTTTATAGGTTTATTGTGCGCTTAAATGATCGCGCCAAAAAAAAACAAGTTAAATGAGAAAAATCCAACCTTACTAAAAGAAGAGAGTGCTATTAGACCAAATATTGAACATTTAATTAAAAGAATATCACAAGAGAGACTACAAGAAAAAAAAACTAGACTTATAATGATGGTTTTAATTTTCTCAGGGTTGACTGCTGTATCCATATTTTTTAGCCAAAGTTAAATAAATTGCCTTTTTATAACTACTGTCTTTGAAAATTTAAATTTATTTAAGAATATAAAACCTTATAAAATTTTCTTTAATTAATTTTTCTATTAAAATTAGGGGATTTAATTATTGACTTACCGGCAAATTAAGACTTATTAACCCATTTTGAACGTTTAAATAAAATTATTAAAGTTGAATGCCATCATTAGTATTAGCTAAAACCATTGAAAATGTAATTTTAAAAAATTATGGAGAGTATATTAATTTGTTTGAAGAATTCCAGTCTGAATTTTTGATAGGACTGAATCGAACATATCAAGGTTTAGAAAATGGACATCTGGTTTTGTATTTTGCAAAAAAAACTCATCATACTATTCTAAGAAAAAAAGACTACGATCTTGATTTCAATCTTAGCTTTGATAGGTTTTGGGAAAATCAAACTCATATGGAAAATGAACCAACTACTATTATAGATATTTCAAAAAATGTATTCCTACCTAAAGAAACAACAAGAAGAAAAATTTCAGAACTTATTAGTCAAAAAGTTCTAAACAGAAAATTAAAAATTATTGAATGGTTTCCGAGTGAAAAATACAAAAAAAGTTACAATGAAGCTATGGTAAAAGAAATTACTCAAATAGCAAAACTAGTTAAGTATGTAAGTGAAAAAATTAATCTTAATGTTCCGCACGATGATATAGAAAGAGAGTTTAAAAATAAATTTTCTTTTTATTGGTTTCATTATTTAGATGCTCAACTTCAATATTTAAAATTATGGAAAAAGCATTTTAATGATCTAGAAATTATTCTTATAGCGCTGCAAGTTTCAATCTTGGTAGCTTCAAAAGTAAAAAAAGGTGACGTGTCCCATGCTGCAATTTTTTCTAACGATACTAAAATTATTTCCGATATCTACAGCTCCGATAGCGTAAATGTAAGTGTATCTTCTATATCTGAAATTACCGGCATACCAAGAGCTACATGTATTAGAAAACTTAATGCGATGATTGAATTAAAAATACTTAAGAAAGATAATAATACTAAAAGATTTTTTTTGAGTCCGGGAGGATTTGCAAAAAATATAAAGTTTAAACAAACAACCAAAGAAGTAGTTGAAATTTTTAGTAAATTTTATTTTTTATGTATAAAAAATTTAAGTGCTAAACCTTCATACTAATTAAAGCAATAAGCCCTAAGCACAAGAAGGAAGCAGCAATAATTTTTGTATTAGTGTAAAGATTTATTCTTTTGTTTTGATTCAGTCTTTTGTTAAGATCAACAATATCTACCTTATTAGATTTACCTCTATCTTCTCGGTGTAAATATTTGAACTTTTCTTCTCCAACATCAAAAACAACTTGATCTCTAAGTTTCATAATATTTATTATTGAAGACGATTAAGAATTAAGAGTCAATATAGATAAAGTTTTATTTACCCATTCTGGACGTAAATTTTTAAATCTTACTGAGAAAATTATAGGAAACAAATTACTGTCTCATATATTGAGTTATACTTTTTCTTAATTTGTCAAAGATTTCATCAATATGTTTTTTTTCACAAATATAAGGAGGCGCTAAGACTAATGCATCGGCTGTAGCTTTAAGATTAACTCCATTAGCATAACAAGACTTGTAAATTTGAAAGCCAGCCTTGCCAGGTTTGTCTTTCATTTGAATGTCAATCCCACCCATCATGCCGTAACCTCTGATGCTCTCTACACAATCGAGATCTTTTAAAGAATGTAAAACATCTTGAAAATAAGGAGTCATTTCTTTTACTCTTTTAAAAATATCCTCTTTTTCAAATATATCCTGCACAGCAAGGGCGGCTGCTACTGCAACTGGAATTCCTGAATAAGTATAACCATGAAACAATTCGATAGCTCCCTGTGGTGCTGCATTAACAATCGAATCATAAATGCCATCTCGCACTGCAACAACACCCATAGGTACCACTCCATTTGTTGTCGCCTTAGCCATAGTCATTAAATCAGGCGTCACAGCAAACTCTTGTGCAGCAAAAGCAGATCCTGTTCTGCCCCAGCCTGTAATTACTTCATCAAAAATTAAAAGAATGTCATGCTTGTCACAAATTTTTCTTAGTCTATCTAAATATCCTTTTGGTGGAATTAAAGTTCCGGTAGATCCTGCAATAGGTTCAATAATACACGCTGCAATTTCACCTTCAAATTTATTTGCAATTGTTTCCAAATCATCTGCTATCTCTGCACCGGTGTCAGGCTGGCCTTTTATAAATTTATGTTCAGGTAAAAAAGTATGGCGCATGTGTTGAACACCCGGCATCAAAATACTTGCACACATTTCTTTATAGTTATTAAAACCACCCACAGATAAACCACCAATGTTCATTCCATGGTAACCACGATCTCGGCCTACAAATCTAAATTTTTTCTTATGCCCCTCTGATGCATGATAAGCCATAGCAATTTTAATTGCCGAATCTACTGCAGTAGAACCACAAATAGTATAGAAAATTTTATTCAAATCGTCAGGTGTATGTTTTGCAATTCGAGTTGCTAGTTCAAATGATCCTCCGAATCCTTGATTAAAAGGCAAGACAAAATCTAATTCTCTTAATTGTTTGCTAACTGCTTCGGCAATTTCTTCTCTACCATGCCCTAATGGATTACAAAATAATCCAGAGCTAGCGTCAATTAACGTGTTACCCTCATGAGTTTTTAAATAAACTCCTTTTGCACCCGTAATTAGTCTTGGATTTTTTTTGAAATCTCTGTTAGCCGAGAAAGGCATCCAATGTTCATTTAAAGAGTTAGGTATATTAGTTCTATGAGTACTCATTTTTAATTTGTAAAGTAACGGATTACGTAAATTATTCAATCTTTAATATATATAAAAACAATGGTTTATCTTTCTCTTTTTGTTATTTCTTTTTTAGCTGCCACCGTTGTACCTATGTCGAGTGAGCTAACGTTTGCAGGCTTGTTAGCAAGCAACAACTACAATATTTATTGGCTTTTAAGCAGTGCTAGTTTAGGAAATATTTTAGGCTCAGTTTTTAATTGGTTATTAGGCTACTATTTATTAAAACATTTAAGCAAAAAATGGTTTCCTTTTAAACAAAATCAAATCGACCAAGCCTCAAACTGGTTTAAAAAATTTGGTATCTGGTCTTTATTGTTTGCTTGGGTGCCAATTATCGGTGACCCTCTTACATTTGTAGCTGGAATTTTAAGAGTAAAGTTCTCTATTTTTTTAATTTTAGTTAGTATTGGAAAAATTCTACGCTATTTAACAGTGTTAACTGTATTTAATATTTAATTTAATTTTTTCATTATCAAATCAGTTATCATCTCAGCACCCTTGGTTGAAAGATGATCATCATCATAATAAAAAACATCTCTTTCATCATGGGTAATGCACCTATTTTTCTTACTAATATTACAAAAAAGTTTGTGAGGAAAAATCCTTTGAACATTATTGTTTTTAATTTCATTTAAAATGTCAAAACTTTCTTTTGATCTTGCTTTGTAAACATCGAAACTTGTCGTAATTCTATTTTTTTTTAAATAAACTTTAGGATCTTTAATGTACCTAACAGGCATATTTTTAAAAAGTGCATAAGCAACATTTATGCCAACTTCTGGAATTGGATAAACTAAAATTACTTTGTTCCCGTTGTTTAGAAGCTCAAGAATTGATAATTTAAAACCATCCCTCCAGTCATATAATTTTTCTATATGCGAATAGACATATTTAACATTTTCTCTTTCAATTCCTCCTTCTTGATTATTGAAATACTCACCAGATGTATAAAGTGGCAATCTTCCACCAATGATGACTGTAGAGTTTGGATGTGATAATAATTCAACTCTTAAATCATTTAAATATTTTAAGTTACATTTATCTGTAAGTTGTTTTGTAGACACATACCTCCTGGTAAAGTTCGGTAAATATATACACCCCGCACTTGTCCTTGCATTAAATTGGAAATTTTTTTTTACTACTTTTTCTTTTAGCTCATACATAAAAGATGCAAAATGACTGTCTCCTACTAGAAAAATTTTTGAATTACTTTTTTTATTAAAATTACAAGAATTCTCAATTTCTATAATATTATGACAACTCTGACCTTTTTCATTTTTTAATTTAAACTTTGGTTCAATATTTCCAAATTCCTTATGTAGTACCCACGCGAGGTTTTCCGAAAAACCTTTTGATCTAATTGTATAAAAATTAAAAAATGTAATTAAAATAAATATCACTGTCAGAGATGCAACTAAAATTTTATTTGATAAAATATTTTTATTTCTAAATGGTTTCTCAATAATAAAATAAGAAATTATAGATAAAATAATTGTTAGCAGAACCCATATTAGTTTATCCAACTCAGAAGGAGTGGGGTTATTAACTCTTCCAAAGGCCATTATTGGAAAATGAAAAAGATATAACGAATACGAAATAAGACCCACCCCCATAAAATATTTTGTTGAAAGTATTTTTGTTACCAGTTCATTTTTTTGTGAGAACCAAATTAATAACATCGTACCCAATACTGGCACCAAAGACTTTATTGATGGTAAATTCATTTGATCATTAAAAAAAATGAATGAATAAAATATTAAAAAAATTCCAATAGAATTAAAAATTTGACTATGAATTCTTTTATTGTTCCTTCCAAATTTTAATTCTAAAAAAGCTAAAATACTTCCCGCAAGCAATTCCCACATTCTGCTTGGCAGCATATAAAAGTTTAATGATGGATTGATAACGCTACCAAATTGCGCGAAAGTTATACTTATTAAAAAAAATAATACAAAAATTAATAAAATATACTTCTTAAAGAACCTGTAAATCAGTAATAAAAAAATGGGAAATACTATATAAAATTGTTCTTCAACAGAAAGAGACCAGGTATGAAGAAATGGTTTTAATAAAGAAGATGTAGCTGCGTATTCTTGAGCTTCTACCCAAAAATAAAAATTTGAACTAAAGATAAGTGAAGATAATATGGATCTACTAAAGTCTATAAATGAGTCTGGAAGCAAGTAAAACCAAGCCATTGGGTATGATAAAATCATTACAAAAAATAATGCTGGAAGAATTCTCCTTGCTCTCCTTTGATAAAAATTAGAAAATGAAAAAATGCCTGTATTGATTTTTTCCTTAAGAATTATAGAAGAAATTAGATAACCTGAAATTACAAAAAAAATATCAACACCTAAAAACCCACCATCCAAAAAACTCTGACTAAATAAAGTAATTTTTGCATGATATAGAATTACAGAAATAACTGCTATGGCTCTTAGACCGTCAATCTCAGGTCTATAATTTATTTTTTCATTAACCATTTGATTTTAGAATTTTGCTTCTGTATTTTTTAAAAAAGTCACATTTTTATCTAGAAGCAACCTGAGTTTAGTTGGATAATGTAGTTTACTAAATTTTTGTGTAAAAATTTTTTTTAAAGACATAAAAATAGTTATTATTTTATAAAATTTAAATTTTATTTTTAAGTTTCGTTAACATTAATAATTATTCCTTCCAAAAAAATATTCCACTACCAGCTCCTAAAAGAATAGCTGATATAATCCAAGCATTCTCTGCATCCGAAAAAAAAATAAGTGATCCTAAAATTGCAATCATTATACCTATTATTTTTTTACTCATGCTTTATTTTGTACATTAATTTATATTATGCTATCACACAAGATACTCTAGAATCTTTTAAAATGAATAAAAATCTTTGGATCATTACGGTAAGTCAAATATTTAGTTTTACACCAGCACCTGTAAATGTTTTTTTAAGTGGAATTATTGGAAGCACATTAAGTCCGGTAAAATCTCTGCAAACTGTTCCCACTTCTTTAATGATAGTCGGAATCGCAGTTTTTTCTTTTTTTGCCGCTAAAATTATGAGCAAGATTGGAAGAAAAGCTGGTTTTTTATACGCTGCAATTTTTAGTTCTTTTTCAGCTTTGCTAGCAGCCTATGCAGTGTGGGATAAAAACTTTTATTTATTTTGTTTAGCTTGTTTTTTTATTGGTAACGGAATGTCTTTTACACACCAATATCGTTTTGCAGCTGCTGAAAGTGTAGAAAAATCTTTTATTCCAAAAGCACTTTCAGTAATAATGTTAGCATCAATTTTTTCCGCTCTTCTTGGACCTAATATTGCTAACTTTAATAAGAATTTAATAGACGGACACCTGTATGTTGGATCTTATTTATCTTTAGCTATTTTAACATCTGTCCCTATTATATTTTTAAGCTTTTATGCTCCAAAAAAAGATTCTGTGAACGTTAACGAAGATAAGAAAAGAAGTTATTTTGCGCTTATTTCGCAGCCTAGGTTTTTACAAGCTGTTGTATCTGCTGCTTTTGCCTATGCTGTTATGTCATTCTTAATGACTGCAACACCCATTAATATGCATATTATGGAAAGCTACAGTCTAAATAAAACAGCAGTTGTTATTCAATTACATATTGTTAGCATGTTTTTACCATCGTTGATTACAGGAAGTTTATTAAAAAAATTTGGGCACAGCACAATAATTTATGCTGGTGTAGGTTTTTACTCTTTAACAATTATACTAAGTTTTTTAGAACCGTCTTTCTTTATTTATATATTAGCTTTAGTTTTCCTAGGGATAGGGTGGAATTTTTTATATTTGTCAGGCACTGGCTTACTTGTACTGTCATACAAAGAAGAGGAAAAATTTAAAGCACAAGGATTTAATGATATTTTGGTTTTCTCTATTCAGGCTTTAGCTAGTTTATCAGCAGGATATATGTTGAGTATCGCAAGTTGGAAAACAATGAATCTAATTGCTATTCCATTTTTAATTTTAATTATTTTCTCTTCAATTAGAGCTGATTTATCTAAAGTTAGTAAGTTAACAGATTAGTGTTTTTAATTAGAAGATCTTAATAATTTTAAAATTTTATAGTGCAATTTTTTATTAGAAGTGGCTAATATATTTCCACCTTTTTTTACTGACATGTTATTCCAAGTGCTAACTACCCCACCTGCTTTTTCAATGATAGGAATAAGTGGAACTATATCAAAAGGCTTAAGGTTAGTCTCAATTACGGCTTCCACCTTACCTTCTGCGAGCAAACAAAAATTTAAAGCATCAAATGTTGCTGACCCAAAATAAGAAACTGATGACATAACTTTTCTTATTTTGTTGTTATATTTTTTAAAGAAAAGCGCTTCATTCAAATGGCCTATAACTTTACATTTTTTTAAATTTGTTTCTTTAGATGTTTTTAAAATATTTTTTTTATTATTAATTAAATAAGATTTTTTTTGACCACTTATATAAAATTTATTTAAAGCTGGAAAATTTGCTAAGCCTAAAATGGGCTGATCTTTATAAGTTAATCCTATTAAATTTGACCAAGTTGGAGCTCCAACCATAAAAGCTCTTGTTCCATCAATAGGATCTATATACCATTTGTAATCATTGTCAGAATATTTTTCTAAAAATTCTTCACCTAGAATAGCGTCTTTGGGAAACTGTTTTACAATAGTTTTTCTTATAAACTTTTCAAAAGATTTATCTAAATTTGTTACAGGATCATAAATTTTTTTATTTTTAGACTTATTGTTAACCTTAAAACCATATTTTGATTGTTCTGAGTAAAAATTATTAAGTTTTTTAGGTAAACTTTTTAAGAGATTAAATGGTTTGTAGTAATTCATAAATCAATATAACCTTATTAATTAATATATTAACCACTAAATATAAATAGAAATTTAAGTTTTTGTAAAACGAATAGATTGTTATTTAGGTTTACTCATTTCCACTTCAGATTCCGATATTGTTACTTTTTTGCATTGATAAAAGAAACAATCTCTATGCATAAATTTAGAAAGTCGGTAACTAATTCTTCTGAGGGTCTAATATTTTTTACTTTACCATCTTTTCCAAGGTTTCCATCGGGAGCTAAAAGCTCATAATAACCATGTAAAATTCCATCATCAACAATTTTAGCAATAGTTTTATAAGAGTATTCAGGAATTTTTTTTGCTATTTCTTCTTTGTAAATTTCAACACCAGCCTCATTGGCGTGGAATATTTCAAGGAAAATTTTAACTCTTTTTATATTTGCAAAACACCAATTTAATCCCTCATTCGCTTCACGCATTTTAAAAACTTCATGAATAAAAGCCGATACATCGCCACCAAGTTTTTTCCAACTAAGTTCATCAACTTTAAAAGGCAACTTTTCAAATTTAAGTTTAGAAAATATTCTTTGGTCTCTCTCTTCCTGTTTATTCATTTTACTTATTGTAGTGTAATTAAAGTAAAAACATATACAGAAAATTTGCTTTTATATTCATGTTTTACAGCTAAAAAATAAGCATTTACTTAAATCTTTTAAAAGAGACCAGGTATAAGCTTGCAGCAACTGAAGGCCCAATACCTAGTGCAAAAAAAAAAGTACCTATTCCAACTATACCCCCTAAAGACCACCCAGCTAAAACTACAATTATTTCAATACAAGCTCTAACATAAGCAATCGGCGCATTAGTTTTTTTTTGTAGTCCTGTCATCAACCCATCTCTTGGTCCAGCTCCTAAGTTAGCTATTAAATATAAAGATGTGCCAAAACCAATTATTAATATGCCAACAGCAACCATAAATAGTTGAAGAAAAAATTCATTCGGTTTGTTAAAATAGTAAATCGTTACATCGATCATAATAGCGATAATTATGAAATTAATAATTGTTCCCATGCCTATTTTTTGATCTAAAAAATACCAAAGTAACAGTACTAAGAAACTTACAAGAAAAGCAATAGTTCCCACAGAGAGCTCAAGATTAACAGCTATACCCTGATGAAGAACATTCCAAGGTGAAGCTCCAATACCAGAAACAATTAATAAGCCCTCACCAAATCCAAACAAAACAAGACCCAAACAAAGGTAAATTAAAGTTTCAAGTTTCGGTTTAAAGTTAGTCGAAGATTTCGAGCTCCAAGATAATTTAGGTATATTCTTAATTTTTAAAAACATTGGTGTATTTACCAAGCGTACAAAGTATACACAATCACTATATTGATCTATATATTAAGTATGAGCCAAAAAAATTTCTTCGATTTTAATTTTGAAAGCCTAAAACTTTTTTTAAACGAAGAGTTAAATATAGAAGAGAAAAAAATTCCAATGCGTAGCAAGCAGATTTGGCAATCCGTTTATAAAAAAGGTTCTTTTGAAATTAATAATCTAACTACATTTCCTTTAGAGCTTAGAAGTAAACTTGAAGATTTAATTAGCCTACAAAGACCTAAAATTGAAAAAACTCAAACTTCAAGTGATGGAACTATAAAGTGGCTCATTAAACTTTTTGACGGTAACGAAGTGGAGTGTGTTTACATTCCAGAGAAAACGAGGGCTACACTATGCATATCTTCGCAAGTGGGTTGTACTTTAAATTGTAGATTTTGCCACACCGGTACTCAGCGTTTAGTAAAAAATTTAAGTTTTGCTGAAATTGTTAACCAAGTAATGATTGCAAAAGAACAAATTAATGACTGGGACGAACAAAGAAAAATAACTAATATTGTTTTAATGGGAATGGGGGAGCCTTTTTATAATTATGATAATGTAAAAACTGCTGTTGAGATCTTAAAAGATAAAGAGGGATTAAATTACGGAGCAAAAAAAATAACCGTATCAACAGCAGGCATTGCCAACAAAATTCCTGAAGCTGCCACCGAGATAGGCACTTATCTAGCTTTATCATTACATGCTCCAACTGACAACATAAGAGAGATGATCATGCCTATTAATAAAAAATTTAAAATTAAAGATCTCATCGAGCAGTGCAAATACTATAGCTCCGTTGTTAAAGAAAAAATAACTTTAGAATATGTTATGCTTAGAGGCGTTAATGATAGTATGGAATGCGCAAAACAACTTGTAAAACTTATGGCTCAATTTCCTTGTAAGGTTAATCTTATAGAATTCAATCCTTGGCCAGGAGTTCAATATCTACCAACAGAAAGAGAAGAAATGGAAAAATTTGGTAAAGTTATTCAAGATGCTGGATATGTTGCAACCATTAGAAGATCACGTGGTCAAGATATTTTAGGGGCGTGTGGCCAACTCAGAACTGAAAGCGAAAAAAAGAAAGCTTTATAATTATTTAATTACCTAAAAAGCCTTAAACTTTTAATAGCTGTTTTTGTACTATAATTTAAAAACTTGCTCAGAAAATTATTATTAATTTTTTCTATACATTTTTCAAAATTAATTATTTTATTATTATTCTTTAAAATAAAATCTTCAAAACGAGTGTAATCTTCTTCATTCCAATAATTTAAATGAATTTGCGTTGATTGAATTCCAAAAGGAAGCATAATTTCTTTATAAAATAATTGGGGAATAAAGTTTAATTTTTTTTCTGTATATGGCACCAGGCCATACCCATCTATGATATTTTTAACACCTAACTCCTTTAAAGCAGCAAAAGTATTTTCATCGTACGTGTGATTAGGAGCAAAAAAAGATCTGATTTTTATCTGTTCATCTTCAAATTTTTTAAGTCCTTTTTTTATTCTAGAGAATTGTATTGAATAATCGTGTCCACAAAATTCAGATCTTCCTCCGTAATTAAAATAATCCTTCTTATTTGTTTCTCGATCATAAACATGTGAAAAACCATGCATGGAAATCTCCCAGCCTTTCTTTTCCCAAGATCTTACCTTATTCCAGAAATCATAATTTTTTTCATAAGAATAAAGCTCTTTGTCCTCATTGCAGGGAATTACTCCCAAGAGAGGCCTAATATTGTATCGATCAAATAAAATTTCACATTTATTCATCAATTTCCAATTCATATTTTCCGCAATATCGTCAATGCGTATCAACAATCCAGTATGTTGGTTTAAAAAATTTTTGATTGAATTATTCATTTAAGCTTATAATTTAGATCATATAGTGAAAAATTATATTATCAAAAAAATTTCTGCAATTAATGAAAATCAATTACTTGAATTCTACAACAAAGTTTATAGCAATTTGAGAAATATGAGTGGAAAAAACTTAAAATGGTATTACAGAGTTGGTTATAATGTATTTGAACCTATAGTAATCATTGTAGAAGATAAAATTATTGGTCACGCAGGACTAATTCCAGGGGAAATTGAAAATAAAGGTAAAAAATATTCAGTAATCTGGTTTACTGATTTTATTATTTTGCCTGAGTATAGATTAAAAGGTTATGGAAAAATATTAACAGAAGAGTGGATGAAAATTTGCCCGCACCAAGTTACTTTTTGTAATGATTTTTCCCTAAAGATTTTTAAAAAATTAAAGTGGAAGTGTAATTTTTTAGTTAATCGAAATATTTACACAATTAATCCTTTTAAAGTGATGCCTGTTATTAAGAATTTTGGTTTAAACACAGCAGATAATTTAACAAGATATTTTTTAAAAAAAAATCTAAAAGAAAAAAAATTAATTAAGCCTGAAGAAATTTCAACAAGAATCATTCAAAATCTTGTAAAATCAGAAAAAGAAAAAAAATTAAATACAGCATCTATCGCTAGAGATGAAAGTTGGTTTAGGTGGAGGTTAATTGAAAATCCTTATAGAGACGACATATATTTTTTTGAAGATGGAGGCGAATTTATTATTGCACATATTTTTAATCAAGGTAAAATAAAAAGACTAAATATTCTTTACAGTAATTCGACTAACAATAAAGAGGGTATATTTAAAACTGTAATTAAATGGTCAATAGAAAATAAAATAGATTTTATATGGTATTTAAACTCTAAATTTAAAAATTCTAATAATTTTTTTTCTATATTTTATGAAAAAAATTTAAACTTTGCGTTCAACTCCTCTAGCTCTGATCTATCTGAAGCTTTAGACAAAGGACTAGTAAATGCTCAGGGTATAGATAGTGATATTGATTATATAGCTAGGGATAGATAGTATTCAATTAACATGAACAAAAAACAATTTGGAGAATATACCAAAAATCTTAATCTAAAACGAATACATACAGGCAGTGTTTGGACTGAAGGACCTTGTTATTTAAAAAAAATAAATAAAGTGATTTGGAGTGACATCCCAAACAATAGAATGTTAAGTTTTGATTTTAAAAAAGTTGAAATTTTTAGATCACCTTCAAATTTTTCAAATGGTAATACAACAGATAATCAGGGCAACCTTGTAACTTGCGAACATGGAGCAAGAAGAGTTACCACAACAAATCAAAATAATGTCATTACTCTAATTGCAGATGAATATAACAACAAGAGATTAAATTCTCCAAATGATGTATGTGTGCATTCGAACGGAACAATTTTTTTTACAGATCCTCCTTACGGAATTATTAACCCTAAACGTGTCGAGGGTTTTCCAGGCAAGATGATGTACGACGGATGCTATGTTTTTAAATACGATCCAAAAACAAAATTATTAGAAGCTTTTATAACCGATATGGATCGTCCAAATGGTATTGCATTTTCACTTGATGAATCTAATTTATTTATATCAAACACGGGTGATGAGAAATATATTAGAAGATACGATATAGATAAGAATTTAAAAATTACCAACCCGATAGAATTTGCAAAAACAGATCCTGATTATGTTTTTGATGGCTTTAGATTTGATGCTGATAACAATCTATGGACAAGCTATGGTGATAGGGTAGCATGTTACGCTCCCTCAGGTGAACAAATTGGATTTATAAAAATACCAGAGCGAGTATCTAATGTTGATTTTGGAGGTATAGATGGAAAAATATTGTTTATTACAGCCAGCAGCTCTTTTTACATGGTCAGTTTAAATATTAAAGGGGCAAAGTTTAAATAACATATGAATAAAAAAGTTTTAGTTACAGGAGCTTCTGGACATTTAGGTGGAGTGCTTTTTAGATCCTTAGCAAACCTTGGATACAAAAACCTTGTAGGTACAGATTTAAAAAAAAAAAATATAGGAAAAAATCAAAAATTTATATTAGCCAATCTTAAAAATCTTAAAGCGATTACAAAAATGAGCAAAGGAGTTCACGCTATCGTACATTTCGGTGCTATACCTATTGAAGACACTCAGCCCAATATTTTACAAAATAATATTATAGGTACCTACAATCTCTTTGAGGCAGCAAGAATAAATAAAGTAAAAAGAATAATTTTTGCAAGTTCAAACCATGCTATTGGGTTTCACAGAAGAACAACAAAGTTAAATGAGTTTTCAAACCAAAGACCAGATAGTCATTATGGTTTAAGTAAAGCTTTTGGAGAAGAATTGTCTCGATTTTACGCTGATAAATTTAACATTAAATCTATGTGCATTAGGATTGGATCGTGTTTGAAAGTACCGCAGGATAGAAGGCATGTATCAACTTGGATTAGTTACGACGATCTTACTCAACTAGTTGATATTGGAATTAAGCATAAAGCTATTCATCATGTAATCGTTTATGGGGCTTCCAAAAATAAAAAATCATGGTGGAATAATTCACGAGCTTATCAACTTGGCTATAAACCCAAAGATAGTTCCGATAAATTTGATATTCATTTATTAAGTAAAAATGAGCATAAAAATAAAATGGCCTTACTTTTTCAAGGAGGTGTTTTCACTTCTGCCAATTTTAAGGGTGATATCAAAAACATTAAATAAAATTAATTTAATAGTATAACTAATATGTTCTTTAAAAAACTTCTGCGAGAAATTAAAGATGTTGCAATCCCGTTATATAAAATTTTAATTCCTTTTATTTTTATTATTAAATTATTAGAAATTACAGGTGTAGTAGATCTAATTGCTAAAGCTTTTGCGCCTTTGGTGGGATTAATTGGTCTACCACCAGAGTTAGGAATTATTTGGGTGACAGCTTTAGTGGTAAATATATATGCAGCCTTAATTTTACTTGTAAATATTCTTCCATCTCTTGATATCAGTGTTGCTCAAATTACTATTTTAACGGTAGCTATGTTGCTCTGTCACAATCTTTTAGTAGAGTCAGCTATATCAAGATCAGCTGGTGTCTCTTTCTTATTTACTTCTTTTTATAGACTTGTCTCAGCTTTTTTTGTTTGTTGCATTTTAAATTTAATTTATTCTAAATTTAATTATCTACACGAACCATTCACAACTTCTTTTACATTAGAAATGCCACAACCAGGTTTTTGGTTTTGGTTAAAAAATCAAATACTTTATTTGTTCTACATTTTTATTATTGTGGCAGCACTTATTACAATATTAGAAATTCTGAAAGTTATAGGCATAGAGAGTTTTTTAAAAAAAATATTAGCTCCTCCATTAAAATTTTTTGGTATCAGTGAATCAGCAATGAATATTATTATTGTAGGAATGACAATTGGACTCCAGTTTGGAGGCGGGATCCTAATTAAGGAAGTTAATTCTGCTAAGATAGACAAACAAAGCGTTTTTCTTTCGATTCTAATGATTAATCTTGTTCACGCTATTGTTGAAGATACGTTATTGATGCTTGCTGTAGGGGGGCATTTTTCAGGAGTCATTTTTGCAAGAATTATCTTTGGCTTATTAATTTCTTTATTAATGCTAAAGATTTATCAAATCTTTAATTTATTTTTTGAAAGGTATATTTTTAATAAAAAACTAAAACTGTTGCCAAATTTTAAAACAGATTAAAATTATTTTTCCTCTTCGTCATCAAAATCTAAATCATTATCATCATCATTATCTAGATCGTCTTCCTCTTCATCGTCTAAATCTTCTTCTGTATTAGAGTTATTAAGCTCTACAAACTCAACTTTTTCTTTTTTAACCCATTTTTCTGCAGACTTTGGAATCTCTTCCTCTTCTTCCCAGGCTTCAATATCTGAGATTTCTAAATCTAAAGCCTCAGCAGCTGAATCTAAGTCTAATTGAAGTTCCTCAAGAGTTTCTAAAAATTCTTTGTATGTCATTTTATTCTTTATTTAATTTACTAACTGCCATGTACACTAATTTTTTAATTATTAAAAGCACATCTAAAACCAATATAAGTTGGGTAAATTAGATGGATTATATTGAGTACCCTCTTTTTTGGTTTTTTTTTACTTCTATGCTACCAAGGTCCTCCGCTGCTAAAGAATTATTTTCTTTTTGATCTTAAACCCACACCCAAATATTTTACATACAGCAACTAATCTATTGATTCACTGCGGCAATAAAATTACATTCACATGTTTATTTTATTCTAAAAGCCTTTAGGAGTACTTTTTCCAGTAGAATTTCTACTTTGAAAGATATAGTTTTTTTCAAAATCAACAGAGTTAGATAATTGGGTATATGTAGCTAAAGACTACTTCTTGAAAGTTGGCAACCGCTCACTTATTGAATTACAATATTGCTCATCTTCAAATTGAATAACATGAACACTAAACTCTAGATTTGACGAGGGATGTTTTCTGCACAGCATTTTATAATTTAAATTTTCTCCCCACAAACATCATACTATTCATAACCAGCGCCTGTCTATTCAGCTTTTGTTATAATTTTATTTTTCTCAGAATAATTTTTAAATGCTTTTGATATAGTTAAAAATAATAAAAAAAAATTTAAAGTAAAAAAGTTTTATTTTTTAATAATTATACATTTTAATTTATCTTTAAATTTTAGTATTTCTTTATATTTAAA
>CAJQSV010000046.1 GCA_905616445.1 uncultured Pelagibacteraceae bacterium
TCAAATATTCGAATTTGTATGTAAAACTTTTTTAAACAAAAATGATGAAGTTGTAGTTCCGCAATATAGTTTCATTATTTATAGAATCTATAGCAAGTTAAATTTTGCAAAGATAGTCTACGCTCTTGAAAAAAATTATACAGTTTCTGTTGACAACATACTCGCTTGCGTAACTAGAAAAACTAAAATTGTCTTTATAGCTAATCCTAACAATCCTACCGGGACTTACATCAATAAAAATGAGATGTTAAGACTAAGAAAAAAACTACGAAGCAATATTTTGTTAGTCGTCGATGATGCTTATTTTGAGTACATGAGTTCAAAAGATTATAAATCTGGCCTTAAGTTATTTTCTGGATATAAAAATGTTATAATTACTAGAACATTTTCAAAAATATATGGCTTAGCTGGACTGAGAGTAGGCTGGGGTTATTCTTCTAAAAATATAATTGATTCTTTGAATAAAAATAAACCACCATTCAACGTAAGTCGGCCAGCATTATTCGCAGCTTCGGCAGCTATAAAAGACACAAGTTGGTTAAATAAAGAAACAAGACATATACAAAAGTGGTCTAAAAAATTTTATGAAATATTTAAATCTTTAAGAATTGAAACCAATAAAACAAGTGTAAATTTTCATTTAATTAATTTTAATCGTGTTAAATTTACCTCAAAAATGGTATTTGCAGCATTAGCAAAAACTGGAATTCTTTTAAGACAAATGGATGTTTATTCGATAAAAAATTCTTTAAGAGTAACAATTGGAAACAATAAAGAAAACACAAAATTATTGTTAGAACTAAAAAAAATTTTTAATGTTTAATAATATATCTATAATTGGCTGTGGTTTAATTGGCTCTTCAATTTTAAGAGCTGTCCAAAAAAAAAACTTAGCAAAAGAGATTAATGTTTTTGACCACTCTAAAGAAGTTACAGGATTTTTAAAAAAAGAAAATATTTGCTCAAATGTATTTAGTGATATTCGGGAATGCGTTAAAAATTCAGACCTAATTATTATTGCAACTCCACTTAGTAGCTATAAAGAAATTATATTATCAATAAAAGAACATTTAAAAAAAAATGCAATTTTAACTGATACTGGATCTGTCAAAAAAGAAGTAATAAAAATCATACACAATATTAATTTAAAAGATGTTTTTTGGATACCGTCACACCCAATTGCAGGAACGGAAGAAAGCGGTCCAAAAGCAGGATATCCAGAAATGTTTGAAGACAGATGGTGTATAATTTCACCTCCAGAAAATTGCATAGAAGAACCAATTAAAAATTTAAAAGAATTTTGGCAATCTATAGGCAGTAAAGTCAAAGTAATGTCAGCAGAAAAACACGATAAAATTCTGTCTTTAACCAGCCACCTGCCACATGCGATAGCTTATAACATTGTTAGGACCGTGATAAATGTAGAAGATAAATTAAAACAAGAAGTAATCCAGTATAGCGCAGGAGGTCTAAGAGATTTTACGAGAATAGCCGCATCTAATCCATTGATGTGGAAAGATATTTTTTTAGATAATAGTGAAAATATTTTAAAAGGTATCGATGACTTTGCGGAAAAACTTCAAGAATTAAAAAAAGCGATTAGTGATAAAAATGGAGACAAGCTATTTCAAATTTTTAATTCTACCAAAGAAATTAGAAAAGAAATTATCAAAGCTGGCCAGGACACAAGTAAACCAAATTTTGGCAGAAAAAAAGACTAAGAATATCTATCTATTTCAGAATAAATTTTTTCCTGCAAAGTATTTAGAAAAATATTTTTTTCTAACCCGGGATAAATTGGCTCTAGGAAAGAAATATGAATATCGCCAGGGTATTTTATAAAACTATTTTTAGGCCATATTTTTCCAGAGTTTAAAGCTACTGGTATACATGGTAATTTAAGTGAATCATAAATTCTAGCAACACCCTTTTTAAAAGGGGTCCTATCACCAAATTTAACTCTTGTACCCTGGGGAAATATTAATAATGGCCTGTTATTTTTCTGAAGAGTTTTTTTAATTTTGTCAAAAAAGTTTAAATTATCTTTAGTTGTTGTTTCTCTAATTATTTCTATGGATCCTATTTTTCTTAAATACCAACCAAACAAAGGTATTTTTAAAAGTTCTTTTTTAAGAATAAATATAGGAAAATTAAGTGGAGCCTGAAAGACGAATGTTTCAAACATTGATTGATGTGCTGAAGCTATAAAAAATTTTTCTTCTTTTTTTAAATTTTCAAGTCCATGGAATATGACCTTAGTGTTTAGGATTACTTTTAATAATAAAATTATATAATGAGCTAAAAATTTACCACAATACAAAGTAAATTTACTAGGGAGTAATAACGTAGGCATAGCAAATATAAAAACTAATACTATTCCTGAGTATAAAAAAATATTAAATATTAAAGATTTTATAAGTTGCATTAAGCGTTTATTAATTTTAATAAATCTTGCTTTTTCCTAATAACTTTAAATTTATTTTTACTTACAAGTATTTCAGCAATTAAAGGTCTCGTGTTGTAGTTGGAAGACAAAGAAGATCCATAAGCTCCTGTGTTAGTTATAGCAATAAAATCTCCTTCATTTATTTTTGGATAATTTTTATATTTTGTAAATTTACAAGTAGATTCGCAGATTGGTCCTACGAACTCAATATTACCAGATAAATTTTTGGTTAATTTATTTACAGGTATTATTTCATGTCTAGCATCATATAAAGCAGGTCTCATAAAATCATTCATACCAGCATCTAAAATAATGAAATATTTATTTTCTCCTTTTTTAATATACTGAATTTTGCTTACTAAAATGCCTGCGTTTCCAACTAAAGATCTACCAGGTTCGAAAATGATATTACAATTTAATTTCTTTTTAAAATTATATACCAGTTTTGCATAATTTTTTAAGTTAATTTTTTTGTCTTTTTTTTCATAACTAATTCCAAAGCCACCGCCAAGATCAATATACTTAAGTTTTATTTTTAAATTATTTATGACTCTCAAAAGAATATTTAATGTTTTTTTGTAAGGCGTATCCGAAAGTATTTGACTACCTATATGGACGCTTAAAGCGTCAATTTTTAAATTTTTAAATTGTTTAATATTTTTGTAAAAAGAATAAAAATTTTTAATTGAAACACCAAATTTATTATCAGATTTCCCAGTAGAAATTTTTTTGTGTGTTTTGGCGTCTACATCTGGATTCAATCTAAAGCCAACAGATATTTTTATATTAAATTTTTTCCCTATATTGTTTATTAACTTTGCCTCACTCTCTGACTCGATATTTATTAATAATATTTTTTTTTTAACGGCTAGTTTTAATTCGTCTTCTGTTTTTCCCACTCCAGAAAAAACTATTTTATTTGGATTGATACCTGCTTTTATAGCCTTAAGAAGTTCTCCTCCCGAAACAACATCTGCACCAGCTCCTAGCTTCCCCAACATTTTTAGTATTGATAGATTTGTATTAGCTTTAGCAGCAAAACAAATAAGAGGATTAATACTCTTAAAATTTTGAGCTAAGTTTGAATAATTTTCTTTTATTTGTTTCTCAGAATAAAGATAAAAAGGTGTTTTATTTTTCTTAGCTAAATTAGCTATTGATAAATCTTCGACAAATAATTTTGGGCCGGAATATTTAAAATGAGACATATATTTTAAGATAAGACTGCAATTGCCTGTTTATTTTTTGTCCCATACTTTGGATCTGATTTTTTGCCGCAACTAGCTAAAATCAATAAACTTATAATTAAATAAATAAAAATTTTCACTTAATCTCCCTTTTATATTTCTTTATCATTTTTTTAATATTAGCAGAAGAAGTTCCTCCATATGATTTCTTAGAATTCATAGAGTTTCTTACATTAAAAATTTTTAAAACATTTTTGTCTAAATTTTTATAAAATTTCTTTAATTCCTCTAGCGAAACTTGATCTAAAGTTTTTTTATTTTTTTCTGCAAAATCTACTAGAGATGAAGAGATTCCGTACGATTCTCTAAAAGACAAATTCTTTTCTTTTACAAGGTAGTCAGCAAAATCAGTCGCAGTAGTAAAGCCTTGATTGGCCATTTTGTGCATTCTATCTTTTGAAACTTTTAGATTATTTATCAACTCATAAGACATGGTTAAAGAATCTCTTAGAGTGTCGTGACCATCAAAAACTAGAGCCTTATCATCCTGCATATCTTTAAAGTAAGACATTGGTAAACCCTTCATTATTGTTAGAATTGAATTTAATTTTCCATAGTTTATCCCAACTCTTCCTCTAATGAGTTCTGCGGGATCTGGATTTTTTTTCTGAGGCATTATTGAAGAGCCAGTTAAAACACTATCGTTAAATTCGATCAACTTATAAGCGTCAGAATTTAAAATAATAAAATCTTCTGCTAGTCTTGATAAATGCATTGCACATACTGCGGCAGCGTATAAAAAATCTATAGCAAAATCTCTATCAGAAACCGAGTCAATCGAGTTATCTGTAGCTTTTTTAAAACCCATTTTTTTTGCAGTATAATTTCTATCTATTTTATAAGAAGTACCTGACAGAGCAGCAGAACCTAATGGCGATTCATCTAAAAGATTTAAATTATTTTCAAATCTTTTTTTATCTCTTTTTAACATTTCATAATAAGCCAAGAGATAGTGAGCAAATGAAATAGGTTGAGCATTTTTTAAATGCGTAAAACCAGGCATGACAGTATCAATATTTTTTTCAGCTTTTTTTACTATTGCTCTCATTACGCTAGAAATATCTTTTAAAATATCTTGTGTTGATGCCTTTACCCATAATTTAAAATCTGTAACCACCTGATCATTTCTAGATCTAGCAGTATGCATAAATCCAGCAGCTGGCCCTATAATTTGAAATAATTTTTTTTCTATATTTAAGTGGATATCTTCATATTTTTCCTCAAACACAAATTTATTGTTATCAATTAGAGACTTTATTTTTTTTAAACCATTAATTATTTTTTTACCTTCATTTGTAGGTATAATTTTTTGTTTAATAAGCATTTGTGTATGAACAGTTGAGGCGAAGATATCTTGTTCATAAAGTCTTTTATCTACGTTAATAGAAGACCCAATTCTTTGAAAAGATTTAGAAGTTTTACCTTTGAATCTTTTTGACCACACTGTTTTAATTTTATTTTTCATTTTACTATGTTAATTGTAATTTAAATTAATATGAAAATTAGTAAATCTTTTAAAATCTATATACACATATTTATTGTCTTTTTCTTTGCTCAAGAACTATTGAGCGAAGTAACTTACTCAAAAAATATAGTAGTTCACAAAGAACCAGTAGAAATCAAAAAACTAAAATTCCAGGACTTTAATCTCAACGAAATAGATTTAACTGGTAAAAAAGGCAACATCATGATCCTAAACTTCTGGGCTACTTGGTGTGTACCATGCAAAAAGGAAATGCCATCTTTAGAGAAACTATCAAAGGAATACCCAGAAATAATAATTTATCCAATAAATTTAGAAAAACCAAATTTAGATAAGACGAAAAAGTTTTTTATCGATTTAGATATTTCAAAACTAAATATTTATTTTGATCCTAATTTCGAGTTAGTTAAGTTATTTAATATGCGAGGTGTACCGACAAGCATTTTAATAGACAAAAACGGAAAAGAATTTGCGAGAATTATTGGTGAGATAGATTTTTTTGATGAATCTTTTGTTAATTTTTTAAAGAAATATCTTTAGTTTTTAAAGAAATAGGCCATAAGTACCAAAACTATTACTGCAAAAAACTGAAGAAGAACCCTAAGCTGCATAAGCTTGTTTGAATATTTTTTACTAGTGTCACCTCCTTTAAATAAAGTATAAATACCTAACAATAAAACTATTGCAACAGAACCTAATAAAATAAAACCTATAAAATTGAACAAAAAACTCGACATAATTAATTATTAGTTAACTACCATGAGCTATTCATTAAACACAACTATTTTAAATCCTTCTTCCAAAGAGAAACCAAAAAACGCTGTTATACTTTGTCACGGTTATGGAGGAGACGGTAAAGATATTTCGTTATTAGCCAGTTATTGGAGAACTTATTTACCTGATACATTGTTTGTTTGTCCTGATGCGCCAGAAAGATGTGCTGTAAGTAGTACAGGTTTTCAATGGTTTGATTTAATGGATCAGACTAAAGATCAAGTCTTAGTTAAATCTTTAGTAGCTGAAATTAAATTGAACCTTTTAATAGACGAGGTTATGGATAATAATAATCTAAAGAGTGAAAAAGTTGCTATAGGTGGATTTAGTCAAGGCTGCATGATTAGCTTGCAAACTGGCATTAAAAGGAAAGATAAGATTAATTCAATCATAGGATACTCTGGGAAAATAATTGATACAAATCATTTGCAAAATAATATTAATTCTCGCCCAGATATAATCTTGATGCATGGAGACAAAGATGAAATTGTACCAGTCAGTTTTTTTCTTGAAGCAAAAGAATTTTTTAAAAAAAATAATTATAAAGTTGAATCAAAGATATTTAAAAATTGTGAACATCGTATTCCAACTGAAGGATCGAGTTTAGGGTTAGATTTTTTAAAAAAAAATTTATATTAACTTTTAAAAAATGTAGCAATTTTATAACTTGATAACATTTTGTTAATCAGGTAGTTTTTTATAATGATTATTTCAGCTAATGAGAAAGTACCACTAGAAAAGTGTCCTGCCTTAGTACTAAATGCAGACTTTAGACCTCTTAGCTATTATCCTTTGTCCCTATGGTGCTGGCAAGACGCTGTTAAATCAGTTTTTTTAGATAGAGTGACTATAGTATCAAGTTACAAAAGAAAGATTAGAAGCCCTTCTTTTGAAATGAATTTACCAAGTGTAATTGCTCTTAAAAATTTTATCAAACCATCAAAGAACCCTAATTTTACAAGATTTAATGTTTTTCTAAGGGACAAATTTACCTGTCAGTATTGTGGTGTTAGAAAAGACTTAACTTTCGATCATCTTCTTCCAAAATCAAGAGGTGGTATAACAGACTGGGAAAACGTAGTAACTGCATGCTCAACCTGCAACGTACTAAAAGGTGGCAAACTTTACAAAGACTGTGATCTTATACTGGCTCAAAAACCTTTTACACCAACAGTAGATGATCTGCATAAAAACGGAAGAAACTTCCCGCCTAATTTTTTACATGAAAGTTGGATGGATTACCTGTACTGGGATATTGAGCTTGAGCCTTAATTAGATTTTTTCAGAAATTTTTATGGCTATACGAGACGATGTTTTAATAAGTTTGTCTAATATACCATACAATCCATCTTTAGTAGCACCACCTTCATAGGCTATATCTTTATGATTTAATTCGTCATCTCTAAATTTAATTATTTTATTTTTTAATTTTTCTTCATCTTCTTCAAGTTTATAGGTTTGATTTTTGTAATGATCACCTATTACCTCTTCCACAGAAGCCGTACAAAGCATAGTAGCTTTTTTACCTAACATTGCTGTTCCGAAACCTAAACCTACTCCAAGTAAATCCCAAAGAGGAAGTAGTTTGGTAGGCTTTATATTTCTTTGTTGTATTTCTTTATCAAAGAATTCATAATGTTCTTTTTCATGTTCCTTCATTTCTTCAATTTGTTTTTTTAAATTTTCATCCTGTTTAAATGTTTTAAGAGCCAAAAGTTGACCTTCATAAATCTTAATAGCGCCACGTTCACCTGCGTGATCAACTCTTAGCATTTCCTCTAAAAGCTTTTTATTAGTTTTTTTCATTTTTAAAAATATTTCTAATTGTGATAATTGATAAAAGTAAAGAAATAAACAAATTTATTGTCGCTAGCGATAGACCAAAAAATTTAAAATCCACATCTTTGCAAGATTTGAATTTGCTATTTTCTAATTCCTTCAATAATTCACTTGTTGATGCATCTTGCTTTAGTCCTTTTATTTGGCAAACTAAGGATTCATCAAAAAAACCTCTTTCAATACCAACATGATAAAAAGCTATCAAAACGCTAGATACAAAACTTATAAAAATAAATATTAAAATTGTTTTTTTACGTTTTTTAAAAAAGAAAAAAATCAGGCTAAAAGCAATTACAAAAAAATAGGGAATTCTTCCAATCAGACAAAGATTGCAAGCCTCATATCCAAGTCCATATTCAATGAAGTATGCAGAAAAAAGAATTATAATGCTAATAGAAAAAAATAAAGCAATTAAGTTATTATTTAAAAATCTATACATAAAATTTAAATATCAAATAAATTATTATAGATAATATTACTACAATTAGACCAATTATGGTTGCCCACAAAGCTCCTTTTTTCTCTAAAAAAACAGGAAATGTTGAACCAAACTTAAACGACAAATAGGCCACAATAAAAAATCTCAAACCTCGTGCCAATAAACAAGTAAAGAAAAATAAAATTAAATTAAACTGAATAAAACCACTAAAAATTGTGACCAACTTAAATGGTAAAGGAGTAAAGGCAGCAGTGAATAAAATTAAAAGCCAAGAGAAAACCCCATCATTTGTTTGAAATTTGTCTTTTAAAAAATTAGTATTCTCATATCCGTAAAACTCAAAAATTTTAACTCCAACTTCACTAAAAAATTGATAGCCTATAAAATATCCTAAAAAAGCACCTAACGCAGAGAACAAAGTAGCTATTAAAAATATTTTTAAATATCTCTCTCTCTTGGCCACAACCATGGGCACAATCATAATATCCGGCGGAACAGGAAAGAAAGAGCTTTCAATAAAAGACAGTAGAGCCAAACTATAGTCAGCGAACTTGCTAGCTGCTAATTTTACACACTGATCAAAAAGCTTTTTAAACATTTTTTTATTTATAAATTAATAGAATTTGAATACTATTTAATTATAAACATTAAATGTTTAATTAAAAGGGCGAATGGTGGAACTGGTAGACGCGCCGGACTCAAAATCCGGTGGTAGCAATACTGTGAGAGTTCGAGTCTCTCTTCGCCCACCAAAATATGAAAATAAATAAACTAAATAGTCTTATAGAGTTATATTTTAACAAATGTGAAGAAGTTGATGATGACAAACTATTTTTAAAATGGTTAAAACCTGAAAAACCAACTTACACTTGGGGAGATGTTAAAGAAAGAATATTTAAACTTTCTTATAAAATTAAATCACTAATCAAAGAAGGTGACAGATGTTTAATTTTATCTGAAAATAGGCCTTATTGGTTAATGTCAGATATTGCTATTATGAATGCTGGTGGAATATCAGTGCCCATATTTACTACGTATTCATCTAATGATTACGAATATATATTAAATGATTGTAAGCCATCATTAATTATAGTTTCAAACAATGATCAATTTAAGAAGATAAAAGATTATATTAATCCACAAGTACAAGAAATTATTTCTTTTGAAGAAATAGAAACAGAAAGTTTATTAATAAAAGATATTTTGAATGAAAAGAGTTATGAAAAAAAAATAAATAAGGGTTTGAAAAGAAATATGCCTGCTTGTATTATTTATACTTCAGGCACTACCAGCAATCCTAAAGGTGTTGTTTTAAGTCACGGTGGAATTTTATCTAATTGCGAAGGCGCTGTTGAATTGCTTGAGCCACTTATCAAAAAAAAAAATCCTATTTTTTTAACCTGGCTACCTCTTGCACACTCATATGAACATACAGTTCAATTCATACAAATTATTGTAGGAGCAAAAGTTTTTTATGCAGAAAGTTTAGAAAAACTTATTTCTAATATGGGAGTTGCTAAGCCAACCATCATGACAGCAGTACCAAGGTTTTATCAAAATCTTTTTATAAAAATAAATATGAATTTTGAAAAACAAAAAGGAATTAAAAAAAAATTAATCATCAAAACTTTAGAACTTGGAAAAAAAATACTTAATAAAAAAGAATTTAGTTTCTCTGAAAAAATCATTAATTTTTTATGTAACAGTCTAGTTCGTAAAAAAATCCAAAATCAATTTGGTGGAAATTTACAAGCTTTTATATCAGGGGGTGGAGCTTTAGATAAAAATATAGGTGAATTTTTAAACGCTATTGGTCTACCCACTTTACAAGGCTACGGTTTAACAGAAGCTTCTCCAGTAGTAAGCTGTAATTTACCAGATATGGTAAAAGTTGAAACAGTAGGCCCTCCATTTAGAACTAACAAAGTTAAGATAGCAGAAGATGGTGAAATTTTAATAAAAGGCGAAAATATAATGCTTGGTTATTGGAATCAAAAAGCAGAGACAGAAAAAGTGATTAAAGATGGTTGGCTACATACTGGCGACATAGGCGTGCTGGATAACAACAATTATTTGACTATAACAGATAGAAAAAAAGATATAATTGTAAATCTTGGTGGCGATAATATTTCTCCAAGTAAAATTGAAAATATTTTATGTTTAAATGAATTTATTAAACAATCTTTTATTTATGGTGATAAAAAGA
>CAJQSV010000047.1 GCA_905616445.1 uncultured Pelagibacteraceae bacterium
ACACTCAAATACAGATCAAAACACTTATGTATCTAAAGAGTTGAGCAAATTGAAGTTTGCCGTCCCAGAATATATTAAAACACAAAAAGATTTATTAGATAAAATAATTAGTATTGAAGCAGCAAAAATTAATGATGGTGGAGAAGGGGCTATTATTATTAAATTAAAAAATTTATAAAATAAACTTACTTAGATCCATATCCTTGGTTAAATCTCCAAGATTTTTTTCAATATATTTTTTATCAACTACAACCTTTTCACCCTTACGATCAGACGCGGTAAAGCTAATATCTTCTAATACTTTTTCTAGCAGGGTGTGTAATCTCCTTGCACCTATGTTCTCAACTGATGCATTAACTTCGGCAGACACTTTTGCTAATAAATCGATACCGTCGTTTGTAAATTCTAATTCTACGTTTTCTGTTTTTAACAAAGCAACATATTGTTTGATTAAACTATTATCTGGTTCTTTTAAAATTCTTTTATAGTCTTCTTCTGTTAAGGCATTTAATTCAACTCTTATTGGTAAGCGTCCTTGTAGTTCAGGCAATAGGTCCGATGGTTTGGCTAGCTGAAAAGCACCTGAAGCAATGAATAAGATATGGTCGGTTTTTACAGGTCCGTGTTTTGTGTTGACAACTGTCCCTTCAATTAAAGGGAGAAGATCTCTTTGTACACCTTCTCTTGATACATCCCCGCCTGTACGATCACCACGTGCTGAAATTTTATCAATTTCATCTAAAAAAACTATTCCATTATCTTCTGTTGTTTTTCTTGCCTCGTTTATAATTTTATCATGTTCAATCATTTTGTCTGATTCTTGAGTTATTAAAATATCGTGTGATTCTTTAACGGTCATTTTTTTTTTTTTTGGTTTTTGGCCCATAGATTTTCCTAGAATTTCAGAAACATTAATCATGCCAACATTACCGCCTGGCATTCCTGGAATTTCAAAGCTTTGCATATTTGATGGATTCTCACTGACCTCTATTTCAATCTCATTATTATCAAGATCACCATCTCTAAGTCTTTTTCTAAAGCTTTCTTTTGTAGCAACACTTGCTTTATTGCCCACGAGAGAATTTAAGACCATTTCTTCTGCCGCTAATTGTGCTTTAACATAAACTTCTTTTCTTTTTTTTTCTTTTTCTAACGCTATAGCTATTTCTACCAAGTCTCTTATAATCTGCTCAACATCTCTTCCAACATACCCCACTTCTGTAAATCTCGTAGCTTCAACTTTTATAAAAGGTGCTTGAGCTAGTTTTGATAATCTTCTAGAAATTTCTGTTTTTCCAACCCCTGTTGGTCCTACCATTAAAATATTTTTTGGTAAAACTTCCTCTTTCATCTGCTCATCAAGAGCTTGTCTTCTCCATCTATTACGTAATGCTATAGCAACAGCTTTTTTTGCATTCGTCTGGCCGATAACATATCTATCTAGCTCAGAAACAATTTCTCTTGGAGATAAAGCACTTACTCTTGAATTCTCTTTTTTTTTATCTTCTTTAACTAAATTTAATTTTGTAACTTTATTAGTTTCTTTCATAATTATATTTTTTCTACCGTGACATTATTATTCGTAAAGACACAAATATCCGATGCTATTTTTATTGCTTTTTTAGCGATCTCTTCTGCTGGTAGTTCCATTTCCATTAAAACTTTTGCAGCAGCTAACGCATAATTACCACCAGAACCTATTCCTATGATACCGTCTTCAGGTTCTAAAACGTCGCCTGTCCCAGAAATAATATAACTATTTTCTTTATCTGCTACTGCCATTAGAGCTTCCAATCTTCTGAGATACTTATCGGTTCGCCAATCTTTTGCGAGCTCAACAGCTGCTCTTGGAAGATTACCAGCATGTTTTTCAAGTTTAGCTTCTAGTCTTTCAAATAGAGTTAGAGCATCAGCCGTAGATCCCGCAAAACCTACTATCACATTGTGCTTATCAATTTTTCTAACTTTTTTAGCTTTACTTTTCAATATTGTATTGCCGAGACTAACCTGACCGTCTCCCGCAACCACAGTTTCATTGTTCTTTCTTAATAAAACAATTGTAGTTCCGTGCCATTTTTCAGCAGTATTCATACCTTTGTAAGTGGAGATTAATTTTATTTGTTCAATAGATACCCTGCATTTATTGATAAAATGAAAATTTCTCTATATATAATTGAATAAATTCTCTTTTATTTATGGTTAGAAAAGCAAAAATTTCAAGAAAGACCAAAGAAACAAGTATTGATGTTGAGGTAAACATTGACGGTAAAGGTAAATATAAAATTGAAACAGGTATTGGTTTTTTAGACCATATGCTGGAACAACTTTCTAAACATTCTTTAATGGACATCGCTGTAAAAGCTAAAGGTGACACCCATATCGACTTACATCACACAACCGAAGACACAGGTATAGCCATTGGGGAAGCAATTAACAAGGCAGCCGGCAATCGCAAGGGTATAAAAAGATACGCCCACGCATTAATACCAATGGATGAAACATTAACACGTGTTGCTATAGATGTTTCTAATAGACCCTACTTAATTTGGAAAGTTGATTTAAAAGTTGAAAAATTAGGTGAGATGGACACAGAGTTGTTTAAGGAATGGTTTCAGGCTTTTTCACAATCAGCCGGAATTACCTTACACATAGAAAATGTCTATGGAGAAAACAGCCATCACAAAATTGAATCTTGTTTTAAAGGTTTGGCAAGATCTCTAAAAGATGCCTTTGAAATAGATAAAAGAATTAAAAATTCTGTGCCGTCTACTAAAGGTTCTTTATAAATTTGATGAATGTCACAATTGTTGACTACCAATCGGGAAATATAAGTTCTGTTATAAATTCTTTTAAACAAGTCGCAAAAGATAAAGTAAATATAAAAATAACTTCAGATTTAAATAAAATAAAATTAAGTGATAAACTTATATTACCAGGACAAGGTTCATTTAAGAGCTGTGTTGACTCCTTGAATAGAATTAATGGATTACACGATGCTCTTAAAGAATTTGCAATTATAAATAAAAAACCACTCTTAGGGATTTGTGTGGGGCTACAGATGTTTGGAGATGTTGGTTATGAAGAATCAGAGACTAAAGGGCTGGGGTGGATACCTGGAAAAGTAACTAAAATTGACAACCAAAATGGTAAGTTCAAACTTCCTCATATTGGCTGGAACGAGATTGAAATAGTAAAAGAAAGCAAAATACTTAAAGATATTCAAAATAAATCCCACATGTATTTTGTACATAGTTATGAGTTTGTACCTGGAGATAAATCTGTAATAACAGCAACAACGGATTATTCATCAAAGATTGTTTGTTCTATTGAAAAAGATAATTTGTTTGGAACTCAGTTTCACCCAGAAAAGAGTGATAAAACTGGACTAAAGGTAATTGAAAACTTTTTAAATTTATAAATGAAAATATTACCAGCAATAGATATCAAAGATAAGAAATGTGTGAGATTAATTCAAGGTGATTTTGAAAATAAAACTGAATATGAAACCTCACCTCTTGATCAAGCGGGAAAATATAAAGAACATGGTTTTAAAAACATACATATTGTTGATCTTGATGGAGCTTTAACCGGTCAGACAGTTAATTTAAATATAATTCAAGAAATAGTAGGTAAATATGATTTAAAGATTGAAGTAGGCGGGGGCGTTCGAACTCTTGATAGCATCAAAAGATATGTCGATGCAGGTGTAGAAAAAATAATTTTAGGTAGTGCCGCAATAAAAAATAAAGAATTTTTAAAAGAAGCATGTATAAAATTTAAAAATAAAATTGCTTTAGGTTTAGATGCTAAAGATGGAAAGTTATCTGTTTCGGGCTGGAAAGAAAATCTAAACATTAAGACTTTGGATTTCTTAAAAGATGTAAATTATTATGGTATAAGCAGATTAATTTACACAGATATTAATCGAGACGGAACCAAAGAGAGTCCTAACTTTGAAGATACTATAAAAATTGCCGATGTTTCAAATTGTCCTGTTATTATTTCTGGAGGGGTTTCTTCAATAAAAGATATCAAAAAGGCAAAAGAGTTAAATAATAAAAATATTGAAGGTATTATAGTTGGTAAAGCTATTTATGATGGAGATATTAGACTTGATGAGCTAGCAAAGGAAATAAATGCTTAAGAATAGAATCATACCTTGTTTGGATGTAAAAAATGGAAGAGTTGTTAAAGGTATTAACTTCGTCGAATTGAAGGATGCAGGTGACCCAGTTGAACAAGCTAAAATTTATAGTAACGGAGGTGCAGATGAAATTTGCTTCTTAGACATCACAGCATCTAATGAGAATAGAGAAACCATAATTAATATAGTAAAAAAAACTGCCAAAAATTGTTTTGTACCGTTAACTGTTGGTGGCGGGATAAGAACTATAAAGAATATAACAGATCTTTTGTTAGCTGGTGCAGACAAAGTTTCAATAAATACTGCGGCAGTAAATGACATTAATTTAGTTGTAGATGCCTCAAAAAAATTTGGCTCCCAATGTATCGTTGTTGCAATAGATGCAAAAAATATTTCGAAAAACAAATGGGAAGTTTTTACTCATGGTGGCAGAAATAAAACTGGGATAGATGTAGTGGAATTTTCAAAAAAAGTAGAAAAAGCTGGAGCCGGAGAAATTTTATTAACCTCTATGGACAGAGACGGAACTAAATCAGGTTACGATATTGAATTACTAAAAATGGTTACAAAAAACACAAATATTCCAGTGATTGCCTCAGGTGGAGTTGGAACACTTGATCATTTATATGATGGAATTACTACAGGTGGCGCAAGCGCAGTGTTAGCCGCATCTATTTTTCATTATGGCGAACATAGTATTAAAGATGCTAAAGAATATTTGAATTCAAAAAAAGTACCTGTAAGATTGTAAAATGTTTAAAAATTTAGAAGAACTTATTAAAACAATAAGAGAGAGAAAAAATTCTTCTCCAGAACGATCTTATACTAATAAATTATTGAACGATGAAAATTTAAGTGAATCAAAGGTAAAAGAAGAAATAGGAGAACTTTTCAAAGCTGTAGAAGAAAATTCAAACAAGATACACGAAGCTACGGATGTCATATATCATTTGATGGTTTATCTTGAATCGAATAATATTAAAATAGAAGATGTGATGGAAGAATTAAAAAAAAGACAAAAATAAATGAGTTACGATAAGAATAACATATTTGCTAAAATTCTTAGAGGTGAAATACCATGTAAGAAAGTTTATGAAAATGAATATGTGCTGTCATTTTACGACACTAATCCTAAAAAGAAAATACACGTGCTTGTTATTCCAAAGAACGAATATATTGATTTAGATGATTTTACTAACAAAGCTTCGGATAAAGAAATAGTAGAATTTAACAAAGCAATCTTACATGTCGTTAAAATGTTAAAAATTTCAAGCCATGAAAGGGGTTACCGAGTGCTTAGCAATATTGGTAAAGATGGAGGGCAAGAAGTTCCTCATTTTCATTATCACATCTTTGGTGGCGAACAAATTGGAAAGATGGTTGTTTAATTTTATTGGATGCCTAAAGTTCAAAGATTTTTTTTAGAATTAAAAAAAGCTAAAAACCCTAATCAATCAATTATATCTACAAAAAACGTTAAAATTTTCCTAGATACTAAAAAAGATGTTAATATAAATAAATTTTTTTATAGACAGGTCGGTAAAGATCATTTTTGGCGCGATAGACTTTTATGGTCCGATAAAGAGTGGAATAAATATATTAACAATAAAAGTTTAGTGACAGGAATAATGAAGATTAACGGTGAATTAATTGGCTTTTATGAACAAGAATATCACGAGACTAAAAACGAAATTGAGTTGATACAAATGGGTATTTTAAAAGAATACCAGGGTAAAAAATTTGGATCTCTTCTATTGAGGCATATAATTTATGAAGGTTTTAATAAAAATGTCGAAAGAATATGGGTTCACACTTGTAGTTTAGATCACAAGCATGCTTTAGGTAATTATTTATCAAAAGGGTTTAAGATATTTAAAGAAGAGACAATTAATTTTACCTTTTAATTAATTGATGGAATTTTAAAAAGATCATTATCAATTTCTGTGTTTTTACTTTGAATTTCTAATGAAAAATATATTTCGTTTTGAAATTGGTCTTCTATTTTCCAACCTATTAAATCATAATTTTTTTTATTAAAAAAAACTGTAAATTTTTTTTCATTTTCGTCTACGTATATTAAATCAATGTTATCATTTAATTCTAAGTGTGATCCCTTGACCAAATTAATTAAACTGTTTTTACTTAGAATTCTTAGAAATGGAGATTTTGAAACAGGATAAAAATAAATTTTATTATATCTCTTCTGCATGACCACTAATGTTTTATTGTTAATTATAATTTCTTTTTGTTTATTATCAATATAATTGCATTTAAGTTTATTATCAAAAACAAGTAAACATGTTCCTGCTTCTTTTTTCCCTTGTATAATTTGTTCAAAATTAAAAGTAAAATTGTTAATTTCTAATAATTGGTTTATAATTAATTGTCTCTCGTTTGCAAATAAATTGAAAGAGTAGCTGAAAACTAAAAAAAAAAATAAAAGAATTCTTAAAAACAAATTTATAAAACCTCTCTTTTGCCAACGTGGTTTGCTTTACTAACAATCCCTTTTTCTTCCATCATGTCAATAATTCTTGCTGCTCTATTATAACCAATTTGCAATTTTCTTTGTAAAAAGCTTGTTGAAGCCTTTCCCTCAGTTTTAATAATATCTAGAGCTTGATTGTAAAGTTTGTCTGCATCATCAGCAGAAGCATAATCTGAACTGTCACTTTTTTCGTCGACTGTGATTTCATCAATATAGTCAGGTTCCCCTTGTGCTCTTAAAACATTAGTGATTTTTTCAATTTCTTTTTCAGAAACATAAGGGCCATGAATTCTAACAATTCTATTTGCCGAAGACATAAACAACATATCTCCATTACCTAAAAGTTGTTCTGCACCTTGTTCGCCTAAAATCGTTCTACTATCTATCTTAGAGCTTACCCTGAAAGATATTCTTGTTGGAAAGTTTGCTTTAATGGTACCCGTAATAACATCTACACTAGGTCTTTGGGTGGCCATTATGATATGAATGCCTGCAGCTCTCGCCATCTGGGAAAGCTTTTGAATATAATTTTCTATTTCTTTGCCGGCTACAAGCATTAAGTCTGACATCTCATCAACAACAACAACAATGTAAGGCATTTTAAGCTTATGTTTTGCGTTATATCCGTCAATATTTCTTACACCATCTTTGCTCATTAATTTGTATCGACTATTCATTTCTCTAACTGTCCAACCTAAAGCCGATGCTGCTTTTTTAGACTCAGTAATAACAGGACTTAGCAAATGTGGAATTCCCTCATAGGCAGAGAGCTCTAACATTTTTGGATCTATCAAAATAAATTTACATAGATCGGGGCTTAACCTGTAAAGAAGAGATACAATAATAGTATTGATGCAAACAGACTTACCAGAACCAGTTGTACCGGCTATTAAAAGGTGGGGCATAGATGCTAAATCTCCAATGATAGGTATGCCCGATATACTTTTCCCTATAGCGATAGGGAGCTTGATTTCTTTTTTTTGAAATCTTTCGTTTCCAACTATTTCCCTTAAGTAAACACTCTCTCGAGATTCATTTGGAATTTCTATACCTACAGTATTTTTCCCCGGTATCGTCGAGACACGTGCAGATGTAGAACTAGTATTACGAGCAAGGTCATCAGATAGGTTGATAATTTTTGCAACTTTTACTCCAGGAGCAGGTTCAAATTCGTACAAACTAACTACAGGTCCATTATTAATTTTTGTTATTTTTCCATCTATACCAAAATCTAATAGTATTTTTTCTATAAATGATCCTTCTGGTCTATTTTTAGATTGATCTAATAAATTAATTTTTGATGGGTTTTTTTCAAGTAAATCTAAAGAAGGAAGCTTAAAGTTCTTAAAGTTGTTATGCTGGACAGGAAGTTTTTTTATATCAGATGTTTTTTCAAAAGAAAAAGTTTGTTGAGTTTTTTCTATAATTGAATCTTGATGAAGAAAATCCTCAGATTGGTGAGTGTTTATTTCTGTTTGATCCTCAATATTGTTACTCTTCCTAAAAATTTTCTTAAAAACTACTAGGATATATTTAAAATTAATATTAGAGGCCAACAAAAAAAAAACTGTACTTAAAACCATAAGAACAAAAGTAGTGTAATCATTCTGAGTAAAAGGAAAAATACTTACAACTTTGTCGTATAAAATTTGACCAACAAATCCTGAATTTCCATTATCAATTAGCCAAAATGAATTATTATAATTTAAATAAATCAAAACACAGGTAAGCAAAATATATAAAAATAGATAAAAAATTTTTAGTTTTATTTTATTAAGTTCTTTTTTTACAATTAAATTTATTCCCCACGATGCAATAGTTATTAGAACAAGGAATGAGGTTAAACCAAGACTCTGTAGCAGAAAATCTGCGACTAAACCTCCGTAGAGACCCAATAGGTTGTTGATCTTAATAGTGTTTGAACCGTATATCAAAGTAGGATCATTTGGAGAATAAGAAAAAAAGGAAGCAGTTAACAGAAGAGCAAAAAAAACAAGACATAACCCCATTAATTCAATGGCTCGTTTTTTTAAAAAATTAGTAAAGTTTTTATAAATCATTATTCATTTAACGAATCATTTAGTTTACTTTGTATCATTTTTATTAAACTGATAAAATTTTAAATATGAATGAGCAAAAAATTTGCATTATAGGAGACGGTTTAGCCGGCTTAACAGCAGCGATAATTTTAAGTAAAGAAAATATACAAATAGACTTGTACTGTAGTAATAAAACAAAAAAAAATTTAGACAA
>CAJQSV010000048.1 GCA_905616445.1 uncultured Pelagibacteraceae bacterium
CAAAATATCTGGTTCTGAAAGATCAGGCAGAGTAACTAAAGATGATGTAAAAAATTATATTAAAGATAAATTAACTGATGCTCCAGTTGTTGTTGCTCAAAACAAAACAAGTAAGGAAAATGAATATGAACACAGTGAATTTGGTGAGATTGTAGTAAAAGATATTCCAAGAATAAAAAGATTATCTGGCCCTCATCTTGTTAGGTCTTGGTCAGAAATTCCACACGTTACTCAACATGAAGAAATAGATATTACAGAAATGGAACAATTTAGAAGTTCTCTAAAAGATTTATATACAGGTAGAAAAATATCTATTACACCGCTAGCTTTTATTATGCGAGCAATGGTAAGTGGTCTTAAAGCATATCCAAACTTTAATGCTTCGATAGATTCTGAAAATGGAAAAGTTACTTATAAAAAATACTTCCACATTGGCGTAGCTGTAGATACTTCTCATGGTTTGATGGTTCCAAAAATTAGAGATGTAGATCAATTGGGTGTTAAAGAAATAAGCCAAAAGCTAAGAACTGTAAGTAAGTTATGTAGAGAGCTTAAAATTGATAAAAAAGAATTTTTTGGAGGATCAATGACAATTTCTAGTTTAGGAGGGATTGGAGGGACTTTTTTTACTCCAATAATTAACTCACCAGAATTATCTATACTCGGAGTTGGTAAATCATACGACAAAGTGGTTAAAAAAGATGGACAAATTATTACAAGAAAAATATTGCCTATCTCTTTGTCTTATGATCATAGATTTATCGATGGTGCCGAAGGAGCAAGATTTTGCGTACACTTAAGTCAAAGCTTAGGGAAAGACTTTGCGTTCAAACTTGCTGTTTAAGTAAATTTACAATATTAAACTTTTGTGAATAAAAATGTTTTTTCGCTTATTTGTGCAATCTTAACTTCAATTTTATGGGGTTCAGCTTTTGTTGCTCAAGATATGGGGATGGATTTTATTGGCCCTCATACCTTTAATGTTGGTAGGTTCTTAGTTGGATTTTTAACATTGCTCCCCTTCTTTCTGATTTTTGAACTAAAAAAAATAAAAAAAAAAAATATTGATAATAAAAAAGCCTTTGTTTACTTAGTACTTTTGGGATTTATATTGGGTGTGGGCCAAGCACTGCAACAAATATCACTAATATATACCAATGTTGCAAATACGGGAGTTTTTACTATCATGTACGTATTAATAGTCCCTTTCATATCTTATTTTATTTTTTCAAAAAAAATTCATTGGTCGGTCTGGCCTTCTGTTGCATTTTGCGTGATAGGTGGATTATTTTTAAGTGAGTTAAAAAATATTTCAGTTAGATATGGAGACACACTCGGCATCTTAAGTGCTTTTTGCTGGGCTTTTCATATAATTTATATCCGTAAGACAATTAATTTTTTTAATTTCCCTATCACTATTGCAATGTCGCAATGTTTTGTTGCATTTTTATTTACAATTTTGCCAATGGTTATTTATGAAAATCCCTTACTTACTAATATATTTAAGGATTCTTACGAAATACTATATGTAGGAGTTTTATCTAGTGGCTTAGCATTTTTACTACAAACTTATACTTTACAGAATCTAACTCCCGCACCTGCGGCTATTATATTTTCTCTTGAAGGAGTCTTTGCGGCAGTTTTTGCATGGTTAATTTTAGATCAATTTTTAAATGAAATTAAATTATTTGGAATATTTTTAATATTATTTGCAGTAATATTCTCACAAATTATACCAATCTATGGTAAGAAAAATTATGGACGAAACTGATACAGGATTCATTACTCACATTGGTGGCTTGGATTTTAAAAAAATTGATAAAAATAATTATTCTTTTTCTGCAATTATTAAAGAAATTCATCTTAATGCCGGAAAAATTACACATGGTGGTTATTTATCAACTATAGCTGACACAGGTATGGGTACAGCGGCACATATGGTGAGTAATAAAAGGTGTGTAACAGTATCTTTAGAGGTGAAATTTATTTCTGCTTCCTTTTTAGGTCAAACACTAAGCGGAAAAGTAAAAATTCAAAAAAAAACAAATTCTCTTGTTTTTATAACTTGTGAGATATTTAACTCTGAAGATATTGTGATTACAGCATCCGGAGTTTGGAAAATATTATAGATCAAAAAAATTAGAACATTTGACAAAATGTTTCGCTCATGTTTTAATCTTATTTTGTTCTCATTGCCAGTCTGCATATAGTATAAAAAAATTATCTAACACAAAATGCAAAACTCATCAAAAAAAATTATTGCACTTCTGGGTCCAACAAATACTGGCAAAACTCATGAAGCTATAGAAAAAATGCTAGAATTTGAGTCTGGCATTTTTGGATTGCCTCTCCGATTGCTGGCACGTGAGGTTTATGAAAAATGCGTTAAAAAAATAGGCTTAAATAAAGTTGCTTTAATTACTGGAGAAGAAAAAATAATTCCAAATTCAGCTGATTTTTTTATTTGTACAGTCGAGTCTATGCCAAAAGATAAGGCTGTAGATTTTGTGGCTATCGATGAAATACAAATGTGTGCTGACAACGAACGAGGGCATGTTTTTACAGACAGACTTCTTTACGCGAGAGGTAAAAAACTAACTATGTTTTTAGGTTCGCAAATTATGAAAAATATTATTTACAATTTAGTAGACGGGGTGGAATTTGTTAAAAAAGAAAGATTTTCAAGATTGTCCTATAGTGGTTATAAAAAAATTTCACGTTTGGATAATAAAACTGCAATTATCGCATTTTCGATAGAAGAGGTTTATGCAATCGCTGAATTGGTTAGACGTCAAAAAGGTGGCGCTGCAGTAATAATGGGATCCTTAAGCCCTAAAACTAGAAACTCACAAGTAGAATTATATCAATCAGGTGATGTTGACTATTTGGTCGCCACAGATGCTATTGGCATGGGGCTAAATATGGACATTGATCAAATTTATTTTTCTAATTTGAAAAAATTTGATGGAAAAAAAACAAGGAGACTAAATTTAGTTGAAATGTCGCAAATTGCAGGCAGAGCTGGGCGATACAAAAACAGCGGAAATTTCGGCACTACAGGAGATTGTGAAACTCTAAACTCCAATGAAATAGAAAAGATAGAAAATCACACTCTTCCAGATACCAAAATGCTTTATTGGAGAAATTCGAATCTAGATTTTGATAACGAAGAAAAATTAATTAAATCATTAGAAGAAAAACCAACCGATAAAAATCTTATTAGAATAAGTGAATCTATAGATGAAATTGTCTTGAGATTTTTGCTTAAAAAAAATAATGAAAATAATACTTATAGAAAAAATTTAAAATTGTTATGGGAGTGTTGTCAAATTCCAGATTTTGAAAAAAAGGCATACGGTCAGCACACCAATGTTGTAGATGCTGTATTTAAATTTTTATCTATTAAAAAAAAGAGAATTCCAAACGAATATATGAAGGCACAATTAAATGGATTGGAGAAAGAACATGGTAATATAGATGTTCTAGCAAATAGGATTTCTAGCGTTAGAACTTGGTCTTATGTAGCTAATAAAAAAGATTGGGTTGAAAATGCAGATTATTGGATTCAATTAACAAAAAGTATTGAGGATAATTTGTCTGGTAGATTACATGAAGAGCTTACCAAAAGTTTTATAGATAAAAAAATTAGTATTTTAGCGCGAGGATTAAAACAAGATATAATTTTAGAAACAAAAATAGATGAAGATCATAAAGTTTTAATTGATAAACAGTACATAGGTGAGCTAAAAGGCTTGAAGTTTATAATAGATTTCACATCAAAAAATCTAGATGTAGATCTTAAATCTATTAAAAAAGCTGCGCGTAAAGGAATAGAGGAAGAGTTAATTAAAAGAGTAAATATTATAACAAAGGAAAAAAATCTATCCATTGAATCGGAAAATAAAATTTTCTGGGAAAAAAATCCTATAGCTAAAATTAAAAAAGGTGAGAATTATTTATCTCCCGAGATAGAAATTATTGCAGACGATGCATTGCCTAGTGACAAAAAAAAAGAATTAGAACAGTGTATAAAAGATTGGATGTCTGCACATCTTAATGAGGTGTTGGGCGATTTAATTAATTTAACAAAAATAAAAATTGGAAACCAATACTTAAGAGCTTTAGCTTATCAACTTTATGAGAATAATGGTTTGCTAAAAAGAGAAAAAATTGAAGAAATCATTAGGCTTATTTCAAAAGAAGAAAGAAAAAAACTTTGGAATATGGGTGTCAAGATCGGACGTTATCATGTTTTTCTTCCTAAAATGCTAAAACCAAAATCAGTAACATTAAGAACGGCTCTTTGGAAAATCTATAATGATATTTCGTCTAATTTAGCTATTCCAAAATT